>JAFZIN010000005.1 GCA_017554305.1 Bacteroidales bacterium | reverse complement strand
GCCTTATCTCCCTTTTTGAAGGTCCAGGCGCGTACCTCCGGCTCTCCCTGGGTGAAGTAGGTCTGGAGTCCCAGCAGGCGGTAGGCTCCCTGAACCAGACGCACAATACCGCTCTCCTTAAGTCCCAGCTCCTCCAGGAACATCTGACGGTCTTCATAACTCTCCATCTCCGCGATGTCTGACTCTATCTTGGCTGCAAGAACCAGAATCTCTGCTCCCTCATCTTTAACAGCCTCTTTTACCCTCTCCACGTATGCATTACCAGTTGCGGCGCTTGCCTCATCTACGTTGCAGACATACATAACCGGCTTAGCCGTAAGAAGGAAGAGGCTCTTTGCCAACTTTATATCTTCCTTATTATCAAAGGTTACGCTGCGGGCATTCTCTCCTCTTTCCAGAACCTCCTTATACTTTTCCAGAACGTTGCAGAGCTTCTGCGCCTCTTTGTCTCCTCCGGTCTTTGCCTGTTTAGAGACTTTAGCCAGTCTATTCTCCACAGTTTCAAGGTCCTTTAACTGCAACTCTGTATCTATCTCCTCTTTGTCTCTTACCGGATCTACGCTGCCGTCTACATGTGCAATGTTTGGATCATCAAAACAACGCAGCACGTGCAGAATGGCATCTGTTTCTCTGATATTTGCAAGGAACTGGTTTCCAAGACCTTCTCCCTTACTGGCTCCCTTTACCAAGCCGGCAATGTCTACAATCTCCACAGTTGCTGCCACCACATTGCGGGGATGAACCATCTCCACCAGTTTTTCCAGCCTTTTATCAGGTACCGCAGTGGAACCTATCTGAGGATTGATTGTGCAAAAAGGAAAGTTTGCAGCCTCCGCCTTTGCGGAACTGATACAATTGAACAGAGTGCTCTTACCAACATTTGGAAGTCCTACTATACCGCACTTTACAGACATATCTTTTATCTCTTTTTATTCGTTTAACAAGGCTACAAATTTAACAAAAAGAAAAATGTATTCTGCATAAAGGTCAAATATACTCTGTGGCATCCGCCCGCTTTAAAATGAGTATATATTTGGCGTATGAAGAACTTAAGAGATTATCTGCTTCTGCTTATTATGTTCTGGAACCTGGAGAACTTTTACTCTCCTTTACAAAAGGGTGAGAGAGAAGATTCTACAAAGGTGTGGAACTATAGACGCTTTGCAATTAAAAGAGATTTGATTGTTAAGACAATTATGGCGGTAAGGGATAAAGAGGGTGAGTTTCCTTTTCTTATAGGGCTTTGTGAAACGGACAGTTATGTTGCTGTAAGAATGCTGGTTAATAACACTCCGCTGGAGCGGTTAGGCTATAAAATTATCCACCGCGATTCTCCGGACAAAAGAGGGATAGATGTGGCGCTTTTGTATCGCGATAAGATTTTTAACATTCATCAAATCCGCTTTTTAAGAGTGCGCTCTTTCAGAACCAGAGATATACTTTATGCAAAGGGTACGGTTGGAGAAGACACTCTGCACGTCTTTGTAAATCACTGGCCATCAAAGCTTGGCGGAGAGAAAAGTTCCTCTTCCAAAAGGATGGAGGTGGCTTCACTTTTAAAGAGCGTTACAGATTCCATTAAAAGTGCAAACCCTTCCGCTTTTATAGTTGCTATGGGAGATTTCAATGATGCTCCAACATCCGAGGCACTCAGAAGCTTGGGGTTGAATAATCTGTCGGGAAGATTAAAAGATTCCTTAACAGGCTCTGGTTCAGAGGTTAAGGGCTCGCATAAGTACAGAGGAAAGTGGGAAATGCTGGATCAGTTTTTAGTGAGCGATTCCGTAAAAGGCTCTGCCTGCGTCTTTTACATGCCGCACCTTTTGACGGAAGACAAGAAGTATTTTGGCGTTAAGACCAGAAGAACTTTTATTGGGCCCCGCTTTGTTGGTGGTGCAAGTGATCATCTGCCCATCCTGCTTCGCATTGGACTGCCCAAAGTGGGTGTTTCCATTGAATAAAATTGTAAATTTGTCTCCATGAAACAGTATTTAGATCTTCTAAAGAAAATAATGGATGAGGGTGTGGTTAAACATGACCGCACCGGCGTGGGGACAAAGAGTATATTCGGCCACCAGATGAGGTTCAACCTCAATGAGGGCTTCCCTCTTTTAACAACCAAGAAAGTACACTTAAAATCAATAATTTACGAGCTTCTGTGGTTTATAAACGGAGATACCAACATTAAGTATCTGAAGGAGCACGGAGTGAGTATCTGGGATGAATGGGCAGATGAAAACGGTGAGCTGGGGCCGGTTTACGGGGCACAGTGGAGAAGGTGGAACTGCGGAGACGGAAGGCATATAGATCAGCTTCAGAATGTGATGGATATGCTTAAAAATAATCCCGATTCCCGCCGTATTTTAATCTCTTCCTGGAACGTTGCGGAGATTGAAAAGATGGCGCTTCCTCCATGCCACTCTCTCTTTCAATTTTACGTTGCAGACAACAGACTCTCCTGCCAGCTTTACCAGAGGAGTGCAGATACTTTTTTGGGTGTGCCGTTCAATATTGCATCGTACGCTCTGCTTACAATGATGATTGCAAAAGTGTGCGGTTTTGCTCTTGGAGATTTTGTTCATACAACGGGAGATACTCATATATATCTTAATCATTTTGAGCAGGTTAAAGAACAGCTGAGCAGAACGCCGAGGGCTCTTCCAAAGATGATTATTAAGGGTGAGCAGAAAGATATTTTCTCCTTCAGGTATGAAGATTTTGAACTTACAGGATATGATCCGTATCCGGCAATAAAAGCACCGGTTGCGGTTTAAAATATAGGTTTATGATATCACTGATTGCCGCGGTTGCAGAAAACGGTGCCATTGGAAAGGGAAACCAGCTCCTTTGGCACATAGCAGAGGATCTTGCTTATTTTAAGCAGGTTACTATGGGACACCCGGTAATTATGGGAAGAAAAACTTTTGAATCTATTGGGAGGGCGCTTCCGGGAAGAAGGAACATTGTGGTATCTCATTCAAAGCTCTCTCTTCCTACTCCTCCGGCCTTTAAAAAAGACGGCACTCCAACAAATACAACTATTGAGCAGGCGGAGGATTTAGACTCTCTGTTAAAGGAACTTAAGAGAAAGCGCACGGAGTTTTTTGTTATTGGCGGAGCAACTCTTTACTCTGCCGCAATGCCTTTTGCAAAGAGAATTTACATAACAAAAATTTTTGCAGAGGCGGAGGGTGCAGACGCTTTCTTTCCTAAGATGAACCTTGAGGAGTGGAAGGAAATCTCTTCTTCTAAAGTATTGACAGACAAAGAGAACAACATAAAAATCCAATTTGTTGTATATGAGAGAAAGAGCTAAATTCAAAAGCTCGCTGGGTATGCTTCTGGCACTGGTGGGCTCCGCAATAGGCTTGGGAAATCTCTGGAGATTCCCATACGTTGTAGGCAACAACGGAGGCGCCGCTTTCATAATAGTTTATCTGATTGTTGTGGCCTTAATCTGTCTGCCGGTAATGGTTGCGGAGTTTGTAATTGGCCGCCGCGCAAGAAGTAACGCCTACTCTGCATACGATAAATTTGCTCCAAAATCCAAGTGGAAATATGTTGGTCTTTTGGGAGTTCTTACAGCAATAATAATTGATTCCTTCTACTGCGTTGTTGGCGGTTGGACTGTAAGTTATCTCTTTCATTCCATTTGCTTAGACGTTGCTCCGGAGACTCCCGGACAGAGTGCCGCAATGTTCTCCGCTTTAACGGGAAGCACATCGCAGAACCTTATCTATATGCTTATATTCCTGGGACTTACCTGCGGTGTTGTAATGCTGGGTGTGCAGAAGGGAATTGAGCGCAGCTGCAAATATCTCATCACCATTCTTGCGGTTCTGATAGTGGTGATTATGATAAATTCTCTCACCCTTCCGGGTTCTTCAGAGGGTTTGAGATTTCTCTTTAAGCCAGACTTCTCAAAGGTTACGTTCAAGACAATTTTATATGCAATGGGACAGGGATTCTTCTCTCTATCCCTGGGTTGCTGCTGTGTACTAACATACGCCTCGTATGCGCCTCATAAAGACAATCTTTTAAAGACAACGTCACTCACCGTAACCTCCGATGTTCTCTTTGCACTTATTGCGGGAGCGGCCATACTTCCTGCAGTATTTGCTTTTGGAATTTCGCCTACAGAGGGAGCGGGCCTTGCCTTTATAACTCTGCCTGAGGTCTTTGGGCAAATGGCTATGGGTAAGGTAATTGCAATACTCTTCTATTTTGTGCTCTTTGCCGCGGCCATCTCCTCTGCCATCTCCATTCTGGAGATAATTGTAGCCTTTGTTATGGAGATATTCTCATTCAAGAGAGTAAAGGCCGTTGCTATCTCCTCTATTCTTTTGGTTGCCTTGGGCGTATGCTGTGCAATATGGGGAACGGTGTTTGACCTCTTTGATAAAATCTCTGCCAATATTCTTATGACAACGGGAGGATTCCTAATTGCTGTATTTGTAGGATGGAAGATTACCCGCAAAGATTTTGAGGATGAAATTACCAGTTCCGGTATGCACAAGGTTCCACGATGGCTCCTTGTAACTCTCAGATTCCTTATAAGATACGTGGCCCCTATAGGCGTAGCTGCCGTTATGATAAGTTCTTTAGCCGGGTTATAAACCCACCCGCTTATGCTTCTTTTGTGACGGACCTCTTCTTTATGGAAAGAGCAATTGCTCCTGCTATTAGGATTAGCAGAAGCAGTGATGCGTAGAGTGAGTATTTCTCTCCTTTGATGAAGCTCTCCGGCTGGAAGGTAAAGGT
>JAFZIN010000032.1 GCA_017554305.1 Bacteroidales bacterium | reverse complement strand
CCTTCAATTGATCTTACAAATTCCATAACAAAGATAATAATTTTTCACTTATAAACATATAAGTTTATAAGATGTTTTTTGATTTTAAGGTTTTTTATGGCAAATAAAAGGGGAAAAGTGCTTACCTCCAAGCATTTGAGTATAATTGACCCAAAAGATGGATACATTTTACTCTGAGGCAAAAAATGGCAGCTTTGGCAGCTTTAACAAGGAGAGGATGTCGGTTTTAAAGACTATGGTGGGGTAACGGAAACTATCGCGGAGGAAAGAGGAGATTGTTAGGAGTTACAGCAGGGCAAAGAGTTTGGAGAGCAGGAAGGCTACTATCCAGGCAAGAAGGAGGGTGTAGCAGACGGTGAAGAGGGCCCACTTCCAGCTGCCGGTTTCGTGCTTAATGGCACCTATGGTTGCAATGCAAGGGAAGTAGATGAGGGTGAAGGCCATAAAGGCTATGGCAATGGCAGGTGTGAGCACGCTGCCTATAATGAGCTCACCGTTAAAGGTATAGAGCATGTTCATTGTGCTCACCACAATCTCCTTTGCAGCCATGCCGCTCAAAAGGGAGACGGTCTCCTGCCAATGGAATCCTATCGGGGACAAAATAGGAGAGATAAAATTACCTATCATTGCAAGGTAAGAGTGTTCCAATCGGGCTACAGGGTCCGGGTCTCCGCTTGGGAAATAGCTTAAGGCCCAAACAATTAGAGTTCCTATAAGAATTACGGTGGCAATCTTGTGAATGTACTGTTTGCCCTTGTCCCAGGTGTCTCTTAGCAGTGACTTCCAGGTTGGGATTCTGTAAGGCGGGAGTTCCATTACAAACGGGGTCTCGTCTTCATTAAAGATAAACTTGCCAAAAAGTTTTGCCATTAAGGCCGCTAAAATAACGCCTCCCAGGTAAATACAGAAGATTACCAATCCGGCGCTCTTTGGGAAGAAGATGCCGGCAAGCAGCAGATAGATAGGCAGGCGGGCATTGCAGCTCATTAGCGGGTTAATGAGGATGGTTATCATTCTGGCGTTGCGGTTCTCAATTGTGCGGGTTGCCATAACGGCCGGAACGTTGCAGCCGAATCCCATCATAAGCGGAATGAAGGAGCGGCCGTGGAGTCCAACCTTGTGCATAATCTTATCCATAATGAAGGCGGCACGGGCCATATAGCCGCTGGCCTCCATAAGTGAGATAAAGAAGAAGAGAATGAGGATGTTAGGAAGGAATACCAGCACTCCGCCAACGCCGGTAATTATGCCGTCTACTATGAGGGCTTTGAACCATCCTTCACTCATTGCACTGCCTACAACTTCTCCAAGTTTGTCTACTCCCGCACTTATCCAGTCCATAGGATACTGCCCCAGTGAGAAGGTTGCCTGGAAGATTAAAAACAAGGCTATGAGGAAGATTGGGAAGCCCCAAATTTTGTGGGTTACAATGTTGTCTATCTTTTCCGTTGGAGTGGTTCCCGGTTTTCTCTCTCCGGCCTTGTAAGTCTCTCTTATTGCGCCGTCTATGAAGCCGTACTTGGAGTCCATAATCACCGTCTCCGGAGTGTCTCCGGTTTCACGTTCAATGCGCTCCACCTCTACGTCTCTGATTTTCAGAATCTCATCTTTGTTGCTGAAGGCGTTGAGAACCCCTTCCATCTCCTTGTCATGCTGGAGCAGACGCAGCGCAATGTATCTTGGAGTAAACTCATCCATTGCGTTAGGGTTCTTGTAAATGGCTTCCCTTAAGCGGTCTACGCTTCTTTCAACCACCGGCCCGTGAGCAACGTGAATGTGTTTTACAATGTTTCTGGTTTTATCTCCCTCCTCGTAAAGGTCTATTATAGTGTCAAATAGCTTGGCAATACCTGTTCCCTTTGTGGAGACCACCGGAACCATAGGAACACCTATAAGTTTTTCCAGCGCCTCATAGTCAAGCACATCTCCACGATGCGTAAGCTCGTCATACATATTGAGCGCTATCACCATCCTCACGTTCATATCAATGAGCTGGGTGGTGAGGAAGAGGTTTCTTTCAAGGTTGGATGAGTCAATTACATTGAGAACTACATCTGGGTTGTCTTTTACAATGGAGCGGCGCACATACTTTTCCTCCGGGCTATAGGCTGAAAGTGAGTAAGTTCCGGGGAGGTCTATAAGAGTGAAGCGATAGCCCTTGTAGTACATCTTGCCCTTAACCGCACCAACCGTTACGCCGCTGTAGTTGCCCACCCTCTCATGAGAGCCGCTGGCCCGGTTAAAGAGAGAGGTCTTTCCGCAGTTTGGATTGCCCACCAGCGCCACGGTTATCTCCTTGCTCTTCTCTGCCGCACCTCTGTAAAGCGCATCCTCAAACGGGTCTGAATGTTCACTCAGATTCTTGAACTTGCAGTCTGCCTCCGTACATCCAATGCAGGACGGGAGGAAGTTGCCCGTGCGCGGATTGTGCTCACTTGCAAGGTGTTCCGCCTCCTCCACAGAGATAATCTCTATTTGAGAGGCCTCACTTCTTCTGAGTGAAATGTGGTAGTTCATTATCTCGTACTCAATAGGATCCTTCAAAGGAGCGCTGTTTAGAACCTCCACAACCTTTCCCCTAATGAAGCCCATCTCCACTATTCTCTTGCGGAAGCCTCCGTGACCAAAGACCTTCACAATTACCCCTTTTTCACCCGTTTTGAGATCTGATAACTTTTTCATTGCGGGGGCAAAGGTAGAACATGAGAGTTATTGTTGCAATCCCGATTTGTTGGTATATTCATCACGATAGATAATTTTACTATATTTGCACCCGCATTGGGTTTCCGGTTCCCCTCCTGTGGGGAAGGAATTAAATTGGAATTGGGTGCAAATCCCAAACAGTTCCCGCTGCTGTAAGTTCCGTATGTTTCCAGGCACTCTTTGCCACTGGCCTTTTTGAGGGCCGGGAAGGCGCCGGAAGGAACGAGTCAGAAGACGAGCCCGCTGCATTTAAGACCAAAACCTGCGGGATATGGGTTTGGGAGTGTGGAAATTATTAACGTTAAAATATTGAATATGAAAAAGTTTGCATTTGCAGCTGTAGTGCTTTGCGCAGCTTTGAGTTTTGCTTCTTGTAACAAGCACTCAGACAAACCTAATTATTATCTTGTTGCAACAACATTCAGTGGTTTGGACAAGTCTATGATTGCTTCCGATGTTTACGGAGAGAATCTTTACGGTAAGGGATACTATTGGTTGGATCCTGTTACAGGTCTTGGATCAAAACCTGTTGGAGACCAGTACTATTCTGGCGGAGTAGCAGTTTCTCACTTCCCTGCAGTTGAACTTAAGAAGGAGGATGCAGCAAACTGGTACAAGTATCAGATGGCAGTAGAACACACCAACCAGATGAAATATCCTGGAGTAGATAACTCAGAGTTCTGCCTTGTATCTTTCGGATACTCAGACGCCAGCGGTTGGAACTATGCACCAATCATCAACTTCACAGACTCAGATACTACCACAAGAGTAATTGAGGGTCTTTACATCTGCAACACCTCATACGCTGTAGCTCAGATGACTACAGACCTTGGCAGCGGTGTTCCTATGACTAAGGAGAACGGCGGCTGGTTTAAAGTTAAGTTTATTGGTCTTGACAAAGACGGTAAAGAGACCGGAAAAGTTGAGGCTTACCTTGCAAACTATAAGACTTTTGGAATGCTTCAGGGTTGGAACGCAGTTCCTCTCTACACTCTGGGAAGAGTTCACGGCCTGAAGATAGATATGGAGAGCAGTGATAACGGTTCCTGGGGAATGAACACTCCGGCTTACGTAGCACTGGACGGCATTGTTGTAAGAGTAGACAAGGGCACAACCGTTACCACCAACAAGGCCAACATCATGTCTCCAATTCCTGTAAACACAGCAAAATAAACTAACTAATATTCTCTGCTATGAAAAGAGGATGACCAATTTTTTGGCCATCCTCTTTCTTACTATTTCACCTGCCAAGTAGGGCTGCCCTACTCCTTTCTACAGGGTTTTTATTTCTTGCTGAAGTTCTTCCAAAAAGCGGGTGGCCTGGCCGCCGTCCATAAGGACGTGATGGAAGTGAAGGGAGACCGGTAAAGTGGTCTTAAAGAAGCTCTTACGGTATTTGCCCCACGCAATGAAAGGGTTGTTGAAGATGCCGCTGTACTGATTTACAATGCAATCAAGTTCTGTCTGAATCATTGCAGAAGTACCCAAAATCATAGAGCCCTCAACATAGAGGTTCTCACAATTCTTTGCGGCCTGTGAAGTAATTCTCAGATAGTCTTTGTTAAACTGCTGCAAATCATCAGAGTACGGAACATCACAGGAGTTGATGCCGCCTTTGCAGTTATCTACAATAACGTTAATTGCAAATCTGTCAAAGCGGTACAGTTTATCATTTTCAAGCAGCAGAGAAAACTCATCAACCTTGCCGGCAGCCTTGCCAATGCACCAGCAGAGCAGTATGGTAAACTTTATGCCGGTACGCCTGCTCACCCTCAGCAAATGGGTGACATCCAGCGTTTTGACCAGTGTTACCATTGGCATAGGTGATTTGAGCCATAGACCGAATGCCTGCGCACGGCTGCTTTCTTGAGGATTGATTTCAGTTTTCATGTAAGAGACTATCGTGATACTGATTAAGCCTTGCCCTCGTCTTTAAGAGAGACAGACCCTTCATACTCCAGTTCCCACTTCTGACCATTGCTCAAAGAGACATTTATAACTGCCTTAAAGCCCTTAGTACTAGTGTTTAAGTAGAGTGTGCCGGAAGGGGTTGCAGTTATGAAGTTCCAGAGGTTATCTACAATATAAGGGTCTCCGTACTTGCCCATCCAGAGAGAGTAGAAGTTCTCATTCTGATTTCTGCAAACAGTGATGTTGCAGGTTCCGCCATCGGGAAGATCAGTAACCGGTTTGGAAACATCTATGGTCTTGCCAAGCATTGCGGCAGAGAGCATGATTCTGATGTGCTCTGTTCCGTCTGTAAAGTCAATATCATAGTAGTCTACGGTAGAAGTTCCCATATACATTCTGTAACCGCTGGCCTTCTTTATAGGATATGCAACGTTGTTCTTTTTCATTGACTGATATACGGTTACCCTCACATCCTTTCTTGCAGTTCCGCAAAGGGCTGTAAGTGTTGTACTTCCTACGCTAACAGCCGTTACCTTACCCTCTGAATATGTTGCAACCTCGGGTTTGGTTGTGGTGATGGTAAGTTCTCCTACGTTGGTTGCATCTACAGGAGAGGTTGTTACCGTAACTTTCTCACTCTGACCTACACACAAATCTATAGGACTTGGCTTAATGCCTATCTCGGTAACCGGAATTACCTTCTTGTGTTTTCCGCAACTGCACAGAACGGCAACCATAAGCGCCGTCATCAAAGTTGAAAAGAGAATTCTGTTGTATTTCATATCTGTCAATTTTTTCAGATGCCAAATATACAAAACAAATTGTTGCATATTATACTATCTTTGCATTAAGAACAGAGTAAATGTAACGCTATGAAAAAGATACTATTGGCTTTAGCAGCAGTGCTGCTGGTTGCCTCTTGCAACAATTCAAAGAAACAGCAGACAGAAGAGCAGACTCCTGCTGCTCAGCAAACAGAAATCCAGCAACCTCAAGCGCAGCAACCTCAACAAGAGGCTCAGATTCAGGAGGAGCCGAATGTTGCAGTTGCAGATGTAGTAGGTTATTATGACAGCTTTAACCAGGAGGGCGGCAATGAGGAACGTATATCTCTTAATGATGACGGCACGGCCACCTGGAATATGATAGGCAGCCTGCACTTTACGGAGTTCAAGTACAAAATTAAAGGCAAGCGTATCTTTTTTACAGCAATGGATGACAACTCAGAGGCCGGCTATTATGACTACGACCCTGAGAAAAAGACTCTTACAAGCGAGGGCGGAACCGTTTATTTCCTCCAGAAGTAACGCCGCCTAGCCTAAAAAACTAAACCCGATAGAAGAAGTAATTCAAGCTATCGGGTTTTAATTTAGCGGGCTGCGGGCGTCTAGTAGTACTCGTAGAAGAGGGCTATGGACTCCATGCCGCCAAAGAACTGCTTGAGGAGGTAGCTCTCGTTAGGGGAGTGGATGGTATCTCTCTCAAGGCCGAATCCCATAAGCAGAGGGTCTGTACCCAATATCTTCTGCATATCTGCAAGCACGGCAATGGAACCACCGCCGCGGCTTGGAACAGGCTCAATACCAAAGACTTTCTCCATTGCCTTAGAGGCTGCCTTGAATGCAGGAGAGGTAATTGGAATAAGGAAGCCGTTGCCGCCCTCCTTTGGTTCAACCTTAACCTTAACGTATTTTGGAGCAATGGCCTTAAAGTGCTCCGTAAAGAGTTTGGTAATCTTTGAACTCTCCTGGTTTGGAACCAGACGCATAGAGATTTTTGCGTGAGCGGTAGAAGGAAGAACTGTCTTTGCTCCCTCTCCGGTGTAACCGCCCCAAATTCCGCAAACATCCAAACAAGGACGTATTCCGGTTCTCTCCAAAGTGGTGTAACCCTTCTCACCCTTAACCTCATCAATACCCAGGAACTTCTTGTACTCCTCAATGTTGAACGGAGCTCTTGCAAGCTGCGCACGGTCTGATTTAGAGAGTTTTACAACGTCATCATAGAACCCATTAACCTTTACCTTGCCGTTCTTGTCTATGAGAGAAGAGATCATATCACAGAGAACGTTAATTGGGTTGGCAACCGCACCGCCGTAGTGGCCTGAGTGCAGGTCTTTGTTAGGGCCGGTAACGGTAACCTCAAGGTATGCAAGACCTCTCATTCCGCAGTTAATTGAAGGAACCTTCTCACTAATCATTGTGGTATCTGAAACCAGAATCACATCACTTGCAAGAAGCTTCTTGTTCTTCTTAACCCAGGCCGGAAGAGAAGGACTTCCAATCTCCTCTTCACCCTCAAATATGAACTTTACATTGTGCTTAAGTTTCTTTGTCTTAACAAGATACTCAAATGCCTTAATATGCATAAAGAGCTGGCCCTTATCATCATTGGCACCTCTTCCCCAAATTGCACCATCGTGAACTTCAGGCTTGAAAGGATCAGACTTCCACTTCTCCAGAGGTTCTGCAGGCTGAACGTCATAGTGGCCGTAAACCATTACTGTCTTGGCTTTTGGAGAGACGGTCTTCTTGCCGAATACTACCGGATTGCCATCTGTAGGATAAACGCCGGCCTCATCTGCACCTGCCTCTAAAAGCAACTCTTTTAAGCGGTTGGCACACTTTAACATATCATCCTTGTGCTCTTTTTTTGCACTTATGGACGGAATTCTCATAAGGGAGAAGAGTTCCTCAAAGAACCTCTCTTTATTTTTCTCAATGTACTGTTTCATACTATCAGTATTAAATATCTAATCAATTTTTCAGTCTGCAAATCATGCGAGCCCTCTTTAGAAACTCCACTCAAAACCAAAGTTTATTGCAGCACGGTGCTTTGCCTTAACCGTCTTGCCGTTAACCACTTTGGTGCGGTGAGTCATTCTCCAGAAGCAGTCTACTCTGAATACTCTCAATATGTTGGTAACTCCAACACCCATCTCAATGTACGGCTTGCGCAATGAACTCATCCCCTCCGGGAAGAGCATAACTGCATTCATTCCCTCATAGAGAGCGCCCGGTCCGGTACCAGGAATAGTGCTGCCCGGATTTCCAATCTTACCGTCTGTTATACCGTTGTTACGTCTTGAGAGCGTGCCGTATCCGGCCTTGAGAGTAAAGACCTCTCTCCACTGAAGCTTCTTCATAAGAGGAATCTTACCCAGGAAGAATCCCTTAAAGTTGTGCTCGTAAAAGAGTGTAGTCCAGGTATCTGAAGCAAACTCGTAAAAGTCCATGCAGGCAAAGGAGGTCTTATCCAGAAAGTATGTTCCGTTACCCTCGTGAAGTTTGAGGAGCGGATAAGGAACCTTGCCAATAATCTTACCGGCAGTAAACTGGAACTTGGAAGTTCCCACAGGCGGAAGTTGCAGTTTATAATCCAGAGTGGACTCCACTCTGAAGTAACCAAAGTCATTATCTGCCAATCCCTTAACGCCGTAAATCAAATCCAGCGTAATAACCGGATAATGGGTAAGCACATAGAGTTTGTCAAAGGTTCCGCGGGTAACCGTCTCATCCCAGGAGAAGCGGGCGGTATAGTGTAACTGATTGGAAGCAACGCTGGTTACGTGAACGCTGTCCGGAGTATACATTGGAACGTAACGGTTGGAGTAAACGCGGCGTCCCTCTATGGAGATGCTGTTGTTGAATCCCTGGTTCCATTCGTGAATATAACCCAGGGTGTATTCGTTTACCGGGCTGATTCTCTCACTGTTACCCTTGTTGAGCAAAGAAGACATAATGTTTGCCTCAGTAAGCGCGCCGGCACCTCTACCCATCTGAAGCACATCTCGGCTTCCGCTCACAATCAGCTTTCTTGTAGGAGTATTGCTGAACATATACTCCATCATAAGTTTGCCCTTAAAATCGTGATCCTTTGTGCCGTATGCAATATGACCGGAGAATCTAACTTTCTTGCTGAAATCTTCCGTAGTACGCCCGCCAAACTGGAAACGCGCACCCTCAAGATTATTGAAACTGAAGAGTTTGAAGTACGGTCCAACTCCAAAGTATTTGAAGTTGTAATAGCCGTTAACAAAGGTATTTACAATTGTGTATAAGTTGCGATACAGCGGAACGTTCTTAATGGAATCTACCATCTTGTAAATGTTGCTCTCCTTCTTGCTGAGCGGGAACGGACGGTTCTTCTGCCAGTAGTTCTCATCATCAATAAGCGGATTGCTTGTTGCGGTTGTAACGCTTGTAAGAAGATGAGAAACACTCTCCGGCATCTGCTTGTTAAAATAAGGATCCAAATAGTCACACTGCCTTCTTCCAAGGAAAGACATAAGCTTTGATGAATCTCTCATAGTAACTGAGAAATCTGCATACATCTTATCCTGCTTAAAGAACCACAGAGAGTCTTTGCCCTTATAAGAGCCTCTTCCGCCAACAAGCTGATACTCAGAGTCCAGAACAAGGTCTCTGATCCAGTTTACATTGGACCCTTTCTTAAGTTTTACGTGTATCTCCCTAACAGCCCAGTCTGCGGAATCTATCCTCATTTCACCGTCAAACGTTGGAGAGGAAACCATCTTTGCAGGATGGAAACGTATGTGGTAAGTCTTTCTTCCGTTTATGTGCAAACTGTCTATCAGGAAATAATCATAGTAAACGTTAGGACCTCGCACCGGAGAAGGAATCTGCACGTTAAAGAGGTTTATGAAATCATCATAAAAGTTGGTACGAATGTGCATATTGCCGGTAAACTGAGCAACGGTTGCCTCATCTTTTACTCCCGATATTCTTGTAGCCTCAATAACCTCCTTTGTAGATGCCGGATCTTTCTGACGGTAGAACATTGAGTTGTTCTCAGATATCATAATTGGAAGGTACGGCTGGCCGGAAATAACTGAGGTATCCATATAGTCAAAGACAAAGCCAAAGTTCCTGCGCAGCAGCTTGTTACGAATCTGCTTATCTGCATTCACCAAATCCAGTTCCATCTTGGTATAGAGGCGGCACTGGTAGCGATCTCTCTCCTCCGGATTGTTCATCTTTTTGGCGTTCTCTATGTTGGAGAGAATCCAGCGAATGTACCTGTAATCCGGCTTAACAACAATCTTATCCAGAACGTTGGTCTGAGCCCTAAGAACAAAATCTACCTGATTGAAAACTCCCGGCTTGATTTTCTTTTCTGCAAAATCATAACCCATCATCTCCACCCTCAGAACTTCCACAGTCAAATCTCTGGTTTCCAGGGTGTAGTAGCCGTCCATATCTGTAGAGACTCCAATGGTGGTGCCAGGAAAGTAAACGCTGGCAAACGGGAGTCCCTCATCTGTCTCCGCATCTGTAACCCTTCCCTTAATCTTTGTGCTCTGAGCCAAAAGAGAAGAAGAGATGGCCGTTAAAACAAGTATGTAGAGTAACTTTCTCAAAATCAGTTATTAAATATGCCCTCATCCAGAGGTTTGTTAAACTCTTTAACCGGAGTGTCATATACGGTAACGGAGTTCTTGTCCGTAAGTTTCATAATGCACAAAGAGCCATCCTTCTTACTGTATGAGAGTTCCACATTATTAAGCCCTCCCAGCACCGGCTTCTCCACAGTAAGCACAAAAACGTAGTATTTGTCTGAGTCTTTGTACTCTATGGTAGCCTTGTTCAGCGTAGCCGCCTCCTCAACCTTTCCCGCCACACAGCAGAGCAGCGTCCCCTTCAGAGTCTTCATCATCTGATTGGTTTTGGCGTTGTAAACCGTGCGGGTGCTGCCGTTAATTACAACCAGCTTGTCTCCGTTAATAAGCAGCTGATTTCCTGCCGGTTTACTGTACTGCATATTAAGCTGCTGCGTCTTTGGAGAGAAGTACAGAGTGCCCTCCCTAACGTCATCCTTCTTAAGTCCCTTAAGCGTCTTGGTCTGTTTGAACGGAGAAATAACCGTTGAGTATGAGGCGTTTGCCTTAAGCACAGCAGCAAGAGCCTGCTCCTTTGTCTGAGCAAAGCAGAGAACGGAAAAAAGAATTCCCGCAACCGTCATCAATATCTTTTTCATCTTCATTTTAATCAACGTCAAAAGTTACTTCAAGAACCTTACCACACTCTCCCGGCCCAGTATCTGCGAGCAGGTAAGCAGCGCCGTGAGGCTCGTTCCCAAAATCCCGTGCAAGTTAAGATTTTGTCCCGTAAAAAAGAGGTTTTTCAGAGGACTCTTTGGCGCCAAAAGTGTTCTTTCTATGCTGTTGCAATCCTTTCTTATGCCGTACGCCGTGCCCTCCGGTGCCCCAATATAGTCACGATAGGTAAGCGGAGTGCTTGTGTAACACCGCTCTACGCTCTCCCTAAGATGCGGAACAACCCTTTCTGCCAACTTCAAACACTCCTCTGCCTTTCTCTCTTTAAATTCTTTGTATTCTTCTCCGCGATAGCCCACCTTACTATCCGCCCACTTTGCAACCTCACTGTAACTCATAGGAGTGAGAATGTCCATATAGGTTGCAAACCTCTCCCCATCCTTTGGAACCTGCTGAGTTATAAGCAGTCCGCAAACTCTCCCCTTTGCACACTCATCCTTTACATCCCACACGGAACTGAGTTCCGGAGAATAGTAATAGCGGTTACGGTTTACATACTCCACCGCATCTTTTTTAAGACGCAAATTGAGTGTAAAGAAACCGTAAGTCTGCTCCAGTTTATTTATCCTTCTGCGGAAAATCTTTCTTACGGAGCCGCTCTCTTTAAGCAGTTTAAGAGTTGCCTGCGGAGAAAGATCAGATATAATGTAATCTGCAAAAAGCCTCTCAGTTGTATTTGCACGGCAAACCTCAACAGAGGAGCAGACTCCTCCATCCTCTTTAATTTCAACCGCTTGCCAGCCCTTCATTATAACGCCCCCCATACTCTCTATAGATTTTGCAAGGGTATCTGTAATCATAGAGCCTCTGCCCCTAAGCCTCCAGGCGCTCTGAATAAAAGAGTTGTTAATCTGAGCAAAAGTGTAGAGCGGAAGGGTTGGACGGTTAAGTTCCAACTTAAGTGAAGTTCCGCTTATCACATCCAAAAGCGCACCCTCTCCAACGCTCTCTTTCAGAAAGTTATAAGCATTGCGGCTGAACAGGTCATTAACGGAAGAGAGGCCGTTCCCCTCCTTTAAAACAGGGTCTGTTATTTTGCTCCCCACCTCTTTAAGGAATGAGGAGTAATTCTTAATAGCCGTTGAACTATCGGGAAAATAAGAGGAAAGTTTCTCTGCAAAAGCAGTGTGGCCGTTAGAAAGAAGGTAGTTCCTCTCTTTAAAGAACACCTCATCAAAGCCCTCCCTATCTAACTGATGCCAAGGGAGTTCCATAAGGCCAAAGTAAGAGAAGAGGCGCTCTAAAATCTCTCCCTTTCCAAGCGCTCCAACATAGTGGAAGCCGGTATCAAATTCGTCCTCACCGCGCCTGAAACTCTGAAGGCATCCGCCCACCACTGGGTTCTTCTCCACAACGCACACCTTCATACCCCTCTTAGCCAGAATGTAAGCACACTCCAAGCCTCCTATACCGCTTCCAATTATAAGAGCATCAAACTTTTGCATACTACTGTTTCTTAGCCTTGAATCTTTGCAGTTTGTAGTAAAGATACGGCTGGAGGGTAAAGGTAATCAAAATTGTAGAAGCCATTCCAATAAGGGTGGAGAATCCTATGGAGTGGATTGCAGGATGCACTGCAAACATCAGTGAACCAATTGCAAGAATGAGCATTACGGCAGAGAAGAAAATTGCGGTGCGGTGGTAGCGGATAAGCTCTCCGCCGCCCTCTCCTCTAATGAGGCCGTCCATTACAAAGATGCTGTAATCCACGCCCATACCAAAGATGAAGGTGGATATTACAATGTTTATAAGGTTGAACTCAATGTTCAAAACCGCCATAACTCCAAGCACAATATACCAGCTCATAAACATTGGGAGGAAGGCAATTATTGCGTGGATTATATTTCTGAATGCAATAAGAAGAATGAGCAGCACAAAGAGAGAGGAGATTATTAGCACGGTGTTAAAATCGTGGTTCATAATGGCCAGCATATCAGTTGTGTAGAAGAACGGATCTACAACCAGAAGCCCCTCTTTGAGTTCAGCTTTTGATGCCAGAAGAGATGAGACTTCTTCCAGCGTTTCCATATCCGTTGTCTTAACGTTGGTAAAGACAAGGTAGGTTCCGTCTTCTCTCTGCTCAATAAAGTTGCACATTATCTCCTCCGGTATTACTTCCGAGTGGCAGATGTCTACAGGCGTATACTCCTTATTAAGAGCCTCATAGAACGGCTCAAACATTTCGGGTTCAAGGCCGTTCTTCTCTGCCGCAGCCTTTGTTGTTTTAATAAGAAAGTTTCTCCTTTCCGGAGTAAAGTAATTTTTCCAACGCTCAATTCTTGCAGTCTGCTCACCCTTTGCAACAAGCAGAGATGAGAGATTTGTAAAGGAGGAAATCTTCCCCTCGCTCTTTAACTTTTTGCACTCTTCATTTAGAAGAGAGTTAAGCAATAAAGCAGAATCCAAATTCTTGGAAAAGGCTGCAAAATAGCGGGTTCTGCAGCCGCCGTCTATCTTTGCACGGTATAGAGAATCTGCTTTCATCACGCGCGGTTCATAGTAACCAATATGGTGAAGATCCTCATCAAAGTGAGCGCGTCCTCTGGTGTAGATTGCGCTTGCAACAAACAGAATCAGAGCAACACAAACCAGCCAGCTCTTTTTCCAGTATGGGTAAGTTGTTATCTTCTCAATAGTTGCAAAGGCCTTCTCGTTTTTCTTGGATGGCTTTCCGCTAAAGAACTGCGGCAGGAAGAAGAGTGCAAAAAGCGTGGTTCCAATCATTACCAGAGAGGCGGTTATTCCAAAATCCCTCAGCAGAGAAGAACGGGTAAAGATAAGGCCCAAAAGCGAGCCCACCGTTGTTATGCAACCCAGCGTTACGGGCTTTGCCTGCTCCCTTATAACGCGCTCTACATCAGCAATATATTTGTGGTGTGTTATAATGTGAATACAGTAACTGAGAGCCACTCCCACAACTATACATCCAATGCCCAGAGCAATGAAAGACATCTGCCCCTGAATCAGATAAACTATTGCAACTGCAAAGACAACTCCGTAAAGAAGCGGAAGCAGAAGATAGAGAACCGTATCTTTTGTCCTAAAGCAGAAGCCTATAATTAAGAGTATGATAATCAGCGCACAGGAGACGGTGTAAATCAAATCTTTCTTTATGCGTTTGGCGTTGTAAACGCTCTGCACAGGAGCACCGTAGTACAAAATCTCAACACCCGGATGCAGAGTTTCAAAGGCGTGTATCTCTGAGTTTATCCTGTTTACAAGACGGGTTCCCGCCTTGCTGTCCATTGCTTTGAATGAAGGCGTAAGAAAAGCCACCGCCATCTCTCCATCTTTTGTAAAGAGATAGAAACTGTTGGAGGCGCTCATAGAGAGGCCGTTATCTGAGCTATCCTTTAAAGAGAGTGCCTCTCCAATCATTACGTTTCTGAAGGCAAGCGGATCTTTGCATACAATGTCATAGTAGAGTCCCGTTGCATCATTCTCCAAAAGGGAGACGTTGGATGACATAAGGGAATCTACAGACAGCGCGCTCAGCAAATAACCCACCTTAGAATAAAAAGTGCTGTCTAAAAAGAGAGGTGCATTGTCTAAAATGAGAGATGCGGCAGCAGGTAAAAGCTCCGGGTCTACATTTTTAAAGATACCCTCAATGTCCTTTTCACCATCGTGAGAAAGAAGGGAATCACAAAAAGAGCTACAGGCCGCAAGGATGGTTCCAACCCTCTCATAATCATCCATTTGTTCATTGGAAGAGAGTCTAAACTCCAGAAAAATCTTGTCTTTTACCTTGAGGCGGTCAAAAGCAAAACGGGCCCCGCGGTTAGCTTCCGTCTGGGGCAGAAGTTTTGAGATGTCCTCCTCATAATACATTCTGCTGGCAAGCAGGGCCAGCAGAACGAAACTTCCTATAAGGAGCAGATAAAAGACCGCGCGTCTCTTTTGAAAGAAACGGTATGCGGCCAGTGCAATTTTAGTCATTTATTTTGCCTGAACACGTTCAAACAGGAAATCGTAAAGTTCCTGGAACGTAGTGGTTTTCACAAGGTCAGTACCCTTAATCTTGATATCGAATGTCTCCTCAATCAGAGCAACGAGATCTACAAGTGAAAGAGAGTCAAGATCCAGAGTCTTCTTAATGTCTGCATCCGGAGTAATCTCTTCTTTTTCTACTTCAAATTCTTCTGCAAGTACGTCTACTGCCTTTGCAATCAATTCTTCTTTTGTCATATCTTTCTGTTTATTATAAATCTTTGATAACCAGCGTAGAGTTGGTGCCTCCAAAACCAAAGGAGTTGGAGAGGAAGGTGTTGAACTTTCTCTCAATTCTCTTTGCCGGAATGTTCAGTTTAGCGGAGTCCTCATCGGGAGTTTCAAAGTTGAGGTTGGCTGCAACAAAGTCATTCTTCATCATAAGTATTGAGTAAATAACTTCACTTGCTCCCGCCATCCACATCTCGTGTCCGGTTTGAGACTTGGTAGATGTTACCGGAGGCATATTGTCTCCAAATACCTGGTAGATTGCCTTTGCCTCATTCTGGTCTCCCACCATTGTGCTGGTTGCGTGTGCGTTAATGTAACCTATCTCATTGCATTTGAGGCCGGAATGCAGAAGCGCCATCTTGAGTGAGCGGGCCGGACCGTCTACGTTAGGAACTGAAATGTGGTCTCCGTTAGAAGAGAAACCGTAACCCAGCACCTCAGCAATAATTGGAGCTCCTCTCTTAACTGCACTCTCGTAATCTTCCAGTATAACTGTTGCTGCTCCTCCCGATGGTACAAGTCCGTCTCTGTTTTTATCAAACGGGCGTGAGGCCTTTTCAGGCTCTGCCTCTCTCTTTGAGAAGGCGCCTATTCCGTCAAAAGAGCAAACGGAGAAGGGGTTAACCTCCTGTGCTCCTCCGCATATTACCATATCCTGCAGGCCGTTCTGAATGAGCATTGCTCCCCAGCCAATTGAGTGGGAACCGCTGGCGCAAGCACCAGATACTGTGAGGTTTATTCCCTTAAGTTTAAAGATGCAGGAAAGGTTCATTGTAACGGTGGAGTTCATGCTCTTGAATATTCCGCCGCTGCCAATAAGGGAGGTGTCTTTCCTCTCTCTCATTGTATCTACAGAGGTTACAACAGGCTCAGCACTGGAGTCATTGCCGTAAAGCAGGCCAACCTCATGGCTGTCCAAATAATCCTGATCTATATTGGCACTCTTAAGGGCGTCTGCTGTAGCGCAGTAGGCATACATTGCCTGCTCCGGCATATATACTCTCTGATTGCGGCTCAGCACCCCCTTAAGATTTGGTATATCTACGTGTCCTGTAAGTGCGGAGAGGAATCCCATCTCCTTTCTTGCCGGGTCAAAGATAATTCCGCTTTTCCCTTCATAAAGAGAGGTTTTTACCTCCTCCAGGGTCTTTCCCAGGCAGGAGTAGATTCCCATTCCGGTTATTACAACTCTTCTTTTCATATTCTGAACAGTGACCAAAGTTTGTCTTCTATAGTTTCACTTGTCTGCTTAAAGCCCCGCAAGATAGCACTTTTTGTCCGTTTTTGAAATTTCCACAGTCTCAAATCCTGCTTAAAGCTGTCCCAAAGCTCTGTGTATTCCCAACAGAAGAGGCCCAGCAGCGGCAGTAAGGCCAAATAAATCAGCGCCATATAAATGGTGAGCACGCCCCACACCACAAAGAATGAGATAAGATAGAAAAGCGGAATTGTTACAACTACGCTCAAGCCCAAAAGGAAAGATGCCTCAAACATCTTATCGTTCATACGTTTTGTAAACGGCTTTGGTATGTTGTAAATGAGAGCGTGCGGCCAGAGTGAGAATATCCAAAGAGGAAGCAGAACAAGGCACGCCAATCCTTTGAACAAAACCTGAGCGGTTGAGACCTTGCGCTTTAAGTCTTTGAACTTTAATCCGGTATCTTCAAGCCCCTTCTTAAGCTGTGCCGCAGAGTTGTAGAAAAACATTCTCTTATCATCATCCAAAGCGGCTAAATCTGCAACCATCTTCTTCTCTGCCTCAAGTTTCTCAGGTAATATCTTGTAAGGAAGATTCTTTATTGCAGCGTACTTTACTCCGTAATTTGTACGCAGAAAATCTATGGCGTCATAGTTGCCCAAATCTCTTATATCCAGCATCATAGAGTGGATAACTTCAAAGAACCGCTCGCTTACCTGCCTCATTGCAGTGCGTGGTTTCTCCTTGTAGAGATCATAATATTCCCTAAGTGAGATTGGTTCTCCAAACTTAACCATCATCTCACGCCTCATACCAAAGTAGTTGGAGTAGTGGTTGGCTACCGGAAGAATGTAAATATCCTTTTCAAAGTTGGTATCCTCGGCTGCCTGGAAAGCCATAGTTGTAAAGCCTCCGTGGAACGGACCAAGGAATCTTTTATCCTGGTGACCCGCCTCCGGGAATAACATAACAGACTGGCCGTCTGCCAGAAGTTCACGGCTCTCCAGGAATGAAGAGTCATTGTCTCCAACGGCATCCACCCCCTCATGGCTCATTCTGAATGCCGGCATCAGACCCAAAAACCTTATATACTTGTCTATCAGCTTGCTAACTGCAAAGATGTCTGCCCTTGCCCAGAAGTATGGTTTGCGTCCCGGCCCCCTGAATGCCAGCATAACCGCAATGGCATCCACCAGGCAGTTCTGATGGTTGGAGATTATAATCTGAGGCTTTCCCTCAGGCAGAATGTTCTCCACATTAGGATAGTAAACCTTCCTGTAAAGGTAGTGGTTGAAAAAGAGGGCAATAAACTTCTTGAATCCTCTGTAGTAGAGGCCGCCGTGGCGATTCTTTCCTGTTGGTCCTATTTTGTTTGTGGGTTTGCGCATATTACTCCTCCCTAATCCATTCTCCAATGTCAAACGGCTCATTATCACCCAGGAAGAGAGATGTCACCTTCTCCACAATATCATGACCTGCTCCGCTGTTTGCAAAGTAAATGAGCGTCTTCTTATCTTTTGGCAGAATCACAAAGAGCGCCTTTGTGTTGCCGTTATCTCCCCAGTGCCAGAGAACTCTGCCGTAGTGAGGGTTCTCCTCAATTCCCAATCCGAGCCCCCAGTAAATGCTCTTCTTCTCATCTATCTTTCTCACCTTTGGAGGAAACTGTGTTGCCGGCCCGCTGCAAGGGGTTATCATAAGTGCGTGAGTAGAAGGCTTTAAGCCCGTTCCGTTGAGTATTACGCTAAGGAACTTTGAGTAATCCTTTGCACAGGTTCTGAGAGTGTAAGCCACATTCTGTCTTGGGAACTGCCTTACTCCCTGGCTCTCTCCATTGCGTCTTGTGGAGGCCGTTGTAATTCCCTCAAATTCAGGAATCCACTCGTATGCAGTAAGGTTCATTCCAAACGGATCAAACACATACTCCTTTGCAACCGTCTGAATATCTGCTCCTTTGATTGCCTCAACCGCTCTCTGCAAAAAGGCATATCCCTCTCCAGAGTAACCAAAGATGGAATCTACCGGGAAGGTAAAGTTGATAGGAGCGGTAGGCCACTCATCAGATGAAGGAGAAGCCGCCCAATCGTCTATACCGCTGCGGTGCATAAGAATAAGACGTGCGGTAAGTTTCTTTGCCTGCTCCTTATCTGTAAAGCGCTCAATATCTGTATATTCATACAGCTGCCGGTCTATGTCTATCTCTCCTAAATCATACATTTTAAGCACAATATAAGCAAAGACCACCTTGCTCAGAGAGGCCGCCTGGAATATGGCCTGATGCTCATAATCTGCCTTCCTTACAGAATCCTCTGCCCACGGAGTTATACCCACCTGGCAGTAAACAGTATCTGCCGGCGCCGTATACATAGCCTGAATCATAGGAATGTTGGCCTCCGTAATTATGCTAATAAGTGAATCTTCAAAGGCCTTCTGCCTCTCTGCAGAAACCTTTCCGCTGCCCTTACATCCTGCCAGTCCAAACGCAAGAACCAGAGCCGCCACCGTTACATAAGAAACTCTCCTCATACTCAAATTTAAAAACGCACAAATTTACAAAAGTCTTGGCCAAAAATAAAGCCGTCCCAATAAGGAACGGCTTATTTACCTTTTCAATATCCCTTAGAAGAGGTCTGTGTATTTTACAACGGGGCCGCGGTTGGAGGCGAGGCCTGGGTTGGTGTAGTGGTAGCTCTTGCCATTTGGTAGAGCAAAGGTTATCTCTGCCACTTGCACAAAACTATCGCAGATGAAGAAAGATGCGGTCTCCAATATCTCTTTGGTTTTCAGAGTTGTGAAAGCCTCTTTAAAAGCAGGGCCCTCCTCGTAAGGAACGCTTAGTTCATAGATTGGAAGTGCGGAAACGGAGCATACAAACGGGAATGTTTGATTGTCCATATTGTAGGTTCCTAACTTTATGTTGATTCCGCCGGGAGCTGCGGCTGCAGCCTTAACCTTCTGAACTATAAACTCTTTTGCGTATGAAGAGAGAGCATTCTCCAGATACTCTGCCTCTCTCTGAGGATCATTTCTTCTGAGTTCAAACTGCTCTGTAGTCTCAAACTCACCCTTTGTATTCTTCAGCTGCTCAACCTGTTTTGCGGTTGCAAAGGTGTAACTCTGAGAAGGAAGAGTACCCATATAGTAGAACCTCTTGTTGTAATCTACAAGCATCTCCGGCATAATGCAGTTACCATCTGGAGAATATACTCCCCACTTGTTGTTTCTCTTTGCAAAGAGAACGGGTCCGTCGTATGCTTTGTTGATTACTTCCGGGTCCATCACCTCTCTTATAATAGTGTCATATTGAGGCTCTAACACGGTTTTACCAAACTCTGTATAAGTTCTGAATCCGTACTTGTCTCCCATGCGGAAGATGAATCCCTCCTTTACTTTGTTTGGAACTTCATCATAGATATAGTCTGTGATGCTTTTGTCTTCGTATGAGATTACGGCATACTTTCCGTTACCGCCGTCTTTTCTAACGGCTATTCCATAGTGGCCCATCTGAACTCTCTCATAATCAAATGGGAACACCTCCTCACCAGTCTTGGCAGAGATAAGGCCAAAGTTTCCGCCCTTCTCCTTTGTGGCGCAACACCACAGATTCTTAGCAGAATACGGAATGCTGAGTATAGTATAATTAGGTGCTATCTTTTCTACAAGTTTGACTCCTCTGATTCCGTTTTTATCCTTGTTCAGATCAATCTCCCAAAGTCCGCTTTTTTCATTACCGTCTCTATCTTCCTTTGTAAGAACAACAAAGCCCCAGTCCAAATCATATTCTACGCGGGTTGCTTTGAACGGAGAGATTAAATCTGCGCGGCCTCTGTCACAGAATGTACCCAGGCCAACGGAGTAAACTTCCCACTCTTTCCACTTTTTGTCTCTCTTCTCCATCTCCTTGCAAACCAGAGCGTAAGCGTGGGATGATTTTCCGCTGCCCGTCTTTATAAGGCCCAGGATAATATCATCATATTCAGGTTTCAAAACCCAGAAACCCCACACCTTCTGATGTGACGGAGAACTAGGTCTGTCTGAGTAAAAAATGTAGGAGTTGTGCCATACTCCAACCTTCTTGGTGTGAGGATCTTTCAAAACCACAAGAGTGTGATTGTCACTAGGATTCCACTGGAATGTGAATTTGACCATACCTCCCTCAAAGAGGTTTTTGTATAGATAATCATCTCTGCCGGATGTCTGTTTTACCGGCAGGGTAGGTTTCTGTTTTGCCTGATTTGCACCCGGTTGTGCAATAACGGAAGAAGATAAGAATGCCGCTAAGGCAAACAGCAAAAGAAATCGTTTCATATTATGTTTGTTTTGTTAAAAATTCATACCAACGGTAACGGTGAAGGCGCGGCTGTGTGTCTCATCAAAGAGATCATGACCTATGTTTCTCAATCCTACGTTGTAACTTAACTCTGTGTAGAACATTGAGATACCTAAACCGCAACCAATTTTGAGGCCTGCATCAAATCTCTTAAACTTATATTCACTATCTCCAAATGAACTGTAGGCAACCCTGTCACCAAAGTCTTTAACGTGACCACCAACACCAAAAGCAAAGTAAGGACCCATAAATGGCTGAATGGAGAGTCCAACATTTGAAGGGATGCCGATTGCATACTTAAAGGTGAACGGAACCTCCAGAAAATTAAGATCGTATGTAAAGTGCTTTCCGTCATAGTTACTCTTTCCGCCCTTCTCCGTGTAGAAGAGTCCGCTTTCCAAAAATACCGGTGCATTGGCAGCAATCTGAGTTCCCATTACAATACCTGCATTGAGTCCCAACTTGGATTCATTGGCATCCATATAAGAGGACTCTGAATTTACCCAGGCAGCATTAAATCCCATACGGAAACCCAGGTAGGTTCCATACTGCAGATTGTTGTAGTCAAATCTTCCGGGAGCGGGTCTTTGAGGCTTGTTGCGTCCCTGGTCATACATGTAAACGTGCCCCTGTGAGAAGGCAACCTGCTCTGAACCAAGTAAGATAAAAGCAGTCAGCGCAATAGTGAGCAAGCAAAAAATCCTTTTCATATAGCAAATCGTTTTAAAGTTCAATAAATAGATCCCTACAAAAGTAGTGCTAAAATACGCATTCTCATTGAGAGAGCAAAAACAAAGATGATGTTTTAAGGCGGAAAGAGAACTCATCACAATTTGTGATGACATCCATTTGAATATAGTCTCACTACCCTCCGCCTCCTGAAAGATGAATAATCTATCGGGACAAAAAAATAAGCCGTCCAGGTGGACGGCTATTTTTTTGAGCGGAAAACGGGACTCGGACCCGCGACCCCAACCTTGGCAAGGTTGTGCTCTACCAACTGAGCTATTTCCGCAATTGGGACTGCAAAGATAATAATCCTTTTGTATTGAGCAAAATAATTTTTTGAGGGGCGGTTTATGGGGCTTTCATTATTGTTGTTGCTGTTGTTTTGCTATTTTTGAGCAAACAAATCTTCCATTATGAAACATTCAACATTCACTTCTGCTGCAGTATTTCTATCAACTTCTTTAAGCTTGCCTTCTTATACGCGTCTGTCATCTGACAGGATGCGTAGTTTGCCGGGCTTCTGGAAACGGTGGGTGAGGATTGGTGCTGTGTTGCTGGTAGGCGCAGTATTGTTTAAGGGCGTTGATGGATTTGGCGGAAGGGCGTATGCGCAGGGGAGGGTGTATAACCCGGTGACGGACAAGATAGAACTGAACCATGAGTTCCGTGGGGCGTGGCTTACTACGGTGAGGGGGAGTGACTGGCCAAGGAAGATAAAGATTGAGATGAAGCGGAAGCCGGGGGAGAGTGCCAGGGATATGAAGCGGAGGATTGAGATGCAGAGAGACTCTCAAAAACAGGCACTTGTAGATGTTATTACGCAGATACACAATACCGGCTGCAATGTGGTTATAATGCAACTCTGCTGCAACTCAGAAACTTACTACCGTTCAAGCATACTGCCGTGGGATCACAACCTTACCGGAGTGCAGGGAGAAGACCCCGGCTATGACCCTCTGGAGTTGGCAATTAAGACCGCTCACTCCCTGGGAATGGAGATACACGGCTGGTTCAATCCAATGAGAATTGGAGGGGTAGATTATAACAGAGTTAAGGATCATCTATGCTACCGCAAGCCGGAGAGAGTAATTACTTACGGCAAGGTAATGTACTGGAACCCGGGCAATCCGGAGGTTGTACAGTACATCTATGACCTTATAAATGAGGTGATGACAAACTATGATCTGGACGGAGCGCATATAGATGACTTCTTTTATCCGGATGGTCTGAGGGTAAAGACAGAGAAGATTCCGGAATTGAAAGAGCAGTTGGATATGGAGATGAACCGCCAGGACGGAAAACCAAGAGACAAACAGAGGATAGATGCAATAAAAAAGGAGATTAAAAAACTCTCAGACAACAAAGTGTGGAATGATGACGCATACTTTGCAAAGTACGGAAACGGACGCACTTTAGGAGAGTGGAGAGAGAGCAACGTGAATGCCCTGGTTGCAGCAATGCACCGCGCTGTTCACGATGCAAAACCTAATGCAGTGTTCGGTGTCTCTCCGGGAGGAAGACTAATTAACACGCAGAGACTTTATGCAGATCCTCAGCACTGGATTGAAGAGGGTTCAATAGATTACCTTGCCCCTCAAATCTACTGGCAGCACGGCCACCAGATAGCTGATTTTAAGCTGGTTCTGGACAGTTGGGAACCAATTATGAAAGAGGTGCCAACGCTTCCGGGACTTGCCGCATACAGATTTAAGGAGAAGGGATTTGAGAGTATGGAGGAGTTTGGGCTTCAGGTAAAGGAGTGCAGAGAGGCCGGCTTTGTTTATGGAAACATCTGGTTTACAACCCACTCCCTCTTTAAGCCTGAGTTTATGACCTATCTGATGACGGAGATTTATCCCTACAGAAGCCTCACCCCTACCCTTGGAACCAGCACTTATCCTGCACCTAACGCACCAGTAGTTAGCGAACACTCCGGAACTCTGCGCTGGGATGATGTACAGGGAGCACAGCAGTATGCCGTCTATGAGCTTGAACTTAAGAAGGATGCGCAAAGGATGCTGGGAGATGTGTGGAAAGCCAACATGGTTGCTCTTACAAAACAGTGCAAGTTTAAGAAGACCAACAAGGGAAAAAATTACCTCGTAGTTGCCGTACGAGGTAAGATGAGATCTAATGCAAGTAACGTTGTGTTTGTTAAGTAGGCTTACTTAACACTCTGGAACTCACGCAGGAAGCGAACGTCATTCTCAAAGTAGTGACGCAGATCGTTCACCATCCACTTAAGCATTGCTATACGCTCAATGCCCATACCGAATGCAAAACCGGTGTACTCCTTGCTGTCTATTCCGCTTGCCTCCAGAACGTTAGGATCTACCATGCCGGCACCCATAATCTCCAGCCAACCCGTTCCCTTACAGATGTTGCAACCCTTTCCGCCGCAGATGTTGCAGCTTATATCTACCTCTGTACTTGGCTCTGTGAACGGGAAGTATGAAGGCCTCATACGAATCTGAGTCTGAGGACCGAACATTTCCTGAACAAAGAGCAGAATAGCCTGTTTGAGGTCTGCAAAAGAGACGTTCTTGTCTATGTAAAGACCCTCAACCTGATGGAATATGCAGTGTGCTCTTGCACTTATTGCCTCGTTACGGAAAACTCTTCCCGGACAAACCACGCGGATAGGCGGTTTCTGACGTTCCATTGTTCTGACCTGAACGCTGGAAGTGTGAGTTCTCAGAAGAATAGGATCATCACCCTCAGGGTTAATGAAGAAGGTATCCTGCATATCTCTTGCAGGGTGCTCAGGCGGGAAGTTCAGTGCGGAGAAAACGTGCCAGTCATCTTCAATCTCCGGCCCTTCTGCTACAGCAAAACCAAAACGAGAGAAGATATCAAGAATCTCTGCTCTAACTATGGATATAGGGTGACGGGTTCCAAGTTCAAACATATCGCCAGGCTTGGTGAAGTCTGTAAGAGTATCTTTTTCAACAATATCCGCAAAGGATTCTCTTAAAGACTCTATCTTCTCCGCAGCCTTGGTCTTAAGTTCGTTCAGGTGCTTTCCAAACTCTCTCTTAAGCTCCGGCTGAATGGTACGGAACTCATCAAAAAGACGGGTAATCTCTCCCTTCTTTCCCAAAAGTTTTACTCTCAGCTCCTCAACATCCTGAAGCTTTTCTGCAGTGAACTTGTCTATTCTGTCAAATAGCTGTTCTATATCCTTTTTCTCCATCTTACTGAAATTTAACGGGCAAATATACTCAATCTAAATTAAACCTTGTCTCTTACAACCGGCATTGTCATACAGCGTGCTCCGCCGCCGCCTCTTGGAAGTTCGCTTCCTTCAATGGTAATAACGCAGCGCTTTTCCTTCTCAAGATCTACCTTGTCTGCAATAACATCATCTGCAGTTACAACGTTGAATCCGGCAGCATCCAAAGCGTTGAGGGTATGAACGTTGCGGGCGTATGAGAGAATCTTGCCCGGCGCAATTGCAAAACTGTTTGCACCGCTGTGCCACTGTTCGCGGTCTGCATTCCACTCATCCTCGCTTCCGCCGCAGTAAACAGGACGCAGATCCTTACCCAGTTTGCGGAGAGTAGAGAGCACGTTCTGCTCGTCTCTAATCTTTTTAACCTTTCCGTTCTCTATTGTAATGAGCACTGTACGGTACTGATTTTCACCCAGTATGAGAGGTTCGTAAATTAAGCAGGCATCTCTGTCCAACATTGTGAATACCATATCCATGTGGATGAAAGATTCAACATCATCCGGCAGCTGCTGAACAATTATGTTCTTCTGACCGTCTGATTTGTCTTTGCAGAAACGCTGAATGAGCATATCTATTCCCTTGGAGGTGGTGCGTAATCCATTGCCAACCAGGAGGATATTGTCATCTATAACAATAATGTCTCCGCCCTCTACGCTAACTCCGTTCTTAACTGTACTGCCTGCAATGCCGCCCTCTCCCGCTCTCTCTTTGGAGAACTCGTTTGCATCAATTATGCTGCACTCAAAAAGACGAGGGTTGGAAAAGATTGCCTCCATAATCAGAGACTCTCTCACTCTCACCTTGTTAGCCATTTTGCAAATGAGTACGTCTGTACCAACTGAGGCGGAAGCGTCTCTTGTAAAGTAGAAATTGTATAGCGGACTCAGAGCATAATATTCATCTGCAAGGAAGGCGGTAAGAGTCTCAATCTTTGCCGGAAGTCCCTCAATAAGAAGCTTTACCAGCTTTTTGGTTGGAGTAGACATAAGCATATCAAAATACTCCGGCACGTTTTCAATGGAGCAGATACGGCTCAAAAGAAGTCCTCTGTCTCCCGGATCATCCAGTACAACAGAGAGCAAATCTGCAATCTGATATGTAGTTGTCCATTTATTTAATACTCCCGATAGCTGAGCGTACTCTCTCTGTGCAATGGAGAGATTGAGGATATCACTGTAAAGCGCCCTCTGAGCAATGCGGGGCGTCATATTTTCAACCTCATCTCCAGGGGTGTGAAGAATCACGCCGCGCAATCTGCCTATTTCACTTTGAACATTAACTTTAATTGGTTCCATCATTACATATATTTAGAGAGGTTGTTAATGGCAAGTTCTGCGGTAAGCGCCTTAAACTCTTTCTCATCTCTCGGGCATACCAGAAGAACGTCTTTTGTGCTTATAATCATATAGTTCTCCATTCCCTTAACAACCACCAGTTTATCTTTCTCATCCGTTACTACAATACTGTTTTTTACATCGGCAAGCATAGATGACGGAGCAACAACCATATTGCCCTGCTCAACTATTCTGTTCTGAATGTAGAGACTGTAGAGACTCTCCCACGTTCCCAGATCACTCCAGCCGAATGATGCCTCAAAGACCCAGCATACGGAGGTCTTCTCCATAAGGCCGTAATCTATTGAAATGGCGTCACATGTACTGTATACTTCATCTACTTTCTCCTGCTCTTTTGGAGTGTAGTAGAACTCTTTAATCTCTGCAAAAGCGGCAGCCAGATCCGGAAGGTGAGTTTCCAGTTCTCTTTTTATGCTCTTGAGACTCCAGATAAAAATACCTGAGTTCCAGAGGAATTCACCGCTCTCATAGAGAACCTTTGCCATTTCGGCATCCGGCTTCTCTGTAAATGTCTTTACCTGGTAAGAAGCGTGGCCGTTTACAACCGTTGCTCTGGCCTTATTGGCCTGAATGTAACCGTACTGAGTCTCCGGACGGGTAGGCTTAATGCCCAGCGTAAAGAGACTGTCTGATTTGCAGGCGTTTGTAAGAACTGTATCTATAGTTTCCAAAAAGAGTTCCTCATTCAAAATGAGATGGTCTGCAGGAGTTACCACAACCGCCGCGTTGGGGTCTTTCTGATAGAGTTTGTAGGTTGCGTATGCAATACAAGGGGCGGTATTTCTCTTTCTGTCCTCCAAAAGAACATTCTCCTTTGGAATCTCCGGAACCTGCTCAGTGATAAGCTCTTTATATTGTTTTGCAGAAACAATCAGAATGTTTTCCGGAGGAACAATCTTCTTAAATCTGTCTACGGTTGCCTGGAGGAAAGAGCGTCCGGTTCCCAGAATATCCAAAAACTGCTTAGGACGCGCATTGCGGGATACCGGCCAAAAACGGCTTCCAACCCCTCCTGCCATTATTATGCAATATTTATTTGTTCCCATATCTGTTCTGAAAAGTTACACAAGATACTAAATAAAGAGTAATCCGCAATAACTTTTACCACTCCGCTCTAAAGGCATTTGGAATAAAACTGAGGCGGGAACCGCTTTCTAAAAACTCCACTGAGATAATGTCAAACACAAGTTCCAGATCCAATTTATGACTGAGTGCATAGAAAGAGGCGGCATCAATGAGATGCTTCTGTTTCTTTTCATCAACGGTAAGCGCCGGGTCTATGATAGTCCTCTCCATCTCCCCCGGAACATCAGACTCAAACTTAGCCTCTCTGCCTCTAACTTCAATAATATGAAGAACCGGGGTTGAAAGAGATTTCACCCCCGGATCATAAAGTGGACCTATTGCTATAATATCAACCTCCAGATGATTGTGGCGGAAGTTCCGTTCAACAATCTCAAAACCTCTCTCCCTCAACCAACTGCAGGCAATAGCCTCAGCCTCCGCTCCCTTAAGGACAGAATTCACCTACTTTTTGCCCTTCTTAAATGTAAATAACAGAGCACCTTTTGGCAGGTGATCTCCAACCTTTGCATTTACCTCTTTGATGACGCCGTCCATTGGAGCGTGAACAACGTTCATCATCTTCATAGCCTCATAAACCATAAGCTTCTCTCCCTTCTTTACCTTGCTTCCCGCCTTAACGAAAATCTCAATAACGGAACCGGGTATGTGTGAGAGAACCTTGTAAGGATCCGGGGCCTGCCAGCTTTTGCGCTCTACAAACTTCTTTGTAAGGAAGGTCTTGTATTCCAAACCTCCCTCGGAAAAACGCATCTTCCTCTGCGATGGCTGGTTTGGAAGCACAACAGCATCCTGAGCCTCACCAATGGTGTGAAGTTCTTTTAAAACCTCCTCCTCGTTTGGAGTAACAGTATTCTCTTTTTCAGACATATCTGTTTCCCTCCATTAAAATGGTGGAATGCCGTGTTTCTTCTTAGGAACGCCGGCGTTCTTCTGTTGTGAAATATCCAAAGACTGGAGTATGAACTGACGGGTATCTGCAGGGTTGATTACAGAATCTATATAGCCCTTAGATGCTGCTACGTAAGGATTTGCAAACTTCTCCTTGTACTCCTCAACTTTCTTCTTGCGCATTGCCTCCGGATTCTCTGCCTCCATAATCTCCTTGCGGAAGATGATGTTAGCCGCACCCTGAGGGCCCATAACTGCAATCTCTGCTGTAGGCCATGCGAATACAAAGTCTGCTCTTAAGTGGCGGGAGTTCATTGCAATGTATCCTCCACCGTAAGCCTTTCTCAAAATAACGGTAACCTTTGGAACGGTTGCCTCTGAATAAGCGTAGAGAAGTTTTGCTCCGTGACGGATAACTCCGGCGTGCTCCTGGTCTACGCCCGGCAGGTAACCCGGCATATCCTCAAGTGTAACTATCGGAATATCAAAGGCATCACAGAAACGGATGAAACGTGCGGCCTTGTCTGAAGAGTCGCAGTCCAGAACTCCTGCAAGATAGAGCGGCTGGTTGGCAATGAATCCAACGGTGCGTCCGCCGATTCTGCCGTAGCCAATTACAATATTCTTTGCCCAAAGTTCCTGAACTTCAAAGAATTCAGACTTATCTACAATTGCCCTTATGACGTTTCTTACATCGTAAGGTTCTGTAGGATCTGCAGGAACTATCTTTACAATATTGTACTTCTTAAGAGGCTCCTCGCTCTTCTTCAGAGTAGGCTTAACCTTGTTGTTTGCAGGCAGATAGGAGAGAAGGGTCTTTATCTGTTTGAAGCACTCGTCCTCACTTTCTGCAAAGAAGTGGGCGTTACCTGTGGTCTCACAGTGAACTCTTGCTCCTCCAAGTGACTCCATATCTATCTCCTCACCCAGAACAGATTTGATAACCTCAGGGCCGGTGATGAACATTTTGGAAATTTTATCTACCACAAATACATAGTCTGTGAGAGCCGGAGAGTAAACTGCGCCGCCGGCACAAGGGCCCAAAATGACTGAAATCTGTGGAATTACACCGCTGTTAAGGGTGTTGCGGAAGAAGATTTCACCGTAACCTGCAAGAGAGTTCACACCCTCCTGAATTCTGGCTCCTCCGGAATCGTTTATACCAATCAAAGGAATGCGCATACGGAGCGCATAATCCATAATCTTGGTAATCTTGCGGGCATGCATGCTTCCCAGCGAACCTCCCGCAACTGTAAAGTCCTGTGCATATACGGCCACAGGATTGCCGTTAATCTTACCGGTTCCAATAACTACACCGTCTCCGGCAAGATCTTTTTTCTCCATTCCAAACTCACGGGCATCATGCTGGATAAAGAGGTCATACTCGTAGAATGTCCCCTCATCCAGAAGTTTACGGATACGCTCTCTTGCCGGCAGTTTTCCCATTGCAATCTGCTTTGCTATGGCCTTGTCTCCGCCGCCCTGCTGAGCGTGTTCCGTTCTCTCTTGGAGTTCGGTAATCTTTTTTGTGAGTAAACTCATAGAAAATAGGTTTTGGTCTTGCGGGCAAAGATACAAAAAAACATATTTATGCCCATTTAGAGAATTCCCCATTAAATCCTATATTTGTGGATTGTGATTGAAAGAATAATAATTAATAATTGAATTTTATGTCATATACTTTTGCGCAAAGACACATAGGACCAAGAGAGCAGGACATTAAGGCAATGCTTGAGGTGCTTGGTGTTAACTCAATGGAAGAGCTTGTAAAACAGACCGTTCCGGAAAACATCCTTTTAAAGGAAGATCTTAAGATGGATGCCCCTATGGGAGAGAACGAGTACCTGGCTCACCTTAAGGAGATGGTCTCCAAAAACAAAAATTTCCGTTCAATGATTGGATGCGGATACTATGGAACCGGCGTTCTTCCGGTTATTATCCGCAATATCTTTGAGAACCCTTGCTGGTATACCTCTTACACTCCGTACCAGGCAGAGATTTCTCAGGGAAGATTGGAGGCGCTGCTTATTTTCCAGACCGTTATAAGTTCACTCACCGGATTTGCCCTCTCCAACTGCTCAATGCTGGACGATGCACAGGCTGCAGCAGAGGCAATGAGAGTTATGTTCAACCTCCGCAGCAGAGATGCCGTTAAGGCGGGAAAAAATGTACTCTTTGTAGATGACCAACTCTTCTCTCAGGTTAAGAGCGTTCTTAAGACTCGCGCAGAAGGTCTTGGCATTAAGATAGTTATGGGAGAGTGGGATAAGTTTGAGGGAGACCCAATGTGCTTTGGCGCTATGGTTCAGTACCCTGCAGCAAACGGAGAGGTTAGAGACTACTCCGCATTCTGTGCAAAGATGCACGAGGCGGGTTGCATGGTAACCGCTTACTGTGATATTCTTGCTCTTGCGGTTCTGAAGGAACCTGCTGCCTGGGGTGCAGACATTGCTGTTGGAAGCACTCAGAGACTCGGACTCCCAATGGGTTACGGCGGACCAACTGCCGGCTATCTGGCAACCAGAGAGGAGTATAAGAGAAGCGTGCCGGGCCGTATTATAGGAGTTACGGTAGACCGTTTGGGAAACAAGGCGGTAAGACTGGCGCTTCAGACAAGAGAGCAGCACATTAAGAGAGAGAAGGCTACTTCCAATGTCTGCACGGCTACTGCACTTATGGCCACAATGAGCGGAATGTATGCAGTTTATCACGGACCGGAGGGACTGAAATCTATCGCGGAGAATGGAGAAAAATTTGCTCACAAAGTTGCCGGAAAACTCAAAGAGGTTGGATATGTTCTTTCTAATGAGGAGTTCTTTGACACTATAGAGATTAAGGGCAGAAGAGATCTCACCGGCATGATGCAAAAGCTTGATGTTGATACTATTAGAGCAAAGGCGCTTGAGGCTGGATTCAACTTCTACTATACAAAGTGCGGCAAAATCAGAATGAGTTTTGACGAACTAAGCTGCAAGAGCGAGGCTCATAAGATTCTGGGAATCTTTGGAGTAGAGGTTAACTGCCAGTGCGGTTGCGGATGCGGTAATGGCGGTCACCACTGCCCGGTGGAGAGAACATTTATGAAGAGAGAGACTCCTATTCTTACTCAGAAGGTATTCAACTCTTACCACAGTGAGAGCGCTATGATGCGCTTTATTAAGATGTTGGAGAGAAAAGACATCTCTCTGGCTCACTCAATGATTCCGCTGGGAAGCTGCACAATGAAACTCAACGCTGCTGTTGAGATGATGCCGCTAAGTTGGAGCGAACTTACCAACGTTCACCCTCTGGCTCCTAAAAATCAGGTAGATGGCTATATGCAACTCATTCATGAACTGATGCAGGATTTGGAGACCATTACCGGATTTGCAGCCTGCTCGCTTCAGCCAAATTCCGGTGCTGCCGGAGAGTATGCCGGACTTACAACCATACGCCGCTTCTTTGAGGCTAAGGGTCAGACAGATAGAAAGGTGATGATTATTCCTACTTCTGCTCACGGAACAAATCCTGCTTCTGCTGCAATGGCAGGCTTTGAGATTGTTCTGGTTGGCTGTGATGAGAAGGGAAACATTAACGTTGAGGAGTTGGTTCAGAAGGCAGAGCAGGCAGGAGAACGCCTTGCTGGTCTGATGATTACATACCCTTCTACTCACGGAGTATTTGAGGTTAAGATTAAGGAGATTATTGATGCAATTCATAAATACGGCGGAAAGGTTTATATGGACGGTGCAAATATGAACGCACAGATTGGTCTTACAAATCCGGGAACAATTGGTGCCGATATCTGCCACCTCAACCTCCACAAATCGTTCGCTATGCCTCACGGCGGCGGCGGTCCTGGTGTTGGTCCTATCTGCTCAACTGCAGAGTTGGCTCCTTACCTGCCTGGACATCCTGAAGAGGACGGTATGGGAACAACAGATGCTGTATCTGCTGCGGCCTTTGGAAATCCGCTGCTTCTCCCAATCACTCACGCTTACATAAAACTGCTGGGTGCACAGGGTCTTAAGGAATCAAGCCAGGTTGCAATACTTAATGCAAACTATATTGCAGAGTCTCTAAAGAACGAATACCCAACTGTTTACTCAGGTGTAACAGGAAGAGTTGCTCACGAATGTCTGTTGGATTGCAGAGATTTCAAAGAGAAATTCGGCGTTGGTTCTACAGATATTGCAAAGAGACTTATGGACTTTGGATTCCACGCTCCAACCCTCTCATTCCCTGTGCATGAGACACTTATGGTTGAGCCAACGGAGAGTGAACCAAAGGAGGAGATGGACCGCTTCATTGAGGCAATGAAGACAATTAAGGCAGAGTGCCAGAAGATTGCAAGCGGAGAGTTTGATGCAAAGGACAATCCTGTAAGCTGCGCACCGCACCCTGCAGAGGAGTGCTGCTCAGACAGTTGGAGCCATCCATACTCAAGAGAACTTGCTGCTTATCCTCTTAAGTGGATAAGAGAGAACAAGTTCTGGCCGGCTGTCTCCCGTGTAGATGACGGTTACGGAGACCGCAACCTTGTTTGCAACTGTGAATAAGATGATTACAGAGAAAGATAAACTTGCGGACGTTATTGCGTCCAACCCGCTGCTTGTCTCCGTTTTGGAGAGAATGAACGTAAAGCTTGGCTTTCATGAGGCCACGGTTGAGCAGATTTGCCACAGATACAAACTCTCTGCGCACCTCTTTACCAACATTTGCAACATCTTCTCTTCCAGCGAGTTTGAGCCTCAGGTAGATTTGCTTACCGCCAAAGATCTGGAACATCTGGTAAACTACCTGAAGGTTTCTCACAAGTATTATTCTAAGAAAATCTTTAAGAGTCTGCACCTTAAGATTCATAAACTGCTTGAGGGGAAAGACCCTAACAATCAGAAGATTCTGAATAAGTTCTATGATGATTATCAGGCGGAACTTATGCACCACTTTAATTTTGAGGAGGAGACGGTTTTTCCGTATCTCCTCTCTCTCATTAAAGGAAAGAGTGACGGCAATACCGCATTCAAGGTTATGCAATTCACTGAAAATCATTCCGGTATAGAGGACAAACTTGCAGACCTCAGAAATATCATCTTAAAGTATCTGCCTGAGGAGTATTCACAGTCTTTGAGGTTTGACATACTTAAAGATATCATCTCAATTGAGAGCGATCTTAAAAAACACACCATAATTGAGAGCAGGATTCTTGTTCCAATTATGATAAGATTGGAGAAACAGAACAACAGAGTGTGATGAGTCAGTTTGAGCGGACAACGGAAACCGAGGCTCTCTCAGAGAGGGAGAAGGAGGTTCTTGTGGAGGTGGCCAAAGGGCTTACCAACAAGGAGATAGCAGACCGCTTGAATATCTCCATCCACACCGTTATCACGCACCGCAAGAATATATCACACAAGACGGGAATCAACTCCATTGCGGGGTTGACGGTCTATGTAATTATCAATAAGCTGGCAGATATTAAGGATTTGCTTTAGTTAGTAATCCTCTCCGCGCTGTTCAGCGCGGCGGCGGTCTTTATCCTTTATAGATTCACGCTTGTCATACTCCTTCTTTCCTTTGGCAAGGGCTATGTTGAGTTTGGCGTAACCGTTATCTGATATAAAGAGGCGGGTTGGAACTATTGTGAGTCCCTTCTCCTTTACCGCACGTTCCAACTTATTGAGTTCCTTGCGGTTGAGAAGGAGCTTGCGGTCTCTCTTGGGGTCTTTGCGGTTAAAGGAGGCCCAGAAGTACTCCGCCACGTGCATATTCCTTACGTAGAGTTCCCCGCGGTTGAAGTAGCAGTAGGTATCTGCCAGGGAGGCCTTGCCCGCACGAATGGACTTTATCTCCGTTCCGGCAAGCACCACCCCTGCCGTGTAGTTCTCCAGGAACTCATAGTCAAACCCTGCACGGCGGTTACGGATATCTATTTTGGCGCTACTCTTTTTCATACGCCTGCAAAAATATGGATTATTTCATTAAGTTTGTTCTTAGATTCGTTTACGGATGAAAACTCTCTTTAACATAGATTGGTGCAGGGGTGATATGCTTGCCGTAATGGGGCCCACCGCAAGCGGAAAGACCGCCTTTGCCGTAAGTACGGCAAGAGAGGTAACTAACTGCTGCAGAGAGGGTTTGCTTCCATACAGCAAATGTGAGATTATCTCCGCAGATTCCCGTCAGGTTTACCGCAATATGAATATAGGTACCGGCAAAGACCTTGCGGAGTATGCAGAAGTGCCTTACCATCTGATAGATATAGCGGAGGCGGGAGAAAAGTATGACCTCTTCCGTTACAAAAAAGATTTCCAAAAGGTGTATAAGGATATAAAGGAGCGCAACGTATTCCCTATCCTCTGCGGAGGCAGCGGGCTCTACATTGAGGCGGTTTGCAAAGATTACGCTCTAAAGGAGGTTGCACCAAATCCATCGCTGAGGAAAGAGTTGGAAGAAAAGAGTATGGAGGAGTTAGTGGAGATGCTCACTGCGCTAAAAAGGCAGCACGGGAGCCAGCCGCATAACAATACAGACTTTGATACCAGGAAGAGAGTTATCCGCGCCATAGAGATTGAGCTCTCACAGGGGGCGGACAATGGGGGGCGGACAATGGAAGATGCAGAGTATGAGAAGATTGCTCCAAAGAAGATAAAGTACCTGGCCCTGGCTCCGAACAGGGAAATCCGCAACAAAAGGATAGATGCAAGGCTCAATGCCAGGCTCCGTGAGGGTATGGTGGAGGAGGTAAAGGCCCTGCTGGAGAGAGGTATTAAGGCGGAGGATCTTATCTACTACGGGCTGGAGTACAAGTTCATCACCCGGTATCTGACGGGGGAGATAAGTTATGACTATATGAAGGAGCATCTGGCCATTGCCATACATCAGTTTGCCAAGAGGCAGATGACCTGGCTGCGCGGGATGGAGCGGCGAGGTATTGAAATTGAGTGGCTGCCCGCCGTTGAAAGGGAAGAATAACAAAGTCAAGTAAAATATGAAAAGAGATTCATTCTTTAAGAGTGTGCTGCTCACTGCAGCAGTTTTATTCAGTGTAACCATCTGGGGACAAAAGGTTTCCGAGCTTAAGTTTTACAACGTTCAGGAGCTTATAGAGAACGGAGATGCGGTAATGATTGGCCAGGGAGAGAAACCTACGGCAGACAGCTGCTACTACTACAGAATTCCAAACAGGCTCAAAGAGGTTGTAAGAAAAGAGCTCTGGCAACTGGGCTGTGACGGAGCAGGAATAGCCATCAGATTCTCCACAGATGCTGTTTGCATTGGTGCCCGCTGGACCCTCACATACAACTTTGGAATGAGCCACATGGCCTATACCGGCATAAAGGGAATGGATCTTTACGTACTCAACAATCCTAAGAAAAAGGAGTGGAAATTTGCCGGAACCGCCTTCCCTAACGGCAAGAACTCTGCAAACATATTTGTAAAGAAGATGTACGGGGGCAAGAAGGAATATATGATATATCTGCCTCTGTATGACGGAGTTGACAAGATGGAGATTGGTATAGATTCCTCTGCAACCATCTTCCCGCCGCAGGGAGAACTGCTCCCGGGTAACAACGGACTCCCAATCCTATTCTACGGAACTTCCATAACACAAGGAGGTTGCGTCTCCCGTCCGGGTATGGCATACCCTGCAATAATTGAGAGAAAACTGGGCAGAGAGACCATCAACCTGGGCTTCTCCGGCAACGGCAGAATGGACGGCAATATGGCAGACTGGATTAAGACAATTCCGGCCTCTGCATACGTGCTGGACTGCCTTCCAAACTGCACCTACAACACCACCAGAGACTCATCTGACTACTTTATTGGTACCATTGCGGCGGCCAATCCAAACGTTCCGGTATACCTTGTAAATAACTTTGAATATCCTCAGCAGTTTATCCTTCCGGGTAACAATGATGATATGGTAAAAGAGAACAAACTTATAAGAGATATCTATAAACGTCTGAAAACCAAGGGGGCAGAATATACAGATCCTGTTACAGGAGAGCGTGTAAAGACCGGACCTCTTAAGAATCTGCACTTTATAGACGTATCAAAGAAGAGAGGTATTGGCAATGAAGATACCGTAGACGGCAACCACATGACAGATCTGGGTACCACAAACTTCTCAAAGAGACTTTTAAAACACCTGAAATAGCCCTCAAAGACCTCTCAAAAAACTCTACAAGCACCCCACAAAACCTCTATAAATACGCATCAGGCGGCATAGATTCACATATTTAAACTCTACATAGGGTTTAAATATGACTCTATTAATATATATTTGTACTCAAATAATAATGTAGAGTTACGCCATGGGGTTAAATGAAATATTTTCCAGGAAATCAGACAGGCTTGAAAAGTCTGTAGGGTGCCTGCTGGAGACCGTAGACGCTGCTTTAATAGTCTTTAAGGAGGGTGTAAAGAACTATCTGTATGGTGATGAGGATAGTTTTACGGAGAATTTGGGCAGGATGGTTACCTTAGAGAGCGAATCCTCCTCCAAGACCAGAGAGATTGAGAACATGCTCTATTCCAGAGGCTACCTTATCCGCTCCAGAGGAGACATTATGCGTCTGTTGGAGCGTTTGGATCATATCTTTGTGATTATAAGCACAGACCTTATCCAGTTTGAGATTGAGTCTCCAAAAATTCCTAACGAACTTAAACGTGAGTTTGTGAAACTCAGTGAGTTGGCTGCAATGGCGGCAGAGAATACAATTCCTGCAACCAAGGCCTACTTTACCTCCCCAAAGAGCGTATCTGAAACCACCGCACAGGTCTATTTCTATGAGAAAGAGGCCGTTAGAGTGAGCCAGTCCATTAAGCGTACGGTATTCCACAACATGGATAACCTAAAACTCAGTGAGAAGTTCCACCTCCGTTACTTTGCCCTCCACATAGAAGATCTGGCAAAAGCGGCAGTTAAGGTGGCTGAGCAACTCTCTGTAATGACCATAAAAAGAGCTCTTTAATGGATATCACCCTCTTATATATTATCATCTCCCTGCTGCTTGCCGCCTCAGCCTTAATGCTGATGGACTACCCCTATATAGGCGGCAGCGTACTGGCTTCAGGAGCCGGAGAGAGAATATTTATAAGAGTAGTTGCTCCATTCTTATTAATTGCAGGAATTGTTCTTCCTTGCTTTTATCCGGAATACTTTGCTCAGATGACAGAGGGGCTTCTCTCTCCTAAATCTGTAGCCAACATACTCCCTGTGGGAATGGCCACCGCCCTTACCGCAGCAATTATGTGGAAACTGAGCCGCTTTGTTGCGGTTCCGTTTGCCTTTATTGCCGCCATTGCGGGATTGGGACTGGCAAACGGAGATACCATAACATTTAAAGAGTCTATGCCGTATATCCTCTCCTGGATTGCGGCACCTTTATTCTGTGCCTTAATCTCTGCCTTATTCTACCTTCTCTTTGCCCTAATGCAGAGAGGCGGAAAGAATCATTTTGCAAAGACGGAGGCCAGAATGCTCTCACTGGCAACCATAGTTGCGCTGCTGCTGATTCCTGCGGCAGCCCTCAACAACTCCATGATATTCACCTACTTGCCATCTGAATACGGAACACTTGCTCCATACATTGCAGGCGGAGCGGTAATAGTTCTGATACCTTTTGTGGCACGAAGCATTAACAGAGACAAGTGGGATATTGCAGATTATGAGCTGGATACAAACCCTCAGTCTATACTTTCACTTATGATGGGACTTTTGGTTTGCTTTGCACTCTTCACCTCTCCGCTTCCGCAGTATGTGGGTTTGAGAGCAACTCCGCTTCCTGCAGGTACGCTCTTCATTGCCTCACTTGCAGGCATCTCCATATTCAGCAAAAGAACACTTACAGAGGGGCCGGAAATTATAAAGGGCATTGTAACTACCTACCTCTCACCTATTTTGGCGCTTCTGCTCTCCTTCTGCTTAGGAAAGATTTTAGACAGAGAGATACTTGGAACCGTAATAGTTTTGGGAATATTCCTCACCGTTGGCGGAGTGATGTTCTTTGTTCGCCGTCAGAACAAGAACAACCTCAACAAACAGATATTGCGTTCTCAGCAGCAGCGCTCCTACTCCACCCAGAAATCTCTCTCCGCATTGGAGGTAAGGGCGGAGATGACAGAGAAGGATCTTCTCAACAAGCTGGAAAACAAGCGTAAAGAGCTGGTAGACTTTGCAATGGGAATAAGCGAGCAGAAGAACTATATGGAGAGCGTCTTTGACCGGTTGAAGATGGTGCGCTCAACCAAGGACGGAGCAGAGAAGGACGCCCGCACAGAAGAGTTGCTTAAGTCTCTTCACGATAGAATGTACTTCACCAGAGAAATGAACGACTTCTATTCCCGCAGCGAGGAACTCCACAAAGACTTTAATATGAGGCTAATGGAGGCGTTCCCTCATCTTACCGAGAATGAGAGAAAACTTGCAACCCTCCTAAGACAGGGATTTTCAAGCAAATACATAGCTTCACTAATGAATATTACACCAAAAAGCGTTGAAATTAATCGCTACAGATTAAGATCCAAATTGGGATTACAGCGTAGCGATAACCTTATAACATTTATAAAATCAATTTAATACAACTTTAACCAAACAATTAATTACTATGCGAAAAACATTATTGCTGGCAATTACATTACTGCTTTCAGTAGGAGCAGTATTTGCCCAGGAAAACGTAAAACGCAACCAGTACGGAGTCGCAGTTAATTCAGATGTTCTGGATGTTGAGGCTCAGGACGGTATTACAGTGTTTGAGTCACAGAAGAGTGGCTACAAATTCTGGTTTGACGGACGTGCACAAGTTGACGGAGCTGTATTCTTTGGAAAGAACAGCAAAGATTACGATCAGATTGGCAACGGCGTAAGCATCCGTCGTGCTCGTTTTGCCGTTAAGGCACAGGTAACCAACAAGTGGTACGGAGAGTTTGATATGGACCTTGCAAACGGTCTTGTTGAACTTAAAGACGCTATTGTTCGTTACACCGGCGTTAAGAATCTGGAACTCCAGGCCGGTAACTTTAAGGAGAACTTCTCTATGCAGCGTAACACCTCTTCTCGTTACCTGATGTTCATGGAGAGACCTATGGTTACTTCTGCACTGGCTCCTTCTCGCCACCTCGGTATCAATGCAAAATATGCAGACAAATGGTTCTGGGGATCTATTGGCGCTTTCTCTCAGGAGGTTGCAGGAAGTGAGGAGTGGACAAACGTTGCAGACAACAACAAGGATTACGGCCGTGATGCTGGTTACTCCATCACAACCAAGGTTGTATTCCGCCCTCTCTACAAACTGCAGGACGCAAGCTTGCATATTGGTTTTGCAGCATCTTACCGCAGAGCTCTTACAAGCGTAGAGCCAAGTGCATGGGGAATGTACAGAGCAAGTGCCCGCAACTCCACAAGCATTAACCGTAAGAAATATCTTGATACAGACAACCTTCCTGGTTTTGACCACAACTGGCTCTGGACTGTTGAGTTGGCAGGTCACTGGCAGGGACTCCGTTATGAGATGGCTTGGATTGGTGACAACGTTCACTTTAAGAAGAGTGCAGCAGACAATGCTGTAAAGAACTTTGGCGGCGGATACATTCAGGCAAGTTACCTTCTCTGCGGCGGTTCACAGCGTTATGACGCAAACGGCGGCAAGTACACCAAGGTAAGATACGGCCGCAAATGGGGAGACCTTGAGATTGCAGGACGTTATGAGTACTGTGACCTCAACAGCAAGACTGTATACGGCGGTTCTTCAGAGGCTTACACAATTGGTCTCAACTGGTGGATCTACAACAACGTTAAGTTTATGATCAACTACCAGCATAACAACAATGACAGATATGCTAACGGTAAGGGCAAACTCTTTGTTGGTCACGATGCAGAAGGCAAACCTACAAAGGACTACACTCAGGTTGTTGAGAAGAAGGGCAAGGCTGGTGTAGACTACAATATGATCAGCGTTCGTCTTGAGATTAACTTCTAAAAATGTTACGGATTATGAAAAAGTTTATAATAGCTGCTTTGGCAATGGTATTTGCCTTCACATCTTGTGTTAAGGACGATGTATATCCATTCCCTGCAATTTCAAATATTTCCAACACCATAGCTTATAACGAGCTTGATGATGTAACAGTTACTGCAACAGTTACTGCATTCGTTGCAATAGAAGAGGTTAATCTTGTTTACAAGGTTGGCGGCGGTGCTGCTCAGACCGTTAAGATGACCGGTTCTTCTAACGTTTATACAGGCGTTATCCCTGCTCAGGCAATGGGAGCTGTTGTTACCTACAACGTAGTAGCAAAGACTAAGGGTGGTTCAACCACTTCTAATGAAGTATCTTACACTGTAGGTGTAATTCCTATTGACTTTACTCCATTGAAACTCAATGAGATTAACGGTAACGACAAGTTCATAGAGATTATCAACACAGGAAGTAAGGCTATCAACATTAAGGGCATAAAGATCTTTAAGGATACCAAGGACGTTTGGACAGGTCCTAACCGTGATCTTGCAGCAGGCGCATACCTTCTCCTTTACAGTGAGGATGTTGTAGGTGCAGGCGGAAAGCATGAGGGTTATGATCCTGAGCTCGTATTCACTTCCGGCCTCTCTGCAAAGAAAGCCGTAAGAGTACAGCTTACAGATCCTGTTAAGAAAGGTTTGGATGACTTCAACCTTGTAACCGTAGCTAAGACAGCTCCTGCTTCTTACAGCCGCGTTCCGGACGGAACAGGTAAGTGGTACTTCACCACAGCTACCCCTGGTGCAAAGAACACCAATGATACTTCAGACCCTGTAACAGGTCTTCAATAATTATTAACTTACTAAAACACAGAAATATGGGAGAATTAAAAATTGGTGAGATAAGTAAGCCTCGTTTTGAGTTCCGCAGTTTCGGTCAGTGTTTCTGTGAGGCTCACAAGAGAATGGCACGCCTCTCAGCCCCCGTACCTGAGAAGGTTTGGGAGAGAGAGAGTGATGAGATTTATATCATCTCTGCAAAGAACGATATAAACAATACCAAGATTCGTGACGGCAAGATGGACATTAAAACTTTTGTTCAGAATGTTGACGGATTGGAGCAGTGGAATCCTCTTATGAAGGGTGAATTCCCTATCAGCAAGGAAGTTCTGGAGAAAGAGGTATTTCCTGCATTTATGGTAGAGATGCCTGCTCTTACAAAGGATACCTATACTTTTGATGAATTCATTGCAATGGTAAAGGCTAATCCTGATCTTGCAGCAGTGCGCGTTCACAAGCAGCGCTTTGGATATATGGTTAACGGCACAATTTGCGAAGTTGGCAACGTGCTTATCAACGGTGCAAAGGTTGTTACCATCAATTCAGAGTCTACAGAGATTGAGGATATTAAGAAGACTATCAAAGACGTTGGTCTTGAGGGTGTTGAAAATATCAACTATCTGCAGGCTATTAAGCGTGTTATTGGAATGAGTGACAAACCTCTAGCAAACGAATAGTTATGGCACAGGAAATTGAACGCAAGTTTTTGGTAAAGGGCAACTTTAAGGATGCCGCTTTCAAAGCAACCCGTATCACTCAGGGATACCTTTGCTCTGTTCCTGAAAGAACCGTACGCGTACGCGTAAAGGGAGAGAAGGGTTTCATCACAATAAAGGGTATTGGTTCAGACAGCGGAGCAAGCCGTTTTGAGTGGGAGAAAGAGATTCCTGTTGCTGAGGTTCAGGATCTTCTGAAGATCTGCGAGCCTGGTGTTATTGACAAGACCCGCTATCTGGTTAAAGCCGGAGAGCACACATTTGAGGTAGATGAGTTCTACGGAGACAACGACGGACTTACTGTTGCCGAGGTTGAACTTTCAAGCGAGAATGAGGCCTTTGACAAACCTGAGTGGTTGGGTGAGGAGGTAACCGGAGATGTAAAATATTACAACTCCATGTTAATGAAGAACCCGTACAAGAACTGGAAGTAATGGATGTTCTTGATATGAACAACTACAAGATCGAGAAGCTGCCGAAGATGCAAAAATCCGGCTTTGAGCGGACTATGCAGCGCTTCGGCGGGCCTCTCGCCATCTTGGTGTTCATCCTCCTTTATTATGTTGTAAAAATTCCTTTCCTGGAGCATCTGAACACGGAGGCTCTTTCCGGAAGTGCGCTCAAGCGTTTTAACGATCTGGGTCTGGCACAGTTTATTAGGGCCAACTATGCAATGCTGGCCATCTTTGTGGCAGCCATAATCCTCTGGATTACAGAGGCTGTTCCAAACTACCTCACCTCACTGATTGTTATCCTGGGCATTGTGCTTACCGGAATCACCACGGAAAAGACCGCTTACGCTCAGCTGGGTCACCCTGTAATGTGGCTGAACATACTCTCGTTCGTTCTGGCCTCAATGCTGGTTAAGACTCAGGTAGCCAAGCGTTTTGCCCTGTGGTTTGTACTCAAGTTCGGAAAGAATGCCGGCGGAGTCATATTCAGTTTCATCATCATCAATCTGGTGCTTTCAGCCTTTATTTCCGCAACAACTGCAAAGGCTGCAATTCTGCTCCCTATTATGATGGTAATCTGTGCAATATATGGCGCCACCGGAGGAGAAAAGAGAAACAACTTTGGACGTAACCTCATGTTACAGAACCTCTTCCAGATTAACCTGGGAGCCAACGCCTTCCTTACCGGTTCCGGTGCAACCCTGCTTGCAGGCTCACTCATTGCCGGCGCAATTGGCCTTGGTTCATTCAGTTATCAGGATTGGTTCAAGTGCGCCTTCCCTATGAGCGTACTCCTTATCTTCATTGGTTGGTTTATTGGTACAAAAGTTATTTTCCCAATGAAGAAAGATGAGCAAAAGCCTCAGATTCCGGGAGGTATGGAGAGGTTGAAGACAGAGTTGGAGGCCATGGGCAAGATGAAGGGAGAGGAGTTCAGAGCAATTGCCATTTTCCTCTGTGTGCTCATTCTTTGGGCAACAGACAAACAGCACGGAATCAACCAGACAGCAGTGGCATTCCTGGGAGCGGTTGTGGCTCTCATGCCAAAGATTGGAGTGGTCAAGTGGAATGATGTAGATATCCCATGGCACCTGCTGCTCTTCTCTGCCGGCGCATATACGCTGGGTGCGGGACTGGATGCAACGGGACTTCCGGGCACTGCGGTAAATGCAGCCTTTGCATCTATCGGGATTACGGCAAATACACCGTACTGGGCTCTGTATATGATACTTACAAGCACTATGCTTTTGAGCGCCCTCATATTCCAAAGCAAGACTATGCAGACACTTATCTTTGTACCTATTGCCATAGGTGTTGCGCAGAGTTTCAACTACCCTATTATGAGTCTGGCCTTCCCTATTGCAATGCTTGTAGGTCACGTATATGTGCTGCCATTTAACAGCAAGCCTGCGGCACTGCTCTATACTACAAACCAATACAGCTGGAGTGATACCTTTAAGTTTGGTATTACAATGATGTTTATCAGCTGGCTGGTAATTTTACTTTGGGGACAGACCGTTCTGCACTGGTTCGGTTACACCCCTGGATTTTTCTAAAATTTTAAAAACAACGGCATTATGACAATTGAATGGAATTTTATACTTAGAATCTTCATAGCTGGACTTCTAGGCGGACTTATTGGATTTGAAAGAGAGATGAGAGCAAAAGAGGCGGGACTCAGAACTCACTTTGTAGTGGCTCTCGGATCTGCACTTTTTATGGTAGTTTCTCAATTCGCTTTTGGAGATACCACTTATGACAGAGCGCGTGTTGCAGCGCAGGTAGTTTCCGGCATTGGTTTCATAGGTGCCGGTGTTATTATCTTCCAGAAGAATGCGGTCCGCGGTATTACTACCGCGGCCGGTCTCTGGGTAGCTGCAGCCATTGGACTCACCTGTGGTTCAGAGATGTACACGCTTGCGGTTGCAGCAACTCTAATTACCGTAATCTGCCTGGAGGCAATGCATTTCATTACCAGAAGAGTTGGTGAAAAAATCCTCACCATCTCTCTGCTTTCAGAGAAACAGGAAGACCTTACAAGACTCTTTGAAATTTTCAGAGAACTTGGTATTGGAGACAACATTAAGAACTTCTCAGTATCAGACTCTGCTTCTCTGTTTGAACTCCATATAAAACAAAAAGATTATCTGCATATTGCAGAAAATCTTCTTGCTAAATCTAAAGGACTTAAGATAGAAATCTCTTAGTCCAGTATTGCCTTAATTCCAGGAAGCACCTTACCCTCAAGGTATTCCAGCATTGCCCCGCCACCGGTGGAGACGTAGCTTACTTTGTCTGCATAACCCATCTGGTTAACTGCAGCAACGGAGTCGCCTCCGCCAACCAGGGTGAAGCAGCCCTTCTCCTGGGTAGCCTTTGCAAGAGTCTTTGCAATCTCAAGAGTTCCAACTGCAAATTTTGGCATCTCAAATACGCCTATAGGACCGTTCCAAAGAACTGTCTTTGAACCCATTATTACGCCCTCAATCTCTGCAAGGAACTCTGCGCTGCCATCCATTCCTTCCCAACCTTCCGGAATCTGGTCAATTGGGCAAACCTGAGTGTTGGCATCGTTCTCAAACTTATCTGCACAAACAACGCTCTTAGGGATGAATATCTTAACTCCCTTATCCTCAGCAGCCTTAAGAATGTCCAAAGCAACCTGCAGCTGATCATCTTCACAGATTGAGTTACCAATTTTTCCGCCCTTTGCCTTTACAAAGGTGAATGCCATACCTCCGCCAATTACCATATTGTCTACCTTTTCTACAAGGTTCTGAAGAATTCCAATCTTGGAAGAAACCTTGGAACCGCCAATGATTGCGGTAACAGGATGCTGCGGATTCTTAACAACTTTATCTATAGCCTTAATCTCTCCCTCCATAATGTAACCGAACATCTTATCCTCCGGGAAGTAGCTTGCTATAAGAGCAGTAGAAGCGTGTGCACGGTGTGCAGTACCAAAGGCGTCATTGATGTAGCAGTCTGCGTATGATGCCAGGTGCTTTGTAAACTCCTTCTGGCTCTCCTTAACCTTTGCCTTGGCAGCCTTCTTCTCCTCATCTGAAGCATCCTCTGCCAATCCTCTTGGTTTTCCCTCCTCCTCTGCATAGAATCTTAAGTTCTCAAGAAGAAGAACCTCTCCCATCTTAAGATCTTTGGCCATCTGATCTGCCTTCATGCAATCAGAGCAGAAGAGAACCTTTACGCCCAGCAGCTCTTCTACCTTGTAAATGATATGTTTAAGGGAGAACTTCTCATCTACTCCCTTTGGTCTTCCCAGGTGAGACATAAGGATAATGGCTCCGCCGCCATCCAACACTTTCTTTATTGTAGGAACGGCTGCTTTAATTCTTGTAGCATCCGTAACTTTAAAATCCTTGTCCAACGGAACGTTGAAATCTACTCTGGCAATAACTTTCTTGCCCTCAAAGTTGTAAGTGTCAATAAACTTCTGCATAATTAAATCACAAATTGGATGCGCAAAAATAATAATTTTATTGATTTGTCATTCTGGCAAAGACGCTGAGTGGTATTACTTTACCAAAGCTGTCTTTCAGTGCCAGCTCTCCGCATTCAAAAGCGGGTTGATTGGAAATGTCTGTATTAGAGGTATTTGAAGGAAGTGCGTTAAAAGCCTTCTTCAGAATTGTCTCTGCAAGAAGTGCGGAATAACCGTTGGAGTAGAGGTTCAGAACAACAAAGGAATGTTCCTTAGCCACAATCTTTGAACACTCCGTAAGCATCTCAAAGAGAAGCTCATCCAGCTTCCAGCGCTCGCCGTCCGGGCCGTGTCCGTAAGCGGGAGGATCCAGAATAAGACCGTTGTAGGTGTTGCCGCGTCTTATCTCACGCTTCACAAATTTGAGAGCGTCATCTATTATCCATCTGATATTCTCCAGGTTGCTGAGGGTCATATTCTCTTTTGCCCAGTTTACAACCTGCTTTACGGAATCTACGTGAGTAACCTCTGCACCCGCGCAACGTGCTGCAAGTGAAGCCGCTCCGGTGTATGCAAACAGGTTGAGAACCTTAAACGGTTTCCCATTCTCTGAAGACCCGCCATCCTGCTGCACCTTTAGCGTGCGGACGGTATCATAAATCCAATCCCAGTTGGAGGCCTGCTCCGGGAATACGCCAACGTGTTTGAAGGAGGTAAGTCCCAGGCGGAGTTTTATGTAAAGTCCGTTGTTTGAGAATCTTCCGTGGCGCATCCGGCTCCACTCGGCAGCCTTTCTCTCTTTGCCTTTGTACTCAACAGTCCACCCCTCCGGCATCTTTTTGAGCATCTCCCAGGTACCAACATCCTCTTTGCCCGCCTTGCCGAATCCTGCACCTGGATGAAAAACCGTGTGAGCCCTCTCTCTCCACTTGGCCTCAGACAAACTTTTAGACCATAGAGCTTTGGGCTCAGGACGGGAAAGTATGAAGGAGCCGAATCTCTCCAGCTTGTAGCCGTCTCCGGAGTCTATGATTTCATAATCTTTCCACCCGGAAGGGGTTTCTATTGATATGTTGTGATTCTGTTTCTCCATTTACTTCTTTTCTTGGCGTAAAAGAGGTTTCCTGGCTACGTAACTCCAGATGATGATTATGATGCCTGCAACAACAAACGGGATGCTTAAAAGCTGGCCGTTGTTTAGCAGTCTGCCGGCACTCATTGCAACTGCATCACTCCCTTCCTGAGGAAGTTTGAAGTACTCAATAAAGAATCTTGCTCCAAAAAGAAGGACTAAAAAGAGGCCGAACAGAAAGCCGCGGTAGAGCGGTTTTTTGGGCTCGCTCTCCTTCTTTTTATAGTAGAGCACAACCATTATGATTCCTATCAAAAGATATGAGAGAGCCTCATAAAGCTGAGTTGGATGATGTGCTGCCGTTTGGCCGTCACGAACAAAGATAAAGCCCCATGGAACAGTTGTCTCAAAGCCGTAAATCTCTGAATTCATGAGATTTCCTAAGCGGATAGCCATTCCCGCAAACGGTATTGCTATTGCCAGGCGGTCTACAATCCAGATGTAGTCTATATTGTACTTCTTGCCATACTTGTGAACATACCACCATACTCCAAAAAGGATTGCAATTGCACCTCCGTGGCTGGCAAGTCCACCATGCCAAACCTTCAGAATCTCAGAAGGATTGGCAAGGTAGAAATCCAAGTCATAAAATAGAACGTGTCCTAAGCGGGCACCAACCAAAGCACAGATCAAAAGCATATAAAGCATTGGATCCAGGAGTTTTGCCGGCATACCCTCTCTCTTGTAGAACTTTGAAAAGAGCCAGTAGCCAAAGATGAAGCCGCTCACAAAGAGAAGGCCGTACCATCTTACCTGGAAGTGTCCAACGGAAAAGATGTAGGGGCTTACGTCCCATCTTACGAATAATATGCTTTGAAGTAATGCTGTCATAGTGCGTTTTATTTAAGAACCTTGAGTTCCTTGGCTATCTTGGTGAAGGCGGCAACGGCCTTGTCTAACTGTTTCTTGGAGTGGCCTGCGGAAACCTGAACACGGATTCTTGCAAGATCCTTAGGCACAACAGGATAGTAGAAACCAACTACATAGATTCCCTCATCCAGAAGTTTTGCGGCCATCTGCTGTGAGAGTTTTGCATCATAGAGCATTACGGCACATATTGCACTCTGGGTAGGTTTAATGTCAAAGCCGGCCTTCTTCATCTTATCTACAAAGTATGCAGTATTTGCGTGAAGCTTATCCTGCAGCTTGTTGGTCTGGCTCATCATATTGAACATCTCAATACCTGCGGCTGCAACCATTGGAGGAATAGAGTTGGAGAAGAGGTAAGGACGTGAGCGCTGTCTTAACATTGCAATAATCTCCTTCTTACCCGTTGTAAATCCGCCAACTGCACCGCCAAAGGATTTACCGAGCGTACCGGTGAGAATCTCAATCTTGCCTCTGAGTTTATAGAGTTCCGTTGTACCTCTTCCGGTCTTTCCAACAACGCCTGCAGAGTGAGACTCGTCTACCATTACCATTGCATTGTACTTCTTTGCAAGAGCGTAGATTTTATCTACAGGAGCAACGTTGCCGTCCATTGAGAAGACACCGTCTGTAACTATAATTCTGTAGCGCTGTTTCTGAGCCTTCTTAAGGCACTCCTCAAGCTCCTTCATATCTGCATTGGCATATCTGTAACGAACAGCCTTGCAGAGTCTTACGCCGTCTATGATGGAAGCGTGGTTGAGGGCATCGGAGATAATGGCATCCTCCTCGTTAAAGAGAGGTTCAAACACTCCGCCGTTTGCATCAAAGCAGGAGGTGTAAAGGATGGTATCTTCCGTACCAAAGAATTCGGAGATTTTCTTCTCCAACTCTTTCTGAAGATCTCCGGTTCCGCAGATGAATCTTACGGAACTCATTCCGTAACCTCTTGTATCCAAGGCCTTTTTAGCGGCCTTAATAAGACGTGGATTGTCTGAAAGACCCAGGTAGTTGTTGGCACAGAAGTTCAGAACCTCTTTTCCGCCTGCAACTTTTATATCTGCTCTCTGAGGGGAAACAATAACTCTCTCCTCTTTGTACAGGCCGGCCTTTTTAATTGAGCCGAGCTCTGTTTTTAGGTATGATTGAAAATCTTTATACATATTGATTTGTTTTTGAGTTTCCGTTTGGCTTTAACAAAAATACGATTTCTGAAAAATAAATGCTAATTTAGCAACCTGATAATTAAAGTTTTTTTCAATTAAAGTTACTGATATGGAGATTACCGTTGTTGATTCCAATTTCAAAGAGGTTGTTCTTGAGAGCAAACTTCCTGTTATGGTAGATTTTTGGGCTACCTGGTGCGGTCCCTGCCGCATGATTGCCCCAATTGTAGAACAGCTTGCTGCAGAGTATGAAGGACGTGCAGTAATTGCTAAGTGTAACGTAGAGGAGGCGGAAGAGGCTCCTGTAAATTACGGCATCAGAAATATCCCAACCCTTCTCTTCTTCAAAGACGGAGAGTTAAAGGATAAGATGGTGGGTTCCAACACAAAAGAGGCAATTGAGGAAAAATTGAAAGCATTATTATAAACTAAACATATTATGAAAAGAATTTTAGCAATAGCACTTATTGCAGCTTTTGCATTTGCAGCAACTGCCAATGTTGCTAAGGCACAGTTTGGTATTAAGGGCGGTATCTATACCACCAAACTATCAAACATCAACAAAGATTTTAAATTTAAGGATAACATTGGTTACCAAGCCGGTATCCTTTACAGCCACCACGTTACTCCTGGCTTTGTAGTTCAGCCTGAGTTGCTCTTCATTAACAGAACGGCAACCATTGCTCCAAGAGAGAGCATGCCGGGCGCAACCAATGAGAAGATTGAACTGCAGTATCTGCAGATACCTCTCAGCATCCAGTACGGATTCAACCTGGTTGTGGTAAGGCCTTACGTTCAGGCTGTTCCGTACATCAGCTACGCCATTGGTAAGAACCACAATGCCGGTTCCTGGGATGATCTTAACAGATTCACCGGCGGTGTGGGTTTAGGAGTTGGTGCAGATCTTTGGAAGTTCCAGGTAAACGTAAGATACAACTGGGATATTTCTAAGGTTGGAGAGGGAGAAAAAGGCACCTACGATGGTTGGAAGACTTCCAAGCAGAAAGGTCTGGAGGTTTCACTTGCCTTCATATTCTAAAGAGAAATGGCAGACATTGAGGGGGTAAGGGCCTTTCTGGGAGATGATGTAGACAAGTATCGCGGAGTACTCTATGAAGCTCTCAAAACAGACCGTTCTTACCTGAACAGCGTCAATAAGTATATACTCGGCAACAGGGGAAAGGAGATGAGACCTCTCCTCTCCCTGCTGGTGGGTAGATGCTGCGGTACTCTTACAGAGGCAAGTTACTGCTGTGCAGCTGTTTCCGAGATGCTGCACACAGCCACTCTGCTTCACGATGACGTTGTAGACCAGGCCTCAAAAAGAAGAAACGCCCCAACCGTGGGAGCGTTGTTTACCCCTTACGTTGCTGTTCTTACCGGCGATTTCTGGCTGAGCGTAGTGCTTGCCGTTCTTGCAAGCAAGTGTGACAGAAAGATTATAAACCTCTTTACGGATGCCACCAAAAAACTGAGCGAGGGAGAACTTCTCCAGATAGACAAGGCAGACGAGATGGATACCACGGAGGAGGATTATTTTATTATCATCTACGGTAAAACGGCTGTTCTATTTGAAGCAACGGTAAAGGCTGCAGCATACGCAGTTAACGCCCCTCAGCCTGTTGTAGACGGAGTGGCTTCATTTGCAAAATATCTGGGTCTTGCCTTTCAGATAAGAGACGATATTTTTGATTACTCTCCATCTATGGAGACAGGCAAGAACTTTGGTATAGACTTAAAAGAGAGAAAGATAACGCTCCCTCTTTTGGGCGCATTCAAAAACGCACCGGAAAAGAGAGGAGAGGTCATTGCCAAGATTAAAGAACTCTCAGAAACCGTCTGCACACCTGAACGTGAGAAGCAGATAGTAGAAGAGGTCTTTAACTTTGTTAATGAAAGCGGAGGATTGGAGTATGCACAGAATGTTGCAAACCAATACCTTACAATGGGAATAAAGGGTCTGGACGTACTGCCCGATTCTCCGGATAAGCAGATGCTTAAAGAGTTTGCAGAATTCGTCTGCAAACGCAAGAAATAATCTCTACAAATACAGGAATCAGAGAATCATCAAAGTCAAACGCAGAGTTGTGAAGCTGCGGGTGCTCTTCTCCTGCACCTATATCAAAGAAAGAGGACTGGGTGCTCATCTTTGTAAAGTGCACAAAATCATCACTTCCGTGAGTTCCCTCAAAATCTTTTTCCGTGGTGTAACCAAGCTGCTCTGCCGTCTCTTCTATCATCTGAGTAAGTTTAGGGCTGTTTACCGTTGCCGGGAAAGAGTCTGTATAAGAGATATTTACAGCAAGAGAGTTTTCTGCGGCAAGTTTGCGGGCATCATCTTCTATTTGAGATACAAGCATTTGCAGCCCACTGTCTGTTTGGCTTCTTGCAGTCAGAGCAACATATCCCTCACCCGGAGTAATGCCGTAATCTTCACTTCCAATGTTTACATTTACAATGGTTGAATAGGAGAGCGTCTGGTTTACAGAGAGAACTTTCTCTATAAGGCGCATTATTGCAACTGTTGGATTAAGAGCCAGTTGCGGATCACTTGCGTGAGATTGTTTTCCTAAAAATTCAATCTTCATTCCGGTGGATGCCCAGGCGTAGCACTCCGGATAGAGAACCACGCTCTTATATTTTTTGCCCGGCCAGTTGTGAAATGCAATGGCGTAATCAAAGTGAACTCCCCTCTTTTTTAACACCTCCGCCATACGAAGTGCACCTCTTCCCGTCTCCTCTTCCGGCTGGAAAAGAAGGGTTATCTCTCCGCTGCCTAAAAGGCTGCGGTTGAGTGAGATAGCGCGGGCAATAGCACAAAGTACGGCAATGTGACCATCATGACCGCAGGAGTGGGCAACACCGCTCTTTTGAGAGCAATATTCCTTTCCGCTTGTCTCCGTTATTGGAAGAGCATCCAGTTCACATCTCAGAAGAATTTTAGGACCGTTCTCTCCACCTTTGAATGTTGCAACAACACCGTATCCGCCAACATTTTCCAACAACACATCAGGCTTGCACTCTCTTAAAAAAGAGCATACAATTTCTGCCGTCTCTTTTTCTTCTCCGGATAAACACGGCCTGCTGTGTATCTTATGACGCAGCTCTGTAATTTCTTTCATACTATCTGATTCTACCTAAAATGCGGCCTTCATTCTCTTTGCCCAGCCAGTAATCTGAATCCCAAACCGGCTCTTTAATTGGCTCGCTGTTGTTTAACTGAAATGAGAGATAGGTAATTGGAAGACCCATCTTCAAAAAGTACTGTTCGTAAAAAGTCTGAACGGTTGTAAGCTCCTTTGGAAACGGCTGTGATGTATTCTCCGCCTCTTTATAAACATCTGTGCTGCAGCAAATTATATTAAGTTTATTTTGCTCCGCGACAGCTTTTGTATACTCGTGCAGATAACGGCTGTCTGTCTTAAGATGAATAACACCGCCCGGCTTCAGAAACTTGCGGTACCTTTCCAAAAACATAGAACCTGAGAGTCTTTTGCGCGGAGAGCGCAGCTGCGGATCTGCAAAGGTTATCCAGATTTCACTAACCTCATCCTGCCCGTAAATCCACTCAATGAAATCTATGTTTGTGCGGAGGAACCTCACATTCTTTATTCCGCTCTCTTCCACCTCTTTAGCCCCCTTCCAAAGACGGGCACCCTTAATATCCATTCCTATGAAATTCCTATTAGGAAAGAGTTTGGCCAGAGAAACTGTATACTCTCCTTTACCGCAACCAAGTTCCAAGGTGATAGGATTGGAGTTCTTAAACTCTTCACTCTGCCACCTGCCCTTAAGGCGGAAATCTTTGCGGAAAAGCTCCTCCTTTTTTGGTTGGAGAAGAGAGGCAAAGGTCTCGTTCTGACGGAATTTCTCTAATTTATTTACTGTGCTCATCTTCTTTTAAGGTGTTGCCTTACAGCTTATTCCAACGCCCCTCACTCTCTCGTAAACAGGACTATCTCCCTTGGGGCGGGTGAGTTCTATCTTCCAAATTCCCTCCTCCGCAGGTTTAACATCCAACAGGTACGGCCACTGCAGCTGAACAATCTTTCCCTCTTTTTTGCTCTTCATCTGCAGGGAGTTAAAAGGCAGAGAGAGAGTATCACGCAGAACCGTTCCGGAAGGTGAAACCATCGTGATGAAAAAAGAAAACGGCCCCTCTTTCATCACCTGCTTCCCCTCAAACTCTCTGAAGGAGGAGGAGATGTAGATGTTCTTTCCCTCATCTGTTTTTCTTAAATCCAGCTCAAAGGAGAGCGTATCTTCCGGCAGCCAGCCGTTACCGTCCAGGCTCCTGAAGGTGAAGTGTTTAAGCGGCTCGCGGCAACCTGCCGCAAGAAAGATAATAAGAGAAGATAATATAAGGGCTCTGCGTTTGGAGATCATTTTGATCTTCTTTGCTTAAAGCGGTTGCGGGAATTATTCTTCTTGCGTTTAACCTCATCAAATCTGGTGATGCTGTCTTCTCCTGCCGCGCTCTTAAAGTCTATCACCTTCTCCTTTGGCTCTCTTGCAATGGAGGCGGCCTTCTTTCCCTCACGGTTCAGAGAGAGAATCTCATTCACCTTATCCACCTTGAGCGGGTAAGCATCATCTCCCTCCTTATCCAGATAGGAGAACCACATAACTCCCTTTAAGACATCTGTTTTCACAACGTTAACATCACCGTCTTCCAGGTGGAGCGGCTCGTTAATCTGAGGCAGTTTCTCTTTGGCGTCTATGTAAACAGGAGCCTCGTAGTTTATGCAGCATTTGAGTTTGCCGCACTGGCCCGCAAGTTTCTGAGGGTTGAGCGAGAGATCCTGGCATCTTGCCGCCGCTGTGGTAATAGATTGGAAATCATTTATATACCTTGAGCAGCAGAGAGCCTGTCCGCAAACGCCAATGCCTCCAATCAGGCCCGCCTCCTGGCGCGCACCAATCTGACGCATCTCCACTCTGATGTGAAACTCCTCTGCAAAATCTTTAATCAGCTGACGGAAATCTACTCTGCCGTCTGCAATGTAATAGAAGATAGCCTTTGTTCCATCTCCCTGAAACTCAACGTCTCCAATCTTCATCTCAAGCCCCAGGTTGGCCGCCAGAACACGGCTGCGGATCATTGTCTGATGCTCTCTTGCAATTGCCTCCTGCCACTTTTGAATATCGGCCGGACGCGCTTTGCGGTATATCTTCTTAAACTCGTAAGACTTATGCTCAATTTTGTTTCTCTTAAGCTGATGGGCAATAACCGCACCCGCAAGAGTAATAATTCCTACGTCATATCCGTTCTGAGCCTCGGTAACAACAATATCTCCCTCCCTTAGAACCAGCTGAGAATCATTAATATAGATTCCTTTGTGAGTATTCTTAAAACGCACCTCAAAGAGCTTCTCCATCTCATCGTCAGGAATGCCGGTAAGCCAGTCAAAGACCGCTCTCTTGCAGCACCCCATATTGTATCTGGCACAAGGGGAACCGTCTGGGTTTGAGGTAACTTCACAACCACGGTGACAATCGTATGTCAGTTTTTCTGCATCCATTATATTATGTTTATGTAGAGCGCATTACACAAGTCACAGAAGATAAATTTTGCGTTCACGTTTCTCTCTATGCACTCTATTGAATTGTTAAAAATGTCATATCCTTTCTGGAAGAAATCCTCCTTAAGCCTCTCCGCCAGAGTCTTCATCTGCTCAATGTGATTTGGAGATGAGTAAGAGATATTCTCCTGCCCCATCTTTATCATAAACATAGTGCGCAGACTCTTTAAAGCGTTGCGGCAGAAGAGTTTCTGCTCCTCCTTTCCCTTCCTTGCAAGCTCCTGGCCCAGAGCTAGTAAGCCCGTAAGGTCACGCTCGTCTACCAGGCGGAACAGTGAGATAAAATCTTCAAAATCTTCCTTCTCCTGCTGGCTCTCTTCAATCATCTCCATTGCCCTGCCAAAACTACCCTGAGCGCAGAGGGCCCACTTAAGCGCCTCTTCTGAACTCATCTTATATTTCTCTGCGATAGCTTTTTGTAAATCTTCCTTTTCTATTGGCGGAACTTCTATTAACCTGCAGCGTGAGCGGATGGTCTTTATAATCTTCTCAGGATCTGTTGTTATAAGGAAGAAGAAGGTATCTTCAGTTGGCTCCTCTATGCTCTTTAACAGTTTATTAGCCGCCTCAAGATTCATCCTCTCCGGGTAGAGAATCAACACCACTTTGCTTCCGCCCTCGTATGCGGTAAAGCTCAGTTTGTCTATAAGCCAGGAGGCCTCGTTTACGCCAATAAGACCCATCTTATTTTCAAGCCCCATCTCTCTATAGAGGTCTTGCTCAGAGAAGTACGGGTTCTCCTCCACAATTTTGCGGAAGATTTCATAGTACATATCCATTGGGGCCTTCTTGCCCTTGTCTACCAGCGGAGTGGTGTTGATTGGGAACAAGAAATGGAAATCCGGGTGGGCCAGGTTTCTGATCTTTATGCAGGAGGAGCAGACCTGACAGGAATCGTCAGTAGGAAGAGAGTCCGGCTCGTCTCCAAAGAGTCCCTTAACAACCCAGGTATCATCTCCGCTTGCAAGAGCACGGCGGGTCTTACAGAAGATGAACTGTGTAAGTGCCAGAACCAGAGGGAGTGCCCCGCATCCGCTCTGCTCAGAAAAGAGAAGCGCGTGCGGCATCTTTCCCCCCTGAACCATTTTCTTGAGGGATTCCTTAAGCTCTTTATGACCTGCAACTTCTGAAAAAATCATAACCGTACAAAATTACGAAAAATCAGAGAGCTTTAATAACCATTTCACATTTGGCGCAATCGAACTCCAGCGCCAGACGGTTTTTGCCGTTTAGAAGGTATAATTTTACTCCGTCATTCGGGCAGAGTCCCAACTGATGACGAATGCAATATTTTGTTCTCATAAGTTCCGCACCCCTGGGCTGCTCCAGTTCAAAAGCGGATGCGGGAGCGGCAACTCCCAACTCTTTGTAAGCGCTGCAGGATAGACGGTTAGAGCAGTTGAGACGGTAGTCTGCCGGCACTCTCTTCCTCCACTCTTCTGCCGCTAACGCCAGCTTTTCCGCGGCCCCCTCAGCGCTAACCATCTTTGCATCCTCAGCCCTCACATTGTTGTCAAGCACTTCAATCTCTCTGCTTAAAGCCTCAGCCAGAGAGTTTCTTATTGCATTGAGAGCGGCTGTTTTATAGAACCTTATCTCTCCCTCAATGTTTCTTACCGTAAACTTAAAGTGCAGCGCACTCTTTCCAATCTGCCCTCTTATAATCTCCTCCGCCTTCTCTCTGTTTTGCGGCGTATCTCCCTCAATATCAAAAAAGAGCGGCTCCTTCAAAAATTCGCAGGAAACCAAAATACCTTTAGCAGAAAGTGTTAAGTCCAAAGGGAGAGAAATAACTCTGCGCACCGGTTTTTCTAACTCCTTCTCAAAGAGAGCGTCATAGTTGCGGTAGATTTTGTCTCCTTTTTGAATCTCCAAACGGCGGGTAAAAAGTTCAACCACAGAGCCGCTGCAACTGCTTGCCCTCTGGCCCAGAATCTCTCCCCCTTTTGAAATAAAGCAGAGCCCGTCTCCGTTATTTATCTTCTTATCTCCTTTATAGGAGAAGGTTACAAAGCCCTTGGCATTTATTTTAACGCTCTCCACTTCTCCTATAAATTCTCCCACCGCCTTGGCAGCAGCTCCGCTTGCCCAGTCTCCGCGCCTTCCGTCAATGTTGAAAGAGGTTGTGCCGCGGGTAAAGGTTTTAGAACTATCGGGAGTAAAAGAAGAGATACTATCACCCAGAGAGAGGCGGCAGATTTCTTCTCCGCTTTGACGCTTCTTCTCTATAACGGCATTTAGAGCATTGTCATATTTTTTAACAATGTTCTTCACGTATGATGCACCCTTAAGACGCCCCTCAATCTTAAAGGAGGTAACGCCGGCATCTATCAGTGCCTCAAGGTTTTCAGAGCGGTCCATATCCTTAAGTGAGAGCAGCGGAAAATCTTTTATAAGCACTTCCCCTTTCTCGTTTACCAGGGTGTAGTCTGCACGGCAAGGCTGGGCGCACTCTCCGCGGTTGGCGCTTCTTCCGGTAAGGTACTGAGAGAGATAGCACTGCCCGCTGTAGCAGACGCAGAGCGCTCCGTGAACAAAGGTCTCCAACTGGCAGCTTACTGCCCGGCGAATCTCCCGTATCTGTTTTAAAGAGAGTTCTCTGGCAAGTATAAGCCTTTCAAAGCCAAGAGATTCCAAAAGGGCAGCCTTTTCCGGAGTGCGGATGTCTGTCTGGGTTGAGGCAAAGAGCGGAATGGGCGGGCGGTTCATCTTAAGGATTCCAAGATCCTGAACAATTAGTGCGTCCACTCCCGCTTCGTAAGCCCTCCACATAAATTCTTCCGCCTCCGTTAACTCGTTGTTATAGAGTATGGTATTGAGTGTCAGATAAATTTTAGCCCTGTATTTGTGGGCGTAAGAACAAAGGCTTTTGATATGGTCAAAACTGTTGCCCGCCTGGGAGCGCGCCCCATATTTTGGAGCGGCAATATAAACGGAATCGGCACCGCAGTCTATTGCCGCAGTACCGATTTCCAAATCTCTGGCAGGAGCCAGCAGTTCAACCTCAAGCATTAGCAACCAAGATTCTTAATCTTTGCCTTTGCGGTTGGGCCAAACTTGGCATCGTTCTGAATCTTCTTGTAGAAAACACATGCCTGACCCTTGTTACCGGCCTTCTCATAGCAGGAAGCAATGATGTAGGTGGTCTGTGAAGAAGAAGGTGCGTTCTTAAGGTGGTTTGCAGCCTTAGCCCAACTGTTTGATTTGTAAGCAGCCATACCTGCAATCTGACTTGCGGTAGGATTTGCTCCAATAGCCAGGGCCTTCTCTGCCAATGTGATGGCATCCTTAAGTTTGTTCTCCTTAAGAGCCTTGTTTGCATTTGATACAAACATCTGACTCATAGCGGCATTAGCCTTCTCGTTTCCGAGTTCTCCAGCCTTCTTGTAAGCAGCCTCTGCGGCATCCAAATTGCCGGCCTTCTCATTGGCCATTGCAAGATAGAGGAATGCGTTTGCATTCTCAGGATTCTTCTCTGTAGCCTTCTGGAAGAGGGCTGCTGCGCCTGCAAAGTCACCGGCATTCAGAGCGTCTGCACCCTGCTGCATAGGAAGTTTTGCAAGGTTATCCTCTGCACTCTTTGCAAGAGCATCCTTTCCGTACTCCTTTGCTGCTGCAAGTGCGCTGTTATAAGTCTCTTCTGCCTTTACATAATCTTTAGCGGCAACAAATTTGCCCGCTGCAGAGAGAAGGATCTTAGGAATCATGTCCTTGCAACCCTCAACCATTTCAATTCCCTCATCTCCAGCCTCTTTAGCAATACTGAGAGCCTCTTTGAAGCCCGCTACCGCCTCCATTTCATTTCCTGCCTGGTATGCCTCGGTAGCCTTCTGGTAAACCTCGCCGGCCTTGGTCATATCCTGAGCAAAAGCGCTTCCAGCAAACAGAACGATTGCTGCAACTAAAAAAAGTTTTGTGATCCTTTTCATCTGTATAAAGTTTTTAAAGTTTGTATTCTTCTGTAAAACAGCGGAGACAAAATTAAAAAAAACTCCCGTACCACGCAAACAACATATTTATTCTTAATTTTGTCGAAACAAAAAAGAATGCTATGAAAAAGTTCTCATATATACTCTCTTTGGTTTTGTTGCTGCTGCCCGCCGGGGCTCTTCTGTCTCAAACCAAAACTTCCGCCACTCTTCCTTTAGACCCACGGGTCAAAAACGGAAAGCTCACCAACGGCCTTTCCTACATCATAGTCAAAAATCAGGCCCAAAAGGCTACAGCCACCTTCTGCGTTGCTCAAAAAGTGGGTACATCACTGGAAACAGGCGGCAACCGCGGCTCTTTTATGCTGCTGCAACAGCTTGCTACTAAGGGAACAAGGAATTTTGCAGGCAGCGCCATACCAGACTATCTGAAATCTTTGGGTCTTACAAGTGATGCGGTAACTTTTCAAACGGGGCAGGACAGAGTAACCTACGCCATAAATGATCTTCCAATCTCCCGCTCAAACACCATAGACTCTGCACTCCTTATACTCTACAACTGGATGAGTTCCATTAACGTAGATGAGGAAGACATTGCTGCGGAGCGCTCAACTCTGGCCGGCCGAATCCTCAACGGATGGAGCCCTCTGCACAGAATGGATTATGCGCTTTTGAGAGATCTTTATCCAGACAGTCCATACATAAATGAGATACAGCCTTCTGAAGTAAGGCGGAGCGTAAATGCCATCAACTCAAGAGATTTGAGAAACTTCTACTATGACTGGTGCCGCCCGGAACTGCAGTGCGTTATTGTAGTTGGAGATGTAGACCTTGCAAAAACAGAAACCCAGATAAAGTCTGTCTTCTCCACCATACCAAAACCTCTTAACGGCAGCAAGAGAACCTATTACACGCCTAAAGAGTTTAAGGGTGTAAAGACCCTCATTATGCAGGATGACGAGTACGGCAAAACCTCCGTCTCAATAAACTATCTGAAGCAACCTTTAAAGGATGAGTACAAGAACACCAATCTCCCTTACATACAGGACTTTTTAGACTTTGCAACAATAAAAATTCTTGTAGACAGAATAAATGAGGGAGTGGTACGTGAAAATCTGCCGCTCTATAACCTTGAGGTGGGTGAGGGAAAATTTATGGGAATAGAAAAGAGCAATGCCTATACCATCCGCTTTGAAACCCTCCCTTCAACAGTCTATTCCGCAACCACTTTTGTGGGCGGAGTGCTTAAGAAACTCTTTGACCAGGGAGCTTACCAGCAGGAGTTTACAAAGGCTGTAGATCTTTACTGGAAGAGTCTGGAAAACCTCTATGATACCCGCGCCGTTGCAGGCAATGACCTCTATCTTGAAAGAGCATTGGAGGCCTACTATGACGGCTACTCACTTGCAAGTACAGAGATGCATTTTGAGATAATGAAGCAGGTTCTCTTCTCTCTCAATCTAAAGCAGCTCAACAGTTATATCTCCGCTCTGCTGAGCCAGGAAGACAACATTGTCATTTCCTGCTATCTTCCTAAGGCAGATGGAGTTAACCAGATTTCCAAAGAGCGTCTGCTGAGCGCATTCTCTCAGCCGCTTGATAAATCTTTGGTTGCCGGAGAGAGCACTCTTCCGGTATGGCCAAACGTAGAAATCAACAAGGTTGCAACCGTTGTTTCAGAAACTGAAGATGCAAGAACCGGAGTTCACACACTGCTTCTTTCCAACGGCGCAACGCTTCTCTTCAAAGAGACCGCATCTCCTTCAGACACGCTCTATTTCAGAGCATTCAGCAAGGGTGGCTTCTCTCTTATGAAGGGTGTTAACATAGGAAACCAGGAGTTCTTTAATGATGTGCTGGATTTAAGCAGCATTGCAGATGTCTCATACGCAAATATGGACAGGCTCTACTCTTACAACCACATGAATCTTGAGTCTCGCATAAACCAGAATACGGAGAGGATGGATGGCTTTGCAATTCCAACAAGCGCAGAGAAACTGATGCAGGCAATCTATCTGAATATGACAGATTTAAGGCCGGATGACGCCTCATATCAGGTTTACAAGATGAAGGTTTTGAATGACCTTAAATTCAACTCGCTCTCTCCTCAGGAAATCTTCAAAGATTCCGTCACATTCTACAACAACTCCAACAAGCAGTTTGTTGCTCCGCTAACAGAGGAGCAGATTGAGGCGTATGATTACTCTAAGATTCACTCCCAGCTTAAGGAGCGTTTCTCCAATGCGGCAGACTTTGTGTTTGTCTTTGCAGGAAAGAGTGCTCTCTCCTATAAAGACTTGGCCGTTAAATACATAGGAGCCATTCCTTCAGATAAGGACAAGAAGGAGAACTGGCTTGTTGTTCCTAACTATCCAACCAAGGGACACAAAGAGAAGAGGTTCCTTGCAAAGATGAACGTACCAAGAACGTATGTTTCACTTACCCTCTCCTGTGCTAAGAAGGCAGATATGAACAACTACGTACTCTCCCAGCTTACAAAGATTTACGTGGAGAATATCTTTAAGGATGTTCTGCACAACAAGGTTCCGCTCTTTAATGTAAACACCGCTCTGAGTTACTATCCGGAGAACATCTTCACCCTCAAAACTATCTTTGAGACAGACTCTTCCGAGGCTCACGGCTGCATAGACCAACTTATAAAATCTTTGGAGAAGGCATCAAAGAACATTACAGATTCTGAGTTTGCAATGCTGGAAAAATCTCTGAAAGAGCAGTTCTCTGCAAGGGTTGCAAACGGCAGTTACTGGCTGGATATGCTGGAGAGCAGATATATGGCTTCCAATACGGTTCCTACAGATGCCAAGGCTCTGCTTACTCCGGTAACAAAGAAAGAGCTCTCCAAGTTTATTAAAGACCTTATCTCCTCCAACAGAATTACAGTTATTATGGACGGTACAACGGCCGATATTCCAACTCAGAAACTGCTGCAGGAGAACGAGTTCATAAGAAACTTCTTCAACGTAGATTAATCTATGGTTATTGAGATTGGTAACTGTCTGGTAAGCACGGAGATACTCACGGAGTATTTCTGCTGTGACTATGACAGGTGCAAGGGTATCTGCTGCATTGTGGGAGACAGCGGCGCTCCTTTGGAAAAGGGAGAGAAGGAACAGCTTACAGAGCAGGCAAAAGAGTATGAAGAGTTCCTTGCCCGGGACGGCAAAGAAGCCATTGAAAAACAGGGAAGGTTTGTAATAGATATTGACGGAGATGAGGTTACTCCGCTCATTCCTTCAGACGGCCGGTGCGCCTATTCGGTTACAGATGAGAGAGGTTATACTTACTGTGCGGTAGAAAGGGGTTATTGCAAAAACCATCGGGGACTAAGAAAGCCACTATCCTGCTGGATCTTTCCAATCAGAATAAAGATGCTCTCAACAGGAGTTGAAGCACTTACACTAAGCAGAGAGCACCTCTGCAAAGAGGCGTTTGAAAAGGGAAAAGAGCAGGGAATAAAAGCTTACGAGTTCCTAAAGGAACCCATTATAAAACGCTACGGCGTAGAATTTTACAACGAGTTAACGGAAGCAGAGAAACTGTTAAACGAACAGCAATAAAGACTACCTTTCTTCGAGTTCCCCATCGGGAGTCTCTGTGAAATGACCGCCCTCGCTCTCCATCTTCTTAATCAGTTCCAGCGCGCGGTCATAATCCTCATCATTTACAATGAGTTCCACGGCCATCTTATAGGAGATTCCCAGGTAGGGCATATTGCGGTGAAGCACCTCCGCCTGAATACCCTCGTTCTCAAGCATTCCCTTTGCAATGTCTGCAGAAAAGGCGTTTAGATATTTTTTAACGGTCTTCATTACTCCTCATTTTCAGCTTTTTGCTGCAGGTACCACTCAATTCTGCGAACAACTCTCATAACATCTTTTCTCTGCCCTTCAACCTCAACAATTCCGTCCTTCTGAGTGAAAGTTACCTTATCCTCTCCCAATCTCAAAGCCCTTATAAATGCGCTCTTGTTCTGGAACTTAAAAACGTTGAACTCACTCTCCGTTGGCTCCTTGTAAACCGGAACAAAGTTCATCTCCGCCAGAAGATTTGCAATCTCCTGTCTTCTTGTTTCCAGTTCTCCGCCCAGAGCCAGTTCTCTCTTGCCGTAACCAATTAAAGGATAGACAAATGAATACGCCAAAAAGAAGATTAGTATTTTGGTGAGACTGCTTTGGTCAAAGAGGTTCCACGGTTTCATTGCGGCATCGTGCTCAGATGTATAGAAAACTATCGTGATAACTATACAGAACATTATCAGCACCAATATCATGCACTTAAGGGCACGTACAATATATTTTCCAACTCCCATATTGTTACAAATGTTACGTTAAAATTTCAGATGGCAAATTTAATCAAATTAATTGCTATTTTTGTATAAACCGATAAAACAAATAGATATGGAAAAGAAACTAAAGATAATAATCGGAGTTATGGCCGGCGTCATTGTTATTCTTGCCGGTCTGTTGATTGCTCAGCTAAGCAAGAAGACCGCCTTTAAAGAGGAGGTTCAGGTGCTTACCATAGACAAGCAGGCTCTCACGGAGCAGATGACTCAGCTTCAGCAGGATTATGCTAACCTGTCATCTACCAACGATACCATAAACACTCAGCTTCAGATTGAAAGACAGAAGGTTGCAGACCTTATTGAGAAGGTTAAACGTACGGAAGCTTCCAACCAGGCTCAATTGCGTAAATATGAAAAAGAGTTGGGAACCCTGCGTGCAATTATGAAGAGTTACATCAAACAGATAGACTCTCTCAACCAGATGAACGTTGCTCTGAAGGAGGAGGTTACAGAGGTAAGAAAGAAGGTGGAGCAGACCACAGCAGAGAACGTTAAGCAGAAGAAGCAGATTGAGGAGCAGGCAAAGAAGTTGGACGAGGGCGCTGCAGTTAAGGGACGCGGCATTACGCTGGTGGGTCTTAACGGCAGAGGCAGTGAAACCAACCGCTCTTCAAGAGTTAATCAGTTCCGCACAAATCTCTCACTCATAGAGAATTCCATTGCCCAGACCGGTGCAATGACGGTGTATGTGAGAATTAAAGATCCGGAGGATATCCTTATGACAGACGGCAGCCAGCAGGTATTCACCTGTGGCGGTCAGCAGCTCATTTACTCCGCAGCCCGTGAGGTTGATTATCAGGGAGAAGAGTTGGATGTAAGCATCTACTTCACCCCTGGAGTTGAACTCTCAAGAGGCACCTACACCGTTGAGGTTTACACAAGCAGAGGCAAGATTGGAACAGCAGAACTCTATCTGAAATAGTTTGGATGGCCGGAATATATCTGCATATTCCGTTTTGCAACTCTAAGTGCATTTATTGCGGCTTCTATTCTGTTGTAGGCAGAGAGATTAGAGAGAAATTCGTTCCTGCGTTAAGAAGAGAAATCTCCTTGCGCAGGAACTTTTTTGATACCCTCCCCCGTGAGCAGCAGGCCATAAAAACCCTCTACATTGGAGGCGGCACACCATCCGTTCTGCCCGTTGCTACCCTTGCTGAAATTGTTGCCCTTTTAAAGGAATCTTTTTTCTTCCCCGATAGTGCATTTGCTACACAACCGGCAGCTACAACTTTGCCCGTTCAATCTTCAAACAAGCGGGGAAGCAAAGAAAAGGAAAAAGGAGAATCTTTGAAAGAAGAAAAAATTGGTTTGGAGAATTGGAAAGATGAGGATGCGGTGATGCTTGCGGATGGGTTTGAATTTACCGTTGAGGTGAATCCGGATGATGTTACAAAGGAGTATGCAGAGGCTCTTAAGGGGCTGGGAGTCAACAGGGTAAGTATGGGCGTACAATCCTTTGAAGATACGCACTTAAGGTGGATGGCAAGACGTCACAGCGCAAAGCAGGCGGAGGAGGCCTTTGCAATTTTGAGAGATGCCGGCTTTGAAAATATAAGTGCAGATTTAATCTTTGGATTTCCGCTTTTGAGTATGGCAGAGTGGGAGAGCAATCTTAAAAAACTTACCGCACTCTCACCGGAACATATCTCCGCTTACCAGCTTTCAATAGATGAAAACACCGCACTTGAACGGCTTGCATCAAAGGGGCTTTTCACTCCTTTAGATGAGGCTGCCTGCTCTTTGCAATACTCTATGCTCCAGAGCATTCTAAAGGATGCGGGATATGAGCAGTATGAGATATCCAACTTTGCAAAGAGAGGATTCCGCTCCCGCCACAACAGCAGTTACTGGGAGAGAGTTCCCTACCTGGGATTGGGGCCGGGTGCCCATTCATTCATTGGTAATAAGAGAGAATGGAACTTTAATTCAGTGGAAGATTACTGTAAAGAGGGAGTGTATGAAATCCGTCAGGGTGAAAGACTTACAGAGAGTGATATTTACAATGAGACCCTTATGCTGGGACTTAGAAAAAGTGAGGGAGTAGCCATTGAAAAACTGCTTAAGAGCTGCAGCAGCGCTCCAAGATTCTTTGAAGAGTCACGGGAAATTTTTAACCGTTACCTCTCATCCGGGATTCTTGTTAAGGAGGGTGACAATATAAAAATACCGCCCGGGAAATTCTTTGTCTCGGACGGTATAATTAGAGATCTATTCGTCTGACTTTTAGCCAATAAAAGTAGCCTTTGTTGCAACTGCAATGAAGAGCAGGATAACAATGGTTGAGTAGAAGTAACCTATAATTCTCAATCTGTCTATCCATTTCTGATTGTTCCAACCCATAGACTGGAATGCGCTCCAGAAGCCGTGATTAAGGTGAAGCCAGAGGCAAACAAACCATACAATGTAAAGAGCATAAATGCAATAGCGACCCTTAAAGGTTGCCACCATTGCCGCAGCACCTGTTGCAACCTCTCCGCCAATGAAGTCCTGAAGCTGCATCTTAGCCCAGAAATCTGTAAGGTGAAGAGCTATTCCTATGAGAACCAGCAGGCCAAGGATAACCATATTCTTGGAAGCCCAACCGTCTGCCTTGGTTTTGTTGGAAACGGCGTAACGCTCCTTTCCACGAGCCTTATAATCCTGAATATAAAGGATAAAGGCATAAATGATGTGGATAATGAATCCCAGTGCCAGAACCGGTACCATTACGGTAACAACCGGAAGAGCCATAAACTCGCAAACTGCGTTAAAGGCCTCACCGGTTTTATCCAGCAGATAAGCACCGTTCAAAACTGCGTGCAAAGTGATAAAGAGAATTAGGAAGAAACCGCTAAGGCTCATTATCACCTTTTTGCCAATAGATGTAGTAAATATGTTTGCCATATAGATATCTGTTTTTAATTTCGATTAGCAAAGATACCATTTAGTTGCAATTTTTACAATAATTGGCTAATTTCGTTGCTCAATTAAACAATTAAAAGATGGAATTAAAGAGAGTATTGCTCAAGCTCAGCGGTGAGGCAATGGGCGGAGCAGACGGAATAGGTCTGAATGCAGATGTCATTAAATCTTACTCCAAAGAGATTGCAAAGGCCGTTAAGGGGGGCGTTCAGGTGGCAATAGTAGTGGGCGGAGGTAACATCTTCCGCGGTTTGAGCGGAGTGGATGCCGGTTATGACCGCGTAAAGGGAGACCAGATGGGAATGCTTGCCACGGTTATCAACAGCATGGCCCTCTCCTCCTTCCTTAAGGATTGCGGAGTTAAAGCAGAGGTTTTCACCTCACTCCCCATGGAGCCGGTTGCAAGATACTACGCCAAAGAGAAGGCCATGGAGGTTCTTAACGGCGGCGGAGTGGCAATCATTGCAGGAGGAACCGGAAATCCGTTCTTTACCACAGATTCTGCCGCAAGCCTGCGTGCCTGCGAGATTGGAGCAGATGCTCTTTTGAAGGGAACCAAGGTAGACGGCGTTTATGACAGTGACCCTAAAAAGAACCCTAACGCCAAGAGATATGAGAGCCTGAGTTTTACAAAAGCCCTTGCAGACAATCTCAAGGTTATGGATCAAACCGCATTCGCTCTCTGTAAAGACAACAATATGCCAATCATTGTCTTTGATATGACAAACCCGGAAAACCTTACCAAACTCCTTGCAGGAGAGAATGTTGGAACGGTTGTAAGTAATAAAGAATAGTTAAAAAAAACAATTATATGGAAATTAAAGATTCTAAAGAGAACATTGCTCAGGGCGTTTCCAAAATGGAACATGCCATTGAACACCTGGAGGAAGAACTTAAAACCTTCCGCGCCGGCAAGGCTAATCCGGCAGTTTTGAATAGCGTAATGGTAGACTACTACGGTTCACCTACCCCTGTTCCAAAAGTAGCTTCCGTATCTGTTCCGGATCCTAAAAGCATGATTGTTCAGCCTTGGGAGAAGAAGATGGTAGCCGCTATTGTTAAGGCTATTATGGATGCCAACCTGGGCTTCACCCCAATCAACAACGGTGAAAACATCAGAATAAACATTCCGCCTTTGACAGAGGAGAGACGTAAGGAACTCTGCAAGCAGGCACGCGCTGCAGGAGAGAGTGCAAAGATGAGTATCCGCAACGCCAGAAGAGATGTTGTTGAGGCTCACAAGAAGTTCAAGAAAGATGGTCTTGAGGAGGATGTCTGCAAAGATGCAGAGGTTGAGATTCAGAAGAAGACAGATACCTTTGTAAAGAAAGTAGACGAGATGGTGGCTGCTAAAGAGAAGGAGATAATGACCGTCTAATGAGCCAGTTGCCAAAGATAGGAAGATACAGTTTCCGAGTAGAGCAATATCAGTGTAATGTTCGCAAGATGCTGCGTTTCAGTTCTCTTGTGAACATTATGCTTTCTGCGGCAGATTATCACTCCACAGAGCGTGGCTTTGGAACAATCTATCTTAATGAGATGGGAAAGACCTGGGTTCTCTCCCGTCTTGCTGTTGAGATGGAGCGGATTCCTTCACGCCACCAGGAGATAACCATAGAGACCTGGATAGATAAAGTTCATCCGCTCTTTACCAGCAGAAACTTTCGTGCACTCTCAAAGGAGGGTGAGGTATTAGGCTGGGGCAGAAGCGTTTGGGCAATGATAGACACTACCACACGCCATCCGGTAGATTTGATGGAGATTCACAACGGACTCATCACAACCTTTATTGTGAATGAGGATGACAAAGAGTTTTTGAATGTTCCAATAGACCGCCCTGCAAAGATTCAACTGGATGAACCTTCGCTATTCAGAATAGACAACACATACTTTTCAGATGTAGATTTTAACGGCCACATAAACAGTATGCGTTATGTAGACCACGTGCTTGACATCTTCCCTCTCTCCTGGCATAAAAAGAACAATATCAAAAGGTTAGACATAGCCTTCATTGCAGAGGGAAGGCCTGAGGTTCCAATAAAAATTTACGGAACAACAAACCACACCAATGCCGTTGCAGTTGGTGAAGACAACCATACAGATTATCTCTTTAAGATAATGCAGGATCTTCCTGAAAACTCTGAAGAGAGTGAAGCCTGCCGTTTGAGGCTTCGTACAATTCCGCTTGTGGGAGCAGAGTTATAGAGCGGCCAACTCCTCAGCAAAAGAAGAGTAATTTTTCTTTGCATCCCAATTTTCCGCCCAGTTTTCAAATGCGTTTTCTCTCATCTGACTTTTGATTTCAGAAGGGAGTTCTATAAACGCAGTTATCTGATTTTTAAGCTCCTGGGCGGTTATATCTGAATTTACAAGATAGCCAATAGGACAGTTGCGGAAGAGTTCGCTAACTCCACCAACGTTGGTTGCAATAACCGGAATTCCGTAGGAGAAGGCCTCCATTATTGATACAGGAACTCCTTCACTTCTGCTAACAAGAATAAAAAGATCTGCTCCCCTGTTTTGATAGAACTCCAAAACTTCCTTATGCGGAGTTGCTCCTTTGAGTTCTATATTAACGTTAAAATCAGAGCCTTGTGAGAGTGAGAGCAAAAATTCATCTGCATCTTTCTTAAGAGCCGGCAACAAAACTCCTCCTCCAAAGTGGGTCCAGCTTACAGATTCATAACCCGCATCCTTCAAAACTTTAAGAGCGTCCGAATCGTGCACAAGCTGTTTCAACGCATTGAGTATCAGACCAACGCGCTTAAGTTCTATAACGTTGGAGCAGCTCACAATGTTAAAGACTTTGGATTGAGATGGCTCTGAGGAAATGTTTGCACACTCTCTTCCGTTGCGGGAACTTCCCAGGTGCCAGGTCTCTATAAGTTTAGGTGCGGGGCTGTAGTTCTTTTTAATGTAAGAGGCTCCGTTGTTGGAGACTGTTATTGCAAAATCTGTATTTGAAAAGATCTCTTTTCTGAAAGGAAGATAACCTTTTGCTCCCTCATAAAGATCTGACCCGTGGAATCTTACACAGAACTTTGGAAGAAACTCTACCTTTCCCTCCAACCTCTTTCTCAAAAAAGGAATCAGCATTGCAGATTTGTCTCCCCAGTAGAAATAAACCTTATCTGCAAAAGAGATATCACCTATTATACGTTCAACGTGTTTCTTATCTCCAAGCATTGCTCTGAGCATAAGAAAATAGTTGAAGAATATTCTTAAACGTTTAAAGAGGGGAGCCTTTTTCTTACCCTTTTCAAGTTTTATGTCACTCCCCAATAAAGTTCTGGAAAAGAACTCTTTAAAAGCAAAGAAAAAAGGTGCCGTATTAAAGATTCCCTTTGTAAGAAATCCTAATTTGTCTTTGTGATCAAAAGTGAGAAGCGCCCTGCAAAACCGTGTGTTTGAGGGCACCTCTCTAACTAATCCAAGCTCCTCATAAAGAGGATAGATTACTATTTCAGAAAACTCTTTTGCCAGGTATGGCAACTCTTCCGCAAGGAATGTCTCACCCATCCCATACGGAAAGGTATTGGTAAAAAGAATCAGTCTATTTTTATAGGCATCATGCATTTTACTGTAATGCAGCAAACTCTATATCGTTGTCTGCGCGAGCCTCGTATTTGCTGTTCACATAAGCCTTTGCAAGCTCTCTCTCACAGTTGCCGGCCTCACCCTTGCGGGCTGCAATGATTGCTCTTAAGTAAGACTCATCAGGATCCTCTTCATTTGTGAGAAGAGATTTTGCCTTATCAAGATTGCCCGTAAGAACAAGTACAAGAGCGTGGTTGAATCCTTTGCTCTCATTCAAAGCCTCAAGAGCGCCTTTGTAATCACCGTCCATAATAAGCAGTGCACCAATGTTTTCCTTAGCCTGATCTATGAGTTCGTCATTCTCACCCTTTGCCATATAGAAGTATTCGGCAGCCTTGTCATACTCACCCTTCTGCATCTGAACAACACCAAGGTTGTTGTAGTAACCTGCGCTCTCCTCCTTAATCTTTGAAAGAGCCTCTGCAGCCTTATCTGTCTGGCCGGCAGTAAGATATGCGGCAGCAAGATTATTCAGTGCACGGGTTGTTCCAAATCTCTCTGCAGCTTTCTTCAGAACAGAAATCTTTTCATCATTGTTCTTTGCAACTTTTGCTGCATAGTAAACCATTGCCTCCTCTGTAAGGTTCTCGTCTGAATTTGAGAGCATTTGAGCAATCTCATCATCTGTAAAGTTCTTCTTTGTAACGCTTGTTACAATGCGGCTTCTGCGGAGCTGAGGAAGAACTTTTGTTGAGAGAGTCTGGAATACCTGAGACATATTTCTGATTTCCCTCTCACGTATTACAGGATCTGAGTACATTGAAAGAACTCTTAAGATAAGGTCTTTATCCTCTATGTTAGAGGCCTTTACAATCTTCTGGAATCCTTCCCAATCTTCTCCCTTCTCCTCAATGGTTACAGGAACATCAAGATTTGCTTTCTTGGATATTGTCTTATCGTATGCAGTCTTTGCAGACTTTGCTCTCTGATTTGAGAGTGTGTTGTTCTTATCCTGAGGTCCTTCAGGAGAAGCGTATCCAATTATTTTACTGCTGTTTACAGTCTTGCTCTTATCTTTCTGAGCCTTCTTTATAAACTCCTCAAAAGCCTTAATCTCCTTTGAGTTCAGGCGGGTGTTCTTAACGTCTGCCTTGTTTACGTCATAGAGAATCTCCGTCTCTACCTCCTCTGTAACTTCCTTCTGGTAAGTGTCTTCCATCTCATAAACTGCGCCGGAAGTCTTTGCAAGCATATAGGTGCAATTGGTTCCCTCTGCAATCTTGAACGGAATAGGATACTCATAACTCTTTGATTTTGAGTTATTGTAAACCGTTGCCACAAGCTGGAGGGTTGCCTTCTCCATACCAGGTTTGTAAGCAAAGACAACATCTCTGCTAACGGTAGATGCACTCTTGTAAGGAACAACTTTGTAGTTATCTCTTATCTTCTCTCCCTGCATCCAAAAATCTGGGCCAACAGCCTGTCCGCCTTCATAAACCAATACCGGAGTAACCTTTAAATAAGCTGTTTGCACAAAATACTTCTCCGGAAAATGGATGGTGTATGTGGCTTTAATTTCTCCACCTACGCACTCAAGAATCTGAGGGTTGCACTCCGTCTTAACCAACGCCGCCAACTTTGCCATCTGCTGTGGATTGGCACAAAAAGTTACCAGCAACATAACTGCTCCTGCAAGGAGACAACTAGATAATTTCTTCATATAAAATAAGTTAAAATGTTAATCTGTTTTAAGTTCCCCACTCTCTATCATTCTGTTCAAACGCTCCAGATCCTCAGGAGTATCTACTCCGTAAGATTTGTCATTTGACTCTGCCACTCTGATTTTGAGCCCGTTCTCCAGCCAGCGCAGCTGCTCCAGCTTCTCCGTTTTCTCCAATGAACTCTCCTTCATGCTGCAAATCTTCTCCAGCGTCCGGCTTCTGTAACCGTAAAGTCCAACGTGCAAATAGTAAGGGCTCTTTACCAAATCCTCATCTGTAATCTTTCCGCTGCGGTCATACGGTATTCTGTTGCGTGAAAAGTAGAGCGCATTGTTATCCTTGTCAATGACCACCTTAGGGCGGTTAGGATCTTCCAGTTCTGAGACGGATGTTGCCCTCTTTACAATAGTAGCCAGGCAAACGCTCTCATCTTCAAAGCATTTGGCAAGTTTCTCCAACTGGTTTGTGCTTATAAACGGCTCATCTCCCTGAACGTTCACAACAACATCAAACCTGCGGCCCGTTTGAGCAGAATACTTCTTCATTGCCTCCAGGCAACGGTCTGTTCCACTAGGGTGGCTGGCAGAGGTCATAACGGCAACTCCGCCCCATTTTTCTACCGTCTCCTTAATTCGCTCATCGTCTGTGGCCACACATACGTCTGAAAAGACCTTTGCAGCCTGGCGGAGAGTACGAACAACCATAGGTATTCCCCCTACAAGAGCCAACGGTTTTCCCGGAAGCCTTGTTGAGGCGTATCTGGAGGGTATTATTGCCAAAATCTCTTTCATCAGAATAGCTTCTATACAATAATCGGGCAAGGGTTTCTTTTGCCACAGACAAAAATACTGAAAAAATGTCAGTTTTATGTATCTTTGTGCCTACAGACTCAAAATGGAGGGAAAATGGAATTACAGAGTTTAAAAAACAGATTTGATCTTATAGGAGATGACCCTAAGTTCAACAGGGCTCTTGAGATTGCAGAGCAGGTGGCGCAGACAGATCTCTCTGTTCTGGTAAGCGGAGAGAGCGGTGTTGGAAAGGAGTCTATTCCTCAAATTATTCACAGCAACAGTCCAAGAAAACATAAGAAATATGTAGCCGTAAACTGCGGCGCCATTCCGGAGGGAACAATGGAGAGCGAACTATTCGGCCACATAAAGGGCTCCTTCACCGGCGCCAATGAGACCCGCAAAGGTTACTTTGAGGTGGCAGACGGCGGCACCATTTTCCTGGATGAGGTGGGAGAACTCTCTGCAGAATCACAGAAGAGACTTTTAAGAGTTTTGGAGAGCGGAGAGTTTTACAAGGTTGGTTCTTCAACCGTGCAAAAGACTGATGTAAGGGTAATTGCAGCAACCAACGTAAACCTTATGCAGGCCATCTCACAGAAAAAATTCAGGGAGGATCTTTTTTACCGTCTCAATCAGATTCCAATAGAACTTCCTCCGCTGCGTGAGCGCAAGGGAGATATTCCAATGCTCTTCCGCAAGTTTGCTCTGGACTGTGCAGACCGCTACAATATGCCTTGCATAGAACTTACAAGAGATGCGCAGGTTCTTCTTATGACCTACCGCTGGCCGGGCAATATCCGCCAGCTGAAGAATGTGGTTGAGCAGATTGCTGTATTGGAATCTTCACGTCAGATAGATGCGGAGACTATGAGCAAGTATCTTCCTAAAGATGATATTCATCCGGTACTTGCAACCCCGCAGTCTGCATATCAGGACACCTCTTTCATTAATGATAAAGAGGTAATTTACAAGATGATATACGCTCTTAAGCAGGATGTAGACAGCCTTAAGCAGGCGGCCGCTTCCGGAGCCTTTTCACAGGGCGGCGTTCAGAACATAACCGTACCGCAGGGAGGCAATGATGAGAAGGTTATTGTTGTTTCTCCGGAGGGAGAATCAAAGAGCGAACAGGAAGACCTCTCAATAAATTCTGTGTACAAACAGAAGATTCTCTCCGCTCTCCGCAAGTATCCGCGTAACCGCAAGGCTGCGGCAAAGGAGTTGGGAATTTCTGAAAGAACCCTATACAGAAAGATTAAGGATTTTGATATAAAGAAATAGCAACCATGAAATTCAAATCTATACATCTGCTTATTGCACTATTTGGAACCATGCTTTTGAGTGGTTGCGGAATTTACTCATTCTCCGGAACTTCTCTGCAGCCAGATATTAAGACAATCTATGTTGCAAACATAGAGAACAAGGCTATGCAGATAAACCCTTCACTCTCCAACAATCTCACCCAGGCACTTCAGGACAAGTACCGCCGTCTTACAAAACTGGAGATGGTTTATGACGGCCAGGATGCAGATTTGGAAGTGACCGGATACATAACAAGTTACGAGGTTACGCCAACCGCGGTAACGGCAGATGAAATTGCATCACGCAACCGTCTTACCATTGCCGTAAGAATTGTTTACAAGAACAATAAATACCCGGATGAGGCATTCCCGGAAGGACGCTCCTTTGCCGCATACCAGGACTATGACTCCACCAACTCCTTAGATGCCGTGCAAGATGTTTTGTGCCAGCAAATTATAGAGACATTGGTGGAAGATATTTTTAACGCTACAGTTGCAGAGTGGAGGTAGAAGAGAAACATAAAAAGTTATCATCTATGGATGTTATGGAGTTGGAGTCTCTTGTTAAGGAGAGTCCGTGGTACTCCTACGCACGTCAGATACTTTTGGAAAAACTCTACCGCATAGACAAGGAGGCCTTCACTCAGAAACTTAAAGAGTGTGCTGTTTTTCTAGCCTCACGTTCAACTCTTTACAGAAACATCAATAATCCGGACAGAAACTTTTCTGAAGAGGAGACTATTGTTCTTGACGCATCAGATAAGAGTGAAAATGTTACTGCAGATGAGAAGGTTGAACAGGCTCCTAAGAGAAAAGTTATTGTTGCCGGCGGAGATTTCTTCTCCAAGGAAGATCTGAAATCCATTGCTCCTGAGGATGATATGGAGCTCAAGCTTAGAAACAGTCCGTTTGTAAAGAAGCAGGCAGATAAATCTACCGTTATAGATTCAGAGGGCAAAGTAAACTTTGATGATCTGGCTTTCTGCACGGAAACGCTTGGACACATATATGCACAACAAGGTTACAATGAGCAAGCTATAGAGGTCTTCTCTAAACTAATTTTGTTATATCCACAAAAAAGTGCTTACTTTGCAGCCCTTGTAAACGATTTGAAGACAAAAAATAAAGAATAATATGTACGGAGTATTTGTAGTTATTATTGTGATTGCGAGCATTTTTCTGACTATAGCAGTATTGCTCCAGAATTCAAAGGGCGGCGGATTGGCTGCTAACTTTGCTGCTGGTAATCAGACATTTGGCGTTAGACAGACGGCGGATTTTCTGGAGAGAGCTACATGGTGGCTTGCCGGAATTATTATAGTTTGCTGCATTGCTGCTTCAGGAGCTGTTTCAAGCAGAAACCAGACTAAGAAGTCAGACCTTACCAAGGAGCTTCAGAAGAGCGCACCGGCAAACAGCATCCCTACATTCCCTATAGAGAATCAGGCTGCTCAGACTCCGGCAGAGGAGACTCCGGCTAACTAAACCGCGTTTTGTAACAAAAACGTAACAAGCGCCTAATATCCTGATATTCACGCAAGAACGCGTCAAAAATATCAGGATATCTTTTTAAATATACTACCTTGTGTTGCATAGTACTTAAGAATTGTCATATATTTGCATTGCAAAATACCAGCGAATACAAAGAACTTTAAAAATTATACGACCATGAAAGAAGTAATCAATGTTGCAATCGGAAACAAGAGCTTCACTTTGGAAAAAGATGCATACGAGGCTCTGAAAGAGTACCTGGATGCCTTTAAGAGAAAATCATCTTTGGGCGTCCAGTCTGAGGAGACCATGCGGGACATAGAGGAGAGAATAGCAGAGATTCTCACTTACAAGGTTGGTCCCGTTAAGAACGTTGTAGATATAAATATGATTAATGAGATCATAGACCAGTTGGGTATGCCGGACGGGGAGCGTTACAGAAGAAGCGGTGGAGAGAGCGCAAACTTTAACAACAATAACTACAACAGAGCAGAGTCTTATGACGAACCAGTAGTAAAGAGAGTTTACAGAGATTCAGACAACGCTTCACTTGGCGGAGTCTGCATGGGATTGGGTTATTACCTCAACGTAGACCCTACTCTTATTAAGATTGCGTTCGTGCTGCTCTTTCTGGCCGGTTGCTCTGGCCTTCTTATCTACATAATCCTCTGGATTGTAGTACCTAAGGCAACTACTCCGGCACAGAAGTGTGAGATGAGGGGATGGCCAAAGACGGCGGAGAACTTGGATAAATTCAGAACAAAGAGATAAAACAGGAGTGTTATGGAAATTAAGGATCAGAATGAGATGAACTTTGACCTTAATGCGGAGAACATTAAGGCTCAAATGAGAAAGGGTGTGTTGGAATACTGTATTCTGAGCATCCTCAGAAAGGGAGATTCCTATGTCTCTCCACTTATCGCGGAGCTTAAAGAGGCAAAAATGATTGTGGTAGAAGGTACGCTTTATCCTCTGTTGGCCCGTCAGAAGAATCAGGGATTGCTCTCCTACAGATGGGAAGAGAGTCCGGCAGGTCCTCCTCGCAAGTACTATTCGCTTACAGAGAAGGGACATAAGGCTCTTGAGGTGATGGATGAGGCCTGGGGAGATGTGATCAAAACCGTAGATTTCATTAAGAACGGAACAACTGCACTTTCTAAGGAGATTTAGTTATGGAAGAGACAATAAAAGTTAGCATAGGCGGTATCTCCTTTGCGGTAAACAAAGATGCATATCAACGTTTGGAGCTCTATCTCAAAGATTTAGAGAGTCACTACAGCACCAAGCCTGAAGGCAAGGAGATTATTAACGATATTGAGAGCAGAATTGCGGAGCTTCTTCTGGAGTGCCACACTACAGATGAGGTTGTTAGCGCGGAAAGAGTGGATGAGGTGATTAAAATTATGGGACGTCCGGCAGATTTTGATGAAGAAGAGGAGGGGGAGAAGGGCTCAGAAGCAAAGAGCACCTTCCAGGCAAAACCGGAAGAGCCCGCAACAAGCTCCGATACCATTAGAAGGCGTCTCTTCAGAGATACCACAGACAGAGTGTTGGGAGGAGTCTGCAGCGGTTTGGCCCACTACTTTAATATCAGCCCCGTATGGGTCAGACTTTTCTTTGCCATCTTTTTGGTATTCAAGTTTGTAAAGTTTGGCTTCTTCATACACTTCCACTCATTTGCAGGAGGCATAAGTTCACTTATGATTCTTACCTACATTATTCTGTGGATTGTTATTCCGGAGGCTAAGACCCGCATTCAGAAGAGCCAGATGTTTGGCAGAGATCCGGGCGTGAAAGGTGTTGAGGATGAGTACAATAACCCTCAGCAGCCACACGGAAGATGGCTGGGCCGTCTTATTAAGATCTTTATAGGTCTGTTTCTGCTGCTCATTGCATTCGGACTTCTGGGAGCCGGCTGGTTTGCCTTCCTGGGTTCCAACAAATTCTTTGGAGTTACCCCGGTAAGCATTATGGATTATCTGCAGATGCCTTGGTGGTGGGGAATACTTGGTAAGGTAAGTGCTGTTCTCTTTATAGTTCTCCCTATCCTTGCCCTCACATACGCCGGTATCTGGCTCATTTTCAACCTCAAGAGACCAAAATGGCATCCGGGACTCATTATGTTTGCACTCTGGATTCTCTCCATCATAGGCCTCTCCGTATTCTCATCAGATAAGGTGTTCAACCTGGCATCTTCAACCTCCACCTTTAAGAAGGAGTTTGTAAAACCGTATGACACTCTCTATGTTGAGTACGCCAAACTGCCTGATACTATGGACGGTGAGCCGGTCAAGTGGATGAAGATGGCAGATTATCTTGATGAGGTTGTTGGAAAGAACCGTGCCTCCAACTATGTTGTGGATTGGGATGTGAAGACGGATGATGAGGATGAAGTTCTTGTAAATGACGAGAGTCCATACGACAGAGATTACCTTCTCTACACCACGGAAGGCAAGAAGAACAAGAAGTATGCTCTCTATCCAAAAATTCACGTGCTGTTCAAAAACTCCTCATCTATTGTAACAGAGGAAGACAGCCTTGGAAACATTACAACAAAGATTGTAAAGGATGAGACCATCACGCCGGATCTTGAGGTAACAGTAGAGAAACTCCTCAGCAGCAAGAAGTTCTTTAAGGAGGGAGATGATGAAGAGGCTGCAGAGAAACTTGTAGAGATTAAGGATTCCTTAATTATTCTGCACCCGAATTTTGCAAGCAAGAAACGAAAGTTTGATGGGGCGCTGGTGTCCACAAAACTGTTCTTACCTGATAGTAGCGTTGTGATTATTAAATAATTTTTAGGGTGGCAAGGCCACCCTAAATTATTTAATAATAAGCTATTAACCCCTGCGAGGCTAAAGCCTCGCGGCCCCCTGAAGGGGGCATGCGGCCCATCCGGGCCGGGCGCTGATACGCCTTTTTACCCGCCCGCACAAACGTTTCATAGTTAAAGATTTCGTAAAAAAAGAGGGCTGCATTGCTGCCGCCCTCCCTGCGAACACATCATTATAACAATAATTGAAGTGTCTCTTTTTGCCCTGCCTCTATTTGTTCTCCTTTTGCTGAGGCTGCGGCTGTTTTGGACCGCCCGGTTTTCCTCCGCGATAGTTTCCTCTCAGCTGCATAACAAGGTTGCGGGTGAACTGCTCCTCCAAAAGTCTTACGTGAGCTGCCTTTTTAATAGGCAAAACCTTCTGGTACTCAGCGTAGTGCAATTTTTGAAGGGCGTTTTCTCTATCCAGGTTGCCGTAGTAGGTCTCTGCAAGGGAACGAATCTCTTCATCCGTTTTGTTTCCCTCTTTTATAGCCTTTGAAAGCCCAAAGGCACTCTTTCTTGTCTCCTTTCTGGCTTTCTCCATCTCATCCTGGCAAGCGTTGTATACGGGCCAAAACTTCTGAGCCTCATCTGGGGTGAGATCAAGGAATTTTGTAAAGAAGGCAATCTTTTGAGTAATAATCTGATCCTTGTTAAACATTGGTCTCTGAGGCCCTTTCTTCTTCTCTGTATCCTGTGCAGACAGAGAAAGAGAACCCAGCAAAAACATCATTAAAGCCAAGGAAAAAATCAAATTTCTTTTCATATTCTTACTCTCCTTTTACTATTTAAAATCTTCTGCCAAAACGCCGTTATAGGAGGCGGAGGCAGACTCCACATATTCACCTATAGCGTCTAAATAATCATCGTCCAAATAGAGCTCCCTCTCATCTATCTCCTCATCAGACTCATAAAATTTTGCTATCTCTATAGCACCGTACTCCTGCATAAGACTGTCTATTACAGCATCTTCCGCAGTGCTTGCAGCAAGTTCCGCTCTATTCTGAACATTCTTTGTAAGATGCATAACGCCCCAGCCCAGGCCGAATATAATAAGGAAGGAGGCGGCCAGTGCCAGTGATGCCTTCATAGTTCTAAGAAGTGCACCCCACTTGCCGTCCTGCTTCTGTCCGCTTAAGGTTGCATTGAGCCTCTCTTCAAACTCCTCAAAATAACCATCGGGGACAGAAAAGGGTATCTGATGCAACTTGTTCTCATCCAGCGGATCATTAAAAAATGTCTTATTGTTTTCCTTTTCGTTCATCTCTCAGTTTTCTTTCAAAAACCATTATTTAGAGTGTATTCGTTAAAAAAAGTAAAATAGCGCCCTAAAAAAATGATATGAGACATTAAATTAATTTCTTAAGATTTGAGCTTATCTTTTTGTAGGCAATTGAATAGGAGGCCTTTACAGCGTCTCCGTTGCTACCGAGAATCTCCCCTATATCTGCGTATGACATATTCTGGAAGTAGCGCATAGAAAAGATTGCACGCTGGCGGTCCGGAAGTTTTGCAATCTCACGCTGAAGCATCATCTGCATAGTATCTCCGGAAAAGTACATATCATCTTCCAGACGCTTAATGAGTTTATGCTCAAACGATGTAAGAGAGAACTTGCTGTTAATTCTCTCCTTCTTCAAAAACGTTAAAGCCTCATTGGTTGCAATCCTGTAAAGCCACGTGTATAAACCGCTCTCTCCACGGAAGTTAGGAAGAGCGTTCCACGCTTTTATAAAAGTATCCTGAAGCAAATCGTTGGCATCCTCATGGTTAAGAACCATTTCTCTGAGGTGCCAGTACAGACGTGAAGAGTACTGCCTTACAATAAGATTGAAGGCTTGCTGAGATCCATCCGGAGAATGGTACAGCTCTAGGATCTCTTTGTCTGTCATATTGTGTTACTTTCTTTTGATGGCTTTCTTAGCGGCAGCTACAATATGCTCTGCATCAAGACCGTAGGCCTTCATCAGTTCTGCCGGAGTTCCGCTCTGACCAAAGCGGTCATTGATAGCAACATACTCAACCGGAACAGGTTTTTCTGCCGCAAGAACTCCCGCAATCATCTCCCCCATACCGCCTGCAATAAAGTGCTCCTCTGCCGTAACCGCACATCCGGTCTTATTTACAGACTCCATAACAGCCTTAACGTCAAGAGGTTTTATTGTAGCAATGTTTATAACCTCTGCAGAAATTCCCTCCTTTTCCAACTCCTCTGCAGCATTGAGCGCCTCCCAAACCAGGTGGCCCGTTGCAAAGATTGAAACATCTTTTCCTTCATTCAGAAGAATTGCCTTACCTATTACAAACTCCTGATTCTCAGGTGTAAAGTTAGGAACGGAAGGGCGGCCGAATCTCAAGTAAACAGGACCGTTGTGCTTACCCGCAGCAATGGTTGCAGCCTTAGTCTGATTAAAGTCACAAGGGTTAATCACAACCATACTCGGGAGCATTCTCATAAGACCAATATCTTCCAGAATCTGGTGAGTTGCACCGTCTTCTCCAAGGGTGATTCCCGCGTGTGAAGCAGCAATCTTAACGTTTGTTTCAGAGTAACTTACGCACATTCTAACCTGGTCATAAACTCTGCCCGTTGCAAAGGCCGCAAACGTTCCCACAAACGGAATCTTGCCGCTTAATGAGAGGCCGGCCGCCGTGTTAATCATATTTGCCTCAGCAATACCGCATTGGAAAAACCTCTGAGGAAACTCCTTTGCAAAAGCATCCATCTTTACGCTACCCTTAAGATCTGCAGTAAGGGCAACAACGTTATCCATCTGTTTACCAAGCTCTAACAGCCCCTCTCCAAAACCTGAGCGGGTATCTTTTTTACCGGTATCTATATATTTTTTCATCGCGATAGTTTCTTTTAGTTTAGTAATCTCCCAATGTCTCTTTCAGCTGAGCGAGCGCCTTTTCACACTCCTCCGGTTTTGGTGCTTTGCCGTGCCATTTGCAGGTGCCCTCCATAAAGTCTACACCCTTGCCCATAACGGTTTTGAGCATCACCATAACAGGCTTGTGATCAGCCGCCAAGAGTTCCTTTGCAAGTTTTATTGCAGAGAGAATCTGCTCCATATCGTTGCCGTCTTTAACAACCACAACGTTCCATCCGAATGCTCTCCAGCGCTGGTCTAAATGATCGGGACCAATCACCTCTTCCGTTGTTCCGTCTATCTGCTGTCCGTTCCAATCTGTAAAGGCAATAAGATTATCTACTTTGTGATGTGAAGCAAATTCTGCAGCCTCCCAAATCTGTCCCTCCTGGCTCTCACCGTCTCCAACAAGAACGTAAACAAAGTTAGGATCACCGTCAAGTCTTTTTCCCAAAGCAGCACCTACCGCAGCGCTAAGTCCCTGACCCAGAGAGCCGCTGGCAATATGAATACCCTTTAGGCCGGTATCTGTTGCAGGGTGGCCCTGAAGCCTTGAACCCAGTTTTCTGAAAGTTCCCAACTCCTTAACGTCAAAGTAGCCTCTTCTTGCAAGGGCACTGTAAAGAAGCGGAGATTCATGGCCGCAGGAGAGGAAGAACATATCCGCACCCTTTCCGGAGCGCTCCCATGTTTGTGGATTGTGATTCATTACACTGAACATCAGTGCAGTTACAACATCTGTAGAACTGAGGCTTCCTCCCGGATGCCCGCTTGCGGCACCCGTTACCATTCGTAAGATATCTCTGCGAATTTGGGTAGCCGTATCCTTTAGTTTTTGAATATCAGACATATAGCTAAAAAGAACTCTTTTTGTTATTGTTGTAAAATTAACTTATTTGCTTTGATTTAGCAAGAGTAGAGATTTGTCCAATGGTTTTCTTATTTTTGCACCGTAATGAAGAACATAAGAAACTTTTGCATAATAGCCCATATAGACCACGGTAAGAGCACCTTGGCAGACAGGATGCTGGAGGTGACCAACACCGTAACCAGCCGTGAGATGGAGAACCAGGTGCTGGACTCTATGGATTTGGAGAAAGAGAAGGGTATTACCATTAAAAGCCACGCCGTTCAGATGAAATACCAGAAGGATGGGCAGGAGTACACCCTCAACCTTCTTGATACCCCGGGCCATGTGGATTTCTCCTACGAAGTTTCACGTTCCATTGCCTCATCGGAGGGAGCACTGCTGGTTGTAGATGCAACTCAGGGCGTTCAGGCTCAGACCATTTCCAACCTTTATCTTGCTTTAGATCATGATCTTACCATAATACCGGTTCTCAATAAAATAGATATGGAGGCTGCAGAGCCGGAACTTATAAGAGACCAGGTGTGTGACCTTATTGGCTGCGCTCCTGAGGAGGTTCTTATGTGCAGCGCCAAAACGGGCCAGGGCGTTCCTGAGATTCTGGATGCCATAGTTGACAGAATTCCGGCCCCAACAGGAGACCCTAACGCTCCGCTTCAGGCCCTCATTTTTGACTCCGTATTCAATCCGTTCCGAGGAATCATAGCCTACTATAAAGTAGAAGCCGGCTCAATCCACAAGGGGGAAAAGGTAAAGTTCTTCAACACCGGAATGGAGTACGTTGCAGATGAGGTGGGTGTTATGGGTATGAAACTCCAGCCCCATCAGGAGATAGGCTGCGGTAATGTAGGATATATCATAAGCGGAATAAAGAGTGCTGTTGAGGTAAAGGTGGGTGATACCATCACATCTGTGCAAAACCCTTGTACGGAAGCAATTGCAGGCTTTGAAGAGGTTAAGCCAATGGTCTTTGCCGGCGTATATCCGGTAGAGACAGATGAGTATGACCAGTTAAAAGTTTCACTGGAAAAGTTGCAGCTCAATGATGCATCACTGGTCTTTGAACCGGAGAGTTCACTTGCATTGGGCTTTGGTTTCCGCTGCGGATTCTTGGGACTTCTTCACCTGGAGATTGTGCAGGAGAGACTCTTCCGCGAGTTTGATATGGACTGCATCACCACCGTTCCAAACGTCTCATTTAAAGTCTATACCACAGACGGGCAGGTGCTAGATGTTCACAACCCTTCCGGCCTTCCGGAGGTTACAATGATAGACCATATTGAGGAGCCGTACATAAGAGCGCAGGTAATTTCAAAGGCAGACTTCTTTGGTCCTATTATGAAACTCTGTCTGGATAAGCGAGGCATACTCATAAGCCAGCACTACATTACAACAGACAGAGTTGAACTCAACTTTGATCTTCCGCTTTCAGAGATTGTCTTTGACTTCTATGACAAACTTAAGAGCATCTCAAAGGGCTATGCCTCATTTGATTACCACATTACAGACTACAGAGAGGCGGCTCTTGTAAAACTGGATATTCTTCTCAACGGAGAGCAGGTAGACGCCCTCTCCTCACTCATACACAGAGACCACGCATACGACTTTGGAAGACGTATGTGTGAGAAGCTGAAAGAACTCATCCCGCGCCAGCAGTTTGACATTGCAATCCAGGCAGCAATAGGTGCAAAAATCATTGCAAGAGAAACTGTCCGCCAGGTCCGTAAAGACGTAACAGCCAAGTGCTACGGAGGAGACATCTCCCGTAAGAGAAAGCTTCTGGAAAAGCAGAAGAAGGGAAAGAAACGCATGCGCCAGGTAGGCCAGGTCCAAGTCCCTCAATCCGCCTTCATGGCCGTCCTAAAACTTTAAGTAAAAATCTTTTGTGAGGGATTTGTAGGCTGAGGTGAAGGTGGTTGGGTTTTCCATTATGCAGAGGGATTCTTCCTGAACGAATGAATGGGTTTGTGTTGCTGCTGTTCCTCCTGTAACAAGTTCTTTTTTAGGACTTATCCTTGCATTCCTTTGTTCTTTAGTAAACTCTAAGAGCAGGCGTTTGGGGGTTGGGTCTTGCCTGAGGGTGAAGACCTTGCAGAGGCGTGAGAGATGAAGCGCAAATGAAGATTTTTCTTCTGATGAGGCGGCAGGGTTGTCAGAGTCTTGTGGTCCTTCAACACATAATAAGTTCTTATTAGTGGCAATGATTGCAGATTGCATTGTGGGGTATTCATCAAAGGGGATGATGACGCTGAAGATTCCGTTGGGTTTTAGGAGTTTTGAGGCGGCGTCTGTAAGGTCTTGATATGAAAGGGTATCTGTATGGCGGGCGGTGCGTTTTGCTTCACTTGGATTTTTGAGGGCGTTGTTAAAGTACGGAGGGTTTGAGATTATGAGATCAAAACGCTGTTCTGTATTGCATTGAGTTGCTGTGGTTTGTAGCGGTTGGGTATCCTGGGTTGATGTTTGCAGAGTTTTAATTTTTGAGGCTTCTGATGCTTGCAAAAAATCCTTTGTGAAGTCTTGCAGTGAGATGTGTTTTGCAATAAGGGATTTGCTCCATTTTGACTGTTGAAAATTTTCCTGCGCCTGCCTGCAGGAGGCGTTATCAACATCTATTGCAACTATTTGACAATTTGGTTGTTGAAAACCCTCACTGTTTGTTGATAGTGTACAACTTTCACAATTATCTGCAAGGCGTTGTGCCATCATTAGAGCAATGACTCCGGTTCCGGTTCCAACATCAAGAACTTTTATGGAATAATTCTTTGATGTGAGATTTTGTTGTGCAATTGTGGCGGATGGAAGGGTTGCCCAGGCGCCGAGCAAAACTCCATCTGTGTTTACACGCATGGAAACGTTCTCCTGATTAACAAGGAACTGCTTAAATTGAAAGTAACTGTTACTCATACATGTTAACTTAAAGGAGGCGGAAGGGTGGCCGGCTGCGGTTACACAAACACTCCGTCTTTTAGTTCAAGGGAGCGGTCACAGCGGCGGGCAAGGTCAACATCGTGAGTTACAATGATGATGGTTTGATTGTACTTCTCTCTGGTCTTGAAGAAGAGATCATGCAGTTCCTGTTTGGTTTTGCTATCCAGATTGCCGCTTGGTTCGTCTGCAAAGATAATTTTTGGGGAGTTTATCATTGCTCTGGCAATGGCAACACGCTGCTGTTCTCCGCCGCTGAGTTCTGCCGGGCGTGAGTTCTCTTTTCCACTGAGGCCCAGCTCATTAAGAAGCTGCTGTGCGTGCTCTTTTATCTGTTTGTCCGTTAATTTTGTACTGCCGGATGCTGCAGCATGTTCATAACGGCCAATAAGAGCAGGCATCATAACATTCTCAAGCGCAGTGAATTCCGGGAGCAGATGGTGGAACTGAAAGACAAAGCCAATCTGTTGGTTGCGGAAGGTTGAAAGCTCCTTTGGTGAGAGATGGAATACATTGGTGTTGTCTATTATTACCTCTCCGCTATCGGGAGTAAGAATAGTTCCAAGTATCTGGAGCAGAGTGGTTTTTCCCGCACCGCTCGCACCTACGATGCTGAGGATTTCTCCCTTGTTGGCAGAAAAATTAAGGCCCTTGAGAACCCGCTGGGTCCCAAAGGCCTTAGTAATATCTTTGCACTCAATTATCATTATTCGTCCTTTTCGCTCTCCTCGTATGCCTTCAGGAGTTTCTCCTGTACATCTGCAGGAACTTGCTGATATTCAGCAAATCTCTGAGAGAAGGTAGCTCTACCTGAAGTGAGTGAGCTGAGGGTTGTAGAATATCTGTAGAGCTCTGCAAGAGGAATTCTGGCCTTAAGAACCTCAAAGCCGTTCTCGCTCTGCATACCCTCTATGAGTGCGCGACGGTTCTGGAGATCACTCATTACATCTCCCATGCAGTCAGATGGAACCATTACCTCAATGTTGTAGATAGGCTCCATAATCTTTGGACCCGCCTTCTTGAAGGCCTCCTTAAATGCGTTACGTGCAGCAAGTTTGAAGGAAAGCTCGTTAGAATCTACCGGGTGCATCTTACCGTCAAATACATAAACGCGGATATCTCTTGCGTATGAACCGGTGAGAGGACCCTCTGTCATCTTCTCCATAACTCCCTTAAGGATAGCAGGCATGAAGCGTGCGTCAATAGCACCTCCAACTATACAGTTGTAGTACTCCAACTTACCGCCCCACTCCAGTGGATACTCCTCTTTGCCTTTAACGTTGAGAACCATCTCCTGGCCGTCTACCTTAAACTTGTTCTGCTCCGGTTTGCCCTCATAGTAAGGCTCAATGAGAAGATGAACCTCACCAAACTGACCTGCACCGCCGGACTGTTTCTTGTGACGGTAGTCTGCAATAGCAACCTTTGTAATAGTCTCTCTGTAAGGGATTTTTGGAGCCATAAGGTCAATCTCAAGTTTATCTACGTTGTTGAGTTTCCACTTGAGGATATTGATATGGTGCTCGCCCTGTCCGCTTAAGATGGTCTGTTTGAGCTCCTTAGAGTACTCTACAACAATTGTAGGATCCTCTGCAGATGCGCGGTTGAGAAGTTCTCCAAGTTTCTCCTCGTCTTTTTCCTCCTTAGCCTTGATTGCTGTACGGAACTTAGGCTCAGGGAATTTGGTAGGTGCAAATGAGTACTCGCAACCTGCGCAGAGAGTCTGACCAACCTTAACGCTCTTAAGTTTAACGGTGCATCCAATATCACCTGCCTTCATCTCAGAAACCTTCTCTCTCTTCTTGCCGGCAGCTGCATAGATAATGGTAACTCTCTCTTTATCACCGGTCTCAGGGTTGTAAAGATCCATACCCTCTTTGAGTGTACCGGTCATAACTTTGAAGTAAGCAACGTCTCCCAGGTGCTGCTCCAAAGCGGTCTTGTAGAAGAACAATGAAGTAGGACCGTTAGCGTCTACCTTTACGCTGCCGCCCTCTTTGAGTTCGCTCTCATGCTGACCAGGATCTGGAAGAGTGTTAATAACAAACTCCATAACTCTCTTAACGCCAATGTCTTTCTTTGCAGAGAGGCAGAATACAGGGAAGATTTCATCTTTAAGCATTCCGGCCTTAAGACCTGAACGAACCTCGTCCTCTGTAAGTGAACCCTTGTCAAAGAAAATCTCCATCAGCTGCTCGTCATTCTCTGCAGCCTTCTCAATAAGTTCCTGCTGGAGAGTCTGTGCCTCATCCATAAGGTCTGCAGGAATCTCAAGTTCCTCTCTTGTACCGTTGTCATCCTTAAAGCGGTACATCTTCATCTTGAGCACGTCTACAAATGCATTGAACTCTGTGCCAACAGATACCGGGAACTGAACCAAAACAATCTTACCGCCGTAAACGTTCTTGAGGGAATCAATTGCCTGATGCCAATCTGCCTTCTCGCTATCTAACTGGTTTACAGCTATTACGAGAGGTTTGTTGTGCTTCTGAGCCTGACGGATGAAAATCTCTGTTCCAACCTCAACGCCCTGAGTTGCGTTAACCAGAACAATACCGCTGTCACAAACTGAGAATGCTGAATAAACACCGCCAACAAAGTCATCTGAACCCGGAGTATCAATAATGTTGAACTTGGTGTCCATAAACTCTGTGTACAAGAGAGTTGAGTAAATAGATCTCTGATAAATCTGTTCAATCTCCGTGTTATCACTCATTGTGTTTTTGCCCTCAACGGAGCCGCGGCGGTCTATAACCTTGCCCTCAAACATCATACTCTCTACAAAAGTAGTTTTGCCCGATTTAGGGCTTCCTAGAAGTACGACGTTCCTAATGTTTTTGGTTTCGTAAGTCTTCATTTTATTTTAAATATTTACTTTTTCTTGATTTTAAGGTGTCAAATATAAGAAAAAAAACGCCCCTTTCCTACAGGAAGGCGTCCGTTTCCATTGCGGCAAAGTAGGCCAGCTGGGAGAGCAGCGGCGCCTCCCTTTTCATTCTGGCTGCCATATTAGGCTCAATATCTGCAAGTTGATAAATCTTCACATCTGCATTGCCACAATTTTTTGCAATCTCTTCCTCCGCGATAGATGACTTTCCGCAAACCACCCATAACCTTTTGTGCTCCTTCATTTTGCCCAGAGTTTGGGTAACTCCGCCAACCACTTTTCCCATAAGACTTTGAATGTCTACTCTTCCTTCACCGGTAATGATGAACTCTGCCTCCTCTATTTTTTGGCTCAGGTTCTGGAGATAGTTTCCAAAGAACTCAAAGCCGCTGACGGCATCTGCGCCAAGGAAGTGCCGCAGGGCAAAGCCCAAACCGCCTGCGGCCCCGGCGCCTTTGAAAAGCGCTGACTCCCGGGCTGTTACGCGTGATTTTGCAAACGTTGGCAGCGTGGAGAGAACCTTTTTGAACCCCTCTTCCATCTGCTCCATTGCCCACTTTGTGGCTCCCTTTTGCGGTGAGTATATGTAGGTTGCGCCGGTTGGTCCCAGCAGCGGGTTATCTACATCGTTAACCATTACAAACTCCGTGGAGCAGAGTTGTTCTCTCCACGCAGAGTCCTTTATTTCAGAGATTTGCGTTATGCGGCCCAGGTTTCCGCCGCAAGCAAACTCCCCAACTCCCTCCATTTCAAAGCCTAACGCCTGCGCCATACCCAGGCCGCAGTCATTGGTTGCGCTTCCGCCAATTCCAATCCAGATTTTTTTTGCTCCCTTTTCAACGGCGTGACGGATAAGTTGTCCTACTCCGTAGGTGGTGGTCTTTAGAGGATTCCTCTCTTTAAGGGGAACCATTGCAAGGCCGCAGGCGGTTGCGCATTCTATGAAGGCGCACGGCACTTCCTCTCCCGTTGGAAGATTCCCGGAGAAGAAATAATAGGAGTCCGTCTCTTTTCCAAGCGGCCCAATAACCTTTGTCTCAACCCTTTCCGCCTTGCAGATGCGGCCAAAGAGAGCAGCGCTGCCGTCTCCTCCGTCTGCCATCTCCACAAGTTCAAACTCCGGAGCGTAACTCAAAAAGGAGGGCTCTCCTTTTTTGAATTCGCCGTAACGGAGCAGGCCCGCCTTTACCGCCTCCGCCACCTGAAGAGAAGAGAGGCCGCCCTTGAACTTATCTGAACATATTACAACTTTAGAGATTGGGTTGTTTTGTGACTCCATTTTTGATAATTTTACCAGCGATTTCAAAATTACGGAAAATTAACATCAAACAAATAGATTATGAAAAAAATCAGAGTAATGATTCTTGCCCTTCTGATGGCTCTTCCATTTGGAGCCAAAGCAGATGAGGGAATGTGGCTCCTCCAGCTCCTTGAGAAGATGAACATTAAGGATATGAAGGCTGCCGGCTGCAAGCTTACCGCAAAGCAGATTTATGATGTGAACAACTCTTCACTCAAAGACGCCATTATGATTTTTGGCGGCGGATGTACTGCAGAAGTTGTTTCTAACCAGGGACTTGTGCTTACCAATCATCACTGCGGATACGGCAGCATTCAGAAGCTTTCCACCACAGAGCATGATTACCTTAAAGACGGATACTGGGCAATGAACCAGAGCCAGGAACTTCCTGCACCGGGCCTCACCGTTACCTTTATAGACCGCTTCATAGATGTAACAGATGCTGTTACAGAGGCAGAGAATAAGGCAAAGGGAATGGACCCAAGAGCTTCTCAGAAGTTTATGAAGGATTTCCAGGATTCACTCAGCAAAGCATATATTGGAGATGACAAATATCTTGGTTCACGCCTTGCTACAATGTATGAAGGCAACGCTTACTATCTTGTTATTACAAAGACCTTTAAGGATATCCGCTTTGTAGGCGCACCGCCTTCCTCAATTGGAAAGTTCGGAGGTGAGACAGATAACTGGGAGTGGCCTCGTCATACCGGAGACTTTTCCGTTTTCAGAATCTATGCAGACAAGGACAACAACCCTGCAGACTACAGTGCAGACAATGTTCCTTACACTCCGAAGAAGTTCCTGAGCATCTCTCTAAAGGGTTACAAGCCAGGAGATTTTGCAATGGTTATTGGTTTCCCTGGACGTACTTCACGTTACCTTACAAGTGAGGAGATTATTCAAAGAAGAGACGCTCAGAACGTTCCTATGATTATTGGAAGAACTGCTAAAGAGGATGTTTGGAAATCCTTTATGAGAAAGGATCCTAAGATTAACCTCCAGTATGCAAACAAGTTTGCAAGTTCTTCCAACTACCGTAAGAACAGCATTGGAATGAATGAGAGTTTTGCAAAACTAAACACCGTAGAAAAGAAGAGACAGATGGAGCAGGAGTTTAACGAGTGGGTTGCACAAGATCCTCAGCGCCAGGCAGAATACGGAGATTGCGTAGCTAAGATTAACGAGGCGGCGAAGAAATCCGTTAAGCCAATGAAAGCGCTTGAGTTCCTTATGGAGACTCTAAACAATGTTGAGATTATGCGTCCTGCTTCTCAGCTTGCTCGTATGAGAAATCCGGAGGCTGCAAAGAAGTCTATTGAGAGTTTCTACAAAGATTACAACCCAACCGTAGACCGCGCAACTACTAAGGTTCTTTTGAAAACCTACAAGGAGAACGTTACTGAACCAACCTATATTCCAAAGGTTTACAAGACTATAGATTCTCTTTACGATGGCAGCATAGATAAATATGTAGACCATATTTTTGACAACTCCGTATTTACAACCTTAGAGGGTGCAATGGGTGCTCTCAATAACAAAGAGTTCAAGCTCAATGAGGATCCTGCATTCCAGTATATGAGTGAGTTTGCTACATCTTACCCTAAAATGATTGCAGAGTACAGAGCCGCCGGTGATGCAGGAGATGCAAATAAGAAATTTATGAAGGGCCTTATGGAGATGAACGGCAATAAGCCAATCTACCCGGATGCTAACTCTACAATGAGACTTACCTACGGAAAAGTTGGCGGATACTCACCTAAAGACGGCGTTGATTATAAGTACTATACAACCCTTGAGGGTGTAATGCAGAAAGAGGATCCCAACAACCCTGAGTTCATTGTTCCTGCAAAACTCAAAGAGCTTTATGAGGCTAAGGATTTTGGACGTTATGCAATGAAGAACGGAGAGATGCCAACCTGCTTCCTTACCAACAATGACATCACAGGCGGTAACTCCGGAAGCGATGTTCTTAATGCAAAGGGCGAACTCATTGGTCTTGCTTTTGACGGCAACTGGGAGAGTCTCTGCAGTGATATTCTCTTTGAACCAAACCTTCAGAGATGTATTAACGTAGATATTCGTTACGTCCTCTTTATTATAGATAAGTTCGGAGGTGCAGGATATCTTCTCAATGAAATGGATATAAAAGAATAAGATGATTCAACTATCTGATATAGAAAAGGTTCTTGGCTCCGTTATTCATCCGGAATATGAGAAGAGCGTAATAGAACTTTCGCTTGTTCAGAACCTTGCTTACCAGAATGACAGTGGAGAAGACAACGCCGGAACAATTAAGTTCCGGCTTGTTTTCCACCGTAACGATCCTATGGCCAACTCCATTAAGGAGGCTTGCCAAAAGGCTTTAAACGAGGCCTTTCCAAAGGCCAAGACAAGCATTCTTGTTCTTATAGATACCAACAAGGCAACCGGTCATAACAAAGGAGAACTGGGCAGAGGAGATGCAGGCAAAGAGGAACTTGAAAAGATTCAGAACATTATTGCCGTTGCTTCCGGCAAGGGCGGTGTGGGAAAATCTACGGTTGCAGTGAACCTTGCAATAGCCTTGGCACAAAGCGGTTACAAGGTTGGACTGCTTGATGCGGATGTTTACGGCCCTTCCGTTCCAAAGATGACTGCAACGGAAGACTACCTGCCACCTATCGCGGAGAAAGAGGTAAACGGAGAGAAAAAACAGTTCATTGTTCCTATTGAAAAATACGGAGTTAAGTGGATGTCTATTGGTTACTTTGCAAAGCCGGAGCAGGCTCTGATTTGGAGGGGACCAATGGCGTGCGGGGCTTTAAAGCAGCTTACTTTTGAGGTGCTGTGGGGTGAGTTGGATTACCTCCTTATAGATCTTCCTCCGGGAACGGGAGACATCCATATTACTATGATTCAGGAGATTCCGCTTACCGGTGCAATCATTGTTACCACACCTCAGCAGATTGCGCTGGCAGATGTGGAGAAGGGTATAAATATGTTCCGCAACAAGGATGTTCACACTCCAATCTACGGTATTGTTGAGAATATGAGCTGGTTCACTCCAAAGGAACTTCCTAACAACAAATATTACCTCTTTGGAAAGAACGGCGGAGAGAAGATGGCGGAGAAATACAATGTTCCGCTGCTTGGACAAATCCCTATAGTAATGGGAGTTATGGAGGGTGGAGATAACGGCCGTCCTGCCGCCTTGGATGAGGGAGAAATACAATCCCGCTTCCTGGAAATAGCTGAGAACTTATAGATAAAAGGATGGGCAACCATCCTTTTTTGTTTATTCAGGAAGTAGTCTGAAGGAGAGGCGGTGGTAAGGACAAGGGCCGTATTTGGCTATGGCATCACGGTGGTCTTTGGTTGGATAGGCCTTGTTCTTCTTCCAGTTGTATTGCGGGTAAAGCTCTCCAAGTGAGGTCATTATGTGGTCCCGCTCCGTCTTGGCAAGAATAGATGCTGCCGCAATTGAGATATACTTGGAATCCCCTTTCACAATGGTGTGATGGGGGATTGCTTTTTGTTGCAAAGCGGAGTTGTACAGATGAAATCTGTTTCCATCAATAATGATATGCTCCAACCGCAACCCGTTCCTTTTCAACTTTTCTTCAACAGATGCAAGTGCCTTGTGCATAGCAAGTATGGAGGCGTTGAGAATATTTATGCGGTCTATCTCATCTGCCTCAACACGTGCAATTGCCCAGGAGAGAGCGTGTTCCATAATTAAAGGACGCAACGCCTCTCTCTGTTTTTCCGTAAGTTTTTTGGAGTCCGTTAGCAGCGGGTTGGAAAAGAGCGGGTTACAAGGGTCATACTTTGGAAGCACAACGGCGGCGGCTACAACCGGACCGGCCAAAGGACCGCGCCCGGCTTCATCACAACCGGCCTCAATTATTCCCTCGGTGAAAAAAGGAAGAAGCGGAACCCTCTCTTTTTTAAGCATCTACAACTATTGCTCTTTCTTAACTGTGCTCCTTAGGAAGAGTTCTTCCATCTGTGCATCATCTATAACAGACGGAGCCTCAGCCATTACGTCACGTCCCATGTTGTTCTTAGGGAATGCAATGTAATCTCTGATAGTTTCCTGTCCGCCAAAGAGTGCGCACAGACGGTCAAAGCCAAAGGCAATTCCTCCGTGAGGCGGAGCGCCAAACTTGAAGGCGTTCATAAGGAAGCCAAAGCGGTACTCTGCCTGCTCATGACTGAAGCCCAGAATCTCAAACATACGCTCCTGAATCTTACGGTCAAATATTCTGATGGAGCCTCCTCCTATCTCATTGCCGTTGAGGACAATATCGTAAGCGTTAGCCTTTACGTCCGCAAGGTCTTCCTGCTTGTTTGAATAGAACTTATCCAAGTCTTCAGGCTTTGGAGAGGTGAACGGATGGTGCATTGCATAGAAGCGCTGAGTCTCATCATCCCACTCCAAAAGAGGGAAGTCATAAACCCATAACGGCTTGAATACATCCGGTTTACGAAGACCAAGGCGGCTGCCCATCTCCAAACGGAGAGTTCCCAGTGCAACCTGAGTTTTATGTTTAGGACCACAGAGAATAAGAACAAGATCTCCCTTCTCTGCACCTGTATTCTTTGCAATCTCTGCAATCTGTTCAGGTGTATAGAACTTATCTATTGTAGATTTAACCTCATCTCCCAACTTAATGAATACAAGACCCTTAGCACCAACCTGAGGACGTTTTACCCATTCGGTAAGTTCATCTGTCTGCTTGCGTGAATAGTTAGCGCAACCAGGAACTGCAATTGCTCCTACATACTCAGATGAATCAAATACGGAGAAGCCTTTGCCCTGAACCAAAGAGGTGATGTCATGCATCTGCATTCCAAAGCGGAGATCCGGTTTGTCACTTCCGTAGAAGCTCATTGCCTCATCATAAGAAATTCTCTCAAACGGCTCATTAAAGGTCTTTCCTAACACGTTTTTAAAGAGATGTTTAACAAGGCCTTCAAACATCTTCAGAATATCCTCACGCTCAACAAAAGACATCTCACAGTCTATCTGAGTAAACTCAGGCTGACGGTCTGCTCTGAGGTCCTCATCTCTAAAGCATCTTACAATCTGGAAGTAACGGTCATAACCCGCAACCATAAGAAGCTGCTTGAATGTCTGAGGGCTCTGAGGGAGAGCGTAAAACTCACCGGGATTCATTCTAGACGGAACCACAAAATCTCTTGCACCCTCCGGAGTAGACTTAATGAGGAACGGAGTTTCAATCTCCATAAAGTTATTGCCGTCCAAATACTTACGGGTTTCAATAGCCATTCTGTGACGCAAAGCCAGCGCTCTCTGAAGCGGACCGCGTCTTAAATCAAGGTAACGATACTTTGCACGCAAATCATCACCGCCGTCACTCTGATCTTCAATTGTGAACGGAGGAGTTGCCGCAGCGTTCAGTATGTTGATTTTGTCCAACTTAATCTCAATATCTCCGGTTGGCATCTTTGGATTCTTGCTCTGTCTCTCAGATACAACACCCTCTGCCTGAATAACATACTCACGTCCAAGAGAGTTGATGGTATCTATCACCGCCTTGTCTGCGCTGTCATCTGCAACAAGCTGAGTAATACCGTATCTGTCTCTGAGGTCTACAAAGTTGAGACTTCCCATTTTTCTGATTCTCTGAACCCATCCGGCGAGCGTTACTTTTTTCCCGGCATCTTCTAAGCGGAGTTCTCCGCAAGTATTTGTTCTGTACATATTCTTGTATTTAAGCGTCCAAAGGTACTGAAAATTAGGTAATGATTGTCAGGTAACAGTATTTTTCTAATTTTGTCTGCGCTATGGGAAGGAACACCCAACATAAGAGAGTGCCGCATCCTGTAAGGTATGACGGAGTGAGGGCCAAAAAGGCTCTGGGGCAGCATTTTCTCCGCAATGAAGATATTGCCATAGAGATTGTAGACTCCCTCCTTATACCGGAAACCGGCCTGGATGAAAACCCTACCGCCCAGGGCGGTGTGAATGTTCTGGAGATTGGCCCTGGAACGGGAGTGCTCACCAACTATCTCCTTATGGATAAGAGAATTAACCTCTCCCTCTGCGAGATAGACCAGGAGTCTATAGACAAACTTAGAGACCGCTTTCCGCAGTTTCTTTATACTCTCCAGCAGAGAGATTTTCTTAAGAGCAATCTGGAAGAAATCTTCCCTTCCTCCGCAATGGTTAAAGAGGGAACAAACGGCAATGAGGTCTATATCATAGGCAACTTCCCATACAACATCTCATCTCAAATTTTCTTCAAAATTCTGGAAGACAGAGATAGAGTAACTCAAGTTGTCTGCATGCTGCAGAAAGAGGTTGCAGAGCGCCTTGCTTCAGATGCGGGCGGAAAAGATTACGGCATACTCTCCGTGCTGCTTCAGTGCTGGTATGACATAGAGTATCTCTTTACCGTAGATGAGAGTGCATTTGTTCCGCCGCCAAAGGTAAAGAGCGGAGTAATAAGGCTTTGGAGAAATACCAGAGAGTCTCTTGGTTGTGATGAGCAGCTCTTTAAGAGCGTTGTAAAAACAACATTCGGGCAGAGAAGAAAGACCGTAAGAAACTCAATAAAACCGCTTGCTGTAAACCTCAACTCTGCGGCAAAAGAGGCGCTGGAAAAATCACCTTATCTTGATAAGAGACCGGAGCAGCTAAGCGTAGAAGATTTTATAGAACTCACCAAATTATTGGAACAAAAGTAGAAGAGAAGATGGACGGAAAGAAGAGCTTAACAGGGAGATTGAGGGTTGTTTCAGTGCAGTTGAAGGAAGGTGTGACTTTTACTTTTAACGAACTGAAGGGCAACAAGTTGCGCACCTTCTTATCATTGCTGGGTGTGAGCATTGGTATCTTTACAATCATAGCAATCTTTACAGCGGTAGATGCACTGCGCTCCAATGTAAAGAGGGGCTTTGAGACGCTGGGGTCCAGCAAGATGCTGCAGGTTTCTTCCTGGCCAATGGGGGTGGAAGATGATGAGGGAAACATTGCTCTGGACGGAAGTGTTGGAACGGAGTATAAGTGGTGGGAGTACATAAAAAGACCTAACGTTTCTTTAGATGATTACAAATATCTGAAGCACAATTCGAAGAAGGGAGATGATTTTCTTTACTCCGTAATGAACAGTGCCACAGTAAAATACAACCGCAGTTCATCTTCCGGAGTTTGGGTAATGAACGTTATTGGCGGATTGGATAAAGTTATCAACCTGGATATGGAGAGCGGAAGAGTTTTCTCTCCAACGGAACTTGAGAGTGCCCAGCCTATTGCAATTCTTGGAAAGGGGTTGGCGGAGTCTATATTCGGAGAGGAAAACCCTGTGGGTAAAGTGATAAAAGTAAACGGATACAGCGTAACGGTTATAGGTGTAATTGCCAAACAGGGAGAGAGTATGGTAAATATGATGGAGACAGACGGCAACTGTATACTCCCTTATAACACAGGCAAAAACATCTTCCATTTCAGAAATATGAACGGAGAACTCTACGCCGTTCCAAAAGAGGATGTATCTGTAGAAGATTTTACCGCAGAAATCAAACACCTTATGAGACAGTGCCGCAGGCTGAGGGTTGGACAGAAAAATAACTTCTCCATTAACTCCATCAATGTGCTGGAAAACATGCTGGGTCAGATAATGGGTGTAATTCAGAAAGTTGGATGGATAATTGCCGCCTTCTCCCTTCTGATTGGCGGCTTTGGAATTGCCAACATAATGTTTGTTTCCGTTAAGGAGAGAACCAAGATTATCGGTATTCAAAAGGCTTTGGGTGCAAAGAGGTACTTCATTATGACCCAGTTCCTTACAGAGGCCCTTATCTTAGCCGTAGCGGGTGCTCTAGTTGGAGTCCTCCTTGTCTGGATTATCATCACCGCCGCCCCAATTCCTGCAGAATATGATGTTCACCTCTCCTTCCAAAATGTCATAGCCGGAGTTTTGATTGCCTCAGCCATAGGCGTCCTCAGCGGAGTCCTCCCAGCCTGGACCGCCGCCAATCTCAACCCCGTCACCGCCATGAACTCCAAATAACTATTTGAAATTAAGAGCATTTTTGTATATTTGCTTGGTTAATGAGTCAGAAATGATTGGGTGGATAAAGAACACATCTTTTTCTGACACGCTCTCCAGCCTCTCTGGGGGGGGTGATAATCATCTTATAATCAGAGCTTTATATTATTCCATCGATGATGTTTCCACATCATCTGCTTTTTTGTGCCCTTTTGTTAAATCAAATCAAACACAATAAATCAAAAATTACTATGAAGAAATTGGAAACAAAAAACAAAGAGGCAATTTACCTCGCCCCGGATATTTCCGTTTGGGAAATCTCCTCTGAAGGTATTGTATGCGCCAGCGGCGATGTTGATCCTAACAATCCGTTTGACGGAGCAACTGAAGATTCATGGACCTTTTTCTTTTAAAACTAGATGATTATGAAAAAGATTATATTGTTTACAGCAGCCATTGCGGCTCTCTCACTCTTTGCATCTTGCAGCAAAGAACAAGCTCCTAAGAAAACAACTAAGGTTACAGTTGATATCACAGTAAATGATCCTTATGTAGATTCTAAGGCTATTAAGACTGGTTGGAGTGTTGGTGATAAAATTAATATATGGTTTAACAGCGTTCCGGCAGGTCACTATTCTTATTGGAAAGAGGCTCCTCATTTAGTTCTCACCAAAACTGCAGGTGGATGGTCTTCTTCAGAAGTTGATGAAAGTTTGCTTGGCTTAAGCGGAACGTTCAATGCTATTTACGAGAGCACCAACTCTTGGTTTGCTTCTGCAAAGGACAATTCTTATGCTTACGCTCCAAATGGGACAAGTTTTAAATTAAGCGAGTGGCCTTATAACTGCTTTCCTAGAACAGTGCCAACCGTCTGCTTTAAAATGTCTTCTGCATACGGTTATAACACTGGAACAAAAAAGATTACCGGAACCATTAGCGGATGGGAGTTTATGAGCAGACTTCAGGTTGTGGTTACCGGATTGGAGGCTACACCAGACCGCTACGCCTTAACTTTTGGAAATAACGTTTGGGTTGGTGAAGCTTTATATTGGAGTGGATCGTATTTCGATGTTTCCAGTGTAGGCAATTGCTCTGGTATTACTTCTTCCAATAATTGGTCTAATGGCGTAAGTAATCCAGATGGTATTGCATTTAATTTTTATTATTCGGTAGACAATGATTCTCACGATTATACCATCTATTTGGTTGACAAAACCGCTAAGAAGGTATATAGTTTCACTAAGACAACAGCTATACCAACCTCATACACATCTTACCATGGTGTAAAGGTTGATATATCCAAATTCACAGACATAACAGCATCTCATCCTTTGGACTAATCGTAGATTATTAATAACAACTCTATACAGCAATTAAAAATCCGGGGCTGTTATACGCCCCGGATTTTTATTGAAGTGCTGTTTTAAGGATATCTAGTTTCAGTGCTTTCTCTAAACGTGCTATGGTTTCCAGTGTCATATTGGAACTGCCTTTTAACAGGTTGGAAACATATTGTTGTGTGCAGCCAATACGTTTGGCTAATTCTGTCTGAGTTACAGATTGTTCATCCATAGCGCGCATTACCTGTATGGTAATCTGTTGTGCATACTTGAGCCAATAATCATTGTCTCTGCGCCACTGCGCATCTTCACGCCAATGTGATGGCGTAGATGATTGATGCGCCTCTAAATATTTTGTTGCTTTACTCATTCTTTTACAAAGTTATAACAATATTTGTATTGTACAATATTTATATTGTATTGGGCTCTCCTCGGCCTACCGAGGATAACCGCCATTTCTACAGAAAAGCAAAGGGTAGGTACAATTTGTACCCCTCCTTTTGAAATTGTAAGTATGGTCCTGATTTTCCTGTAAATTTATGGAGTATACTCCAGATTTTTATAGAAAATTGTGGAGTAGAAACGGGGGTAATTGAGGCAGAGTTTAAATTTGAAAGAGTGGTAATACCCGAATAGTATAGGACTTTATGGATTTTTTAATATATTTGTCTTAATGTTGAGTCCTAAATGTTAATATAATTTTTCTTACCATTTTTCAGGGATTTTCAATTAAACGCAATCTATAAATAACAACACATGAAAACAAAAGAGAAAAAACGGCTCACCCGCAAAGTTCCGTGTTTCATTGTTTAGGTAATTATTTAGCCCAAACTCTTGCAGGTTTCATTTTTGTTACCTATATTTGCAAAAAGATAGTACTATGCCCGAGTTATTCAGACAATACGGTTTCATCTTCATGTTCTTCTCCCGGGAGCATGAGCCCATCCACGTTCACGTGCGGGGACATAACGGGGATGCCAAGTTCAATTGGGACGGTGAGGGTTTCGTGATGGAATATGTGCATAACATCAAAGCCAACGACCTCAAGCGCATCGAGCGGATGATTGCCGAGAATACGGACATCATCATCAATCGTTGGTATGAACTGTTCAAGACCGACAATGAAGACAATCAGTAAAATATGGTTTGACAGGGACTGGATCTACGGCCTGGGGGACGATGGGAAAACCTATCGCCAATCCCTTCTGTGGTATTCCCATCTCCGTAAGGCGACGGATGAGCAGCGGGCCCGCTACGAGATGAGTACCATCGGTATCCATTGGCACGATCTGGACGAAGACATCAGTTTTGAGAGCTTCCTTTATCCCGATGCCGAGCCCACCCGCCTCCAACACTTTTTCCTCACGCACCCGGAAATCAACGTGAGCGGCTTTGCCCAGAAGTTCGGCTTCAGCGCCTCGCTGATGCGAAGCTATATCAATGGCTTCAAAACACCTTCTCCAGAACGTGAGCAGGAGATTATGCGTTGCATAGAAAAGCTTGGCAACGAATACCTATCCATTGCAAGTTAGTCGGAAGAATCGTACATTCATATGTTAGTTAAAGACATCCTTTCTTCTAAAGCTCCTTCCGCATTTAGGGGGGGGTATAACCATCTTTTAATCAATAGCTTACATAACGATAGTCGCGACCTTCGAGAGAAGTGCCGCCGCTTTTCGTGTGCCCATACGTTAACTCGAATCTAATCATACAAATACATAAGCTTATGGAAACAAAACAAAAAGAACTCTATGATGCTCCCTTAACAAGAGTTTTTGGGGTGGAGACTGAATGTATTATTTGTATAAGTGGCGATGTGGATGCCACAATGGATGGAACTTGGGATGAAGAGGACATTTAAAAACAGAAGAGCAATGAAAACAAAGAATATCTTCAAAGCATTGGCGCTGGCTATGCTCGTGCCCGCCATGCTTTTCTCTACCGCTTGCCAGAAAGAAAGCACCGTCCAAGAAGAGGACATAGTAAAGAAAGGCTATGAACTGCCCGTAACCGTCAACGTGACCCGTCAGGGCAACGGCGGCACCACTCGCGCCTCGTATAACGAAGGAACCAAGAAACTTGAATTCAGCGCTGGAGACAAGCTGTTTGTGGAGGGCTCATATCATGAAGGTGATTACAATTTTGCCGGCACGCTGACATGGGTGTCCGACGGAACATTCAGCGGCACCATTACTACCCAAACTGAGTGGACAGGCACCGTCGATGAACTTCTCTCTCAAGATGGTGGTGCTCAAGCTACGCTGCTGCCTGCCGGCTACGAAAGCTATGACTTTTTGACTTTAGAAAACGAAGGTACATATTCAGCATACGTAGGCTCCGATTATAACAACGCTTTTGCCACTTCAAAGGCTGCTGGAGTAGAGCAGCTCAGCTATGAGTATTGTTATACGTATTCTAGTGGCTTTACCCTGACTCCGTGCAATGCCATCCTCAACTTCACCATCACCGGTTTATCGGCCAGTACTGAGGTCGCTGTGGTGTTTAGTTATTCGACAACTACGGTTAATAAGAATGTAACAACCGACGGTTCGGGCAATGCTACATTTGCGATAGGCCTGAGTTATGGAGAAGACTTAAACAACTGCACCTTGACGGTGGGTGGCAATGCCATCACCCTCGTCAATAGCAGCAAAGTGCTCGAAGCTGGCCACATCTATAACATAACAAGGAGTGCTGCTCCGAGCTACCCGCTGCTGAGTGCTGCCACTTCGTCTGACTATGGCAAGGTGGTGTGCGCCGCAGGCCATCTGCACACTGCTAAGACCGCCGTACCCGCAGGCTGCACCGCCGTGGGTATTCTGGGTAAGGTAACCGAGACAGGCCACGGCCTTATTCTCGCCCTGCAGGACGCTACGCCGCAGACGTGGGACGCCATCTTCAGCTGGGCCTGGCCCACCTACGCCGGCACCAGGCTGAGGGTGCTGCCAGACGATGCCGCACGCGGCGTTAAGCTGACGAGCTACACCGCGCTGGGCGCAACCGCCGTGTCGAACTGGGCCGTGGCGCCGAAGAGCGACTACGAGGTGATATTCACCAACCTCGGCTCGACTGCTCCTTATTGGGACGGCCAGACTTACGATGACAACGTGAATGCCTATATCACCGGTGCCGGAGGCGCGGCATTTAGCCAAAGCCGATATTGGTCTGCTACGTGGAATACTGATTACCGCTCGTGGTACTTCTACAAAGACTATTGGAGCTACGACCCGAATGGGGACATACATAGTGTCAGGCCAGTGCTCGGCTTCTAACTCAATCGAACGCCTTAATCCAGGCCGAGTTCGGATTTCATGGAGCGGAGGAGGTCAAAGGCGGAGAGCGGGGTCATGGAGTTGAGGTCTGCGGCCTCAAGTTTGGCCTTGATGGCGGAGAGGGTTGGATCATCCAACTGGAAGAAGGAGAGTTGCATCTGATCTTCCGTTTTTGGATTGGAAGCCTGGCGCTGTTTCTCCTGCTTTTCCAGTTTTAGGAGCGTCTTCTCTGCGGAGTTTAATACCTCTTCCGGCATACCGGCCAGACGGGCAACGTGAATACCAAAACTGTGGGCAACGCCGCCGCGTTTCATCTTGCGGAGGAAGACAATATTCTTGCCCGATTCCTTAACCTCAATATGGAAGTTTTTAACTCTTGGGTATATACTCTCAAGCTCGTTAAGTTCATGATAGTGAGTTGCAAAGATGGTCTTTGCGGGAGCCTTTCTGTTGTTGTGCAGATACTCCACAATGGCCCATGCTATTGACATACCGTCAAATGTGCTGGTTCCTCTTCCTATTTCATCCAAAAGAACAAGGCTTCTCTCTGAGAGGTTGTGAAGTATGGAGGCACTCTCCAACATCTCAACCATAAAGGTAGATTCACCCTGTGAAATGTTATCTGATGCACCCACTCTTGTGAAGATCTTATCAACCACTCCAATACGCGCACTCTTTGCCGGAACAAAGGAGCCGCACTGAGCCAGAAGAACAATGAGAGCAGTCTGACGCAGCAGTGCAGATTTACCTGCCATATTAGGACCGGTAAGTATTATAATCTGCTGAGCCTCATTAGATAAGAACAGGTCATTGGCAACATACTCTTCACCCGGAGCCATCCTTGTTTCAAGCACCGGATGCCGCCCCTCTTTAATATCAATCTCAAGCGAGTTGTCCATCTTTGGACGGCAGTAATGGTTCTTCTTGGCAAGGTGTGCAAAGCCAACAAGACAATCAAGATTGGAAACTGCAATGCAGCACTTTTGGATGAGAGGAATTCTCTTCTGAATCTCAAGAACAAGATCTAAGAAAATCTTCTGTTCCAGTTGAACAATCTTCTCCTCTGCACCCAGTATTTTCTCCTCATACTCTTTGAGTTCCGGAGTTATATATCTCTCTGCAGAAACAAGCGTCTGCTTTCTGATCCAGTCACCTGGAACGTTGGCTTTGTAGGTATTTCTGACCTCAAGATAGTAACCGAATACGTTATTGTAACTAACTTTGAGTGAAGGAATTCCGGTCTTCTGGCTCTCCCTTTGTTGCAGCTCCAGAAGGTAATCTTTTCCCTCTCTGGAAATTTTTCTGAGCGAATCCAACTGCTCATCTACATCCGCTGCAATTATATCACCCTTACCGAATTGCGCTGCCGGATTATCTATCAGCTTACTCCCAATCAGCTTATCCAAAGCGCTATATTCTGCAAGGTCTTTAAAGAACCCGCTCATTGCCGGAACCTTTGCAACTAGCTGCTGCTCACCGCCTTTCTCTCTTATTAACTCCGCGATAGGTTGCATATTTGAAAGAGAACGCCTCAGCTGCACCATCTCTCTCGGCATTATCTTTCCGGTTGAGCAGCGCGCAAGTATTCTCTCCACATCTCCCACGCTGTCAATATGTTCCATCAGTTGAGAGCGGAGTTCATCATCCTTTGCAAAGAACTCAACCGCATCATATCTTTTCTCTATCTGCTCCGCATCTATAAGCGGCATTGCAAGCCACGAACGGAGCATACGCTCGCCCATTGGTGAAGAGGTGTGATTTACCACATCCATAAGAGATACACCATCGGGAGAAAAAGAGTTAAAAATCTCCAAATTCTTGATAGTGAAGCGGTCTAACCAGACAAAGTTGCCTCGGTCTATGCGGGAAATGGAGTTGATATGGAATGTGCCGCTCTGGCCTTTGATGGTGACGGCGTCAAAGCTGGCAATATCTGATATTCTATTCTGCTGGAGGTAGAAGAGTATGGCGCCGGCGGCAATTTTTGCAAGGCGCATCTTCTCAATACCAAACCCCTTAAGTGCCTTTGCACCAAACTGTTTCTCAAGTTTATCAAAGCAGGCCTCCTCCACAAAAGCCCACTCGTCCATTGGGGTGAGGTACCATTTCTCTCCAAACTGTTTCTTGAAGCCGGGTTCAAAGCCCTTGGAAATGAGAATCTCACCGGGAGCCATATCCGTAAGCAGCAGATCCATAAAATCCAGCCCGCCCTGTGCAACTTTGAAACTTCCGGTGGAGACATCCAAAAAGGCGGCGCCGGCCTCCTTGCCCTCAAAGACAAAGGATGCCAGATAGTTGTTGCGGCCCTGCTCCAGAATATCGTTGTTGTAGGCAACGCCCGGGGTAACGAGTTCTGTAACTCCGCGCTTTACAATGGTTTTGGTCATCTTGGGGTCTTCCAGCTGGTCACACACTGCAACCTTGTAACCGGCACGGACCAACCGTGGAAGATAGTTTTCCAGAGAGTGGTGAGGAAATCCGCAAAGTTCTACGGAGTCCGGCACTCCGTTGGAACGTTTGGTAAGAACTATTCCAAGGACCTTACTCACCGTAAGGGCATCCTCCCCGTAGGCCTCATAAAAGTCTCCCACTCTCATTAGCAGGAGTGCCTCCGGGTACTGTGCTTTGAACTGCACATACTGCTTCATTAACGGTGTATTAAGATTTCTCTCTCCCATAATGCAAAATTAGCATTTATCTTTTCCTATATTTGTAAAAATTCACAATTTGTATGAAAATTTCTACTTATTCATCAGTTGCCGTCATAGCTTTGGCTATTGGAATGACGGCTCTTGTTTCCTGCAACACTGCTAAGGAAAACAAAGAAACTCAGCCCGTTGAAGAGGTCCTCTACACAGAGGGTATAGACAAGGGTATAGAGAAAATTATGGCAGATTTGGACGTCATTGGATTGGGCGTTGCCGTTGTAAAGGGAGACGAGATTGTATACAAAAACAGTTGGGGTTACAAAAACCTTGAGAATCAGACTCCTCTGGCAGAGGATGATCTCTTCCGCATTGCTTCCATCTCAAAATCTTTTACCGCTACATCTATTATGCAGCTGGTGGAGAAGGGCGCTCTGGATTTGGATGCGGATGTAAGTGATCTTGTTGGATTTAAGGTAAGAAACCCTAAGTTTCCGGATGTAAAGATTACTCCTTACATGCTGCTTTCACACACCTCATCTTTGAACGATGCGGGCGGATACTTTAAGCTGGATGTTATTAATCCGGAGAAGAATGCAGACTTTGCAAAGTCTTATAACGATTACCGTCCTGGTACTCAGTACGAGTACTGCAACCTGGGTTACAACACCCTGGGAACTATTATAGAGAGAGTCAGCAAAATCCGTTTTGACCAGTATGTTGTTAACAACGTTCTTAAACCTGTAGGCATTGACTATGCAGGTTACTGGGTTGCAAGTTTGGATTCTACAAAGTTTGTATCTCTCTATGAGAAAGACAGTGAGGGTAAATGGGAAGAGCAGAAAGAGGCTTACGCTCCTAGAACAAAGGAGATTGCAGAGTACGAGTTTGGTTACTCAACCCCTATCTTCTCACCTACCGGCGGAATGAAGATTAATCCGGTTGGATTAGCTAAGGTTATGCAGATGCACATGGGATTGGGAACCGCTGCCAACGGAGCAAAGGTTCTGGGAAGCCAGAGCGCCCTCCTTATGCAGAGCCGCTTTACTGAGACCGGCACGGAAGAGGGATTTGAGGGCGGCGAGCCTGTTTACTACGGATTTGCTCTCTGGAACAACAAGGATATTATCCCTGGCAAAACAATGGTTGGCCACACCGGCGGCGCGTACGGAGTTTATACTATTATGCTCTGGAATAAGGAGAGAACCTTTGGTATTGTCTCTATGACCAACGGCTGCTCAGGCAAGCGTGAGCGTGGCTTTATGGCTGTTCATAACCGCGTTGTAAATTGCCTCTATCAGAACTTGATTAAGGGTACAGAGGCAGACAAATAGAATGAAGAGGGTTCTGATAATTACATATTACTGGCCACCTTCCGGAGGAAGCGGAGTGCAGAGGTGGCTCAAGGCCTCCAAGTATCTCTCAATGTACGGTTGGGAGCCGGTAATATATACCCCTCTGAACCCCGATGTCAACTCCATTGACCCCTCCCTGGAGGCGGACATAAGGGCGGACATAAAAGTTATAAAGCGCAAAATTACAGAACCTTATAAGTTCTACAAGATACTGTCTGGAAAGAAAAAGGGAGAGAAGATTGAGGCCAACATTATCTCTTCCGATGGGGGCGGCTTCCTTAAGAAACTCTCCATGCACATTAGGGGCAACTGGTTCATTCCGGACCCAAGAGTGTGGTGGGTTAGACCGTCCGTAAGGTTCCTTTCCGGCTTGATTAAGGAGGGGGAGCGGTTTGATGCGGTGGTGAGCACCGGCCCGCCCCATTCAATGCACCTGATTGCTCAGGCTCTGCACAAAAAGTTCAACATCCCCCATCTGGCAGACTTCAGAGATCCGTGGACAAAAATATTCTACTTCAAACATCTTGGGCTTAGCGCCTCCTCTTTAAAGAAGCATCAGACTTTGGAAAGAGGTGTGCTGAGTTGTGCAGATAAAGTTGTGGTGGTTTCTGACAAGATGAAGGAAGAGTTTTCAACGGGAGAGTATGCGGAGTTTGCCGGGAAGGTTGAGGTTGTTACCAACGGTTTTGATCCGGATGATTTTTCAACTGAAAAACGTCCGGCCTTAAAAGAGATTAAAGAGAGAATAGACAGAGAGTGTGAGGGTAAATTTGTAATTGTTCACACTGGGCTTCTTCCAAAGAGTGCAGACCCTGATCTTTTGTGGCCGGTTCTGGGAAAGATGGTTACTGAGAACAGCGAGTTTGCTTCCAGACTCAAGATTGTAACTATGGGCCAGACAGATAGTTGCGTAGCTGAGGAGATTAAGGCCTCAGGGCTTGAGAGTTACTACACGCAGTATGGATATGTTCCGCATCTTGAGAGTATTGGATGGCAGATGAGGGCCAATGTTCTTCTGCTTCCGCTTAGAAAAGAGAAGGAGTCCGCTGCAATTTTAACGGGTAAATTTTACGAGTATATTGCCTGCAAGGGAGAGATATTTGCCTTTGGTCCGGTTAACGGAGATTTGGGACGGATACTTAAAGAAACCGGCCGCGGAAAGATGGCGGAGTTTGATGACGGAGAGGCAATAGAGGCCATTATGAGGGGCTTTGTAAAGGATTATTGCTCAGCTGTTTCCAAGCCTGCTGCCGAGGGCTCAGAGATGGGTTCTGCAGAGGCCGGCAATAACTCTGCAGTTGAAAAGTATTCACGTGTAAAGACCACGGAACAGTTGGCAAAACTGCTTGATGAAATAAGCAGAAAATAAGAAGTAGGATTGCGGAAAAAGAGAAAAGGGTTAAGTAAGAAATCTGTCGGGAGAAAGATAAGATAAACTAAAATAACTGATAGAAAGAAAGTTATAGTTAAAGAGTAAAATTTGAGAATATGGAGGAAAGGAAAAGCAATGTTTTTAGGAAGTTGATTCCGTATGTACTTGCAATTGTTGGATTTATAGTAATTGGGTATGCGTATGCACCGTATACACTGAGCGGAAAGGTTGTAAATCAGTCAGATATATCCAGTTGGAAGGGTATGAGCCATGAGATTGTAGATTGGAATGACGCTCATCCGAATGATCCTACCTATTGGACCAACTCCATGTTCTCCGGAATGCCGGCAACTACCATCTCTGTAAAGTATCACGGAGATTTTACAAAGTATCTTTATGATGTTCTCTTTATAGGACAGCGCCCTGCCAGTTATCTGATTGTCTGTATGATAGGAGCCTTCTTAATGTTCCTTGCTTTTGGGGTGAACATATATCTTGCAATACTTGGTGCAATTGCGGTGGCCTTCTGTTCGTACAATATGCAGATTATTCAGGTGGGGCACAACACCAAAATGATGGCTATTGCCTTTATGCCTTGGGTTATTGCGGCGCTGGTTTATGCATACAGGAAGGGGTCATATTTGGGTGCTGCGCTGTTTGGTCTTGCGCTGAGTTTTCAGGTTAAGGCTAACCATCCGCAAATCACTTACTACCTGGCAATTATAGTTGCGGGCTATGTAATCTGGCAACTTATTAAGGCAATTAAAGAGAAGGGCTTTGGCAAGTTCTTTAAAATTTCTCTTGTGGTTCTGGTGGCCGGACTTTTGGGTGTTGCTGCAAACATCAACCATCTCTGGCCAACATACGAGTACGGCAAGTACACAATGAGAGGCGGTACGGAACTTACAGATAACAGTGCTGCAACAACGGGAGAAAAGAGCCGCTCCGGTTTGGATCTGGAGTATGCAACCCAGTGGTCTTACGGAGTGGAGGAGACTCCTAACCTTCTGATTCCTAACTTTAACGGAGGTGCATCTGCAGGCAAGCTCTCCTCATCTTCCGCAACCTACAAGTTGCTTACGGAGCAGTACAACTATCCTTCATACGAGGCGGAGAAGTTTTTATCACAGATGCCGCTCTACTGGGGACCGCAGGCTTTTACCGCAGGCCCTATGTATCTTGGTGCAATCTGCATATTTCTCTTTGTATTAGGACTTTTTGTGGTTAAGGGCGGAGTAAAATGGTGGATTGTATTTGTATCACTGCTTGCTGTTGTGCTCTCCTGGGGTTATCATTTTATGGCTCCTACACGCTTCTTTTTCAACTATATGCCGCTGTACAACAAGTTCAGAACCGTATCTATGATTCTTGTGATTTTGCAGGTAACGGTTCCTATTCTTGCCATACTGGCACTGGATAAGTTTTACACTTTAGAGAAAGCGGCGGCAAAGAAATCTCTGCTTTGGGCTTTGGGTATAACAGGCGGTTTCTCTCTGATTTTCTGCCTTGTACCGTCACTTGCAGGAAACTTTTCCGGAGGTGCAGACGCTCAACTTCCTAAGGAACTTGTTGCAACATTAACTCAAGACAGAGCGGCGCTGCTTAAAGCAGATGCTTTCCGTTCTCTTGCTTTCATACTTCTTGCAGCTCTTGTAATATGGTTATCATTTAACAAGAAGATGAAAGTTTGCTACGCTACGGCGGCTCTTATTCTGCTTGTTGGAATAGATTTGTGGAGCGCAGACAAGCGTTATCTTAATTCTTCACATTTTGTTACACAGCAGGAGTTTACAAGCGTTCTAAATGCCCGTCCGGTAGATACATTCCTTAAAGAATCTGACAAGGATCCAAACTACAGGGTTCTGGATCTTACGGTAGATCCTTTCAACAACGCATACATCTCTTATCATCATAAGACCATTGGCGGATACTCGCCTGCAAAGCTGCAGCGTTACCAGGATTTGATAGACCGTTACATCAGAAAGGAGATAACTCAGATGGGCTCTGAACTCCAGGGTGTAACAACGTTGGACGAGGCCGCCTCAGCCATTACATACCATCCTGTTTTGAGTATGCTCAACACCCGTTATATTATTGTAAATGGAGAGAGCGCACCAATTGTAAACTCTTACGCTTTAGGTAATTGCTGGTTTGCAGACAGTGTTGCTGTTGTGGAAAATGCAAACGAAGAGATTGAAAAACTTGGAGAAATTGATCCGCACAGCACTGCAATCGTTAACAAGAAATTTGAGGGAGCTCTGAAGGGCTTTGCAGCAGAGAAGAGGGCCGGCACAGAAGCCTTTTCAGGTGCTACTGCAGAAGCCGCATCAGGTGCAACTGCCGCAAATGGCAATAAACCAAAAGATAACACAGATGCCGCAAAAGATTCCGAGAATAGCGGAGAGGTGAAAATGATAAGCCTTACAAGCTACGCCCCTAATAAACTTGTCTACCATTACTCTGTAGGAAAACCAAGCGTTGCACTGTTCAGTGAGGTTTACTATCCGGGTTGGAAAGCTGTTGTAAAAGAGGCAGACGGCAAAGAGAGTGAACTGGATATCTTCCAGGCTAACTGGGTTTTAAGAGGAGCAGTGGTTCCTGCGGGAGAGGGAGATATAACCTTTACCTTCCAGCCGGAGAGCTTCATCAAAGGAGAGAAATACTCACTCTACGCATCACTGCTTCTGCTAATCCTAATAGCAGGAGCAATTGCTCTTTCCATAAAGAAGAGGTCCGTCACAAAAGAAGCATAAGCGGGT
>JAFZIN010000031.1 GCA_017554305.1 Bacteroidales bacterium | reverse complement strand
CAGGATTGAAGCTCCCGATGGCCGGTGGGCTCAGTTCACTTACGAAACCCATCAACGCACTGTCTATAATCCCAGAAATTCTGTCACTACCAGTGAAGTTTCAGACAACCAATTCTACTTCTATCATCCTGTTGTACAGTGTTATACGGCCTCCGGCCGGGAAGACGGTGAGGAGACCCACCCAACGCTTAGCCGCAGTTCTTTCCTCAGTTCCATCTCTTTCAGCGACGGCTCCCATATAGACTTTGCATACGACTCCTCCACCGTCAGTTCCACATTCAAAGGCGACCAGTACCGTCAGTCACACATCTCTACTCCAAAGGATTACCTGAATACCATCAGACTCAAAAGCGTGAACGTCTATAAGAGCGGCAATCCCTATTCTGTAGCCAGCGCATCTTTCTCTCACAGCCGCAATACCAACGGAGGTATGACTAATTACCTCCAGTCCATCACAGTTCAGGGGGTGGGAACATACTCCTTTGATTACATTGGTTGGAACGATTCTTCCAAGCCTTATCCTTACCATGCAATATTTGCCGTGGACCATTGGGGTTACTACAATGGTCAGAACGGTCCATTTTATCCGATTTCCACAGTAGATCTCTACACCCAAAATGAGACGATAAGCGGTTTTTCCAGAGATCCGGACAACACCTATTCTCGGCTTGGAATGATAGAGAAGATTACCTATCCAACAGGTGGCTACACCACGTTCGAGTACGAGCCGCATTACTATTCCGCCGCTGTAAGACGCGAGTATAACTCTTCGGAAGGAAAGAGTTTTTCTCCAAGACTTGTCATAGATTACGGAGAAGCCGGAGGAATGAGGATAAGGAAAATTTCTTCTTTCCTTTCCAACGGCACCCCATCGGGGGAGAAGACCTACACCTACGAGGATGCCTCGGGCAACAGCTCCGGTATCCTTGCCTGGAGCCCAAGATATAAGGTGAGTTTTGTATGTAAGGCCACTGATAATATCACTGAACGTTCTTCATTTAAATCTTCCTCACTTCAAGATTACGGCTTTGCCAACATGGAATACAGAAGCGTGTTCGAACATCTGAGTGATGGCACTAGAACTCTTAACATCTTCACTTCCAGCGCAGACGGCAAAGGCTTCCGTGATGAACTAAAGATTGGTATCAGCGGCTCCTATCCGGAGAAGGCTCTGCTCAACAACGGCAATGTGGTACAGTGGCAGATGGGTCCGGACTACAACGTTAATAATACGAGTGTTCATAGATCTGTTGCCCCTCTGACATCCTTTCAGAGCCAAAGGGGCATGCTCAAAGAAAAACGCACGTTCAAGAACGACACCACTCTTTCTGCTTCTACAATTGAAAAGACATCGTTCCTTCTTGACAGTCTGGACTATACGGAGCTGCCGTGTTACCTCATAAGACGATTTTCCACTTATCTGCTTTTTGCAGGAAAGCACCTGCCTCAGACCACAGAGTCTATAGTTAGGACAGATGACCAGACCTTAGAAAAGAGAACCCAAAAGTCATTCAAATACAATGACTTTGGCGAGACCGTTTGTATTTCTGAACTTACCGAGGAGGGAGATTCGCTCATCACAGAATACACCCATGTGAGAGACCTTCCTGTTTCTCAGCAACAAAACAATATAGTCTACAACACTATGCTCAGTCAGAACATTCTTCATCTGCCTTTGGAAGAGAGGATATACAGAAAAAAGGCAGGAGAAAGTCAAAGGACGCTCATCTCTGGAAAACGATGCACATACGCCCTCTTCCCGAGCGGCCCCAACGAACTGATTCTTCCTTCCCTTGTGGAATCTTATGACTTAAATTCCCAGACGTGGAAGAAAGAAGCGGAGATACTCTCGTATGACGATTTTGGAAATATCACGCAGCTCAGGAATGCAGACAACAAAACCGTATCCTATCTGTGGAGCGGAAATGGTCTTTATCTTATGCTCCAGGCAAAAGGACTTACGCTGACACAAGTGCAACAATATGTTACTCCGAGCAATTTGAATGCATCTACGGGTATTCCGGATGCACAGGAGGCCCAGCTCAGAAACAATTACAAGGACGCTGATATTACAACAATCAAGTACCTCTGCGGAGTTGGTCCTAAATGGATGAAGGATGCCAGCGGCAGCATAACGGAATACACCTATACGCGCTGGGGTAAGCTCAAGCAGACAAGGCGTTACAGGACGGGTTCCAATTCAGCAACCATAGAACGCACCACATATTCCAATGACAATTAGCATGAGAACTATGAAATCCATAAATACGGGGGCACTTGTTTTCAGGTCTTCTCTTTCCTCCTTCCTGTTGGCTCTTCTCTTCCTTCTTGCCACACCGGAAGAGTCTCAGGCACAGGACCGTCCTATACATGACGGCCCGGGGCAGATGGAGGAGAGGATCATGATCAACGTCAATATGCCCATGGAAAAGCTCAACCAGCAGTATACCTCTGAGTTTTTTTATAGTTTTCCCTATAACGGAGGTACGGTCACCTTTGCTGCCTACTATGACCCCGTAGACCCTCATACGGGACTCACTGATGTTGAGTATCTTAACAACTGTCTGGCCTTCATACATGCAGATACTCTTATGACCTTCCTCTCCGCTTCCACCAACCTGGGCCAGATGTGGTGGGACTTCACCCTCCAGATTCGTCCCAACAACACCTACTCTGCCCTCGATCCTCTAAAAGCAGTGGAGAGAGAGATAAACCTCATATTCCCGCTCTCCACCGGAAACATTCTGCAGATAAACATCTCACAAGCCAAGGGAGCAGACCGTCCTGAACCGTTCCCGCAATGGCCGGACCGTAGATATCCCCAGACGGAGCCCCTCATTGACCACACACCTAATCTTCAACAGGACAGCGAAACGCTCTCCAACTGGATAAGGAAGGCAACTTACATTGGCAGTGACCCGTATGTACCGAATGACTCCATAGTGGACATAGTATGGTACAACGGTCTGGGACAGCAGAAGCAGACCGTTCTGGTGGGAGCCTCCGCTAACAACGGGAAAAATATAGTTACCCCAGTGGAATATGACCCCGTAGGCCAAAAGCTCAGAGACTACCTGCCGTACGTCTCCTCTTCCGCTTCAGAGAACTACGAGAGTGCAACGGCTTCAAGCCAAATGAATTATTATCACACTCTTTATGGAAACGCGGAAAATTTTCCGTATACGGAGACGCTCCTGGAAGCCGTCACCGGAAAGCCTTTAGTACAGTATGCACAGGGCGGTATCTTCCGTAGTTCCGCCTCCCTTCAGGAAACGCCTTCCGGAGTGAAGAAGCCCAGAAGCGATGCCAACGGAAGATATCTTGCAACTGCCTACAGCCTCTCAAAACCGGATGACAACATCCCTGTTCTTCTTGCAGAAGAGGGATACATAAAGAACCGTGGCGTTTTGGGGCAGGAGGGCACTCAGCCACTCCTAAAGACGGTGACCACAGATCCGGACGGGAAGACGGTTGCAACATTCACGGACGAAAAAGAAAAGACAATTCTGGTCAGAACATATCTTGGAGGAAGCGCAGACACCACACAATCAGGCGGTTGGAGCGATCTGGTGTATGTCTATGACAGAAGAGGTCTGCTCTGTGCTGTCATCACTCCGGAAGGAGAAGAGGAGAGGAACAAGGCGGCGTCACAGATAAGCATGGACTCCGAATGGGCCAAGAAACGCTGTTACATATACAAGTATGACGGTTTAGGAAGGATGACGGAAAGACGGTGGCCGGGAAAAGGGAAGGAGCTGTTTGTCTCTGACCCCGCAGGAAACGTTGTGGCAACACAGGATTCTCTGCTGAGACAGAGCGGAAGATGGCATATTACAAGATACGACAGGAGCAACCGTCCCGTGGAGACTTTGCTTACCCAGCAGGGCATCACAGAGGCACAGATGAGAAGTTATTTCTCATACGAGACAGCACAGACGTTCTATTCTCAAAACGGAAACATACCTTTCACCTCTTCTGTCTATGAACTGACAGACAACATATCTCTCACCAAGACGGAAATAGGAAAGACAAAGCTTTCACACACGGTTGATGGAAAGACAATTACATTCAAGCCGGAAGAGCAGACCGTGTCACAGACAGATGCAGACACCACAAAGTACGCCACCGTCCTCTGGGAGAGAGCCGCTATGACCGTCTCTAAAAACGGAGAACTGGTAGGCATTGCAGAAGATCCTAATGACAACCCTGCAACCCTCTCTCAGACAGATATCCTTTACAGGTACACCGCTTATTTCTATGACTCTTACGGAAGGCCTGTGCAGACGGTAACACTCTACCCGGACGGCTCTAAACTCGTCTCTTCAATAAAGTACAAGTTTGAGGGTCTGCCTTCAAAACAGGTTTACAGGCTGACGGTGCCGCAGTGCAACTGTCTGGCTAATGCTTCAAACAACACAGCCTCAGATACGCTGCACGCTCTGCTTACGGAGACCTTCTCGTATGACAGGCGGGGAAGGATGCTCACCTCTGACGCTACTCTTAAGACCTTCTGCTCCTTTATACAAAACAACACCCTCACCTCATCGGACACGCTCTCGTCAACAGCCACAGCAGCTTATGTTTATGACGAGCTGGGGCATCTGACAGTAAAGACTCTGGGAGGAGAACTTACGCAGACGCTGGATTACAATATCCAGGAGTGGATGACAACAACACAGACAAAGAAGGGAACGGCAAACATCTTCTCGCAGACACTCAGGTATTACAGTCCGGCAAAGAGCAACACCGTACCTCTCTATTCCGGAAACATATCGGAATGGGAGTCCTTGCAGGGAACAAGTGCGGCTAATACATACGGGTTTACATACGACACGCAGGGAAGGCTGGTGAACTCACAAAGGTATGAAGGACCGGAGAATTCTCCTGCAGGCTCTTATTGTGAGAAAGACATTGCCTATGACAGAAACGGAAACATCTCAGCTCTGGAGCGTTACGGCGCTTCCCTTCTGGTTCCAAGGCACAGCTTCACCTACACATATGACGGAGACAAGCTGACAACACTCTCAGGCACACAGGACGGAACGGATTTCATTTCAGCGTATAGTTATGACGGGAACGGAAACATGATTGTGGACGGAAACCAGAGTGCAAGACTTTCATACGACATAAACAACCTTGTGTTCAAGGTTAAAAAGACGTCAATGCAGATACTGAGAGGAGGGGACGGAAAAAATGAGGATTCCAACCCAACCAGATTGGGTCCGGGAGGACCGGGGCAGATGGAAAACCTTGCGGGGAAATATGAATACTTTGCAGACGGAGAAAAATTCTCGGTGACAGGAGCCGACGGCACAGGAAGGATTTACATAGGACCGTTCACTCTTGCAAGGAAAGAATATACGGATGCAATAACGGGAGACATAACGGCTTTGACAATGCTGGAGGCAGCAGAGGCTTTGGGGGCAGATGCCAGGTTCGCATTTGCGGCAACACCGCAAACAACAATAGGAACAGACACCACTTACACAGTCAATTACGAGACACTCTATCTTATAAGAGACCATCTGGGAAGCGTAAGGGCAGTAACAGACAACCAGGGAAACATTCTGGAAAGAAATGACTATTATCCGTACGGACTCCAAACGGACTTAGGAAGAAACTATCCCGCAATAGCAGAAAAGTACAGAGTGAAACTGCCGGCATCTTTCTCAGATTATAACCACAACAACAACGGATTCCCTACCCTCTCTTCAGCAACAGAAAAGCTGTTGCCGTACCGTCTCTTATACAACGGCAAAGAGCTGCAGATGATTGCACAGATAAGACTCATAGACTATGGGGCAAGACAGTATGACCCTACGATTGCAAGATGGAATGCACCAGATCCGATAGGAGAAGAGAATCGAGACAAATCTCTATACATTTATTGCTTTAACAATCCTATAGACATGATAGATTCTATAGGAATGTCAGCAACAGAATATTACTCTGACAAAGGAGATTTGCTTTTTCAAACAGACGATGGTTTAACGGATATTATTATTGTGAAATCATCTCAAATAAAAGTATTAGAAACCAAGTTGCAGGAAGTTAAGGATAGGGGCGAGTTAAATAATCCAAATGTCAATAAGGCAGAGCTTCATATTCTAGGAACAAAAATAGATGACTACTCTATTTTTTACTGTAACATAAACTCCGATTTTTGGAAAGTTGGATATACAATGTCTTATGACAAAGCCTATAATGGTAATAAGCTGTTTTGGGAAAGAGTTTTATTAGCGTTTATGTCTAGAAGAAATTCTGAAGATGGTGGAGGGTCAGATATTTTTGACGGATTTGAAATAGGTAGATTGGATGGTAAACGAGACAGAGAAAATAGAGCAATTAACAAGCTTCATCCAAGAGATTATTTGAAAAAAAATGAACCATATATTAAATTGAAATGAAAAATTTTTTTAGAGGAATTGTATTCTTGATTTGCATAGTAGAAATTTGCTGTACATTAGTTGAACTTATGACCGCTCTTTTTTTGTTAATGGATTTAAATATCTATTTAATTGTATTAGTGCAAATTGTTTTAATGACTGTTCTCATAATTTATCTGTTTAATATGAATACGATTATCCACATTAATTACTTAACTGTTGCTCTTATTTTCATATCATCAATAACAATCCATTTTCTTAATCTCCCTATTAATATTTTAGGAAACAAATACGACTCATCAAGTCCTGGATACGCTGTAGCATACCGAATCTATTCAATAAGTTCTGGAATTTTTAACAGATTAATATACATAATAATAGTAATTATATCTCTTTTAAGAATTTCTATGATTAAATCAAAACAAAGATATTTACACTAAATGTTGAAGAATATGAAAAAAGTAAGATTAAAGATTGGAGATATTTTTTGTGTTTCTTTTGACGGATATAAAAAATATTTCCAATTCTGCGGTAGAGATAGCGAGTGCTTTTATTCTGATGTAATCAGAATTTTTAAAGGAAATTTTGAAAGTAAAGTTGACATAGATGTCAATGAGATAGTGAATAGCGGGGCATGTATTTATCTTCATACTAGTGTTTTAGAAGGTGTCAAATATGGTTATTGGCAAAAGGTTGCCAATATGCCCATAACTGATAATGTTAATTCCATTAAATTCAGATGTTTCCATAGAGAACTAAAATTTGGATTAATTATTAAGAATTGGAAAGATTATAGCGGTTGGAGTATTTGGTATTTTAATGTAGATGGCAGCTGGCATTATACTAGAGCAAACGATACTTCTCATATTGATGCTTATCCTGGCGAATTATATCCAGTGCATATTGCAGAGCAGATAATAAAAAGGGGGGAGGAAAAGAAAAGTCAAGAATTCTTATTTTCCCTTGATGATCAAATAAATATCCTAGATTACTCTTCATCGCCGTCTATTGCATTCTTTAATAGGTATTATGATGAAACTTCAACGATTCATAAGGTAGAAAAGGAGTTTCTAAATACTTCGGCAATTGATTTTAATATTATAAAAATTGGTGATATTTTTCGAATGGAAGAGGATGGCTTTAACCAGTATTTCCAATTATATGGGAATGATTGTAATGACTCATATGGAGATGTTATAAAGCTATTTAACAGGAAGTTTCCTCAATCGGAAACTCCGTTGTGTTCTGAAATTGCCAATATTCAAGACTATACTTTCACACATACAATCATTAGAACTGGCATTTACGATAAAAGTTGGGAAAAATATGGTTTTTACCCAATAGCCAACAATAATCAATTAATCAGATTTCGGGCTTTTCATCCAGAACTATCTTTCATGGACAATTACAATGATTGGCGGTTGTATAGTGGATGGAGTGTATGGTATATGGATGTTGCTGAGAGTTTTCACTATACACCTAAAGATGATATCTCACATTATGAAGCCTATACGGGAGGAATCTATTTACCAAAGTTCATTCGTCAGTTCGTAAATGGAGCAACCGAGGATACTGAAGAATGGCGAGAATACCAGAAAAATTCAGATATAACAAGGTCTTTATCAGATTAGAAATACTAAACACACAGACCTAATTGTGCCCTCCCCCGTTCTTCGTACGGTTTTAAAGGATACGAATAACAAGTAACAAATAACTAAATTTGCAGAGAGGAGTAAATAATCAGAGGTATTATGGCAGACAACTATTTGGGAAAGAAGTTTGAGGATCTTCAGATGAAGAGAAAAAAGAGCGTAAAGGTTCATCCGGTGCATAAGAGCCTGGATACTCTGCTGCTTAAGAACCGCAGCTGCAGAGGGTATGACTCATCATATAAGGTTAGCAAGGAGGAACTTAGGGAGATTGTATCTGTTAATACTTTGGTTCCTTCTGCACGTAACCAGCAGGTACTGAGGTTCAAACTGCTTGTTGGCGGGGAGGCAGAAGCCTTCTGCCGTTTTATTAAACTGGGAGGAGCGCTGCCGGAACTTCACCTTCCGTTTCCCGGGACGGAGCCCAATGCCTTTATAATAATCTGCACCTCAGAGCCTTTGAACAGATGGACAGATATAGATTTGGGAATATCCGTTCAGAGCATGCTGCTTAAGGCGGTAGATATGGGGCTGAACGGTATCTGCATAGGAGCCTTTGACAAGGCAGAGGCAGAGAGAGTTGTGGGAGAGGGAATGACCCCTCTTCTGGTAATTGCAATAGGAAAGAGTGCGGAGAAGTATCAGATTCTCCATATTGGGGAGAAAGAAGATCACAGATACTTTAGGGAGAACGGTATTCACTATGTTCCTAAGGTTAAGGTGGAAGATTTGATAATCAGATAGTTATTTTGTTTTGATTTGCTTTTATTTGTTTAGTTATGGACCAGCCTAAAGTAGAAAGAATGCTCAGACTTATGATGTTGCTTTCCAGTGGAAACAACTACACTATTTATGAGCTTGCAGATAGGTTAGAAACCTCATACAGATCTATTTACCGCTATTTAGACACCTTTAAGGCGGCGGGGTTTGTGGTGCAGAAGAGCGGAGATTACTACCACATTGCCAAAGAGAGCCGCTTCTTTAAAGAGATATCTCAACTGGTCCATTTTACTGATGAAGAGGCATATATGGTTAACCGCCTTATAGAGGGCATAGATGATACCAACGTCATTAAGCAGAATTTGAGAAGAAAATTAGCCACCATTTACAGCTGCACCTCCATTGCAGATGTGGTTGTTAAGAAAGAGAATGCCAGCAACGTAAACGCTCTGGCTGAGGCCATGGAGGAGAAGAAACAGGTGGTTTTGAAGAACTACTCCAGTTCTCATACCGGCAAGGTATCTGACCGTACCGTTGAGCCTTTTGCCTTCACTACCAACTACATATCTGTATGGTGCTATGACACTGCAGACAAGCAGAACAAGGTATTCAAGACGGAGAGAATTGGGAGCGTGGTGGAGTTGGAGAAGGGATGGAAGTATGAGAAAGAGCATAAGGCTGCTCAGGTGGATATATTCCGTATGAGCGGAAACGAGAAAGAGGAACTTGTACTAAAGCTCTCACTCAGAGCCAAAAACCTGCTTTTGGAGGAGTATCCGTTAAGTGAAAAATTCCTGACTGAGGAGAGGAATGGGGAGTGGATTCTTAAGACAGAGATCTGTTCTCCGCTGGGAGCCGCCAGGTTTATTGCCGGCCTGCCGGAAGAGATTAAACTCATGAAAGGAGCAAAAGTGAGAAGGTGCGTAAGAAAGTACGCAAAACTTCTTGCTACAATGTAGATTCTGGAAGGTAACGCATTTTTAATGCGTATTTCTTGCGTAAGTGTGTATAAATAAGAAAGATTTTTTAACTTTGCGCAAAGAAATTGTTCATTATGTCTGTTACCTCAAACGCTCTTTTGCGCCACATAACAATAGATGCCTGCTTAAGGGATACTTCTCACAAGTACACCCTTCAGGATCTTATTGCAGCTTGTACCAGAGCGGTTAAGGAGAACAGCAAGACAAAACTCAAAGAGGGCTTTACGGTCTCTACAAGAACGGTACAGCTTGATCTTCAGCTTATGAGAGACAAAAAGAAGGGTTACAACGCCCCTATTGTTGTCTATGAGCAGAAGTATTACAAGTACAAAGATCCGGGCTATTCCATTGGAAACGCAAACGTTAAGCAGACCTCTCTCTCTCCCCTTTCAGAAGTTGCGGAGACTCTCCACAGATATACCAGAATGAGCGGAATGGAATCTTTGGAAGGTGCTGTGGATATGGTGCGTAGCGTAATTGAGAGAAAGGTGAGCGGTGCCTCCGAGAGAATATCTCTTCAGAGAATGCCAAAGGTATCCGGCGGTCCTTTTTTAGATGTTATTAAGGATGCCGTGATTCATAAGAAAGTACTGAGTCTCAGTTATATAACGGAGCGCTCCACTACCCGTGAGGTAATATTCTACCCGCTCTATATGAAATCCTACAGAATGCAGTGGTATTCATTGGGTTACATAGACGGACTGGACGGCATTCAGATTATTCCGGTAGATTGTGTAACGGGTTACTCCTACGCAATACTTCCGTTCCCTCCAAACTACAGATTCTCTGCAGAGAGTTACTTTGCAGATATAGTTGGAGTTACAAGGCCTTCTTCTCCTAAGGAGGATATTACAATAAGGGTTAAAGGTCCTAAAGTTCAGTACCTTACCCTCAACCCTATCCACCCTTCACAGAAGATGACTCAGAAGATGGATGACGGCAGCTGCAACTTTAAGTTGAGCATTATTCCAAATGACGAGTTCTACCGCTGGATTTACGAGATGCACCCATACGTAACGGTTTTATCTCCAAAGTATTGTGCAGACAACTCCAACGATTTTATAAGAAACGTCACTTCTGATCTGCCTTCCGTTCAGATTCCGGAAAAGCCAAAGAAAGAAACCAAAAAGAAGAAAGAGTCTGACCCTCAGATGGATCTCTTCTCTTCACTGTTCTAAAGCTATGATAGATTTAATTCCTTCAATTAAGATACTCACCCCTACCGAATTGTTGGACAGGGAGACTGTTGAGCGTCTTAAAGCCTTCAAAGAGAGCGGTGTAAGCCGTATTCATATTATTGACGTACAGGGAGCAAAAAGCAATGCTCCGGTTGCATTGAATCTGGTAAAGCAGATAACAGAATTTACCGGATTAAAGGTCTCATACTCAGGCGGAATTAAAAGCAGAGAGTCTTTGAAGAATGCGCTCTCATTAGGTGCGGACCAGGTAATCTGCTCAACCATAGCCTCAGAGCAGAGCAACGTATTTAACTACTGGGCTGAATGCTTTGGAAGCCAGTGCGTTGTTTTTGGTGCAGATTTAAAAGAGGGAAAACTGCTGGTAAAGGGAAGAAAACAGGAGTCTGCCGCCAAGCTGGAGGTTCTGCTCAAATCACTTATTGCAGAGGGACTTAAAAGCGTTGTGATTTGCAACGTTGAGGCGGAAGAGGGCGGTAAGTTTGATGCGGAAGTATACAGAGGTATTACGGCATCATTCCCGCGCCTGAAGGTCATAGCAAGAGGCGGAGTAAATACCATCGCGGAGGTTAATAGTTTGGAAGAGGCAGGAGTGAAGGGAGCAGTATTCTCATTATCAGAGAGTAAGCTTACACCGGAGGAGATTTATAATTACTATAAACAGGGAAAAGATGAATAGAAAAGGAAAGCCTATTGTGGCGCTTATCTACGATTTTGACGGAACTCTTGCACCGGGTAACATGCAGGAGTACTCCTTCATTAACGCCGTAGGAATGGGAAAGGAGGAGTTTTGGGGAGAGACCCATAAAATGTCACAGGGGCAGGATGCAGACGGAATACTCATCTATATGCTCTTTATGCTGCAGGAGGCAAAGAAAAAGGGGCTCTCAATTACCAGAGAATCACTGCGCCAGTTTGGTAAGGATATACACTTCTTTAAGGGCGTAGAGAGCTGGTTTCAAAGGATTAACAAGATTGGTCTTAAGGAGGGAGTGATAGTTGAGCACTACATAAATTCATCCGGATTACTGGAGATTATGGAGGGAAGCAAAATTGCAAAAGAGTTCAAGACAATCTTTGCAAGTTCCTACTACTACAGCAAAAAGGGCAACGCAATGTGGCCGGCCGCTGCGGTAAACTACACCAACAAGACACAGTTCCTCTTTAAGATAAACAAGGGTATTCTGAACATTCATGACAGTGAAGAGGTAAACTCCTCAGTGCCGGAGGATGAGAAGCGTGTAGCCTTCTCCAACATGATCTATTTTGGAGACGGGGAAACGGACGTTCCTTGTATGAAACTCACCCGCCAGCTGGGCGGTTCTTCAATTGCGGTTTATGATCCCGGCAGAAAAGACAAGAAGAAAATTGCAGATCTTCTTTTAAGTCAGAAGCGCGTAAACTACTCCTGCCCTGCAGATTACAGCAAAGGAAGCAAGATTGAGGAGATTGTAACAAAAATCATCCGCAAGATTGTGGCGGATGATCAGCTTTCAAAACTATCTTCAGAATAGTTCCTAGAGAAGATTCTCTCTAACGTATTTCTCTATTATAGAGACAGTTCCCTCTATTCCAAAGAGTGAGGAATTTAGGCAGAGATGGTATGACTCTGCGGCTCCCCAGGTTTTGAGTGAGAAATCCGAGTAGTAAGAGGCCCTCTTGCGGTCTCCCTTTTTAAGGAGGTCTTCTATCTTTTCATCCGTTAGATTCTCAACATCCGGAAATCTGCCGGACTCACGTATTCTTTGAACGCGGTCCTTCATATCTGCAGAGATGAAGACGTTGAGGCAACCTTTAAAGTCTCTCAGTATGTAATCTGCACATCTTCCAACAATTATGGTGGAGCCTCTGGTTGCTATCTTACGTATTACATCACTCTGAATCTTAAAGAGATTGGAGGAACTTATCATGTTTGAGCCGAATCCGCTGGAGACAGCCTCAACAAAGGTGGAGAAACTGAAACTTGAGTTTAGAGACAGAGAGTCCTTTTCATCCTCATTTTTAAAGAGAGATGCGTCCAGTCCGCTCTCTTTGGCTGCCATGTTAATGAGCTGTTTGTCATAGACTTTAACATTGAAAATCTCTCCAAGACGCTCTGCTACCAGAAGCCCGCCGGAGCCAATCTGACGGCCTATGTTAATGTGGAAAATCTTACTCATTTTCAATCTCTTCTATAAGTTTATCTTCTTTGGTTTCCTCCTCTGCAATCCTCTTTGCAATGGATTCTTTGAATACCTGCTTTTGACGGTAAAGCATATAGGCAGTCATTAAGCTTGCCAGAACATCCGATGCCGGAAGTGCCCACCATACTCCCCCTATCTTAAAGATTGGAGGAAGGATCAGAAGGAGCGGCAGCAGGAAGATAACCTGGCGTGTAAGAGAGAGGAATATAGCCTTTTTAGCCAGACCTATACACTGAAAGAAGTTACTTGCAACCATTTGGAAACCAATCATTGGAAAGGTGCAGAAGTAGATCCTCATTCCAAGTACGGTATGATCTATAAGTTCAGGATCTGATGTAAAGAGACGGGTAAGCGCTCTTGGAAAAATCTCCGCAACCAGGAAGGCAACGGTTGTTACCAATGTGGCCCATTTGATTGTGAGGTTCAGAACTCCCGAAACCCTTTCATGTTTCTGAGCACCAAAGTTATAACCGGCAATAGGCTGCATTCCCTGGTTAAGGCCAATGACTATCATTATGGCTATGAAGCCCAAACGGTTAATGATTCCGTAAGCCCCTACCGCCATATCTCCGCCGTAGGTTATAAGCTGTTTGTTGAGTACAATAACAATAAGACAGGCACCTATATGAAGCAGGAAGGGAGCCAAACCAATTGAAAATGTTTGAGATACAATCTTGCGGCTCAGCCGGTAGATTCCTCTTTGCAGGTGCACTACGTTGTTCTTATTGGAGATAAGCTTTGTAATGTACAGCAGGGCAATGAATTGAGATATTATAGTTGCAATGGCCGCACCTCTGATTCCCCATCCGAACACAAATATGAAGAGTGGGTCCAGTATGCAATTGATTACAACAGTGAGGATTGTGGCCGCCATAGCCTTCTTTGGGAACCCTATCACCCTCACCACACTGTTGAGTCCAAAGTAGAGATGGGTAATGATGTTTCCGCCCAGAATGATAATCATATACTCACGGGCGTAACTTACGGTGTTGTCACTTCCGCCAAAGAAGTAGAGGATGGGAGTTAGAAAGAGCAGAGTTACCAGGGTGAAAATCACTCCGGTAGCAATATTCATAACTATGGAGTTACCCATCACCTTGTTGGCAGCATCATAGTTCTTCTGCCCTAAAAAAACGCTCATAAGGGTAGAAGCACCCACACCCACAAGGGTGCCGAATGCGGTGCTCAGATTCATCAGCGGGAATGTAATTGCCAGACCTGCAATAGCATACGGCCCCACACCCTGACCTATGAATATGCTGTCACACATATTGTAGAGTGAAGAGGCCGTCATAGCAATAATGGCCGGTACGGCATACTGCCTTAGCAACTTAGGGATTTTTTCATACCCCAATTCGGTAGGAATTGATACAGCCATTATTTTTTTCTATTTTTGCACTCCCGTTTTGGGACACGCCACCTTAGCTCAGTAGGTAGAGCAACGCATTCGTAACGCGTAGGTCTGGAGTTCGAACCTCCAAGGTGGCTCTAAACTACCAGTTCAGAATCTTCTTAAAGTCGTATTTCTCAGGATCTTGCACGTACTTCTTAGCCGCCTCGTAATCTGCAGGCGTAATGTAGTGCATTATGTACTCAAAGATCATGTTAATCTTATCCTGATGGATGTTAACACCTCTTGGCGGAATCTTTCCGGTGGTTGGATCCTGCATGTCCTTCAAGTACAGAGACTTAATGCTTCCGTTGAGGTCCATGTAAACCATACATCCGGTAATACCCTGCTTAAAGAGTTTGTAAACTCCCATACCCAGCTCTGTGCAGTAAACCAGGTCGTAAGCGTGAGGGGTAATACATCTGATCTCGTATCCGATCTCAACCGGACGGGTCTTAACGGAGATACCCAGCTGCTTCAGTCTTACCTCAAGCATATCGTTGAACATCTGAGCCTTGGAAATCTTACCAAGTTCAGGATGGCCGTGCTCGTCATAAGAGAAACTAACTCCGAACTCCTTGAGGTCCTCAGGGGAGAAGCCCTCAAATACACCCTCGGAAATTATGATTGCACCATACTCAATACCAAGTATCTTTCTCTTTATGATTGAGGAGATTGCCATGTTAAGAATCTTCTCAACAGAGATATCGCTCTTATTGAACATCTCAGGGATAACAATCATTGGGAAGTGGTTGGTGTAACCAATGGCCAGTGCAAGGTGACCTGCGCTGCGGCCCATTGCAGAGATTACAAACCAGGTGTGATTTGTTCTGGCATCCTCGTAAACGGAGGCTGCAATTCTGGTTCCCTCACCCTTTGCGGAGTTGTATCCGAACGTTGGAATGTTCTGAGGAAGAGGAAGATCGTTATCTATGGTCTTTGGAACGTGAATGTTGGCAATTGGGAAGTTCTTCTCTCTGAGGAACTTTGCAATTCTGTTTGCAGTGGAAGCGGTATCGTCACCTCCAATGGTTACCAGAAGCTCAATGTTGTTGTCCTGGAAGAACTTAAGGTTGAAATTCTTATCAAAATCCTCCTGGGTTGGTTTGAAACGGCTCATTACCAAGAAAGAACCACCTCTGTTGAAGATGTCATCTGCCTTAAAAAAGTCTAACTCACAATAATTTGGATTAGGGGAGAAAAGTCCCTTGTAACCGCCGTGAAGTCCCAGTACTCTGTATCCGTTGCTGATAAATGTCTTTGTTATACTGCCCACAACAGTATTCATTCCAGGGGCGGGACCACCGCCTGTAAGGATTACGATAGATTTCTGCATAATTCAATATCTCTAAAACGGGGGCAAAGGTACTCTTTTTATTAAAATAATGGTTAAATTTGGGCTTTGTATTTTTTGTATGGATTCTTTAGAGGCAAAACATAGGATAGAAGCCCTTACAAAGGAGATTGAGAGCCACAACAGGAGGTATTATGTGGAGAATTCCCCCACCATCTCAGACTACGAGTTTGACCTTCTGCTAAAAGAACTCGCCTCCCTGGAGAAACTCTACCCTCAGTACGCCCTGGAGAACTCCCCCACTAAGCACGTGGGAAGTGATTTGGAGACAGACTCCTCCCCTTTCAAACAGGAGAAGCACCTCCACCCTATGCTCTCTCTTGCCAACACCTACAACATACAGGAACTCAGAGAGTTTGACGCAAGAGTGAAAAAGAGCGTCACTGCTGCTTTCACCTACAACTGCGAACTTAAATTTGACGGAAGCGGCATCAATCTTCTTTATCGCGATGGTAAATTGGTAAGAGCTCTCACCCGAGGCGACGGAGAGAAAGGAGACGATGTCACCCGTAACATAAAGACAATCAAACGCATACCCCTTTCTCTGAAAGGGAGCGGATATCCCGCTGAATTTGAGATAAGAGGAGAGGTCTATATGCCGTTTGAGGCCTTTGACCGCCTCAACTATGACAAGATTCTGAATGAGGAGCAGCCATTCGCCAACCCAAGGAATGCTGCGGCGGGCTCTCTTAAAATGCTCTCCAGCAGCCAGGTGGCGGAAAGAGGGTTGCAGTGCGTGCTCTACCATCTGATTGCATCTGAAGATTACAAAACTCCCCTTCACAGCCAGTCACTTAAAGAAGCCTCCTCCTGGGGGCTTCCTGTATCCGAATACTCCAGGCAGTGCAATAATATTGAGGAGGTTATAAGTTACATAGAGAGTTGGGATGAGAAGAGAAAGAGCCTTCCTTTCCCAACGGACGGAATGGTGGTTAAGGTAGACCAGTATGCCATTCAAAAACTATTGGGCTTTACCTCCAAGACTCCAAGATGGGCCGTGGCCTACAAGTTTAAACCGGAGGAGGCCCTTAGCAAGGTACTTTCCATTGATTATCAGGTAGGAAGAAGCGGTGCGGTTACACCGGTTGCCAACCTGGAGCCGGTTCAATTAAGCGGCACGGTGGTAAAGAGAGCCACCCTCCACAATGCAGACCAGATGGAGATTTTAGATATACGCGTTGGAGATTACGTCTATGTGGAAAAGGGCGGTGAGATTATTCCAAAGATTACCCGTGTGGAACTCTCTAAAAGAGAGCCCGATTTAGAGAAGGTGGTATTCCCAACCCTCTGCCCGGCCTGCTCCACCCCACTTGTAAGAGACCCTCAGCAGGCAAAGTTCTTCTGCCCTAACAGTGATGGATGTCCGCCGCAGATAGAGGGCAAATTCCTCCACTTTGCCTCTCGTAAGGCAATGAATATCAACGTGGGAGAGGTGGCAATACACCAGCTGTGCGAACGCGAGTTTATTAAGAACCTTGAGGATCTTTACACTCTGGATGACCTTCAGCTTCTAAGTCTTGATAAATGGAAAGGCAAGAGCGTTGAGAACTTCCGCGCCTCACTGGAAGAATCTAAGAAAGTGCCTTTTGGAAGAGTGCTTTATGCCCTGGGGATTAAGCATATAGGAGAAGTATCTGCCAAAACGCTGGCGGCGGAATACAAAACCGTAGATGCGCTCTCAAAGGCTACCGTGGAGCAACTCATTCAGACTCAGGATGTGGGAGAGGCTCTGGCTCAGTCAATTGTGGAGTACTTTAAAGAGCCGGCAAACATAAAGACGGTTGAGGCCTTGCGCACATTCGGGCTTCAGTTTGAAGAGAAAGAGGTGGAAAAGGTCTCAAATACACTGTCGGGGATGACAATAATGATTACAGGAAACTACTCAATATCAAGAGATTTGATGAAGCAGTACATAGAGGCGCACGGAGGAAAGGTTGGAAGCAGCGTTTCATCCAATACCACCTATCTTCTGGCAGGAAGCAAGGCGGGAGCGGCTAAACTGCAGAAGGCGGAGAAGTTAGGTATTCCGGTAATCTCTGAGGAGGAGTTTTACAAGATTGCCAATCCTAACGGAGAGAGTTACGGCAGCAAGGGAGGCAGCGGTGCAGAAAGCGGAGGCCCGGAGAGCGAGTATAAGCTGTTTTGAGGGGAATGAAGAAATGAAGTGAAAAGAAAAAATATAGAAATAACATAAAGATATGAGAATAAGCAAAATAACAGACAGAATCAGCTACATAGGAGTAAATGACAGGCGTACGGCTCTATTTGAGAACAACTGGCCTATTCCTTACGGAGTATCATATAACTCCTACATTATCAAGGACAAAAAGAACGTCCTAATAGATACCGTAGAATTTGGGGCAGACGGTGAGTTCTTAAAAAAGATTGAGAGCGTGCTGGGCGGAGAGAAGCTGGATTACCTGGTAGTCAACCACATGGAGCCGGACCACTCCGGAATGATCTCCTCCGTTATTGCCAAATATCCAGAGGTTAAGGTAATTGGAAATGCCAAGACCTTTGAACTTATGGAGAAATACTACGGAATCTCACAGGATTCCTTTATGGCAGTAACAGATAATCAGGAGGTTGAGATTGGTGAGAGCACCCTTAAGTTTGTCTTCATTCCGTGGGTTCACTGGCCTGAGACTATGGTAACTTTAGATGTTAAAGACCAAGTCCTCTTCTCCTGTGACGCTTTTGGCGGTTACGGAACCTTGGACGGCGGAATCTTTGACTCCGATTACAACATGGAAGAGATATTCCTTCCGGAGATGAGACGTTACTACTCCAACATTGTTGCCAAGTATAACCAGATGGTTACCAGAGCAATAACCAAGCTGGCAGATACTCCTGTAAAGATGATTGCTCCTTCTCACGGAGTTGTTTGGAAGGAGAACCCGGGCAAGGTTATCTCCCTCTACGCAGACTGGGCCGCATCAAAATCTGAGAGAGGCGTTGTAATATGCTATGCCTCAATGTACGGCAACACCGCAAAGCTGGCAGATACCATTGGAGCAAAGATGGCCCGGATGGGAATTAAGAACATTAGAACTTACGATGTATCAAAGAGTAACGCCTCCTATATCCTCAGCGATATAATGAGATACAAAGGGTTCATACTTGGAACCTGTGCCTATAACACCTTCATGCACCCAATGATGGAGCATCTGTGCAATGAGATAAAGATTATGGCTCCAAAGGGAAAAGTGATGGGAATTTTTGGAACCAGCGGCTGGAACGGTGCCGGTGCAAAGGCACTTGCAAAGTTTGCAGAGGAGGCTAAACTGAACCTGGTATCCCCTACTGTTGAGGCATTTGGAGAGCCTACAGCAGAGAAGATTGAGGAGAACCTCAACCTCTTTGCAGAGAGTTTTGTAAAAGCGTTGGATGAGTAAAGAGAGCGGCGAACACGGTGTAAAGGGCTTCTTTGGAGGCATTAAGAGCGAGGTCAACGGTTGGATTGACTCCGTTAGGGAACTTTATCAGATATGTATAAAGTTTCTGAAGGATGATCTTTGGACAGTTGATTTTGAGACTCTTAAGGGACCAAGAAGGTTAGTGGCCGGCGGACTTCTGAGAGTGCTGGAACTTGTCCATAACTCCAGAGACAACAAACTTGGCCTCTACTCCATCTCCCTTACCTTCTTCACCACTTTTGCCATTATCCCCTTCCTTGCCCTTGTCTTCTTCATAGTAGACGGCGTGGGGTTGGAAAACTACCTGGAAACTGTCATTTACCGCACCTTTGAGGGTAATGAACAGATAATTGAAAAGGCGCTGGGTTTTGCATCAAACATAATAAGCACCGGAAAGGAGAGCGCATTCGGAATGGTGAGTGCATTTGTCTTCTTCTGGTCTGTAGTATGGCTTATTTTCAACATAGAGAGGCATTTTAACGCTATTTGGCGTATAAACAAGAGAAGATCTATGGGCAAAAGAGTTGCCTATTGTGCGGGGTTTATTCTGGTAAGTCCGTTTTTGATTCTGCTCTTCCTCTCTCTGGGTGTTTTTACTACAAACAGCATAGGCCAGTACAGCGTTAAAATGCTTGGCGGAATACACATTGCGGGTGCAGTCCAATGGCTTCTGTATTACTTGATTTGCGTTGTATGCCTTACAATGATGAACAAGTACATTCCAAACACCAAGGTGGAGTGGAGACACGCCTTCAGGGCCTCAGTTGTTGCCGCATTCGCCTTTGTTTTGCTGCAGTTCCTCTATACGGGAACCCAGCTTATGGTCTCCAGACTGAACAGAATTTACGGAGCAGTTGCCGCCTTCCCTCTCTTCCTTATCTGGCTGAACCTCAGTTGGATGATGATACTGATTGGGGCAGAGATGACACACTCCTTCCAGAGCCTTAAGGAGCATATTAACAGAAAGAAAAAAGAGAAGGAGGAAAGATTAAGATTAAAAGTATGATGAATAAAGGAATAAATATGGACTGGTCTCTGAGTAAGGGAGCAGTTGATTTTATAGATGATGATCGCATTAACAGCCTCATTTCCAACAGTGTGGAGGACAAGGCACGCTACAGGGAGATATTTGCAAAATCTCTCTCCAAGACTCCGCTTACCCTGGAGGAGACGGCCGCCCTTCTGGCAATAAAGTCTGAGGAGGGTCTTGATGAGTTGTATAATGCTGCAAGAGAGTTAAAAAGAGAGATTTATGGAAACAGAATAGTACTCTTTGCACCGCTTTACATAGGCAACTACTGCATAAACAACTGTGCCTACTGCGGGTTTAGAAAGAGTTCGCATAACACTGTAAGAAAGACTCTTACAAAGGAGGAACTCATACAGGAGGTTACATCTCTTCAGGACAGCGGACAGAAGAGACTCATACTGGTATTTGGAGAGTCCCCTATCTACACTCCTGAGTTTATTGCAGATTGCGTAAAGACCGTTTACAGCGTCCACTCCAAGAACGGAGCCATAAGAAGAGTGAACATAAACGCCGCTCCGCTTGATGTAAAAGGCTATAAGACAATTAAAAACGAGGGCATAGGAACATATCAGATATTCCAGGAGACCTACCATAAGGGCACCTACTCCCAGTATCACCCAAAGGATACCGTTAAGGGAAACTATATGTGGCGTTTGGACGGACTGGACAGAGCCTTTGAGGCGGGAATAGATGACCTTGGAATTGGCGCACTCATAGGACTTTATGACTGTAGGTTTGAGGTTATGGGACTTGTAAGCCACGCCATCCATCTTAAGGAAAAGTTTGGAGTGGGACCTCACACCATAAGTTTCCCAAGAATTCAACCGGCAACGGATGTGAACCTGGAGTTCCCGTACCGCACTAAGGATGAGGAGTTTAAGAGACTTGTAGCTATTCTGCGTCTGGCCGTTCCTTATACCGGAATGATAATGACCGCAAGAGAGGCACCCTCTATTAGAAGAGACGTTATCCACTTTGGTGTTTCCCAGATAGATGCGGGCACCAAACTGGAGATAGGAGGATATGCTGCAAATGACAAAAAGCAGAACCTGGAGCGTGAGCAGTTTAAAGTTGGAGATACCAGAGGGTTGGATGAGGCCGTTAAATGGCTTATGAGTGAAGACTTTATACCAAGTTTCTGCACCTCCTGCTACAGAGCCGGAAGAACCGGTGAGCACTTTATGGAGTTTGCAATTCCGGGCTTCATTAAGAAGTTCTGCACCCCTAATGCCCTGCTTACACTTGCCGAATACCTAGAGGATTACGCCTCTCAGGAGACCAAAGATGAGGGATATAAACTTATTGAGAGAGAAATGGCCAGAATGGAAGAGGGCCAATGGAAAGATAAGATATCTTTGAAGCTCAAAGAGGTAATGGAGGGTAAAAGAGATATAAGACTTTAAATCTTAAAAGGATGAGTGATTTTACAAAAGAAGACAACGAACTAATTCAGAGGGAATTTGAATCTCTTAGACTGGCTGCGTTAAAAAGATGCGCATCTCAGGAGGAGTACGAAGGGGTTATAAAAGCCTTTGAATTTGCAAACGAAGCCCACAAGGGTGTCCGCCGCCGTTCAGGTGAGCCGTATATTATTCATCCTATTGCAGTTGCAAAGATTGTAGTGCAGGAGATAGGACTTGGCTATAAGTCCATTGTGACAGCACTTCTACATGATGTTGTTGAGGATACCGAATATACGGTGGAGGATGTGGAGAGATTGTTTGGGGCAAAGATAGCCTCTCTGGTAGACGGACTTACAAAGATTAAGTCTGCCATGGATACCAAAATGGAGGGGGGAAAAGAGCAGACTACACTTCAGGCGGAGAACTTTAAGAGGATACTTCTTACTCTGAATGATGACGTCAGAGTCATTCTTATAAAACTGGCAGACCGCCTTCATAATCTGCGCACTATAGAGTCTATGCCAGAGAGGAAACAGGACAAGATTCTCTCTGAGACAATGTATATCTTCATACCTCTGGCTCACCGTTTGGGACTCTACAGCATAAAGAGTGAGATGGAGAACATCTGGCTCAAATTCCGTCAGCCGGACCAGTATGCCCAGATCTGCGCCAAGATTGCAGAATACACTCAGACTAAGGGAGTTATAATAGACAACTTTATTGAACCTATCTCCAAGCTGTTGGAGGAGGCACACTATAAGTTCACCATTACCAAGAGAATAAAGACCCCTTACTCCATCTGGAACAAGATGCAGGTAAAGGGAATTCCGTTTGAGGAAATCTATGATCTCTTTGCCGTCAGAATAATCTTCACCCCTAAGAAGGGCAGTTCTGAGAGAAAGCAGTGCTGGGATATCTACTCCCTCATTTCTGAAGATTACCTCTCCAATACGGACCGTATTAGGGATTGGGTAAGTACCCCTAAATCAAATGGATACGAGGCTCTGCACTGCACTCTTATGAACCCGCAGGGTGGCTGGGTTGAGGTGCAGATAAGGACCGTGAGAATGAACGCCATTGCAGAAAAGGGAGTTGCGGCTCACTGGAACTACAAGGGCGGAAAGATTGCCAATCCGGAGAGGGATATGGACGATTGGCTCAATATGGTAAGGGAAGTGCTTGAAAGCCCCGATGTTAACGCACTGGAGTTTTTGGATAAGTTCCACACCGGCCTGCTCTCCAAGGAGATATACGTGTTCACCCCTGCCGGAGAATCTAAGCGTATGGAAAAGGGAGCCACAGCTCTGGACTTTGCATACCACATTCACTCAGAGATTGGAAATCAGGCAATTGCAGCCAAAGTCAATCTTAAGCTGGTACCTCTCTCCTATCAACTCCGTAACGGAGATATGGTGGAGATTATTACGGCAGACTCCCAAAAGCCTCAGCGTGAGTGGCTTAAGTTTGTAAAGACTGCAAAGGCCAGAAACATCATATTGGATTCTCTCAAAGGTGAGGTCAAAGACTCCATAAAGAGAGGACAGGAGAAGTTGGAGAAGGCGCTGGATTCCCTTGGCGTTAAGTTACATATAAGGGTTCTGAAAAAACTCATAGATGAGTTTAAAGTGAGCAACAAAGACGAGCTCTACTCCAAGATTGGCTCCGGACTTATAGACCTCACAGATCTGGAAAAGATTCTCAAAAAGAACAAGGAGAACAAACTTGTAAAGTATTGGAAGCTCACCTTCTCATCAGACAAGGAAGAGAAGGAAGAGGTTGAAGAGAGTTCTACAGATGAGGGCAAGGAGAAAAAGATAGACCGTCACAAAGATTACCTCCTTAAGGAAAACCCTCTGGACAAGACACTTACATACAAGACGGCAGACTGCTGCAACCCTATTCCCGGAGACCCTATCATAGGCTTTTTGGACGATAACGGAGAGGTTGTAATTCACAAGAAAGTCTGCCCGGTGGCAATGGCTCTGGCCTCCAGCGAGGGCGGAAAAATCATCAACGCAAAGTGGACCAAGCACACCATCCTCTCCTTCCTTGCCAGAATAGAACTCAAGGGAATAGACCGCCTTGGCATTGTAAACGAAATTACCAAGTATATAACCCTTCAGCTCTCCGTAAATATCCGTAAGCTTTTCTTTGAGACTCACGATGGTGTATTTTACGGATACATAGACCTTTACGTACACAACACCAATGACCTGGATGAGATTATTAAGACCATTGGCACAATGAAGGGAATTGAATCTGCCAAGAGGGTAGACTTTAAAGATGAAGAGTGATTATGAAGAAGATAACCAACATACTTAGAGCAGTTGCAGTACTTTGTGCCGCAGGACTTTACATCTCCTACTCACAGAGCTGCGCCAACACCTCCAAAGGTCCGCAGGGCGGTCCAAAAGATACCATACCGCCTGTAATTGTCTCAACCCTGCCGGATTCCGTCAGATGCAACTTCCCTACCCAGAAGGGAAAGATATATCTGAACTTTAATGAATATGTTCAGCTGAAGAATCAGGCAACAGAGATAGTTGTCTCACCTCCAATGATTAAGAGGCCTACCGCAAAGATTAAGAAGAAGAGCGTTGTGCTCACTTTCAATGATACCCTAAAGAAAGACCAGACCTATTCCATATACTTTGGAGAGTCTATCTCTGATGTAAACGAGGGCAACCCTTTCTCCAACTACGTCTATACCTTCTCCACCGGAAGCGTTAAAGATTCCCTTCTAATAAGCGGAACTGTAATGGATTACCAGACTCTGCTTCCAAAGAAGGGCGTTCTTGTCACGCTCTATAAAAATCCAAAAGATTCCTCAGTTGTACTGGATTTGCCTGATGCCATTTCAAAGACGGACGAATGGGGATACTTCTGCGTAAGAGCCTTAAAGGGAGTGCCTTACACCGTTTATGCAGTGGAGGATAAGAACAACAACTACCTCTATGACAAAGGGGTGGAGTTTGGCGGGTTCTGTGATTCGTTAATAACGCCAACTATCGCGGAGAAAAAAGGACTTCCTCAAATTGCTATGATGGATATGAAAGATACGGTGGCGTGCCTCAGCAGACCTTCACAGACAGATATTTACATCTTTAAGGAGAGGCCGGACAGGCAGTACCTTACCAACTCCGGAAGAGTATCGGAGAGAGAATGCTTCCTTAAGTTTAACGCCGCTAACCCTCAGATAGACACCTTCTTAATTAAGGGCGTTTATTCAGACAAGATTATCCGCCAGTTCAATGCGGAGGGAGATTCACTGTCTTTCTGGATTAATGAGAGGAGGAGCGTGCCGGATACCCTCTTTATGCGCCTCTGCTACCAAAAGACAGATTCCACCGGAAAACTGGTTCCGGAGAGCAGAAGCATAAAACTGGTTAAACCGTTTGATAAGAGCAAGATAAAGAACAATAACAAAAAGGGTGACGAGACCAACACCGGCCTTACAGATCAATCCATTCAGAACCTGACCGGTACAAACAAGAACACCAGGAACAACCCGTTCAAGAATCAGGATAAGGAGAAGGATGAGGGCAAGCAGCCAAAAGAGAGGGAAGATCTGCTCAAGTTCAACCTTACTTTGGACGCCAAAAACGTTGAGAATATGGGAATTGAGATTACCTTCCCTACTCCTTTGATTAAGGCTAATTTTGACTCTCTCTTCTTTACCACCTCCACTCCAAGAAAAGTAGTCTCCAACTTTAAATTCCACGCAGAGAGAGATTCAAGCAATATACTCCGTTACGTTATTTATGCAGATGACCCGTACAAGGTTGGTAATGACTACCTTGTAAGAATTCCTGCAGGCATTTTCCAGGACGTTAACGGCTTTACCAATGACTCTCTGCGCCGTAACTTCTCCCTCCCGAATGATGACAATTTAAGTTCCATTACCCTTCAGATAAACAACACAAACGGAGGAAGATACATTGTGGAACTGGTTAATGAAAAGAGAGACAAGACCTTCCTTAAGTATATTGTTACCAAAGACGGAGAGTACAAATTTCCATATCTGAATGCCGGCAACTACTCCTTCAGGATTACGGAAGATAAGAACGGCAACGGCAAACTTGATGTGGGCAATGTGCTCAAGAGGATTCCTCCGGAGAAGGCCAGACTCTTCAGATTGCCTGACGGTAAGGCACTTATAACGCTAAGACAACAGATGGATCTCACCCAGACGGTAGATCTTAAAAAACTATTTGAATAGATGAAAAAGGTAAAAATCATAATAATTGCACTGCTCTCACTCTTCAGCATTTCTGAGGGATGGTCACAGATTGTTGATACCGTGGATATTATGAAGGAGTTTGACGAACACTCCTTTAGAAATGCCCAGCCTATTGGGGAGGTTAAAGACAGTTCACGCATTAGAGAGCACCTTTTGGGAGTAAAGTGGGGATATGCAATAGACAACATCTACTTTAGCGTAGATTATGACAAAAAGTCTCTTATGACACCTAAGAACTTTGGAATCTATTACACTTATTATCACTCACTTTGGGATGCCATAACGCTCTTTGGAATTGAGACCGGATTGCAGTTTAACGAGGTGGGTTACACCACAACCGTTCTGGATGACAAGGGGAAGGTAATTAAGGAGGGAAAGGAGCGTTTTCAGACCGTTACGCTGCCTTTTGTCTCTCAGTTCAGGATAGACTTCTGGAATATGAGACTTCTCTTTAATTTGGGCGCATACGGCTCATATAAGCTGAGTGCTTCGTTCTCAGATCTGTTGGATCCAAGCATCTCATCTACCTATAAGAAATACGGTTACGGAATTATAGGAGGCGGCGGAGTTGCCTTTGTTTTCCGTCCGTTTGAGATTCACCTTGAGGCCAACTACAAATACAACCTCAGCAACACGTATGACCCTAAGGTCTTTTACAAGGACGTTTGGGTTTCTACCCACACATCCCAGATAATAATCTCTGCGGGACTCCACTACCGCATAGGCGGTTCGGCATACAAGAACCCGCAGAACAAACCAACCAGAAAGAACTGAAAATGACCAGGATAATTCAGGTAAAGATTAAGGATCTGACAATAGGAGGAGATGCCCCTATTGCGGTTCAGACAATGTGCAACACTCATACTCAGGATGTTGAGGCAAGTGTGAACCAGTGCCTTCAGATGGCTCAGAAGGGAGCGCGTCTTATAAGGCTCACCACCCAGGGAATGAAAGAGGTTGAGGCACTGGATAAGATTAAGGCGGAACTCCGCCGCCAGGGCGTTGATACTCCGCTGGTTGCAGACGTTCACTTTAACTCTGACGTTGCTATTGCAGCCGCTTCTGTGGCAGATAAGGTGAGAATAAATCCGGGCAACTTTGCCCAGGTGCACAAGGATGCAGAGGGGCAGTTTGCAAAGTTCATTGAGCAGTGCAAAAAATACGGCACAGCCGTAAGAATTGGACTCAACCACGGCTCTTTGGGAGAGGAGATTGTAAATAAATACGGCAACACCCCGGAGGGTATGATGCAGGCCGCAATGCAGTGGCTCAATATGTGCAAAGAAGTTGATTTTGAGAGGGTTGTAGTTTCTCTCAAAGCCAGCAACACCATAGTTATGAGCCAGGCCTACACCCTTCTTTACTCCGCAATGAAAAACTCCGGCACTGTTTACCCGGTTCATCTGGGAGTGACGGAGGCAGGTAACAAAGACCAGGGCAGAATCAAATCGGCAATAGGAATAGGAGCATTATTAAGGCAGAAGATTGGAGACACCATACGAGTTTCTCTTACAGAAAACCCTGTAAATGAAATTCCTGCAGGAGAAGAGATTGCCTCCTTCTTTGAGAGCGGCCTAAGTGAAGAGGTAGAAAAGTTTGTTGCCCCACTGGGCAAAACCCCTACCGTTCCTTTCTCTCTCTTTAGATGCAATGAAAAGGAGTGGTATCCGTTTATAATAAGAGTTGCAGCAAGCCTCGGCTGTAAGCTGCTAACCAAGGAGATAGATGACTTTACCATTACCGGTTCTCCATATTCAGAAGATGAGATGAAGGGTCTCAGAGAAAACGTTCTGCAGGGAGCCAGAAGAGTCTTCTACCATCCGGAATACATTGCCTGCCCGGGTTGCGGCAGAACCCAGTACAATCTGGAGGAGACCTTCAATAAGGTAAAGGAGAAAACCGCTCACCTTAAGGGAGTTAGAATTGCCGTTATGGGCTGCATAGTAAACGGCCCCGGAGAGATGGCAGACGCAGACTACGGCTACGTAGGCCAGGGCGGCGGCCTTGTAACCATCTACAAAGGCAAGACTCCCGTACTCAAATCAGTACCGGACTCCCAGGCCATAGATGAACTCCTAAAGATAATTGAATCAGACAGATAGAGCCTATTTTCTCTTTAGCACTATCTTGGCTTTGCACATATTGTTGAACTTGCGGCCTGCCGTTCTGAATGCCGCATAGCTCTCTTTTGGGTAATCTCCTTTACGTGATTTTGAAGAGAGAATCACCGTAATTACACTTCCCTCAGCCTTTATGGTTGAGGAGAATACGGCCCATCCGCAATCTGCATTTACAGCCTTAGGAAGTGACTCTATCTCGTATGTAGGAGGAACAACAATAGAAATGCTGTCTATGTATGAAACGGATCTGCTCACATGAACAGGGTTCTTTCTGGTACCCCTATCTACGTGAAAACCATACTTTAATGGAGTTACAGGAATAAAGAGACGCTCCCCGTTGCTCTCTGCGTAGTTACGGCACTCAAAGGAGAAATCCGTTTTTGCACAAGGAACAAAGGCCCTGCCGTATTTTGGATAATCATTGAAGTTGTTCTCCATCTTAATGATTTTAGGCTCGTTGCTGGAGACAATAATCTCTCTTGCAAAAAAGCGTGACTGATCTTTAGGATCTTTCTGAGGAAGAGATATCAGAGATTCTGAAAAGTCCAGATATGCAGACTGATGCACGTTTACCTCAGCATCTCCTGTAGAACTTACCATTATCTTAACGTCATTTCTCATAAGAGAGAGAGAATCCGGATATGCTCCGCAACGGGTCAGAACACCGCCATCCTCCTTAATCAAAACCACCTGATGCCCGGCAATATCATCATGTCTGTAACCCAGAGGAATTTTTGGATTTGTACACTCCATCCAGATTGTATCTCCCTTCATAACTCCCTCATCCGTAATAGGTACCGCAAGCATAGCATGATTCATCTGCCCCACGGATGCGTAATTCTTCTCCAAATCCGGCTTATCTGTGTGAACTATGTAATAATCTGATTCTATGCCAATTACTTTAAGCATTGCCTTCATATAGTTAGAGAGGGCCTTGCAGTCTCCAAATCCGGTTCTGATAACTTTGGAGCAATTAAACGGTTTGTACCCCCCTATTCCCAACTGTATGCTCTCATATCTGGTGTTCAGACGGAGATAATCATAAAGCGCTTTAATCTTCTCATACTGAGTAGAACAGCCCTTCACCAACGAGCGAACCCTCTCCACATCCTCTGAGGATAAATCCCAGGTTTCCTTTTGAAGATCATAGAGCCACTTGCCAATCTCTTTCCAGTCTCCCTGCTTTCCTTCAACTTTAGAGTACATAAAATTGATTGGAGAGGCATAGACGTATGGAACAAAGGAGAATATCCTTGGCATATAACTCTCTTCTGTAAAACCTTCATAATTCTCAACTTTCCAGGTATATACATCTCTTGTACCGCTCTTGTCTATTTTTGGTTCCAACGGAGAACTGTACTGGATTCCAAATCCGGCCGGAACATCTATCACATACTCTCCCTTTACCAGTTTTACATCCTCATCATTTACCGGAATAAATGTAGGGAAAGAACTTACGCCGCGCTTAAAATAGAGAGAGTACTCATAATCAATTATATACGGATACTGAACATTTGGCTGGAAGTAATAGAGATATACGTCGTCCGCCAACTCTCTTGCCAAAGCACGTGATTCCAAATCGCTCTTTTTCAGTTTGCGTGTTCCGCTTGGGGAGGCTAGAGTTGCAGAAAAAGAGCCCAAAGACCTGTCTGAGTCTGTAACTATAACAATCCTTCCTTCCGAATTACCAGACTCCTTGTTAACCAGAATCTTTGCGGAAACGGTATAAGTGCCGTTTGCAACGCTCTTAAGTTCAAAGGTTTGCTTATAATCCAAAATCACCGCTGCAGCCTCTTCCTGAGCAAATGAGAAAAGAGGCAGCAACAGAAAAACTGCAACTAATAACTTTTTCATTTCTTTTTAAGTACTACTGTCTCGTTTTCAATCTTTACCAACTGCTGCCAAAATCTTCTGTAATCCGGATAATCTGTAGGATCTATAAACATCTCATTGGTAACCGTCTTATATGTAACCTCCAGAACATTCTCCGCCGCCTTATAAACCACAGTAGCGTTTATATTTAATTTGAGCATTCCAAGTTTCTCACTCTTAGGCATCTGCTCAACAGCCCAACCCTCCGGAAGTTCCAGTTTTATATGATAAATGGTAGTAGTGCGGCGGTCTATATCTACCGGAACGCTTCTGGTTTCAGACTTAAAGTAAGTGTCTCTGTGAAGATGTTCAATGATAGGTTTCAGATAAATCATCTCTCCGTCTGCTCCGGATGCAGTCTGCATCTGCTGTTCCAGTTCTACAACCGCCTTACAGTAAGCGGAATACTCTTTGTTATGTTCTTTTGTTACGGAATTTACGGTATAGGAATTTCCCGCCTCTAGCTGCTCAAATAGTTCATCATCCTTATCCAACGCATTGAACATACTTTTAACCATTCTGGATTCGCTGTTATATGCGTTCATAGTCATAGTTCCGGTAAGAAGACCGTCTTCATCCAGCTTGCCGTTTACATCTATCATAAAGGTATTTTTGCTTGGATTTGTAAGGTCTACCCAAACGGAAGGGAATCCCTTTGCTATCTCTCTGGCCTTGCTAACCAGGAAGTTATCCGGCAGAACGTTTATGTAACCGTTGTTATCTGAAGCGTCCAGATACAAAGACTTGCCATCTTTGTCTATAACCTTGAGAATAAATGTACTAAAGGCATCGTATGAGACGTGGAAGTCTGCCAGTTCTCCTCTGGTTCTGGATTTGATGAGCACAGGATGAACGGTAAATCCCGCATAGTTGAGGCAGTTACCCACCAATGCGTTTATGTCTGCATTACTTCCGGAAGCCTCCTTTAGTGTAGAAGAAATAGAGCCGGGCAGCAGACTGACCTTTTTGTTCCATTTAACCTTTGATGCTACCAACTCCCTTATTTTCACCACCTTCTCCTCAAATGACAAATCCGTAGCGTTCTTTATCGGATCTACCTCGCTCTTAAGTTTGCAGCTTGAGGTAATCTCCGTGCAAACCTTTGAGTCATAGAACTGGTTGTCTACATCCTTCCAGGAGGAACCAAAGTTTTTAGGAATTGAATTAGGATACCTTATGCTTCTAAGTTCGTATTCTACAGCGCTGTAGAACTGATCTATACAATAAATGTTACCCTCCGCCTTAAGAGCAGGAACATTCACCGCCTTGTAAACCTCAACGGAGTTCTCATAGTCAAAGTTTCCGCCTCCTCTTAATACAACTGCCTTAGTTTCACCTGTAGTAACCAATGAGTAGTACTTCAGTCCGCGGCTCATTATATTGTATTTGAGCATATCGGGGTAAGTTATCTTGGCCTCCATGCAGTTAATAGGATACTCTCCCTGGAAATTGAGTTCTCCAATATCCCAAAAATGCATATTTTTCCTCACGTAGCTCACCTCAATAACAGACCCCACCTTAACATTCTGCGCTGTAAATGAGAGTGTTTTAAGATTATCCGAATATTTTTTGTCAAAGATGAACTCCTTGCTCATCTTTGTTTTAACAATCTTACCGTCCTCCCAGTTGAAAGTTGTTACCTTAATATCTGTAATCTTCTCACTGAAATCACCGTCTGTACGGTAAATCATCTGAAAAGTGGCCAAATCTTTGGCGGATTCCTTAAGAATCTTGATTCTGTAACGGTATGTCTTCTCAACGGCAAAATCTGCAACCGGAGTAAGATATACGGAACGGAACATTCCCTTGTAGATGTAAAGCGCTTTGGCAGAGGTATCCGGAGCATAACTTGTCATCTTAACCTCTTCTTCAGAAACGGCATCCAACTTTGGGTTGAACTTAATGGTCTGAGCAGCTGCTGCAGTTGCAAAGAGCATCAGAACGGAAAAAGCAAGGATTCTGTTAAAACGTTTATTCATAGTATGTTGTTTTATATTATCATCCTCCCGATAAATGGCGTGTGGTGGCAGTAAGGGATAAAGCCTAAAGATGGAATCTCCCTGGTAACAATGAGTTTTGCCTCCTTGCCAACCGTAATGGATCCCACTTTATCTGCAGCACCCATTGCGTAGGCTCCATTTATTGTAACGGCGTTAAATGCCTGGTTCGGAGTAAGATGCATCTTTATGCATCCCAGCGCCCACACAAACCTCATATCTCCGCTAGGAGAAGAACCCGGGTTGTAATCAGATGCCAGAGCAACTCCCAACCCGCTCTTTATGAACTCTTTGGCATTGCCGTAAGGCATACCCAGAAAGAACGATGCACCCGGCAGCATAACCGGCATAGTAGAACTTCCCTTTAGGTAGTTCATCTCAACCTCTGTAGTTCTCTCCAGATGATCTACGGAGACAGCACCGTAATCTACCCCCACCTGCACTCCTCCGGATACGTCCAACTCGTTAGCGTGAATCTTTGGACGGATTCCGTATTTGGCTGCTGCTGAGAGTATTTGAGCGGTCTGAGCCACATCAAAGAAGCCCTTGTCACAGAAGACATCTACATAATCCGCCAGATTTTCAGAAGCAACCGCAGGAATCATCTCACGGCAAACCATATCTACATACTCCTGCTGTCTTCCGGCAAACTCTCTTCCAACCGCGTGAGCCCCTAAGAATGTGGATTTTATCACAACAGGATAATTCTCCTTCATTCTCTTTATCACTCTCAGCATCTTAAGTTCGCTCTCAAGATTAAGACCGTAACCGCTCTTAATCTCCATTGCACCGGTACCCTTTTCAATCATCTCTTCCAAACGCTGGCAGGATATTCTATAAAGCTCATCTTCAGAGGTTTTACGCAGCACATCCGCAGAGTTAAGAATACCTCCTCCACGTTTTGCAATCTCCTCGTAGGAGAGCCCGGCAATCTTATCCATAAACTCCTGCTCACGGCTCTTTGCATAGACAATATGAGTGTGGCTGTCACAGAAAGCGGGCATAACCCTCTTTCCGGTAAGATCCACTACCTCAACGCCTTTCATCTCATCCAAAGAGAGATTTTCCATCTTGCCGAATGAGGCAATCTTCCCCTCTTCAACCAAAAGAAAGGCGTTTGGCAAACTCTCCACCCTATCCATCATCTCTCCCTCCAATCGTTTAACTTCCGGAGGGAGAATGCCGTAAAGCTCTTTTATGTTTATGAATAATGTTTTGCTCATATCTCAAATTAGAATTTTCTGATAAATTCTATTGATTTTTCAATCAGAGGATGCATATATGTATCCTGCTCAATATAAGGTACTTCCTTTCTGTAAGCCTCAAAGATTGCCTCAATCTTTTCTGAAGATTTGCAGCCTGTCATCTGATGGCGGAAATCCAGTGCCTGAGCTGCATTGAAGAGTTCAATAGCAAGCACTCTCTCCGTATTCTCCACAACTCTAACAAGTTTGGTGGCTGAGTTGGAGCCCATACTTACGTGATCCTCCTGCCCCTGTGAAGATGGAATTGAATCTGCAGAAGCCGGCCAGCAAAGCCCTTTGTTCTGACTCACAATGGATGCGGCAGTATATTGAGGAATCATAAATCCGCTGTTAAGACCGGATGCCGCCACAAGGAATTTAGGCAAGCCTCTCTGTCCTGAAATAAGGCGGAAAACTCTTCTCTCTGAGATATTTGCAAGCTCACTCATAGCAATTGCAAGGGTATCCATCGGAATGGCAATAGGCTCTCCGTGGAAGTTTCCGGCAGAAATAATCATATCCTCATCCGGGAAGACGTTAGGGTTATCCGTTGCAGAGTTTATCTCATTTTCAATAACGGATTCAACATAGCGGATATTATCCTTTACCGCTCCGTGAACCTGAGGAATACATCTGAATGAGTACGGATCCTGAACGTGCTCTTTCTGCCTGTTAATGAGGTTACTGCCCTCAAGCAGAGCCATAAATCTTGCGGCCGTGTCCAACTGTCCGCGGTGACGGCGCAGACGGTGGGTAAGAGGATAAAAGGCCTCAATTCTTCCGTCGTAGGCCTCAAGTGAGATTGCTCCAATCTTATCTGCCCATTCGGAGAGTCTGTGGCACTGAATCAGAGACCATACTGCATGAGCGCTCATAAACTGAGTACCGTTCAGAAGTGCCAGTCCCTCTTTGGATTGCAGCTTTATAGGCTCCCAACCCATCTCCTTCCAAACAGAAGCACTCTCTCTAACCTCGCCCTTGTAATCTACCTCTCCCAACCCAATCAGCGGAAGTGAAAGATGTGCCAGAGGTGCCAAATCTCCCGATGCGCCCAATGAACCCTGCTGGTATACAACCGGCAGAATATCATTGTTAAACATATCAATAAGCCTCTGTACCGTAACCAGTTGCGCTCCGGAATGGCCGTATGAGAGGCACTGCACCTTAAGCAGAAGCATCAGTTTTACAATCTCATTTCTAACTCTCTCTCCTGTTCCGCAGGCGTGGCTTACCACCAGATTGTACTGAAGCTGAGAGAGTTGGTCTTCCGGTATTGTTACGTTGTATAAAGAGCCGAATCCGGTGGTTACTCCGTATACCGGACGTCCAATGTCTTCCATCTTGCTGTCCAGGTACTTACGGCACTTTACTATTGCCTTTTCCGCCTCATCTGAGAGGGAAAGGGTCATCTTCTTGTCTATTATTTCCTTTATTCTCTCCAAAGAGAGATGGTCAAAAGATATTTTATGTTCCATAAAGAATCAGAATAATTCGTCCAAAATATTGTCATCTACGTGATTAGGCATTGCCACCTTCAAAGAAGGAGTACGCTCCATCTCCCTTCTTATTGCATCTTCAGCACCGGAGTTTCTTGCCCAGGAACGGCGTGCAATTCCGTTATTTACATCCCAGTGAAGCATCTCCTTAATGTGGCGCTCGGCAGCCTCGCTTCCGTCTATTACCATTCCGAATCCGCCGTTTATAACCTCTCCCCAGCCTACTCCGCCGCCGTTATGGATTGATACCCAGGTTGCTCCGCGGAAGCCGTCTCCTATTACGTTCTGCACCGCCATATCTGCGGTAAACTGTGAACCGTCATAGATGTTGGATGTTTCACGGAACGGAGAGTCTGTTCCGGAAACATCGTGATGATCTCTTCCAAGAACAATTGGAGCCTTTATCTCTCCCTTTCTTATTGCCTCATTAAAAGCCAGTGCAATGTTCACTCTTCCAATGCAATCCGCATAGAGGATTCTGGCCTGGGAACCAACTACAAGGTTGTTTCTTCCCGCCTCCTCTATCCAGTGTATGTTGTCAAACATCTGCATCTTAATATCGTCTGTAGATACGGCTGCCTCTTTCTGTAACTCCTTAACAGCCAATGAATCACTCATTGCCAAATCTGAAGGATCCTGGCTCATGCAGACCCAGCGGAAAGGACCAAAGCCGTAATCAAAGTACATAGGTCCCATAATATCCTGAACGTAAGACGGGTATCTAAATCCGCCCTCAGAATTCATAACATCTGCACCTGCACGTGAACTCTCCAACAGGAATGCGTTGCCGTAGTCAAAGAAGTACATTCCCCTCTCTGCCAGGCGGTTAATTGCAGCAATCTGCCTTCTGAGTGAAGCCTGAACCGCCTCTTTAAACCTCTCCGGCTCCTCCGCCATCATCTTCTTGGACTCTTCAAGTGAGTAGCCTACAGGATAATAGCCGCCGGACCACGGGTTGTGAAGTGAGGTCTGGTCTGAACCTATATCTACCTTAACACCCTCATCTGCAAGTCTTTCCCAAAGATCCACAACATTTCCTACGTATGCAAGTGAGACGGTTTCTTTATTGCCAACAGCCTTCTTAACTCTTTCAATAAGTTCATCCAGAGAGTAATGCAACTCATCCACCCAGCCCTGTGAGTGTCTCTTCTCTGCAGCCAGAGGATTTATCTCTGCCGTTACGCTTACCACTCCGGCAATGTTTCCGGCCTTTGGCTGAGCACCGCTCATTCCTCCCAAACCGGCTGTAACAAAGAGCATTCCCGCCATATTCTCACGGGTTCCGGCAATGCCTCTCTTTTTAAGCTGCAAACGGGCAGCGTTCATTACGGTTATTGTTGTTCCGTGAACTATTCCCTGAGGTCCTATGTACATATAGGAGCCTGCGGTCATCTGTCCGTACTGGCTCACTCCCAGTGCGTTAAATTTCTCCCAATGGTCCGGCTTGGAGTAGTTTGGAATAACCATTCCGTTGGTTACCACAACTCTCGGAGCATCTTTATGTGAAGGGAAAAGACCCATAGGATGACCGGAATACATAGAGAGCGTCTGCTCATCTGTCATTGTTGCAAGATACTGCATTACAAGACGGTACTGAGCCCAGTTCTGGAAGATGGCTCCGTTGCCTCCGTAAATTATGAGTTCGTGCGGATGCTGTGCCACCCTCTCGTCCAGGTTGTTCTGTATCATAGCCATAATGGCTGCGGCATATACGCTTTTGCACGGATATTCATCTATAGGGCGTGCATATATCTTGTAATCTGGCCTATAGCGGTACATATAGATTCTTCCGTAGAGGCGCAGTTCCTCCAGAAATTCAGCCGCCAGCTCCTTGTGAAACTTGGCAGGGAAATAACGCAGTGCGTTACGCAGCGCCAGTTTCTTCTCCTTCTCCGTTAGGATATCCTTTCTCTTGGGAGCGTGATTAATGCTCTTATCGTATGGTTTTACACTAGGCAGAGTATCTCCCAACCCTGCAAGTATTTCCTCTTTAAATGTCATAGAATCAACCTTTTATTTTGTTTTCTACAATCTCCAGTACCTTCTTCTCCTCCACAACGGCGCAGGCCATAACCTCATCCGCCTCCTTCATAAGCTGCTCAGCCTTAGCTCTGTCTTTAAGCCCCTCTGCATTGATATGTACGTTCAGACGGGCTCCGAATACGGCTCCTCTTGCCGCAATTGCAGCAACTCCGGCATCTGATACGGAGTTAGGATTTCCCATAGATGCCATAGCATTTGCCACCTCAAAGACCTTAAAGGAGGTCTTTAATGTTCTGAGCGGAACCTCTGTAGCATAGAGAGTTGCAGCCTCCATAGCGGCAGCTCTTGCTGCCTTCTCCTCATCAGTTCCCTTAGGCATTGAAAATACATCCATAATCTTATTAAACGCTGCGGTATCTTCATCTACCAGTGCAAGCAGCTCATTCATAAGAGCCTGCCCCTTCTCTGCCCAGTCTGAGAACTCTTTCCAGCGCTCATCCCATCCTCTCTTGTGAGAAGAGAGGTTGGCAACCATTGTTCCCAATGCTGCCCCCAACGCGCCCATATATGCAGAGATTGAACCGCCTCCAGGAGCAGGAGACTCAGATGCAGTCTCCACGGCAAAGTCCTTGCAGGTCATCCTTATAAGACGCTCTTTAACTGCCATCTCCTTAGGATCCTCCATAAGGTACTCAATCACCTTCTCTCTTACTACAAACGGCTTTAAGTCATCCAGACTCATAGATTTAACCGCAATCTTCATTATCTCATCTTCACTTATTCCCAAAGAACGCTGTTGACGTGCAAGATAGAACCTTCCGGCATCCATAAGAACTCTCTTAGGAACCAGTCCAACTATCTCTGTTCCCGTAACTTTCAGCCCCCTCAAAGATGCTGCACGGCATACCTCTTCGTATGCCTCATGCAGTGATGTTGCCTCAATATCCGTTATGTTCATAGATACCTGAGCAATACCATACTCATCTATATACCAGCCTATTGCCTTGCAGCCCTTAAGGGTTCCAGGCTGCCATAAATCGTTACCGTTCTCATCTTTAAGCACTTTGCCGGTTAAAGAACCGCCCTCTCTCATCTTACGTCCCTTCTCTCTAACGTCAAACGCAACGGCCATAGCTCTTCTGGTTGAGGTAGTATTTAAATTAAAGTTTACGGCTACCAGGAAGTTACGGGCTCCCACGTTAATGGCTCCGCTCTTTGCAACCACGTCTGTATACTTGCCCGGGCCAAAGTCCGGCTTTCTTTCAGGGTCACATACTTTCTCCACAAGTGCCTCATACTCACCGCTTCTGCACACTGCCAGGTTCTTTCTCTCCGGCTTGAATGCAGCAGCCTCATAGCAGTAACAAGGAATCTGAAGTTCCTCAAAAATCCTCTTAGCCAGCCCTCTGGCCAGTTCTGCACACTCACTAAGGGTTATACCGGAAATAGGAATCAACGGCAGCACATCAGTAGCTCCGCTTCTTGGGTGAGCACCTTTATGACAGCGCATGTCTATAAGTTCTCCCGCCTTCTTAACTCCCTGGAAAGCAGCCTCCAGCACCGCCTCAACACTTCCCACAAACGTTACCACTGTACGGTTTGTTGCCTCTCCCGGGTCTACGTCAAGCACCTTAACGCTCTCTGTAACTCCCTCCACATCAACCTTTACGGAAGCAATAGCCTCCACTATTTTATCAATAACCTCTCTATTACGCCCCTCACTAAAGTTGGGCACACATTCTATTATTCTTTTCATATAAAATCTACAATTATATTCTAACTTTTATCAATTTTTACCAATTCAATTTCAAAGTTTTAAAATTAACAAAATTCTCCCGATAAATCAAAATCTCCCTTAATCCTATATTTTATTATCTTTGTAAAAAGCAATTCTTGTATGAAAACATTTTTTAAGACCCTTACTATAATCCTATCTCTCTTAGGATTCTATCCTTTAACATCTTACGCCCAGCTCACCCTCGTAAACGAGCCGGATAAGCCTTCCGTTCAGGCAAGTGAGATGACCCGTTACGGCAAGCTGACCCCGCAACTCTATACAGGTAAGGTATCCGTTTCTATCCCATTATATACCTACCGCAACAGCCGTTTTACCCTTCCTATCTCTCTGGATTACAGCTATAACGGTCTTAAACCAAACAGTCAGACGGGTATTCTGGGCCTGGGATGGACACTTAACTGCGGAGGCAGCATAACACGTGAAGTTCGTGGAATTCCAGATGAACTACAGGGCTCTTTCAATTATCCAATCATTAATAGTAATACCTGGACTACAAGAGATGTACTCGGATTTGACTATCTCCCACTAGTAAGTAATTTACCTGATCCTTCATATGAGGTAGTCAACAAACCTACTCCGGGAAACGTTCTCAAGACTGCCTATGACGTAGAAGATCAAAACAACACCAAAACACTTTATGAAACTACTCCGGATATTTATCATTTTTCTTTTCCCGGACACAGCGGCTCTTTCTACAGAAACACAGACGGCTCATTTACAGTCTTTCACACATCCTCCTTTGACGGCTATTACAAAATAGAAAAGATTAATACACCGTTCGGTGACGGCAGCGGAAATGTCTCTTCTCAGTTTATCATAACCACCTCTGACGGCTACAGATATATCTTTGGAGGAGAGGATACTCAAAGCCAGGGAACGGAAAGAAAGTTCAACTTTATTGAACAAAGCGTACCCAAAGGATTTGATAAAAACATCCCGGATCCTCACTCGCCCTACCGTGCTACCGCCTTCCTGCTCAACACTATAGAGAGTCCGGACGGCGCCTCTGCTTCTTTCAGATATAATACTCACGATGGTTATTCAGACATAGTAAGTTACAGCACAAACCTTTGGCTTTATATGGAGTCGGAAGGTCAAAATAATCCCGCAAGCATGCTCCAATATGACGAGACTCATAACACATCCAGTTATCTCCGCAGAATTGACTTCTCCAACGGAGAATCTATAGAGTTCAGATACCTCTCCAAACCTGACGGAAAACAAGGGTCTTACATAAACGGCAATACAATAAGTAATATTAATGCTTCTCTTTCATATCTACTTTTAGACTGCATTACAACTCCAACAGATTCAATGGTCGTTAACTACACATATAACTCCGTTGGAAACCCATACCCTTTCATCTCAGAAGTAGATATAAAAGAGGTAGGCAGATATAGTTTTGAGTATGAAGGACTTGCAGATAGCATCTTCCCGGCTTTCGGTACTACGGCCACAGACCACTGGGGATACCTGAATAAGAATAATGCCGGTGAAATGAATCATAACACCATAACGCTTAACCAACTCGGCACACAGAATGCCAACAGCTTTGACGAGACGGTAAGTCCCAACAAAAACGCCAACAGCAGCTGCTCTGCAATCGGTCTCATGAAAAAAATCACGTATCCTACAGGAGGAAGCACAGAACTCGTTTACGAGGGCAACAACGTAAGAAGGAACCTACGCAAGACATCATCTTACTCCTTCTTACCCACTATGGATTCCACTTCTACAGATAATCTCCCAACCGGACCGGGAAGCCGTATATCGCAGATAATCAACATAGATGAAAACGGCATACCTACAGATACTACATCCTACCGCTATACCCTTGCCGGAAGTAGCACTACCAGCGGATCGCTTCTGGTATACCCGCGTTACGTACTGAACTACACTGGAGTTCTTCCTAACGGCATCAATTACGTCAACATAGCCTCTTCTTCCGGCATCTCCAACTATGAGGCTACGCCGGTAGAATACAGCAGGGTAGAAGAGATACTGCCGGATAAATCCAAAGTGGTTCATTTCTTTACCAATTGGGACGATTACCCGGATAGTATAACAAATAACTTTATCCCTACTTTGCATAATTATGTAGACGTAGACATAAATCTGACAGACTATATGCAGATTCTAGGAGCAAACGGAACAGGGAGCGGTGCAACGGAAGTTCACCGTATACTCTGCCCTACTTCCAGTAAGCAACATAGACGCGGAAGAGAAAAGAAATCAGAGGTTTACTCCGCAGAAGGGAACCTACTTCACTACACACAGACAAGTTTTGCAGTAGATGTAGAAAAGCCGGCTTTCTATGAAAGCATCTATGTGGGAGAGGCTATTGCTCGGATTCAAAGGCAGACGGCCGACTTCCGGCCTGCTCTGACCACGGAAAAAGATTTCTTCAATTCAGGAGAACCAACATCATCAACCTCGTTCACTTATAATAGCAACGGACAGAAAATCCAGGAGACCAAAACCCTCTCTAACGGAGACATCATAACTACCTCATACCTCTTCATCACGGAGATACCTGCGGCTTCCAGAACGGCCGTGCAGCAGGCAATGATTGCGGCAAACCGTATAAGCAGTCCGGTAAGAGTGACAGTGAAGGTAAGACAACATGACTCTCAGCAGGAGAAGATAATAAGCTCGGACTCGCTTATATTCAGTGCCGTAAACGGGACAGAGAACCGCACACTCTACCTCCCTACACAATGGCTCAAACGCAACGTAAATGACGGCAGTTGGAAAGTATATGCTACATACTCGTATGACAATCGAGGTAATATCATTCAGAAGACAGATGCCAACGGAATATCCACGGCTTTCATCTGGTATTCCAACAATTTGGGTGTTGCTCTCCGGATTGACAATGCCACTAATGACCAGGTTTCAAACATCTTGGGAAGCTCCTGTTTTAGCTCTACTACAGAGGAAAACATGGAAGCAAGAGTGGCTTCTATAAAAAACGCTCTCCCTCAATGTGAGGTATCGTGGTATAAATGGTATGCTTACGGACTGCCCTCCCAGGTTACAGACCCTACGGGAAGAGCAACACACTATACATACGATGAGGCTCAGAGGCTGAACTATATCTTAGATGAAGACTTAAACCCGCTGGAGAGATATTATTATCAAACAGTTACAAGATAGGAGGTCTTATAATGAGGAAGTTTAAATCATATAACACTTTCGCTAAAAGAGCTTTCTTCTTGCTGATGGCTCTCTGGCTCCTTAAGCCCATCACACCACTTGCCGCTCAAACCTCTCAGTTTGAGATAACTATAAGCATAGACTATATTGATCCCAATCAGGAGATATATCTCAGCCCCAACGGAGAGACGGCGGTTATACATATTCTCAGCAACGGAGGATTCAATGCCGCTACACTCATTTCCTCTATTGAAAATCAGATAGCTTATAACGGTGCAGAGGACTGGATCACAGAGGTTTTCCTTACTAACCAAGAAGGGATATACGAGGCGGACCTCAACCTGACTTTTGCAGCAAATGACGGTTCGGAGATGAGGGAGGTCACCATCACAGCAAGTAACGCATCTGCTGTCATTTACCAGGACATTCATACGCCTAACGTATATACACTGCTGCCGAACGTCTCAGCACTCTATCTTCTGCACGGAGGAAAGAACGCTCTGATTCTCAGTAGTTCGGACGGATTCGCCTCTTACAGGCTCCTGAAAGACTCGCTGGGCTACACTATTACAGTTGCAGATGTAAACGGGAAGAGCGAGGGAAACCGTCAGCTGAAATTCCCAATCACACTCCCAGGAGCATACTACTGCATGGCTTATTACCCTACGGAAGTGCTGATGAACGGAACAAGAACGGTACAGTGGCATCCATTCTACTCTGAAAACAGAAACTGCTCTCTCTCCCCTAACCCCTACACCTTCAGCAAAGACGGAGGGAAAATATCTTTCACCTATGCAGTAACTCCCGCACAGGACAGCGTCCTGAACCGCATAATAAACTTCTATAACAGCGGGAAGGCCACAACATGGGACAGCACAATAAACCTCTCCTATCAAAGAGCTTTTCCGAATGACTCCTATGTAACCATCACCGCTGAGTGCGGACCGAACATATCTTACAATACAATAAACAATAACACCTACTTTAAGAATCAGAACGCAGCAGAGATAATCTTCTCACAGCCAGGAGGGGGAGCGCTCACTACCTTCAACGTAACGTTCCCGGAGGGAAACGCAACTCCCGGGTTTATCATTCTAGAAGGCTCACAGTGCAGGGTTTGTTATACGCTCCTAAAAGACGGCGTTCCGTACGGGAACACCAGAGTGGGAAACGGAGATACCCTGCACTTCAACATACCGGACGCTTCCGGAAAATATGCCGTTTCAGCCTTTTATAAAGGACTACAAAAGCTGATGAAGGGGAGCCTCACGGTAAACGAAGGGGTGGCGGTGCTGGGAGAAAACTGGATACTAAAGCAGTCTTTCACAGCAGAAAACGGAAATTCCTCTATTCTGGACATAACTTACTATGACGGCTTGGGATATCCCGCTCAGACGGTAAGTGTGGCAGCAGCACCTAACGGGAAGAACATAGTAACACCGCTTTGGTATGACGTGATGAGAAGAGAGGATGCAAAAAGCTATCTGCCTTTGGTCTCATCCTTTGCTTCACCAAGGCCGGAAGAGACGCCACTGGCCTCACAACAGGCCTTTTACAACTCCCTATACGGAAGCAGTGATGCCGCCTTTGCTTTTACGGAGAAAGAGTATGAATCATCTCCACTCAACAGGGTAAAGAAGCAATATACTCCGGGAGCGGCGTTCAGAGCTGTAAGCACGGGGGTAAACCACTATTCCGCTTTCAGTTATGACGCCAACGCAAGCAACGAAGTTTTAGACATGTCCTGCAATGAAAACGGAGGACTGACGGTAAAAGGCTATCTTTCAGCAGGAAAACTTTTAAAGAACACCATTACCTCTCCGGACGGGAGGGTGTCTACGGAGTTCAAAGACTCGGAGGGAACACTTTACATGGCTCAAAGCGGAGCGGGAAACAGCATCAGTGAGACTTACTACGTCTATGACGGAAGAAGGCAGCTCAGGTGGGTCATTCAGCCGGAAGGAACGGCAAGAGTAAAAACCTTGGCGGCAAACAGCTCCGCTGCAAACCCTTATACCATAGCCAACTCGGACTCCACAGCCATACTCTTTGCATTCCTTTACAACTATGACGGAATGGGAAGAGTCTCTGAGAAAAAACTGCCGGGGAAAGGATGGGAATTCATTGTGTATGACCCGGCAGGAAGGAGTGTGGCTACGCAGGACTCAATCTTAAGAGAAGAGAACCGCTGGATTTTAACACGTTATGACTCTCTTTCCAGAGTAACGGCTACATACCTATCCAATCAGAAGACAAGGACGGAGGTAGAGACAGCGTTCCAAACACCTTACCCGCAACTCTATAACGACCAGCAAAACACCCTCCTCTCTTATTCCGAGTATGGGAAGACGGCACCGGCAGCGCTGGCATTCTCACCAGTGACGGGCACAGTTACAAGTAACGACGTGGACGGCAGGGTAAAAGGACTTTTAACATACTCAAAAGTCTTGGACCTCTCATCAAGCAGCATGACGCCGAATCTGAGAAGATACAGGGAAGAGAGTTACTTCTATGACAGGAAAGGAAGGACTATTCAGACGGTAACAAAGATGCCGGACGGAGAACTTCTGAGAAGTTCCGCTTCTTATGATTTTGTAGGAAACAGCTTAAGGAGCGTGCAGACACTCTCTGTGGGAAGCAGCTCAACACTCCAGGAGAGCGAGAACACGCTCACTCAGACATTTACTTACGACTCACGGGCAAGAAAACTCACAGCTACGGCAGATCTGAACAACAGTTCTGACACCTATGCCGCAGTAAATTACAGCTATGACAACCTCGGAAGGTTGGTTAATACAAAAAGAGGAAAGACAGCAACACAGGGTTCCGCTTCACTCAATCCGTCAACGGCAACGCCCGTGCTGGAGAACAGCCTCACTTACAACATACAGGGGTGGATGAACTCGCAGAGTGACAGAATAAAGAAAGGAAGTGAACCGGCTTATTCTTATAACCTCTACTCTCAGACGCTACGTTATCATGATGCAGTAAAAGCATCTACTGCAAAATCGTATGACGGACTCATAACGGAGTGGGAGGCAAGTCAGTGGAAAGACGCAAATGACTGGACTAATCCGGGAAGCACGGAGAGCAGAAGCTCTTATGCCTTCTCCTATGACGGCCAGGGACGGCTCACACAGGGGGTAAGATACATTGGAACAAGTACCACATCTTCTGACACGTTCACAGAGAAAAACCTCTCCTATGACCGTAACGGAAACATACTTACGCTCAGAAGGTTCAGTGAGAACGCATCCAACCCTAAAGATGACTTCACTTACTCCTACACGGGAAACAGGATAAGGCACCTGAATGGGACAGGAGAGTACCTTTATGACGGAAACGGGAACATGACAAAGGATGCTTTAAGAAACGTTGTTATGACATACGACATCAACAACCAGGTCAAGACCGTTTCCAGAAACGACACACTCCTTTCAAACTACACATATCTGGCAGACGGAACAAAGTACAAGGTCATAGACAGGAACGGGAACGGAAGAGCATACGTAGGACCGTTCACGCTAACCATCCAGACGGAGAACACAGTCAAAGAATTTCTAGAAAACGCTGATGCTGAGAGCGGAAGGATAATGGAGGTAAGACAGCAGAACGGTGGAAGCACTGTAACGTCATACACAACGCTATTCCTGGTAAATGATCATTTAGGAAGCGTAAGAGCGGTGACGGACAGCCAGGGACATGTCTTAGAAAGAAACAGCTACTATCCGTTCGGGTTGCAGACAAACCAGGGAGAAAGCTACCCTACCCTCTCCGGCACCTTAGCAACTCTCTATCCGGGCATAATCTCTGCAACATCCATAAAACGAGACCTATACAACGGAAAAGAGATTCAGACAGTAGCCGGAACAGATTACCTGGACTACGGATTCAGGCAGTATGACCCTGTAACAGCTAGGTGGATGGCCATTGATCCAAAGGCAGAGAAATATCTGTCGCTGACACTTTATAGCTATTGTGCTGGAAATCCAGTAAATATAATAGATTCACAAGGAGATAGCTTGAATGTTGCTAGTGTTGACCAAGACAAAATCCTACAGTCTATCTCTGAAGTTTTTGGTACATCCTCCAATTTTAGTTTTAATGAAAGGGGGATGCTAGTTTTTAATGGAGATAATGCGGATATGTCCAGACTACAAAAAAAGGTACTGGCAGGTTTACTGAGTATAATAGATAGTCAAACTATAACACATCTTATGGTCGGCAAAACAGGACAATTTTCAGAAAACAATGATACATTTTATCTAAGAATAACAGATTCAAAAGAAAATGGGGGGGGCTTCTCAATCCTAGGATCCGAATGCGGATTAAAAAACAATTATATTCTCATAGACCCAACACCTCCCTCTTCTGTTGAAGTATACAAAATAACTCAAGCTTTCTATATAGAACCAATAGACCCCGCAAACGGTTCACGATATGTTAAAACTAGTATAACATTGAGTTTTACTGATATCTTATTTCATGAGTTTGGCCATATAATATACGAAGGGCAGGTTCAATCAAAAGTTTTAGACTATAACAATTTAGTGCGAACAATATTAAATCTAGACAAACGACCTTATGATGAATTCCATAACCCACTTACTAAATAATCTCATTATTCTTTTAGTTATTTGCATCTGTACAATCTGTTGTACCAATATGATAAATTGTAAAACCACAACAAATTCAAATAAAAAGATAAAGGAAACGGCAGGGTATTTAAAAACACATATTGATTATACAGTGAATTATAATAAAGACTCTATCATAATAGACCTCTTCAACAACAACTCGGATACTTCATACATCTTTAGTAGTTATTATTATGATAGCCTCATTTCTAAATACTTATATGACGCGCCTCTCTTTCATAGATACAATGCAAAACAAAATGTTTACAAGTTATCTCTATTGCCAATTCTTCCTTTTATGAGTACGAGGAGTACAGATAGAGTCGTTTTAAAAAAGGAATTGAGAGTTAAAACTAAAGGACAAATACTATTTGATTTTATAACGCTTCCGCCACACTCTCGTTGTCAATTAACATTTGAGAAAGATCGAGTTTTTTCAGGTGTTTTTATAAAAGATTTTGAGGTGGAATTCATTTCATGCTATGATCATTTATTAATTGATGATTGTTTAATAACCCCTTGTAATACGGATCTTATTTATTTAGAACTTGCCATTTATAAGGATGTGAATAAGATTTATTCCTCAGATTTTAGGTATCTATCTGAAAATGATTATGATTTATATGCTAAACAGTATATTGTTTTAAAGATTCCTTTAGTCTTTCAATATACTGTACCCTCCCCCGTTCTTCGTGCAGATGATTTATAAGGAGAGCAGGAGGGTGAGGAGGAAAGGGACGGTGAGGTTGATGACTACGCCGCAGTAGAGGACGGCTGGGAAGATTTCATTGCCGTCACATTTGAGGATGATTGGGAGGGTTGTGTCTGTTACGGTTATTCCGCCGGAAGATGTAACTGCGTATTTACCAAAGAGTTTGCTTATTGGTTTTGCCATAAGGATGGTAAATAGTTCCCTCATAAGGTTGGTAAGGAGTGCCGTTGAACCGAGTGTTGCGCCCCAGGCCTGTGTGATAAGTATTGCGGAGAGGGAGTAGTAACCCATTGCAGTGTTGATTGTTACTGCGTTCAGAAGGGTTAAGTGATAGCCTAACGCTCTGATTATAAGATAGGCTACAAGAGTTCCAAGTATGGTTCCCAAGAATGTAATAAGAGGGAGAAGCAACACCCTCTTTGGTAGTTTTTTGATTAGGGTTTTGATGTTATCTCCCACGCCTATGTTTACTCCTACAAGGAACATCATTGCATAAAGCACCCAGTTGGAGTAGTTTACGTAATCCAGAGTATAGAAGGATTCCGGCAGTAAACCGGTTAAAACCAGACCCAACCCCAAAAGAAAACTCCCAAGTATGATGAAACTGTCTCTCATGATTTTTTCTGTTTGGTAAAGAGCCAGGTAAGGAGAATGGATCCTGCAGTGGCAAAGAAAAAGAGTATGAGAGAGACAACCCCTACGGAAGAAAAGGCTGTTTTCAGATCCGGATTAAGAGCAACTCTTATCCCCATAATAAAGAGCAGGATACAGACGCTGAGCATAAGGAGGAAAGAGAGAGTTTTCTTAATGCTCTCTTTGCCTCTTAGGAATCTTCCAAGAAAGATACCCAGAATCATCAAACCTATTGTTATTATCATACGGGTTACTCTTTTACGCAAAGATAGTTTTTATTAAATTTGTTACTGAGATTTTATTTTAGTTTATCATCTGTTTTAGAAATTGATTAGTATGTCAAATATGAAAAGAGTCCGTTTATTTCCTTTAGTGGTTTTATGCTTTTTAAGCAGTTCCCTATTTTCTCAGAGTTTAGACTATGGCGCAGTAGATTTGACTGACAGTGAGTCATTTATGGAGAGTTGCACCTCCATTTTTGTGGCAAAGGGAGCCAGCAGTGACGGCTCGCTTATGACCGCCCATACCTGTGACTCCAACTACAGAACCTGGCTCACTATGGAGCCTCGCAAGAGGTTTGCAGCGGGAGCGCTGGATGAGATTGTGTGGGGAAAACTCCACACTGAGGAGCCTTTTGATATGCGTAACACCGTGGTTAAGGGAGCAATACCGGCACCAACGGAGGAGACGCTGCGCTATCTGAATGTGGCATACCCTTGTATGAACGAGAAGCAACTTGCTATGGGTGAGACAACTACTGAGGGAAAGAGAGAACTTCTTAACAAGGAGGGGCTGTTCCAGATTGAGGAGCTTGAGAGAATTGCTCTGCAAAGATGCTCTACCGCAAGAGACGCCATTAAGTTAATGGGCTCATTGGCAGAGGAATACGGCTACGGAGACTGGGGAGAATCACTTACCATTATAGATAAGAAAGAGGCCTGGCTGTTTGAGATTTACGGCAGCGGAAAGAGCGGAAAGAAGCCCGGAGCGCTGTGGGCTGCTCAGAGACTGCCGGATGACCACGCCTCCATATCTGCAAACGTTCCTAAGATTGGAGTGATAGATTTTAACAATCCTGATTACTTTATGTACGGCTCAGATTTGAGGGAGAGATGCAAAGAGTTGGGTCTGTGGGACGGAAAGGGTGAGTTCAAGTTCTGGCCAATGGTTACCACCTACCCTAAAAACTACTCGGTAAGAGAGTTTTACGTGCTGAGCAGGATGGCACCGAGTCTGGGGCTGAGTATGAATGACAAAGAGATGCCGTTCTCAGTTAAGCCGGATGAGAAGATAACGCTCCAAAGGATGTTTGAGTTCTATCGTGAGACTTATAACGGAACAGAACTGGATCAGGTAAAAAACCTCAAGATTGGAGTGAAAAAGAGAGTGAAAACTGCTGAGGGTAAAGACAGTACGGTAGTTGACAGCATTGCCCCAATAAGCACCTTTATGCCTAACAACGTAAGGACTCTTTTGAACAAGCTTAAGCCGGGAAGTGCACCAAGGAATAGAACCATTGCGGTAATTCAGTGCTCCTATTCACATATAATTCAGGTAAGAGGATGGCTGCCGGATGAGGTTGGAGCGGTTGCCTGGTTTGCCTTTGACAACCCGGCACAGAGCCCTCGTGTCCCTATTTATGCAGGGCAGACTGAGCTTCCCGATGGATTTGGGGTGTGCGGGCAGAAACGTTACCGCCGTGATGCGGCTGTTTGGCGCTTTAGAGAGACCAACCGCCTGGCCACTATTGGGTGGGACAGAACCCAGGGAAAGATTAAGGAGTGGCTCTCTGAGTATGACCAGATGATTCTGCAGGACACCAAATACCTTGAAGATAAGGCTGTTAGGTTAATAAAAGAGGGAAAGAAAGATGAGGCCGTTCTGCTTCTTAACAACTACTGCAAGAGAGTTAGTTTTGCAGAACAGAAAACTTGGGAGATGTTAAAGGAAGAATTCTGGGGAATATTCGCAAGAAGTTTGTAAATTGCGCCCCGAAATCGAATAAAAAGATGCAATCTGAAAGTAAAATAAAACTTGTTTTGGAGAATGGCCTTGAATTTCAGGGCTATTCTTTTGGATATCAGAAGAGTGCAGATGGAGAGGTAGTCTTCAATACTGCAATGGTGGGCTACCCGGAGAGCCTTACGGACCCATCCTACTCAGGTCAGATTCTTTGCATAACCTACCCTATCATAGGAAACTACGGTGTGCCTAAAGATGTGGTTGAGAATGGAGTCTCAAAGGTGTTTGAATCTGACAAGATACACGTAAGGGCGCTGGTGATATCCTATTATTCCGAGAATTTCAGCCACTGGAATTCTGCAATGAGTTTGGACGAGTGGCTTAAAAAAGAGAAGATTCCGGGAATTTACGGCGTGGATACCAGAGAACTTACAAAGGTTTTAAGGGAGAAGGGAGCCATGCTGGGAAGGATAGTTCCGGTGGGGAGCAAAAAGTACGCCCCTATTGCAGATCCTAACAAGGAGAATCAGGTAGATATTGTATCTTGCAAAAAGACAAAGGTTTACGGGAAAGGAAAGAAGAGAGTTGTGCTGGTAGACTGCGGAGTGAAGAACAACATACTCAGGTGCCTGATTAAGAGAAACGTGGAGGTTGTAAGGGTACCTTGGGACTATGACTTTAACACACTGGAGTGGGACGGTCTCTTTATCTCCAACGGCCCGGGAAACCCGGAACTCTGCACCAAAGCGGTTGAGCATCTGAAGGTTGCAATGAAGGGCAACAAACCTATATTCGGTATCTGCATGGGTAACCAGCTTATGGCGCGTGCCGCAGGAGCCAACACCTACAAACTCAAATACGGCCACCGCAGCCATAACCAGCCGGTTAGAATGATTGGCACCAACCGCTGCTTTGTAACCTCTCAGAATCACGGATTTGCAGTGGATGACAGCACCCTGTCAAAAGATTGGGAGCCGCTCTTTGTGAATATGAATGACAATACCAACGAGGGAATACGCCACAAGAAGAAACCGTTCTTCTCCGCCCAGTTCCACCCGGAGGCTACCAGCGGCCCTACAGATACAGAATTTTTATTTGACGACTTTATAAATCTTCTTTAGATGAAATCCATAAAGAAAGTACTCATATTGGGTTCCGGTGCCCTTAAAATCGGTGAGGCCGGAGAGTTCGATTACTCGGGTTCTCAGGCACTTAAAGCAATGAAAGAGGAGCACATAAAGACAGTGCTCATTAACCCTAACATTGCTACCGTACAGACATCGGAGGGTATTGCAGACAAGATTTACTTTCTCCCCGTTACCCCTTACTTTGTGGAGAAGGTCATTAAGAAGGAGAAACCTCAGGGAATACTTCTCTCTTTCGGAGGGCAGACAGCCCTTAACTGCGGAGTAGAACTCTTCCGCAGCGGAGTCCTCAAAAAGTATGACGTTCAGGTACTTGGAACCCCTATCCAGGCAATTATGGATACGGAAGACCGTGAACTCTTTGTAAAGAAACTGGATGAGATTGAAGTTAAAACCATTAAGAGCCACGCAGTTGAGAATATAGAGGACGCACTTAAGGCAGCCCGTCAGCTGGGCTACCCTGTAATTGTGAGGGCGGCCTACGCACTGGGAGGATTGGGAAGCGGATTCTGCAATAATGACAGTGAACTTAAGAAGCTGACAGCCAAGGCCTTCACCTTCTCTCCTCAGGTTCTGGTGGAGAAATCCCTTAAGGGCTGGAAGGAGATAGAGTACGAGGTGGTAAGAGACCGCTTTGACAACTGCATCACAGTCTGCAACATGGAGAACTTTGACCCTCTGGGAATCCATACCGGAGAGAGCATTGTAGTTGCTCCGTCTCAGACACTTACAAACCATGAGTACTTCCTTTTGAGAGAGATTGCAATAAAAATTGTAAGACATATTGGAATTGTAGGAGAGTGTAACGTTCAGTACGCCTTTGACCCTCAGAGTGAGGATTACAGAGTTATTGAGGTAAACGCCCGTCTCTCCCGTTCATCTGCATTGGCCTCAAAAGCAACAGGTTATCCGCTGGCATTCGTGGCGGCTAAACTGGGATTGGGATACGGATTGTATGATCTTAAGAACTCCGTTACCAAGACCACCCCTGCTTTCTTTGAGCCGGCACTGGATTACATAGTATGTAAGATACCTCGCTGGGATCTTTCCAAGTTCCACGGAGTGAGCCGTTTGATTGGCAGCAGCATGAAGTCCGTTGGAGAGGTTATGGCCATTGGAAGAAGCTTTGAAGAGGCTATTCAGAAGGGACTCAGAATGATAGGAAGAGGAGCGCACGGATTTGTAGGCAACAAGGAGATGAGGGTAGATGATATAGAGAAGGAGCTGGAGCAGCCTACAGACAGCCGTATCTTTGTAATAGCCAAGGCGTTTGAAGCTGGCTACTCCGTAGATAAGGTACACGATGCCACAAAGATAGACAAGTGGTTCCTCCAGAAACTCTACAACATTCACCTTACCGGAAAGAAACTGGCCAGGTATAAAGATCTCAGACAGATAGACAAGTCTCTGATGCAGGAGGCCAAGGGAAGCGGTTTCTCCGATTTCCAGATTGGACGCCTGGTTCTCAAAGACAAGAATGATCCTGACAGATATGCCGATATTGTACGCCAATACCGTAAGTCACTGGGAGTTACCCCTGTTGTAAAACAGATAGACACTCTGGCCGCGGAGTTCCCGGCAAAGACCAACTACCTCTACCTCACCTACAACGGAACCGCTCATGATATCAACTATGAAAAGGACGGCAAGTCCATTATAGTTCTGGGAAGCGGAGCCTACCGCATTGGAAGTTCAGTGGAGTTTGACTGGTGCAGCGTAAACTGCTTGAACACAATAAGAAAGTGCGGCTGGAGAGGTGTTATGATAAACTATAACCCTGAGACCGTATCTACAGACTACGATATGTGTGACCGCCTCTACTTTGACGAACTTACATACGAGAGGGTTATGGATATCTATGAGCTGGAGGCTGCCGCAGGAGTAGTTGTGAGCGTGGGAGGTCAGATTCCTAACAACCTGGCAATGAGGCTGAACGATGCCAATGTAAGACTGCTTGGCACCAGCGCAAAATCTATAGACAATGCAGAGGACCGTCACAAGTTCTCCGCAATGCTGGACCGTTTGGGAATAAACCAGCCTCGCTGGAGCGAGCTTACCACACTTGATGATATTCATAAGTTTGTAGATAAGGTTGGTTTTCCGGTACTTGTACGCCCAAGTTACGTACTCAGCGGAGCGGCCATGAATGTATGCTCCAACAACCACGAACTCAAGCAGTTCCTTCAGCTGGCTGCAGAGGTTTCCAAGAAGCATCCGGTGGTTGTGAGCGAGTTCATTCAGCACGCCAAGGAGATAGAGTTTGACGCTGTTGCAAAAGAGGGAGAGATTGTGGCATACGCAATAAGCGAGCATATAGAGTTTGCGGGAGTCCACTCCGGAGACGCAACCATTCAGTTCCCTCCACAAAAACTTTACGTTGAGACTGTTAGAAGACTTAAGAAGATATCACGCAAGATTGCCCAGGAGCTTAAGATAAGCGGTCCTTTCAACATTCAGTTCATGGCAAAGGACAACGATATTTTGGTTATTGAGTGTAACCTCAGAGCCTCCAGAAGCTTCCCGTTCGTATCCAAAGTTCTTAAGATCAACCTCATAGAACTGGCCACCAAGATAATGATTGGAGAAAAGTTCAAAACACCGGATAAGAGTGCTTTTGATTTGGACTATGTGGGAATTAAGGCTTCACAGTTCTCATTCTCAAGACTTTTGAAGGCAGACCCTGTACTGGGAGTGGATATGGCCTCCACCGGAGAGGTTGGCTGCATTGGAGACGACACCTCCGAGGCGGTACTAAAATCCATGCTCTCAGTTGGTTACTCCGTTCCTGCAAAGGGAATCCTCCTCTCCACCGGAGACGGAAAACAGAAGGCCGAGATGCTGGAGGCCTGCCAGAACCTCAGCCGCAAAGGCTACCGCCTCTACGCAACCGGCGGAACATACAGATATTTGAAAGACAACAAGATACCAACAACAGAGGTCTTCTGGCCAAGTGAGAAGAAATCTCCTCAGGCAATAGACCTTATACAGAAGAAGGGTGTGGATATGGTGGTGAACATTCCTAAGAACCTCACTAAGACGGAGTTGGACAACGGATACAAGGTAAGAAGAGCCGCAGTGGACTTCAACATTCAGCTGCTTACCAACACCCGCCTGGCCAGCGCCTTCATAAACGCCTTCTGCACAATGGATATGGATGAGATCCAGATTAAGAGTTGGGATGAATATTAATTGATATGACGGTTACCGTACTGCTGCTTATAGCCGGCCTTGTAATGATACTCTCCGGAGCCAACTTCCTGGTTGAAGGTGCCTCCAGAATTGCCTCACGCTTTGGCATTTCAGATATAGTGATAGGTATGACCGTAGTGGCCATAGGCACCTCCGCACCTGAGGCGGTTGTCTCCTTCTTTGGAGCGGCCAAGGGCAGCGTAGGAATTGCAGTGGGAAACATTGTGGGCTCCAACATCTGCAACATACTGCTAATCTTGGGCTTAACCTGCGCAATTGTACCTCTTAAAATAACCAGCGATAACCTTGGCAAAGACCTCCAGTTTCTTACCATCTCCTCTTTGGTTCTGATAATCATCTGCTTTGACAGCCAGATAAACCAAATGGTTTTTGATGTAGATATGAGTCAGAACGTAATCTCCAGAGGAGAGGGATTGGTGCTGCTTATACTCTTCTGCATATTCCTTGGCTATAATTTCTTCACAGCCAAGAGGTTGGAAGAGACTCAAGAGCAAAAGGAGGTTGTAAAAAGGAACATCTGGCTCTCCATTCTGATGTTTGTTGCAGGACTTCTTGTACTGATATTCGGAGGCAACCTCCTGGTTGAAAGTGCTACCAAGATTGCCAGACACCTGGGAGTAAGTGATTTGGTAATAGCTTCCACCATTGTTGCCGTTGGAACCAGCATACCGGAACTTGCAACCAGCGTTATTGCGGCAGTGAAGAAAAAGGGAGGCCTTGCACTGGGTAACGTTGTGGGTTCCAATGTGTTCAACACCTTCCTCATTTTGGGCGGATGCTCAGTAATCTCCCCTCTTCAACTCTCCGGAATAAACCATTCACACTTTATATTTCTGCTGGTATCTACCCTGGTGCTGGTGCTCTTCTCCGCCACCAGAAAGAGGATAAGCCGTGCGGAGGGAATGCTCCTTCTGGCCCTCTACGTTCTCTATGTATACAGCACAATTACAGTAGGTTAATTGAGTATGGGAAAGTTATATGACAGACTAATGCAGGATTACAGGATTAAGGAGGGATTGAACGCCTGTATAAACTGTGGTACCTGCACTGCAATCTGCCCGGCAGCGGAGTTCTACCGCTATGACCCGCGCAGAATTGTAGATATTGTTCAGCATCAGGATGATGCGCAGATAGAAGAACTGCTCAAGAGTGATACCATCTGGTACTGCGGAGAGTGCCTGAGCTGCGTTACAAGATGCCCAAGAAAGAATGCCGCCGGTCTTATCATTATGGCCCTCAGAAGCCTCTCAATTCAGACCGGTTTCTTTATGGAATCTGAGAAGGGAAGGCAGATGTATCTGCTCTGCAAAGACCTCAACAGCAACATATTAAACTACGGCTATTGCGTCTATCCAAGAACCTTCAAATACAAGGAGCATCAGGAGGCAGGAGTAGTTTGGAAATGGGAAGAAGAGCATTTAGATGACATATTTGAGAGACTTGGAGGTAATCTTGACGGAGAGGGAGCCGGCGCAATGAGAAAGATTCCTCAGAAAGATTTGGATGAACTTAAGAAGATTTATGATATAACCGGTGCCACTCAGATGCTGGAGAATGTACGTGCTGCAGGACTTAAAAAGGCTGAGGAACTGGGACTTACAGAGGAAGAGTATGCAAAGAAACTCTACACGGAATCTTCCAACAAACACTTTAACCATTAAGAGATGATTTACGAAGGCAAACAGAAAATATGGGCAGATTACCAGAAGGAGATTCCGGAAGACCACTACTTCTATGTTAGAAGCTGCATAAGGCAGAGTTTCTTCCCTGCTTCCGAGGTTACCTTTTTGGATATCACCCGCAACAAACTGGGCAAGGATATATTTGAAACAGAGCATCATACAACCTGCGGAGGAATAGCCTACCACTCAGATGCCATTCCGCAGGAGACTGCAATGACCATAATTGCACGTCAGTTTGCTCTGATGAAAAAATATGGTTACGAGAACTACGTCTGCTCCTGCATCACCTCATTCGGTCTCTACTGCGAGACTATGGAGACCTGGAGGGAATACCCTGAGCTTCAGGAGAAAATAGCGGATAATCTTTGGAAGAGTTGCAAGTTGGAGTTTGCAAAACCAAAGTTTCTGGTTCACGCCAGCGATCTTATTTTCAAATACCGCAATCAAATTGCAGCCAAATCCAAGTATAAACTGGTGAATGTTAGGACCGGAGAGCCGCTCAGAGTTGTGGAGCACATTGGCTGCCATTACTCCAAGATGTTCCCATCCAAGGGAGTTGGAGGTGCCGAATACCCTTACGTTCTGGTGGGTATGGTTGAGGCCTGGGGAGGTCAGATAATAGACTACCCGGAGAGGAGGCACTGCTGCGGATTCGGCTTCCGTCAGTATATGATTCAAAGCAACAGAGGTTACTCATTATCAAACACTCACAAGAAGTTTGAGAGTATGGAACCTTTTAAGCCTGATATGATAATCACCAACTGCCCGGGCTGCCCTTACTTTTTGGACAGATGGCAGTATGTGATTGCAGAAACGGAAGGAAAGACCTACGGAGAGAACGGCCACGGCATACCAGTCTTCACCTACGAAGAGGTAGCCGGACTGGTTATGGGATATGACCCGTGGGACTTGGGATTGCAGACGCATCAGGTTGGTGTTGAGCCACTTTTAGATAAAATGGGAATACCGTATGACCCAGCCAAAAAGTACCTTGGCAAAAACGGTAAGAATATAGGAGAACCGGAAAAACCACATTGCTTAAAATAGTCTTATGAAGAACAACATACTTATCATTGGCGGCGGCCCTGCAGGATTGGAAGCCTCTTCAATTCTGGTAAAGATGGGATACAACGTTATTCTTGTAGAGAAGGAGAAGCAGCTGGGCGGCCATCTGGCCAAATGGGACACTCTTTTTCCCGATGGTTTAAAGGCAGAAGAGCTGCTAAAGGCAATGATTAAGAAGACAGAGGGAGTTAAATGCTTCACAGACACGCAGGTACAAAGTGTTAACATTCTGGATAAATCTTACAACGTAATACTCTCCAACGGTATTACAGTGTTGGCAGACGCCCTGCTTCTGGCAACCGGCTTTGACCTCTTTAAGGCAGAAAAGAAAGAGGAGTACGGCTACGGAATTTATGAGGGAGTAATTACCAATGCAGATTTGGAACAGTTCTTCAAAGGCAACTTCTCAATTAAGAAACCTAAGGCCGTGGGCTTTGTTCACTGCGTAGGTTCAAGAGATGAAAAAGTCTGCAACCCAGCCTGTTCCAAGGTTTGCTGCGCAACCGCAGTAAAGCAGGCCTGCCACATTAAAGAGACATTTGAGGAGGCGGACGTCTTCTGTTTCTATATGGATTTGAGAATGTTTGGAAGACATTATGAGGATCTATATCTTAAGGCTCAGAAGATGGGTATAAGATTCATAAGAGGAAGAGTCTCTGAGGTTGCGGAAACCTCTGAGGGAAGACTCCTTGTAAAGGCAGAAGATACCCTCTCTTCCAAACCTATAAAAGTAACGCTGGATACGCTGGTTCTGATGGCCGGAATGAGACCTTCAGAATCTGGCTATATGGTTGGACATCAGCTGAATCTCTCTGTAGAAGAGGACGGTTTCTTCTCCACAAAAGACACTATGCTCTCATTGCAGAAGAGCAATCTGGATGGCCTCTTCTTTGCCGGTGCGGCAACGGGTCCAAAGACACTGCCCGATACCCTCCACGAGGCCAGAAGCGCAGCAATGGAGATAGATAATTATTTAACTAAGAAGTAAGCGGGCAATGATTGAATTCGGCTTTAAGTTGAGTCCAAGTTCCAGAATCAATCTGGATTTAAGAGACAAGGCCTCATTCTCAAAACTTGTTGAGATTGAGCCTGATGCTCTTAAATGTATGGCCTGCGGAAGTTGCACAGCCTCCTGCAGTGCAGGTGTTTTTGAGGAGACATCATTAAGAAGCGCCCTTTTGAGCCTTCAGAACGGAGATAAGGAGAAAGCTCTTAAACTGCTCTCCCACTGCATGTTCTGCGGCAAATGCACAATGGTGTGCCCGCGCGGAATTAACACCCGCCATCTTATTTTATCAATCAACAAAATCTACCAGGTAAGATGACGGCACTCCTTCAGACACTATATACATACAGCCAGATTACACCGGAAGGTATAATTGACAGATATCCTAACAGTTACAACCATTTCGTACTGCCGTTTGTAATAGGTATCAGTTTCATTATAGTCTATCTTCTGATAGGACTTATAAGAATACTCTACCATCTTACCGCAGAGGAGCGCAAGAGGCTTTTCTTCTCACTCTTCACACCAAAGACGGCCCTTAAGAATATAAAGGATATCTTCTGTGACTGCCTGTTACACACCAAGATATGGAAACGTAAACCGCTGCTTGGCTATATGCACTCCGCAATAGCATTCGGTTGGTTTATGCTTATAGTTCTGGGCCACATTGAGGTTGCACTCTTTGCACCCCGCCATTTGGATTCCGTTGCAGACGGAGCCCTCTACTACCCTATCTTCTACCGCTTCTTTATCTGGATGTCTCCTGAGCACGAGACACTTAGAGGAAGTCTCTTCTTCTTCCTGATGGATTTCTTCCTCCTCTATGTATTGAGCGGTATTGCACTGGCAATGTACAAGAGAGTGCGCTCTATTGCACTAGGAATGAGGCACACCACCAAACCTTCCCTTGCAGACCGAGTGGCCCTCTACTGCCTCTGGGCTATATTCCCGTTACGCCTTCTAGCTGAGGGATTTACAGCAGATTTGAGCGGCGGAAGCTTTCTTACCAAACCGCTCAACATGCTCTTTAGGAACTTCTTTGGAAACGAACTCAACTTCCTTCCAACCTGGTGGCTCTACTCTATCTGCCTGGGACTCTTCTTCCTGGCAATGCCGTTCAGCCGCTATATGCACATTCTTACGGAGCCTCTGCTTATTGTAATGCGCAACGCCGGATTAAAAGTACGCAAACCAAGAAAGGGTTTTGCAGAGGCGGAGATTTACGCCTGCTCAAGTTGCGGACTCTGTCTGGATGCCTGCCCAATGAACACCCAAAAGAAGAATCTCAAATACTCTTCCGTATATTTCATAAGGTTTTTAAGAAGGCACAATGAGAAGAAAATCAATGAGATAGCAGACAAGTGCCTGATGTGCGGCAAGTGCTATGCGCTCTGCCCTGTGGGAGTAAATTCACCGGATATAAGACGTGCCCAAAGAGAGACTCTAAACCATAAACTCTCCTTTGACTTTACCCCTATGGACAACTTCCGCCTTAAGGAGAATAGTGAGGAAGGTGCTGAGGTTATGTACTTTGCAGGGTGTATGTCTCACCTTACTCCAAAGATTATTAAGAGCGTTACTTCAGTTTTGGAGAGTGCCGGCAAGAAGTTCATCTTTGCAGACAGGGAGGGCGGAATCTGCTGCGGCCGTCCTATGCTTCTGGCAGGACGCACAGAGGCTGCCAAAGAGCTGATTTCCAAGAATAAGAAGATGATAATGGAGAGCGGATGCAAGATTCTGCTGCTCTCCTGCCCTATATGTTACAAGGTATTCAAGGATGATTATGACCTTAAGGGAATAAGAATCCTCCACTACACCCAGTATTTGAACGAACTTATAGAAAAGGGAGAACTGAAGGTTGCAAAGGGCAGCGGTTCAATGGTTTATCACGATCCGTGCGAACTTGGCAGAGGGTGCGGAGTATATGAGGAGCCGCGTAATGTGCTTAGAACTATCGGGGAACTAAAGAAAGCAGAAAAAGAGAGAGATGAAAGTATCTGCTGCGGAGGCAGTTTGGGCTCCCTCACATTAGATAACAAAGACCGCGGAAAGATTGCGGAGAGTTCAATAAACAACCTAACGGCAGAGAATCCGCAAAGTATTGTTACCGCCTGTCCTCTCTGTTACAGGAGTTTCAGAGAGAAATCCCCTATCCCTGTAAAAGATTTTGCAGAGGTTGTATGTGAAAATATTAAAAGCAATTAACGATATGGAAATTAAACCCACAGCGTACAAATTACAGAATTGCCTGAGCGGCAGAGAGTTTGAAGATACCGGTTGGCTTATGGCAGATCCTGAGGATTCCAGAAATTCCCTCATAAGAGCCATTTATGAGAAAAAACAGATTGAGTTTAAGGATGATTCCTACGGAATATACAAGTTTGCAGATTGGATGCCTATTGGTAGGATGCTTAAAAACTCCTGTGCTCCAATTACTTACAAGAGTAAGAAACTTGCAGAGAAGCTCAATCTGAAGAATCTCTATATCACCTTCAGCGGCTGGTGGCCGGAGATTGGAGCCAAGATGAGAACCTGCTCGTTTAAGGAGACGGAGGCCTACTCCGTATGCGGACGTCTGCCGGAGAATAACAACAGGATTCTGGTGGTGGCTTCTGCGGGCAACACCGCCCGTGCCTTTGCGCAGGTCTGCTCAGACAACAACATTCCGCTGGTAATTGCTATACCTGAGGACAATATGGGTGCTCTCTGGTTTAAGGAGCCGCTAAACGATTGCGTAAAAGTTATCTGCCCTCCTAAGGGAAGTGACTACTTTGACGCCATTGCCCTTGCCGCAAAACTGAACGCATCTGAACTCTTTATGGAGGAGGGCGGTGCAAAGAACGTGGCAAGAAGAGACGGAATGGCAACCACAGTACTCTCTGCTGCACAGGTAATTGGAGAGATTCCAGACGCCTATTTCCAGGCTGTGGGAAGCGGTACCGGTACAATTGCGGCATACGAATCCAACCTCCGTCTCAAGGCAGACGGAAGGTTCGGAGATAAGATAATGAAGCTCATTCCTTCACAGAACGTACCTTTCACCCCAATGTATGACGCCTGGATGATGCGCAGCCGTGCACTGCCTCAGTTTGATGAGGAGGATGGCAGAAGAAGGGCGCTTATGATTAAGGCCAGCGTTCTTTCAAACCGCAAACCGCCTTATTCCGTTCCGGGAGGTCTCTTTGACGCTTTGGTTGCCACCAACGGAGAGTTCCAGAAGGCAACCAACGGAGAACTTACGGAGGCGTGCGATATGTTTGAAGAGCTGGAGGGAATAGATATCCACCCTGCTGCAGGTGTAACTATCGTGAGTCTTATAAAGGCTTTAAAAGAGAATCAGGTCTCACCGGAGCAGACAATAATGCTCAATATAACCGGAGGAGGCGAGCAGCGTTTTAAGAGAGAGTTCAGATTTGTAAGTACAAAGCCAGATTTGGTAATGTCACCGGAAAGCAGCTCTGCAGAGGTTGTAGAGAGGGTTTCCGCCCTGTTTGGGAAATAAGAGAGTGTCAAAGCCTGAAACAAATAGGTAACAAATTGAAATAAAAGTACTTTTTCCCTTTTTCATATAGGTAAAGATTTGTATTTTCGCGCCGTTTTTAGTATCTTGGCTTGTTTATTATAGGCCAGTAAGAATGGAGTATTACAGTTTGACGGCACTAGAATACATTAAGTATTACATCATGGGTATATACTACACGTGGATAGATTATCCGCCTGTAGTACGTTTGTGTTCTCTTGTACTCAACATAGCTGTAATTTACATTGTTCTCTCACTGTTAAAGAACTACATAAGGGCGGTTAAGGAGGCTCGTCACAACCGCAGGCAGAAGCACTACACAGAACTCTACGAGGATAAGATGGAGAAGGTTGCCCTCTCCCCTAACAAGATGGATCCTAACGAGATAGCCCAGGCAATTGAACTTCCTGCAGACTATAAGATGAACGTTAAGAAGACCTCTCTGTTTGTTCCTATACTTAGAGATCTGTACCATAAGATTGAGGATGATGAGAATTTTAACAGAAGTAACTGGAGAAACCTCACCATAGCCTTGAGAATGCCTACCTACTTTGAGAAACAGATGCAGTCCAGAGTTCTTAAGAAGCGTCTTGCCGCTCTTAAAAACATTACGGATGATAACACGGACCTTAAAGAGGCGGTGGCATCAAGATACCTTTACGCAAGAGATGAGAAACTTAGAATGAGTTCCCGTCTGCACGTGGCTCGTTACGGAACCTCCTACCCTTTCAAGATCTTTACTGAGGATACCAAAGGTTATGTCTCTGAAGAGCTTATGGTTAAACTGCACAACGTGTTTGTGTACAGAGTCAAAAACAATCTCTCTATTCCGAACCTTGTGCGCTGGTGTAATCTGTACCCTATAAATGAGGAACTTAGACTCTTTGCAGTGAATGAAATCAGACTCCTTCAGAGTAAGAAGGACTGCCCGGAACTTTTGGATTTGCTTAAAGAGAGTAAGGATGAGAAATTCTCTCTGGCCATTATCAAATGTTTGGGAGAACTCAGATACAGAAAGGCAGAGCCTGAACTTCTGCGCCGTTACAACTATGCTGCTGCGGCTGAGAGAGAGGTCATTGCAGAGGCTTT
>JAFZIN010000030.1 GCA_017554305.1 Bacteroidales bacterium | reverse complement strand
CTACTCTATCGGGAGGGAAATGGATCCATACACAATTACGGTTGAACAGGCACAGCAGGTGATGAAGGCTAAAGAAGAGGCGCAGGAGAAGAGTATAATTAAAGAGTTTGCTTCTGAAGATATTCAGATTATCAACGGAAGGTACGGCCCATACATCAAGCACAAGGGAGAGAACTACAAGATTCCTAGAACAAAGGGAAGCAAGGCGGCTGCAGACCTTACGCTTGAAGATTGTAAGGCAATTATTGGAAGCACCCCTACAACCTCCTCAAAGACAAGCAAGAGAGCTAAAAAGTAAGAAGATATATGGCTTCAAAGAGCATCGTTTCAGATTACAAAGATCTCTATCTGAGTAAGAAGGCAGCGGAGTATCTCTCCGTAGTCACTTTTGATGAGTACCTTAAAAATCAGAAGCAGAAAAAGAGTTCCAAAGCAAAAGTGGAAGTGGTTCTTTGCGGAGAGGCTCTCCCCTCTCCTGCAAAACTGACTCTGGGCAGAAGTTTCTCCTCCACACTTATCTCCAACGGAGAGAAGATTCCGGTAGAACTCATTGAGAGAGTTAAAAAGCAGAAGAACTTCTCTGTAATTGGCATTCAGAAGTATCTCTTTTATCCGGAACTTGAGGTGGCTATGAATGACTGCGGCTTTGAGACCCTGAATCTGGGACCATTCAGGAATGATATGACCCTCTGCGAGCCTATTCTCCGTTATTCCAAGTATATCTTTCTGGATATGACCTCCTTAAGATGGGGAGAGTTCCCAAGTGATAACAACAATAACCCTAACGGATTTACAGCCAATGAGATTTGCCAGGTGGCAAGGTACATTGGCTTCTCCTGCTCACTTAAGACGGTCTTCCTCTTTGGATACTCAGAGAAGAATCTGAGCAGCGTATGCAGCCGCCTAATAGCCCAGATCATCTGGCACATTGCAGACGGAGTGGCAAACAACATAATAGAAGACCCTTCACAGGAGTTTAAGAAGGGTAAACTCTCCTCACAGTTTGAACACAAGATTGTAGATTTTTGCTCCCAGGGAGACAACATAACCTTCATAATGAGCGTTGCTACAGGGCGCTGGTGGATGGAAGTTCCCGTGGTTAAGAATAACACCACAGAGTTAGTTCCTTGTACTGCAGGAGATTACGAGAGCGCAACCGAGGGTCAGGTACCGGTTAGGTGGCTCTATTCTTACAATAGGCTTAATACTTTGTAACATTTTTATAGTTTTTAACTGATTTGTTAGAAAAATTGTTATTTTTGTAACAGTTCAACGCAAAACAGTTAAAAAACGGAATATGGCAAAGTATCAAATTGACGAAACCGATCAGAAAATTCTCTCCGCTCTGGTTAAGAATGCCAGAACCCCTTTCTTGGAGATTGCAAGAGACTGCGGCGTTTCCGGCGCAGCTATTCATCAGAGATTCAAGAAGATGGAGTCATTAGGCATTATCACCGGCAGCCGTCTTCTGGTTAAACCTTCAACCCTGGGTCTGGACGTATGTGCCTTTGTAGAGGTAAACCTCTCTCCAGTAAACAAATACCCGGAGGTTATTGAGGCTCTGAGAAAAATTTCCGAGGTTGTGGAGTGCCACTTTGTAACAGGCAGACATACCCTGCTTCTGAAGATGTACTGCTTCAATCACGATCACCTTTTGGATATCCTCATAAACACCATACAGAATATCCCAAGCGTAACGGATACAGAAACTTTAGTTTCTCTGGACCAGGCAATTGAGCGCCAGGTTTGGGTAAACGACATTGAGGATGATAAGGGATATCACCACAAGAAAGACAAGAAGAATTCCAAAAAGAAATAGTTAAATCAGAGGCAGAAGCACCTTGGCAAACTTAAGGTCTTCCGGAGTGGTAATCTTAAGATTAAACTTGCTCCCCTCAATTGTATCAAACTTATAGCCACTGCTCTCCATTACCGTAGCGTCATCCGTGAAGGTTGGAGAGTATGGTTTTTTATAGGCCTCCTTCAAACGGGTAGAATCAAAGACCTGAGGGGTCTGAACCAGCATATAATCTTCTCTTACAGCAGGTTTGGAGGAAACAGCCACACCGTTCTCATCATAAACCTTTTTTCTCATAGACTCCACCACGGAAACAACCGGAATAACGCCTGCGCAATCCTTATCTATCTTGTAGGTTAAGAGTTCCTTAAGAAGGGTTCTTGGAACAATTGGACGTACACCGTCATGAACAGCAACAACAGCACCGTTTGGCACCACCTCCAGGGCAGACCTTACAGAGTGAAAGCGGGTCAAACCTCCAGGCACTATGCGGTGGCTGAAGAGAAGGTCATGCTCATTGTAAAAGGTCTTCCACTCCTCAATATGTGACGGAGGGAGAACCAGCACTATCTCCAAAGGGAGATCCAAAGAGGTAAAGAGCTCTATTGTTCTGAGCAAAATAGGTTTACCGTCCAGATCCAGAAACTGCTTTGGAACCGAAGAGTGCATCCTTCTTCCGCTGCCTCCCGCCGTAATTATTGCATAGTATTTCTTTGACGCCATCTGATGCCTTTTTTTGAGAAATTGCTAGGACAAAAATATAAATAATTGACCTATTATTTATAATTTTGTGGGGTTACATAAAATCAGAAAAAGTGAAAGAGATTAAAAGAGCGCTTATATCCGTCTTTGACAAAGACGGCATTGTTGAGATAGCCGGTTATCTGGCTAAGGAGAACGTTGAGATACTCTCTACGGGGGGTACCGCAGATTTTTTGAGCCGTAACGGCTTTAAGGTTACAAAGGTTGAGGATCTGACCGGCTACCCTTCTATTCTGGGCGGCAGAGTTAAGACCCTCCATCCTGCAGTATTCGGAGGTATTCTTGGAAGAAGAGACAATCCGCAAGATATTAAGGAGTTTGAAACTTACTCTATCTCCGCGATAGATTTGGTTATAGTAGACCTCTACCCATTCTCAGAGACTGTTGCAAAGGGCGCATCTCACCAGGAGATAATTGAGAAGATAGATATTGGAGGAATTTCACTCATAAGAGCAGCTGCAAAGAACTACAAGGACGTTGTTATTATTGCTTCCAAAGCGCAATATGCCAACCTGTTGCAGATACTTAAAGAGCAGGGCTGCCGCACAGAAACCTCTCAGAGAGAGTACCTGGCTGCAACCGCTTTTGCAGTAACCTCTTCATACGACAGTGAAATCTTCAACTACTTTAACACCACTGCCAACCTCCCTGTTTTCAACAAGATAATAGATGAGAGCAAGAGCCTGCGTTACGGGGAGAACCCTCATCAGAAGGGAACTTACTTTGGAAGCGCCTCATCACTTCCAACTCAGATTCACGGCAAAGAACTCTCTCACAACAATTTGCTGGACGTTGAAGCAGCTATTGAACTTATTTCAGACTTTACAGAAACAACCGTTGCAATAATAAAGCACAACAACGCCTGCGGATGCGCAAGTGCAGCAGATATTCTAACGGCTTGGAACAGAGCGCTTGCCGGAGATCCGGTTTCTGCATTCGGAGGTATAATTGCTACCAATGCAACGGTAGATCTTCCGGTTGCTGAGGAGATTAACAAACTCTTCTTTGAGGTAATCATTGCACCTTCTTACACAGATGAGGCGCTTGAGATACTCAAGAGCAAGAAGAACCGTATCATTCTGGTTAACAAAGGCGTAAAACTGCCGGATGTTAAATTCCGTTCACTTCTTGGCGGAGTTCTGGCTCAGGAGAGAGACACCTACGTAGAGAAACCGGCAGATCTTAAGACAGTTACAACACTCGCTCCGGAGAGCGGAAAGGTTGAGGATCTTCTCTTTGCAAACAAACTTGTAAAGCATTCAAAGAGTAACGCTATTGTTCTTGCCAAAGATAAACAGCTCATTGCCAGCGGAGTGGGGCAAACCTCCAGAGTTGATGCACTCAAGCAGGCAATTGAAAAGGCTAAGAATTTTGGCTTTGATACTAACGGTGCTGTTATGGCATCTGATGCATTCTTCCCGTTCAAAGACTGCGTGGAGATTGCATTTGCAAACGGAATTAAAACAGTTATTCAGCCGGGCGGCTCAATAAGGGACGAGGAGAGCGTACAGTTCTGCAATGAGAACGGTATTGCTATGGTAATGACCGGAGTACGCCACTTTAAACATTAAAAAACAAAACTAAAAGAATATGGCATTTTCATTTTTGACACAGGAACTTGCAATTGACCTCGGAACGGCCAATACCGTCATCTTTATGAAAGACAAGATTGTGGTTGACGAGCCTTCCATTATTGCAATAGATCAGAATACCAAAAAGCCTATAGCAGTTGGAAAGCAGGCACGTCTGATGCATGAGAAGACCAACCCTAACATCCGCACTATCAGGCCTATGAAAGACGGAGTCATTGCAGACTTCCAGGCTGCCGAGTTGATGATCAGAGGAATGATTAAGATGATCAACAACAAGCGCAGTTCTCTCTTTACACCTAACCTCAGAATTGTAATTGCCATTCCGAGCGGCAGTACCGAGGTGGAAACCAGAGCGGTAAGAGATGCAGCAGAGCACTCAGGCGGAAGAGACGTGAACATCATTCTGGAGCCTATGGCTGCTGCAATAGGTATTGGACTTGATGTGGAAGAGCCTTCCGGTCACATGGTTGTAGATATTGGAGGAGGTACCACAGAGTGCGCAGTTATCTCCTTGGGCGGCATTGTATGGAATGAGAGCCTAAAGGTTGCGGGAGATGTCTTCACATCTGATATTCAGCAGTATCTGCGCCAGCAGTACAACATCAGAGTTGGAGAGATTACCGCAGAGAAGATAAAGATTGCAGTGGGAGCAGCCATTCCGGAGTTGGAGACTCCGCCGGAGCCGTACATTGCAAAGGGTCCGAACCTTATGACCGCATATCCGGTTGAGGTTCCTGTAACCAGCATGGAGATAGCACATTGCTTAGACAAGTCTATTGCAAAACTTGAGACTATGATTGTAAAAGTTCTGGAGCAGACACCTCCTGAGCTTTATGCAGATATTGTCAAAGAGGGTATCTACCTCAGCGGCGGCGGTGCACTCATAAGAGGTTTGGACAAGCGTCTGTCAGACAAACTCAAGATTCCTTTCCACGTTGCGGAAGATCCGCTGAGAGCGGTTGCAAGAGGAACCAACACTGCTCTTAAGAACCTGGCAAAGAGACACTTCCTCCCTTACCTTATGAAGTAGAGGTAAATGAAACTTCCTCCACTGATTTACAACTCCATAGGAAAGTTCTTCTTCTTTGTCCTGTTGGAGACGCTCTGCATAATACTGATTGCAAACAACAGCATTGTGCAGCGCTACAGAATTATGGAGGGGGTAAGAGCCTTTCAGTCATTCTTTTGGCAGAAAGGTACAGATGTAAAGAACTACACTCACCTGCGCAAAACCAACCGTGAGCTTATAGAAGAGAATGCCAAACTGCTGGAGCAGAACACTTTATTCAGAGAGGCTCTGGAAAAGAACAAGAGTGAGCAGAAACTCTTTACACTGGCAGACCAGATTGAGAAGAACATAGGAGACTCTGCAGCAAGCAATTACACCTTTGTGCTGGCAAAGGTTATTAAGAATACTCTCAACTCAGAGCACAACTTTCTTATTCTTGATAAGGGAAGCAAAGACGGCATAACGGAAGATTTGGGAGTGATAACTCCATCTGCCGTTGTAGGTATTACAAGAGCGGTTGGGCCGCATTACAGTTATGTATATTCCTTCCTCAATCTGCGTCAGAGCATAAGTGCAAAGATTGGCAGTTCAGACGCTTACGGCTCTCTGCACTGGGAGGGCGGCAGCATTCACACCGCCTATCTTACAGAGATTCCTCTGAGCGTTTCCGTTGGAAAGGGAGATTTGGTTTACACCAGCGGAAACTCCTCATTCTTCCCCTCTGACATTCCTGTTGGAAAGAGTGTTTCATACTCAATACTTAACGGAGTTCACAAGAGAGTGAAGGTGGAACTGCTGCAGGATTTTTCTAACCTGGACTACGTTATAATAGTTAAGAATCAGGCACGTAGAGAGATTGATTCCCTCTCTGCCATAAAACCGGCGGTGAATACAAAGTGAATTGGTACAGGTACATACTGGGAGCTTTGCTGATATTGATTTTGCAACTTCTTGCATCTGCTTTCATCAATATCTGGCCGCCGCTTTACATTGCAATCATTCCGCTCTTTGTCATACTGCTTCCGGTTCAGACAGATACATACGTTCTTATGTTCTGCGGTTTTGCAATTGGTCTTTTGACTGATGCTCTCTCAGATGGAATACTTGGTCTGAATGCTGCCGCCTGCACTTTGCTTGCCGCTTGCAAGAATATGATAATAAGGCCTATGCAGCGTTATGACATTCAGCCGGAGGCCTTTGATTTAACATCTGCAGACTTTGATTCGAGAAAACTTTTAACGCTTTTGTTTCTGTGTTATCTCGTATTCTTCATTGCATACATACCGCTTGATTCCATTGGAGCATCATCATTTCTTTTTATGCTTTTCCGCCTGGTAATCAACGTGGTGGTTAACGTTATAATTGCATACTTGCTGGAGAGATTATGGATAAGAAGAATCTTCTCATAGCAGGTATTCTGGTTATAGCTTTAGCACTTGCCATTAGGATGTTTTTTCTCCAGATTATTGATGACAAGTACAAGGTGAATGCGGCCAACAACGCCCTGTTGTATCAGACAAAATATCCCGCACGCGGAGAGATTTATGACCGTAACAACAACACTCTGGTGGGCAACCGCACCACCTACGATATCATGGTTACTCCCAGAGATTTGCAGGAATTTGACACTGTAGATTTCTGCAACACTTTCCATGCAGATATTGCCTCAGTAAGAAGAAAACTCAAGAACTACAGAGACAACAGAAGAAAGATTGGATACCAGAGTTTCACCTTCATAAAGCAGGTCTCCGCAAAGGACTATACCCTCTTTGCAGAGAAACAGTACAAGTTCCCGGGCTTCTATGCAATTGGCAGAACTGCAAGAGTTTACCCATACAAGGCCGGTGCGTCTCTTTACGGTTACATTAACGAGGCAGACTCCGCATACCTTGCAAACAACCCGGAGTACAGACGCGGAGACTACGTGGGAATCACCGGAATAGAGAAATCTTACGAGGATGTTTTAAGAGGAAAGAAGGGCTACAACATAATGGTCAGAGACGTGCATAACAGAGTGCGTCAGAGCTTTATGGATGGCAAGTATGATATAGAAGCGGAACCGGGTAAAGATTTGGTTGCATCTATAGACGGAGAACTTCAGGCCTACGGAGAACGCCTTATGCAGAACAAGGTTGGAAGCATTGTTGCCATAGAGCCGCAAACGGGTGAGATTCTGGCAATTGTATCTGCTCCCGGGCTTACCATAGAGGATTTGGATAACATACGCAAGGATTATTCACGCCTTGCAACAGACCCTTACAAGCCTATGTTCAACCGTGCCGTTATGAGCGCCTACCCTCCCGGGAGCGTTTTTAAAACGGTAAACGCACTCATTGCACAGCAGAACGGAGTTATAAAGCCGGAGACCAGATTCTCCTGTACCAGAGGCTTTTACTACGGCGGAGGAAAGATGGGCTGCCACGGACACCCATCACCGTTAGACCTCAAGCAGTCTATTATGATGTCCTGCAACGCCTACTACGCCCAAACCTTCCGTGCAATGATGAAAGACCCTAACCATCAGCCAATTTCCAACGCCTTCAACCATTGGAAAGAGCAGGTGAACAAGTTTGGAATTGGTGTAAAACTGGGCAGTGATTTCCCTTCAGAACTTGCCGGAACTCTCCCATCTACAAAGACATACGACAAGATTCACGGCAAGGGAAGATGGAGCGCCTACAACATTCTCTCTCTTGCAATTGGACAGGGAGAGGTTGGAGCAACTCCGCTCCAGATTGCCAACCTTGCTGCAATTATAGCAAACAGAGGCTATTACATAATACCGCATCTGATTAAAAACGCTCCCGATTCCGCCCGCAGACAAAAATATACTGAGAAGCATTACGTTGGAATAGACGAGGAACACTTTGGTCCGGTAATAGAGGGAATGTACCTCTCCGTAAACGCACCGGCCGGAACCGGAGGAACATCGTGGAGAGCAAGGGTAGATGGAATAAACGTCTGCGGAAAGACGGGAACCGCGCAAAACCCTCACGGTAAGGACAATTCAGTCTTTATGTGTTTTGCTCCAATGGAGAATCCAAAGATTGCAGTATGCGTCTATCTGGAGAATGCGGGTGCAGGAGGAAGCTGGGCCGCCCCGGTTGCCTCACTCATTGTGGAGAAATACCTCAACAGAGAGGTTAAGAGAAAGGAGTTTGAAGAGGCCATAATTCAGGCCAATCTCAAGCAGTTTGTACCGGTTAAAAAGAGGAGATAGGTATGGGATATTATGAGAGGTCACAGGCAAGAAGAGTAGATATGGGATTGGTTCTCTCATATCTGGCTCTGGTATTGTTTGGCTGGATGAACATCTACTCCGCAGTATACTCAGAAGAACACTCCTTTATACTGGACTTTACCCAGAGATACGGCCTCCAGTTTATCTGGATTTTGATCTCCATAGGAGTTGCCCTCTTCATTTTATACATAATCAATCCCGGAAACTACGCCCCAATATCTCCGTTCCTCTACATAGGAATGCTGTTGCTGCTGGCCGCAGTTATCTTTCTGGGAAGAGAGGTAAACGGCTCAAAATCCTGGTTTTTCATAGGCTCGTTCGGATTCCAGCCGGCGGAGTTCTCAAAAATTACAACATCACTTCTTCTGGCCTACGTAATGAGCCAGTGGAACTTCTCCCTCTCCAACCGCAAAGATGCAATGAGGGCTGCACTGGTAGTTCTCCTTCCTATCCTGCTCATAGTTTTGGAGAAAGAGACCGGCAGTGCACTGGTTTACCTGGGACTCATCCTTGTCTTTTATATGGAGGGATTGAGCGGCTGGGTTATAATATTGGGCCTCAGCCTAATAGCCACGTTCATCATCACCATGGCAGGCTCTCCTCTGGCAGCGGTTGTTACAGCAATAAGTGCTGCAGCGCTCTTAAGATTTGCCTTTAGCAGAAAGAGCGTCTGGCTCCTTACTGCCATACCTGTAATTGTTCTGATGTGCTTTATACCGTCACTCTCAAGGGTGGAATCACTCTCCTTCCTCCGCTCTTTAAGAAGTGAAGTTTGGGCACTCATACTCTTTATACCTCACACCGTTCTCTGGATTAAAGACCTCTTTACCGGGAAGGAGAACAGGCCTTCATTCTTCCTGCTGCTCAGCCTTTTAAGTGCAGTCATCCTAACCTTCTCCGTAAACTTTATCTTTACCAAAGTTCTTCAGCCGCACCAGCGGGCAAGAATAGAGAACCTCTTTGGAATAACGGAAGATTTGCAGGGAATTGGATACAACGTACATCAGTCCAAAATTGCAATTGGCTCCGGCGGACTTTTGGGCAAAGGCTTTTTGAACGGCACCCAAACCAAGTACAACTTTGTACCTGAGCAGAGTACAGACTTTATCTTCTGCACAGTTGGAGAGGAGTGGGGATTTATTGGAAGCCTGCTTCTGCTTGCCGTCTACATCTTCCTAATTACAAGAATAATACACCTGGCTTCAAGGCAAAGTGACGCCTTTGCCAGAATTTACGGATACTGTGTAGCCTCCATATTCCTGATGCACGTAGTCATAAACATAGGAATGACAATGGGACTGCTTCCGGTTATAGGAATCCCACTGCCGTTCTTAAGCTACGGCGGAAGCGGTATGGTAAGTTTTACCATACTGCTGTTCATCTTTATAAGATTGGATATGGAGCGTCAGATGAGGGAAAACTAACTACTCAACCTTCCCCAAAATCATTGAACTGTTGTGACCTCCAAAGCCAAAGGTATTGCTCAACGCTACCTTAACATCTCTCTTCTGAGCCTTGTTAAAGGTGAGGTTCAACTTAGGATCTATCTCCTCATCATCCGTAAAGTGGTTGATTGTAGGAGGAACCAGACCTGCGTTAATTGCATGTATACAAGCAATTGCCTCAACCGCACCTGCGGCACCTAAAAGGTGACCGGTCATAGACTTGGTTGAACTTATGTTAATTTTGTATACATCCTCTCCAAACACCTCTTTAATAGCCTTAAGCTCAGCTATATCTCCAAGGTGAGTAGATGTTCCGTGAACATTGATGTAATCTACCTGAGAAGGAGCCAGGCCTGCACGTTTGAGTGCTGCTCTCATTGCAGCCATTGCGCCCAGTCCCTCTGGATGAGGAGCGGTAATGTGGTAGGCGTCCGCACTGATTCCGCTGCCTAAGAACTCAGCGTAAATCTTTGCTCCTCTGGCTTTTGCGTGCTCGTACTCCTCAAGCACAATAATTCCTGCGCCCTCTCCCAGAACAAATCCGTCTCTGTCTTTGTCAAACGGACGGGATGCCGTCTTAGGGTCATCGTTACGGGTAGAGAGAGCCTTTGCGGAGTTGAAGCCGCCAACTCCAGGAATTGTGATTGCAGCCTCTGCACCGCCGGCAACTATAACATCGGCCTCATCCAAAAGGATGAGATCGTATGCTGAATGAATTGCGTGAGATGATGATGCACAGGCAGATACGGTAGCATAGTTAGGACCCATAAAGCCGTACTTTATAGATACCAGACCGGATGCTATATCTGCAATCATTTTTGGAATGAGGAACGGGTTGAAGCGAGGCTTGCTGCCGTTAACAACAAAGTCTGTAACCTCATTGGTCATAGTCTCAATGCCGCCAACTCCGGAACCTATAATAACTCCCACTCTGGATTTGTCTATCCCTTCAGCCGTTAGGTTTGCGTCTGCAACAGCCTGATCTGCAGCAACTACTGCAAACTGGCAATATCTGTCCTGCTTACGGGCCTCTTTACGGTCTATAAACTGGAGCGGATCAAAATTCTTTACCTCGCAGGCGAACCTTGTATTGAAGAGGGAAGCATCAAAACGGGTTATAGGACCCGCTCCGCTTACACCATTATCCAAGGCATTATAGAACTCCTCAGGCGTGTTTCCAAGCGGATTCAATGTTCCAATACCGGTAACTACAACTCTCCTCTTTTCCATATTTGTCTGTTTTAAAAAAAAGAGGGGATGGCCAAAGAGTCATCCCCTTAGAACATAATTGGGGTTTATTTTTTCTGCGCCTCAATGAACTTGATAGCGTCTCCAACAGTTGCAATTTTCTGAGCCTCTTCCTCAGGAATCTGAATGTCAAATGCCTTCTCAAACTCCATAATAAGCTCTACAGTGTCAAGGGAATCAGCACCAAGATCCTTGGTGAAGTTTGCCTCTGGAGTAATTTCAGCTTCGTCAACGCCTAACTTCTCAACGATGATTTCCTTAACTTTTGAAGTAATGTCTGCCATGATCAAAAATTTTAGTTAATACAATAAGTTTACATTTTAGTAGGTTGCAAATATAATCAAATTTTTATTAATGAGTATATTTGCGGAGAAAACCACTCCTAATGCCCACGCTAAGCAAAAGGGGTGCCAACGGCAAATTTAACAGAAAAAGGGCTCTCAGTATGTATAGAATAGCGGTTTTTGCTTCAGGCAGCGGCACAAATGCAGAAAACCTAATAAGGCATTTCAATTTGAAAGAAGAGGGGCTGTTTGCCCGTGTAACCCTTGTTGTATGCAATAAGGCAGATGCTTTTGTGCTGAATAGAGCAAAAAATCTGAACGTAGAATCTATCGTGATGAAAAAGGCTGAACTCTGCCTTACAGAGGGTCACTCCGCTCCAACCATTGTAGAGGTGCTGAAGGAGCACAAAATAGACATCATTCTTCTGGCCGGCTACCTGCTTCAGATTCCTAAGGATCTTATTTCTCTTTATCCCGACAGAATAATTAACATACACCCTGCACTCCTTCCTTCCTACGGCGGCAAGGGTATGTACGGCCACAAGGTTCACCAGGCTCTTATTGGGGATATGAAAAAGTACCGGGAAGAGAACCCTGATTCCCCTAAAGACTTTTACAGCGGCATTACGGTTCATCTGGTAGATGAGGAGATGGATCACGGTAAAATTCTCTTCCAGTCCAAGTTCATCTTAAGCAAAGATGAAACGGTGGAATCTTTGGAAGAGAAGATCCACGTTCAGGAACAGGCAGATTATCCGAGAGTTGCAGAGGCCTATCTCAGAGGGCTTTAAAGGCATCTATCCCCTTCTGTAAGAAATCAATGTAATCATTAACGTTGAGGTTGTACCCCATTGGCTCAACCAGCGGATTGCCGTTGCTGTCCAAAACCAGGTAGAACGGCTGGGAGGCCGCCTTAAACCTCTCCATCACATAACGGGAGTTTATCTTTCCCATTCCCTTGAGTACCTTGCCGTTAGGCAGGGTCATATAATCTTCCGGCAGCACCTCCATCTTGTCATCTGCATACAGAGAGCAGATAACAAACTCATTTCTAAGCATATCCAGCACCTTAGGGTCACTCCATACGCGCGCCTCCATCTCTCTGCAGTTCACGCAGCCGTGGCCGGTAAAGTCAAAGAAGATTGGCTTGTTCTGCTCACGGGAGGCGGTAAGGGCCTCTTCAAAGGTGAAGTAGCCCACCAGTCCGTGAGGAAGGTGCAGTTTGTCTGAGTATTTGCGTCCGTTGGCTGCGCTGTTCTCCAAGGCTGCCGGAGAACCGCTGCCGGAGAGTACCGCTGCCCCGCTGGTGTGCGTTACAACAAAGTCTTGTGTTTGCATTGGCGGCAGGTAACCGCTTATTGCCTTAAGAGGAGCTCCCCACATTCCCGGAATCATATAAACCGCAAAGGCAAAGGTAATTATGGCAAGCATAAGGCGGCCTACACCCACGTGGTCTTGCGGAGAATCATATTTGAAACGTATCTTGCCAAGCAGGTAAAAGCCAAGCAGAAAGGCAATTACAATCCAGAAGGCCAGGTATACCTCACGGTCCAGTATTCCCCAGTGGTAGGTCTGATCTGCCACGGAGAGGAACTTCATACCCAGAGCAAGTTCAATAAATCCGAGCACCACCTTAACGGAGTTGAGCCACCCGCCGCTCTTTGGAAGTTTCTTCAAAAGTGACGGTGCAAAGGCAAAAATTGTGAACGGTATTGCAAAAACAATGGAGAATACCAGCATCACAATTATAGGAGTTATTACCTCTCCCTGCATGCTCTTTATGATTGCGCTGCCCACTATAGGCCCTGTGCAAGAGAAAGATACAAGCACCAGCGTAAGTGCCATAAAGAAGACACCTATTATTCCTCCTCTGTTTGATTTGCTGTCTGCCTTGTTTACTACTGAAGATGGAAGCGTTATCTCAAACGCACCAAAGAAACTGAGGGCAAAGAGCAGAAATATTAGGAAGAAGATAACGTTTATCCAACTGGTAGCAAGCCAGTTAAAGATATCTGCCGCCATCATCTTTCCGCCAATGGTATAGGTCAGAAGAATTATTACCGCAATAGGAACGGTGTAAATGAGCACAATACAGATGCCGTACAGAGTTGCAAGGAAACGTCCCTTGGTTGGTGCCTTCTCATTCTGCTTAAGGAAGAAGGAGACAGTCATCGGAATCATAGGGAAGACGCAAGGGGTCAGAAGGGCCATAAGCCCCCACCCTATTGCTCCTAAAATGAAGCCCCAAAGTCCGCCGCCGCCAATGCCGCCACCCGCTGCGTTATCACCGGCAGCAACACCTGTGGTACCCGCAGAACTCACTGTGCCGTTGGGATTTCCGGCAACCGTTATCTTGTACTCTTTCTCCTCCGGAGAGGCACACGCACCGTTTGTGCAGGCCTGCCACTCAACAGTAATCTTTACCTCAACATCCTCCCTGGAAGTAACCTTTATCTTTTGAGCAATGATGTCTCCGTCTTTAATAGTTCCTATCATCATTCCAAAGACGGAATCCATTGCCTTAACGCCACCCTTCTTAACGTATGGCTCACCCACTAAAGTAATTCCGTCACAAGGAGTTATGGTCATAACCGTTGCATTTGGGCCGCCCTCATACGGACCCAAATCGTAAGTGTGCCATCCGCCCTCAATCTTTGCAACCATCTGAATCTCATAGAGTTCTCCGCCCACCGCTTCAACGGATGCCTTCCACTTAACAGGATTCTCGGAACTCTCTGTTCCAAATCCCATCTGACCAAAAGAGAATATAGGCGCCGCCAGCAACGCCACTAACAGGAATAATGATTTAACTCTCTTCATTGCTTTTTTGGTACTGCCAATATGTTAGAAAAGAAAACCTACGGAGAGAGAGAGAATGTTATTCCTCTGTTTCACACCATCTATTTTGCAGTTGTTGGTAACTCCTAATTTGTAGCCCGCTTTAACACGGATAGTCTTATTTATATCACACCAGAGACCGCCGCCAAGAAACAAATCAAATCTCTTATTATCATCTGAATAGTAGTTATAGGATGGCTTCTCTGCTACATCTTTTGATATTAGTCCGTAATAGAAAGTTGGGCCGGCAAAAACAGAAAGAGAGAAGGCGTCACTTATAGGGAAACTGTAATTGACATCAATTGGTGCAATCAGACCGAGTTCCCTGTACTTTTCTTTGTAATCCTCTTCTGTAATGTCTTCAAATGAATAGTCCAATCCCAACCCCGGAGCAACAGAAAGATTGCCTACCAGATTCAGGTTATAATCTGCTGCAACCATAATACCGTTGTAAGAATTTGAGTACTTGTCTGGAGAGATCTTAGTTTTGCAAGTATTTAAAAGATAACCTGCCTGTACGCTAATCTGTGCATTTGCCATTATAGCCGTCATCACCATAATAGCCAGTAACATTATTTTTTTCATAATCTCAGTATTAACCTTACAAAGATAGATATTTGATTTGAAGTAATACATTTATTGCTGGAACAAGTGGTCTAGGGTAATCACTTTATTGAAGATTCCAGAGTATTGGTTGTGCTTTAGGCCAAAAGTGGTTATTAGGGTGAGGAACAGGTTTTTACGAGAAGGGGTCTTTTCTCTGAACCGAGCCATCCTATCTCTTAGTTTTAAACTATCTTCTTTGCTTAAGAGAACTTCAGATGAATAGAACTTCATCTCGCAGATGTTTACGTTTTTGTCTGCACGATCTATAACCATATCTATTTGAGCCCCCCTTTTATTATCCTCCGAGGGTATAATCATATTGGAGGCTTTAGTGACTACTCCCGATATGCCGAGTGCTATTCTAATATTTTCCAAATGAGACATGCAAATTTGTTCAAAAGCAACGCCTTCCCAACTCTTAATACCTTGTGTTCCTGAGCTGTTTTGCCAAAAATGCGGATCTAAAGAAGATTTTCCATAAATGTATCTTAAATAAAAGATGCAGAAACAATCCTTCAGCCTAAAGTAATCTTCTCTGTCTAATGACATTACCGGCTTATACTGTTCTATAAAATCTGCCTCTTTCAGTTTATCCAGATAATCGGATAAACCTCCTCCCGATTTCATGTTTATCTCTTCAGATAACTCACTTCTTGTAAAGCCGTAATTCCTTTTAGACAGAGCCCTTACTATTGCAATGTAATTCTCTGAGTGTGAAAAGAGAGTGTTGAAAAGTCTCACAAACTCTCTGTTTAGCGGAGCATTTTCCGCAAATAAAATGTTGTCTATGTTCTGTTCTACACTAAGACCTTTCTGAAGAAAATCTAAGTAATATGGTATTCCTCCAAGAGCCATATAAAGGCGCACTATGTCATATCTCTCCAAAAATATTTTTTTTGAATGAAGATAATCCTCTGTTTCTTTAAGGTTAAATGGTTTTAGCTTTATACTACAGGTCAGACGATTATATAAACCTCCCCTTGCATTTACAATATTATTTAACACCCAAGAACTGGATGAACCGCAAATTACCAACAAGATATCATCTCTGTGACTTGCCCAACCGTTATAAAACCATTCAAACGCAGAAACAAATTTGGAACGAGGTGTATCCATCCATGGCAATTCATCTATAAAAACAACCTTCTTATTCCTTGTTGCTTTCTTTTCCAACAGATTCCCTAACTGAAAAAATGCCTCTTGCCAACTCTTTGGACAAGCTATTTTTTCATCCATTCCGGATTTCAATAAAGAATAATAGAAAGCTTGCAGTTGATCTTTCATTGTTATGGTGCCCTTTTCGTCAAAAGGAGATACACCAGTATGTTTAAAAGCAAATTTGTTTTTGAAAAACTGGGTAATGAGATAGGTTTTTCCTACCCTGCGCCTTCCGTACACAGCTAAAAACTCGGATTTCTCACTGTATAACAGCGAAGTAAGAATAACTTGCTCGTTTTCTCTGCCTATAATTTGTGCCATAATTCGTTATTATAATCCGCCACGAAGATATAAAAAAGTACCCAAATGGCGAAATATAATTTTATAATCCGCCAAATAGGGGGTAATTTGCCTCCAAATGGCGGATTATAATTATAAGAAACGCCGTGAGGGGGTCAATTTGACCCTCCCACGAAAAAGGACAAAAATGCGGGTCATTGGGAAAAGATAGTATCTTTGTGAGGCTATGATAAAGAGGTTTTGGATATTGGTTGTTTTGATGTGCCTGGCGGCGGGGGCCAGGGCGCAGGTGTTTATTATTAATGACAACATGTTTGGCGGGAGAATGAGTAACATTCGGGTGAAGGTTATAGACTCTCTTACAAACGAACCCATACAGTATGCCTCCGTTTATGTTGTACCGGCCAAAGACACCACCATTACAAATTTCATTATATCAGATACTTCCGGTGTTGCAATGCTGAAAGAGGTGCCGTTCGGAAACTATGTGTTCCATATTGAGATGATGGGGTACAAGCAGTATGCAAAGCAGAAATACTTTAGAGAGGTGTGGGTAGATATGGGCACAGTCAAACTGCAGCTGGATGACAATTACCTCTCTACAATTGTAGTAAGTGATGTGGGTAATCCTATCGTGATGAAAAAGGATACAATTGAATTCAATGCATCTTCTTTCAGAGTGGGAGCCAACGGTATGCTTAAAGATCTGATTAAGAGGATGCCGGGAATGGAGATTACATCAGAGGGAAAGGTTAAGTTTAACGGTGAGGCTATCTCTAAACTGACGGTTGGAGGGCGCACTTTCTTCTTTGATGACCAGAGCACCGCACTGAACAACCTTCCGGCAGCAATAGTAGACAAGATTCGCGTAATTGACAGAGAATCAGAGCAGACCAGAAACACGGGCATACAGGATGGAAACAGGGAGAAGGTGATGGATGTGGAGTTAAAAAAGGAGTATCAGGAGGGTTGGTTTGGAAATGTTGGAATTAAGGGAGGAACAACCGTTGGTGGTAAGAAAAAAGAGGAGGAACTGAGAGACAACCGCGGTTTATTATACAATGCAAACGCCCTAGTTTCCGCATATAACAAAAAGGATCAGGTTACTGTAATTGCCAACGGCTTGAATGTTGCCGATGATGACGGGACGGTCTTTGTTGTAAGAGGAGATGACAATTCCTCTATGAGACTTAGAGCCAGTGCTCAGGGGCTCTCTTCCGCAGCACAGTTGGGAGTTAACGTTAATACAACCAGAGTGAAGGATGTGGAGACAACCATAGGTTCAAACTACAAATACTCAGACACTAAGAGCGGATCAAAGAGTCACAGAACCACCTTCCAGGAAACGGGTAATATCTTCTCTAATTCAGAGAACAGCGGCCGCTCTTTTATCCATGACACAAAGACGGATTTTGAGATGAAGAAGGAGAAGGGAGATTTCCAGTTCACACTTCACCCTTATTTTGTCTACACAAAATCTATCTCCAACAGCAGCGCCTTCAATGAAACTTTTAGAGAGAGCACCTTTGTGAACAGTTCTGAAAGCCAGAGCCGCAGCAAAGCAGACAGCAGAATGGCAAGCCTCAATTTATCATTTACTTTCAAGAACTTAGGAAAGAAGGGCAGAAACATTAATCTCACTCTGTTTGGAGGGCTGGGTAACGATGACGGTAACAGCGTAGAGAGCTCAATACTAAAAACATCTGCAGGGGAGGATGAGCGTACTATGCGCTATAATACAAAATACAATTATTACACCGGAAGAACTTTTATCAGATATACAGAACCAGTTTCAGACAAACTGACTCTTGCAGCTACCGCCAACCTCTATGTCAGCGAATCCAAGAACTTAAGTGACGCCTTTGACAAGAACGGAAAGAACAACTACTATTCATCTGAGAGTAAGTCTCATAACATCAATCAGCAATATGACGCTACCGCTCAGTATAAAATTGGCAAGCAGAGTTTTGTGACTTTAGGAGTTACTGCTAACGGAACGCTCAACCGTCTTATCTCCAAAAGTTTCAATGTAAACGATACTACCGGTAAGGGTGAATGGAACTGGTATATTGCCCCTACTCTGAGGCTTATGCTTGGAGATGCAAAGAATCGTCTTCATTTCTCAGTTTCCGGCTCCAGCAGAAAACCAAACAACAGTCAAATGATTCCTGTTCTGAACATTAATAACCCGTCCAGACTTAGCGTTGGAAACATCTATCTTAGACCGTATTCCTATACTTCATTCGGTGTTAATTGGAACAGGAATGACAAACAGAAATTTACAAACCTGATGGTATATGGCGGAGCAAACCTCAATAATAAAACTATAAGCAACGCCACCTGGTATGACAGTGACGGAATACGCTACTCCATTCCGGTTAATGCCAAAGACCCTTCCGTTTCCTTCTATTTGATAACCAGATATACCACTCCGCTGGATTCCAAAAAGATATGGTCTTTGACTCTGAGCGGAGACGTCAACTATTCTTACTACACAAGTTATCAGCCAACGGGAACACTTCCGGGGTTGGATAAAGATACTTTTGACTACGAAGCCTTTATGGAGCAGTTCTGGGGAGACAGCAAAGGCAGCAGATTTTACAGCGGTGCAAGCGGCTTTAAGAAGAGCACAACCAACAACTTCTCTCCTGCTGTAGGTTTCAGCATAAAGTGTAATCAGAAGCAGTACTTCTTCTCATTTGGTGCGGGAACAACCGGAGAAATTTTCCGTTATTCTTTGAATAAGAGGATAAATACCAAGACGTTAGTCTCACATTTTACTGCAGAGGGAAGTTATACTACAAATAATGGTTATGAGTTCTCTACAGATATTGGACTCCACACCTACACCGGCTACGAGAAGGGTTACGGCAAACCTCTGTGGAGATGGAATTTTGAGGTTTCCAAGAGTATAGGAGCCTTTAACCTCAGCTTTAAAGTTAGAGATATTCTCAACCAGCAACGGAACAGAATCCACACTGTAACAGATAATTATGAGGAAGATTCCTACAGGCTCATTATGGGACGTTACATATTGTTCGGCGTGAAGTGGAACTTTGGTAAGATGAATGCCAAGCAGAATGACAGAGCCCAGAGAGCTGTGTGGAACTCTGTGTTCTAAGGCTATGGAAGATAGTTTCTTTGGGCGAGGCGGCGGGCGGAGTCAACGCCTGGGCCAGATCCCTCAAATCCAATCCTACTACCTCAGCAGATAGCTACAATTATCAATTAACATTTTGTTAATAACATTTTGTTAATTGCTTTTTATGAAGATTTAATATCTTTGCAGACGGTTTGCTCGGGTGGCGGAATTGGTAGACGCCCAGGACTTAAAATCCTGTGAACAGAAATGTTCGTACGGGTTCGATTCCCGTCCCGAGCACAAAAAACACAGATATGAAAAAACTTGCTTTTATTTCTATTCTATTTGTTTTATCTTCAGCCCTTTCTTATTCTCAAGATTTTAAATATGAGGTATTTGGTGGCGTTTCCTTGCCTTATATTACCTATCCGTCCAGTTTCTCTTATGAGCAAACAAAAGGAACTTCAGATATGATTCTCACTGGACATTTAGGAATTAGGGCCTTCTTTCCTATAAATGTCAATCTCAAAGACGACATGTTTTATGCAGCGATGGGTTTGGCATTTTCCGGAAAAGGATATAAATGTTCCAGTGTGTACAGGTATTATAAGGGCATTGAAGCCCGTGCATGGAGCATAGACTTTCCATTCCGTCTTGGTTATAAATTCAAGATTAATAATGATTTTGCCCTCAAGGCTGAACTGGGATTATTTGGGGCTTGTGGCCTGTTCGGCAAGTGGAAAGACAGTCAAGATAAGAGAAACTCAGGACAATACTACGATACTGATAACAGGGACACCTTTGGATGTAACAGGGTGGATGTTGGATTAAGCGGATATATTGGCGCGGAGTTTAATAGGATTACAGCAGGCATAGGATACAATCACGGATTGCCAAGTATGGGCGCACTGCCTTATCATGCCAAGAGCAGGAACATTCTGATATCCGTTGGCTATCTATTTTAGCCAAGTTTTTTTGTATAACATTACCAAAGCTTCTTTATATGAAACGTTGGACTCTTCTTTTGCTTTCATTATTGTCTGTTCTGACTCTGAAAGCGCAATCTTACGAATACGGAAAACTTATCTGTACAAACGGAGACACTCTGCTTTACCGTTATCTTACTCCGGAAAAGGTGAAGAGTATAGAAAAGTATCCACTTGTTCTTTACCTGCACACTTCCGGTGAGCGCGGCAATGACAATGAAAGGACAACTTTTGGCGCACAGATGTTTCAAAACCCTTGTAACCGAGAGGATTATCCTTGCTTTGTCATAGTTCCTCAATGCCCGGAAGGCCGTACCTGGGCCTTTGACAAGAGCCCCGGTTCATACGATTTTCCAAAAGACTACCCGGAGAGCAGAATGATGAAGGAGGTAATGGAACTCGTTCATCTATTCCTGCAACGCCCGGATGTTGACCCCAATAGAGTCTATATCTATGGAATGTCTATGGGAGGCATTGGAGCATTTGATGCAGTGGCCCGCCATCCGGATATCTTTGCCGCTGCAGTTCCAATCTGCGGAGACATTAACCCGGAGAGATTGGGAAACTTTGAAGGTGTGTCCTGGAGCCTTTACCACGGTGACAGCGACCCTGCCGTACCTGTTTCCGGTTCAAGAGATGCCTACCGCGCCCTTAAGGCTACCGGTGCTGATGTCCGTTACCACGAATTCCCGGGCTGCGGCCACGTCTGCTGGTGGAAGGCCTTTGAGATGCCTGACTTCATGTCCTGGATGTTCTCCAAGAGCAAAAAAAGATAACACCCATAAAACGCGGGGGTGAAATAATCCCGCTAGGGCATAAAAAAAGGAGACCGTTTGGTCTCCCTTTTTTATTTGCGGACTTGCTGCGGTTTGCAGACAAGCCGGTTGCGTTCGGATTAGAATATGAATCTAACACCGAGGAGCATTCCCCAAGTTGAGCTTGTAGAAGCAGTCTTCTTCCAGGAGTTTGCGTTGAGGAAGTTGTCTACAACGCTGTTAGGATCGTTAGCTGTTGCGCTGGCATTCAACTTATATGAAGGAATTCCACCGTTGTTGTTAACGAAGGTAAGAGGGCGGAGGTTGTCATAGCTCTGAGAAGCCATGCTTCTGTAAGCGCCCCAGTTCTTGTTAAGAAGGTTACCAACGTTGATGATATCCAAGCTAGCCTGAATGGTGTATCTTCTGCCACCAATGTTGGTGAAGATATCCTGCATAAACTTGAAGTCCCATCTGTTGTGCCAAGGAGCAACATAACCGAATCTCTTAGCAACCTGTCCTTTGTGGCTGCGGAGGTAAGAGTTGCCCTCAACCAACTGCCAGAATGCCTCAGCCTGACGAGCAGCAGGAACAAGAACGTTAACTTTCTTACCGTTACCGTCTGTCCAGCTGTAAGTTGCGTCTACAAACTTAATGTCAGAAGCATTCAGAGGAATGTACATCATATCTGCAGTGTAACCATCCTTGTTCATATCATTAGAGTATGTCCAGTTGCATCTTCCCTGTGCACTTCCGGTGTAGAGGAGAGATACGGTGGTTGCAAGGTGGTTGAGCCACTCAAATCTGTAAGAGAGGTTACCTACAATTCTGTGAGGAACAGCAAAGTTAGATGCTGCAAGCTCAGGGTCATTGAGGTAAGAGTTTACAGGGTTGGAGCTCCATGCAGAAGCTGCAGTAGAACCAGGGTTGGAAGTTACGTCCTTAGCAACTGTGTAAGTGTAAGCAATGCTACCGGAAAGACCTCTGCTGGCGTTCTTTGTGAGCTGAGCAGTGAGAGAGTTCTGGAAGCCCTTATGAGTGTTGGTAAGGAGCATAGCGCTACCAACGTTGCTGTTGATCTTTGTAGTTGTCCAGTAAGGACGAGGATCTGAACCGGAATAGTAACCTGCAGGATACTCCATGTTGATATTCTTCTGCATAACTGCATTGATATCCTTTGTGAAGATCTCCTCCAATGTAAATACCATGTTCCAAGGGAGTTCTACGTCAACTGCAATGTTACTTCTCCAAACCTGAGGCATCTTAAAGTTCTTAGCAACCTCGCAAAGTGCAGGGCTGTTAGGAAGTTTACCAGGGGTTGTAGGGAGAAGAGTTGGATGGTTCTTAATCTGCTGACGGAAGTCTGGGTTGAACTTTATACCGTTAGTAGCAAGAGTGTTGATGTTGGTAATGGTAACCTCAGGAGACTGAACCATACCGGAACCGTTAGGCTGGTTGGTGTACCATACGAATGGAAGGAATCCGGAGAAGAGACCTGTACCTCCACGAACCTGGAGTGAACGGTCACCCTTAACATCCCAGTTGAAACCAACTCTTGGTGAGAACTGAACCTTAGCCTTAGGCCACTTGCCAGACTCAATGCTGTAGTTCTTCTCTGCCTTCTGGCCTACCTGATAGTGGTTTCTCCAGTTGTTGTCCCACTTGTTGAACTTGAATGCGTCTACCTCAGCATTAGTATCAAGCTTGTTAAGGTAGATAGGAAGCTCTGCTCTTACACCGTAAGTGAGTTTGAAGTTGTCAGAAGCTTTGAACTCATCCTGAGCATAGAGAGCTGCCATACCGAATGCCAACTCAACTGCAGGAACCTCGCCGTCATTGTAAGCATACTGAACTGCAAATGCGGTAGGAGTTGCGTTTGCATAGAAAGCGTCCATACCGTTTGCGTAAGTGATGCCTGTTGCAGGGTCCTTAGTGTTGTTGTAATCATAACGGTAGTAAGAAGTTCCCTCTCTCATATAAGCGTTTGAGAAGTAGAGACGGTCAAAGCTTGCACCTACTGTAATGTTGTGAGAACCAAGGTTGAATGAAAGGTTATCCTTAATAGAAAGGGTGTTGTTCTTTACATCGTTGTTGTAAGTAAAGAGCTCATAACCAAAGCACATGTACTGGTCACCGTCTTTGTAGATATCAACGAATGGGAATACAGTACTTGGAGAAGTTCTCTTATCCTCAATCATTGTGTAAGATGCAAGGAAGTTGTTGGAAACCTTGCCCCAGTTAGAGTTCAACTCGGCTGTGATACTTCTAACTGTGTTCTCAAATCCGTACCAGGAGTTTGCAAAAGCAACAGACTTAGCGGAGCTTCTTCCGGAACCTCTTGGGTTAGGAGCAGAAGTAGCGTTGGTAAGAACGTTGTTAGTACCAATTACCTCGTTGTATCTTACAGTGAACTTGTTGCTCTTGTTGATGTTCCAGTCCAATCTTGCAAGAATCTTGTGGTTCTTGGTTGAGAAGTTGCCAAAGTTCTGATATGCACCTGCCTCATACTGGTAAGTATTGAGGAGGTAATCATGCATCTTCTGAAGATCATTTACCAAAGTTCTTGAAGTCTTTGTAGCTGCATCTGCAACACCATTTGTGCTAGGCTCCCAAGCTCCTGAAGGAGTGGATGATTTCTCATACTCACCGCTTACAAAGAAGAAGAGTTTATCCTTTACAATAGGACCGCCTAAAGTAACACCGTAGGTCTGAGCGTTGGAATCATGAGCACCTGCTACTTTGTTATCACCTACCTTATTACCTGTGAAGGATTTAGGACGGAGATAAGTGTAAACGGAACCGGAGAATCTGTTAGTACCGCTCTTTGTAACAGCGTTGATGGAAGCACCTGTAAACTGGCTCTGACGAATATCGTAAGGAGCAAGGTTAACGGTAATTTCCTCAATAGCGTCCAAAGCAATAGGCTGTGCCTGACCACCAGGAAGAATCTGAGTGGTGCTAAGACCAAAGTTATTGTTGAAAGCAGCACCGTCAATGGTAACAGTGTTCATTCTGTTATCTCTACCGCCAAAGGAAGTTCCGTTAGCCTGAGGAGTCAACTTGGTGAAGTCTGTAATACCTCTGCTGATAGATGGAAGCTGACGAAGCTGTGCAGAACTTACGTTAGTGGAAGCACCGTTCTTATCAGAGTTGAGCATTGGGTTTACAACGCCGCCGGAAACCACAATAGCGTCCAAAGCCACAGCCTCCTCGTTCATTGTAATGTTGCGAACAAAGTTCTCACCCAATTTCAGGTAAGCGTCTCCGCTCTTTGCATTACCGTAACCGAGAAGAGAAGCCTCAACCTCGTAAGGACCACCTACACGCATGTTCATAATGCGGTAGTTACCGTTGTTATCGGTAGTTGCATAGTACTTAGTTCCGGAAGGAGTGTGAGTTGCAATGATAGTTGCACCTACAACTGCAGTTCCGTTCTTTTCGCTTACCTTACCACTCATAGAAGATGTTGTAACCTGTGCAAAAGCACTTACTGTCACAAACATAGCCAGAACGGCAAGAGTAAGCAGTTTGATTGTTTTTCTCATAAAAAATTTAATTATAGGTTTTGTAAATTTTTTCCGCGAGCGAAAATAGAAAAACTCCAAAACATAACCAATTAAATAATATGAAAAACACCCCTTTTTCACACTATTTTATTAACACTTGCTTTGTTGATATTTTTGTCATACTTTTGCCGCCGAATTGTATACACAGTGGAAAGATTTGACTGCTTGCAACCACGCTAAAAAATGCTAAAACGATCGGACAGGCCCTTCCGCCCTCCCTTCCCAGATGCACACAAGTCAAACTCTTACACTAAATGTTTAATTTTAAACTATTTAGTTATGGCTTATTTATTTACTTCTGAATCTGTCTCCGAGGGACATCCGGATAAGGTTGCGGATCAGATTTCAGATGCTATATTGGATGAATTCTTACGTCAGGACCCTCAAAGCAAGGTGGCCTGCGAAACTTTTGTAAGTACCGGACTGGCCGTGATAGGCGGCGAGGTACGCTCAGATGCGTATGTAGACATACAGCAGGTAGCCCGCGGAGTCATTAACCGCATAGGTTACAACAAGAGCGAGTATATGTTTGACGGCAACTCCTGCGGAATCCTCTCCGCACTGCACGAGCAGAGTCAGGATATCAATCGCGGAGTTGAGAGAAAGAAGGCGGAGGACCAGGGGGCAGGAGACCAGGGAATCATGTTCGGCTACGCCTGCCGTGAGACCGAGGATTTTATGCCGCTCCCTATCTGGCTCTCCCACAACCTTTTGCTCACCCTTGTGCATATCAGAAAGAACACTAAGCTGATGCCTTACCTGCGTCCCGATGCAAAGAGCCAGTTCACCATTGAGTACTCAGACAACAAGCAACCGCTTAGAGTTCACACTATTGTTCTCTCCACCCAGCATGATGAGTTTGACAAGGATGCCGCAATGCAGAAGAAGATCCGCTCAGATGTTCAGAACATTGTAATCCCAATGATGCTCAAGAATATGCCGGAGAATATAAAAGCCCTCTTTGCAACCAATTACAAGCTTTACGTAAACCCAACCGGCAAGTTTGTCATTGGCGGACCTCACGGAGACACCGGCCTTACCGGACGTAAAATCATTGTAGATACCTACGGCGGAAGAGGAGCTCACGGCGGCGGAGCCCTCAGCGGAAAAGACCCAAGCAAGGTAGACCGTTCCGCAGCGTATGCAGCACGCTATATAGCTAAGAATCTGGTTGCTGCAGGGGTTGCAGATGAAGTACAGATTCAGATTTCCTACGCCATTGGAGTTGCAAAACCCCTCTCCATCTTTATTAACACCTTTGGCACTTCTAAGGTGATAAAGAATGGTAAGAAGCTCAGCGATGGGCAAATAGCAGAGGCTGTGGGAAAAATTTTTGATCTCCGTCCTGCAAAAATCATAGAGAAACTTGGATTGAAGAACCCAATCTACGAGCCGTGCGCAGCGTATGGTCACATGGGCAGAAAGCCTTATACAAAAGAAGTTACGCTCATCAGAAACGGCAAAAAAGTGAAAAAGACCGTTCAGTTCTTCAGCTGGGAGCTTTTAGATGCAACAGGAAAAATTAAGAAGTACTTTGGTATTTAAGAGTATGAAAAAATTCTGCCTAACCATCGCGATAGTTTTGCTTACAACCTCTTTTTCAACCGGTTGGAGCGCTCAAAAAGACACTCTCTACACTGTTGCAATGTGCGGAGACATTATGTTGGGAACAACCTACCCCGTTGTTCAGCTGCCGGCTAACGAGGGAAAAAATCTCTTTGACGCCTGCCGTCATATCTTTAAAAGTGCAGACCTCTCTCTTGGAAATCTGGAGGGAGTCTTTCTTGAAGGGGGAAAATCCCGCAAGGGAACAGGACGTTACGCCTACTCTTTCCGTATGCCAACCGCCTGGGGACCAAGGCTTAAGGAGGCAGGGTTCCACTATATGAACCTTGCAAACAACCACACCAAAGACTTCTATGATGAGGGCATCTACTCCACGGAAAAGGTGCTTGACAGAATAGGAATAAAGTACAGCGGCGTGGAGGGAAGAGCAGACTCCGCAGTAATTGAAAGAAGCGGAGTAAAGTGGGGAATCTGCTCCTTTGGTCACAACGCCTATACCCTTAAGACCTGGGACTCTACAACGGTTAAAAGAATCATAACCAACCTGAGGGATTCTGCCAAGGCAGACCTGATTATAGTCTTCTTCCACGGCGGAGCGGAGGGTGTTGCCAAAAGACATCTGCCTCAGGGAATGGAGACTTTTTTGGGTGAGAACAGAGGAGATTTGAGAAAGTTTGCCCGCTTCTGCATAGACCTGGGTGCAGACATTGTGGCAGGAAGCGGCCCACACGTTGTTCGCGGATGTGAACTTTACAAGAACAGAATGGTAATCTACAGCATGGGAAATTTCTGCACGCCTTACGGAATTAACGTTGCTGGGAAAACCGGCTATGCCCCTGTTTTTGAGGTGAAAATAAAGAAGGACGGCACCTTTGTAAAGGGAAAGATTCACTCCTTTATTCAGCAGAAGGGAATTGGTCCCGTTAAGGATGAAGCCAACATTGTGGCAGCAGAAATTGCAACTCTTACAAGGGAAGATATGAAGAACAACGGAGCGCTCAAGATAGATAAGGAGGGAAACATTACTCCATATCTACAACGGTAATTCCCGCTCCGCCAAAACGCACATCCTCATCACCGAAACTCTTTACCGAAGGGTTGGTTTTCAGCCACTTGCGTATCTCTTCTTTTAGGACTCCTGTTCCTTTTCCGTGGAGGATTCTCACTCTGTGAGCCCCCACCAGGGTAGCATCATCAAGGAATCTTGATACGCTCAGTAGTGCCTCGTCCAACCGCTCGCCTCTAATATCTATCTCATCTTTGAATGAGAGTTTGCGCTGGTTTATCTGCTCATCCACCTGCACGGAGTAACTTCTCTGAGAGGTCTTAATGCTCTGAGCAGCAGTACTGTTGAACTCTTTGTTAGATATAACGGTAACCGCATCTTTTTTAACGCGGCTGGTAATGTCTCCCACTGAAATTGTTACCCACTTGCCCTCAATCTGCATCACCTCACCCATAAGATTAGAGCCTTCAACTTTTACCTTTGCTCCCGGTGCAAGTTCCTGTTTTACAACCTCCTGCTTAGGCTCTTCAACTACCGCCTCCTTGCGTTTTTTCTTTCTTTCCAACTGACGCTCCTTCCTCTCCTGCAAAGATTTCATCTTAGCCTCAATCTTTTTATCCTGCTCTGTAGAGCCCTTACTCTCAAGTCCTTCACCAACACTCTTAAGTTCTTTGCGGGCCTTAAGTGTTGCCTCTCTTTCTGCCTGCGCCTCCTTAATTTTCTTAATTGTAGATTCTACCTTCTTGTTTGCCTCTGTAATTATCTGACGCGCCTCCTCTTTGGCCTGCTCAATAATCTGCTTTTTCTGTTTTGTAATCTCAGAAAGTTCCTTGGAATACTTCTCCGTTACAGACTCCAGAGTCTTGTCCGTATTTCTTATGCGGGCCAGTTTTTCATCCAGTTTGCGTCTGTTGCGAGATATTGTACGGAGCTGTTTTTCAAGGTCTATAAACTCCTCACCAGCCTTTTCTTCCGCTCTCTTTACAATCTGCTCAGAGAGGCCCATCTTTCTTGCAAGATCAAAGGCAAAGGAGTTGCCCGGAACGCCAATCTCCAGTTTGTAAAGCGGAGCAATTTTGGCGCTGTCAAATAGCATTGCGCCGTTTACTACACCCTTGCCGCTTTCTGCATAAACCTTCAGATTTGTGTAGTGAGTTGTAATGACTCCATACGTTCCTCTGTTGTCCAACTCTTCCAGAATTGTCTGAGCTATAGCGCCTCCCGCTGCCGGCTCCGTTCCGCTTCCAAACTCATCTATCAAAACCAGCGTACGTGAAGAGGAGTACTTGAGAACATCCTTCATATTCAGAAGATGAGAACTGTAGGTACTCAGATCGTTCTCCAGAGACTGCTCGTCTCCAATGTCTATCATTATGTTTTCAAAGACCGGAAACTCACTTGTCTGTGAGCAGGTTGCAGGCATTCCCCACTGCACCATGTATTGCAGTATCCCCACCGTCTTGAGTGCCACGCTCTTACCTCCGGCGTTAGGCCCGGAGATTACAAGAATATGTTTGGAAGGATTGAGTTCCAGGTCAATAGGCACAACCTTCTTGCCCTCTTTTGCAAGTGAGGCCTCCAACAGCGGATGCCTTCCCTTTGCAATTTTAAGAGTTCCGTCTGTTGAAAGAATTGGCCTTCCCGCCTCCATACCTCTTGCACACTCCGCCTTTGAACGTATAAAGTCCACCTCTCCCACAAAGCGTGCAGCCTCCATAAGTTCAGCAAGATACGGGCGCAGGAAGTCTGTAAACTCCATCATTATGCGGGCCACCTCTCTCTGTTTTTCAAACTGCAGACGGCGTATCTTGTTGTTCATCTCAACCACCTCCATCGGTTCAATAAAGAAGGTCTTTCCGCTGGCGGATGCGTCCTGCACTATACCCGGCAAACTCCTCTTACTCAGAGCGTTTACAGGAATGAGCATCTTGCCGTCTCTTACGGAAACTCCCGCATCTTCATCTGCAATTTTATCCTCCTTTGCCTTCTTTAGAATGCTCTCTATTCTCTTGCTTACGGAGTTCTGATATTGGTTGAGTTCCTTAGATATCTTTAACAGTTCCGGTGAAGCGGAATCTCTTATGCTTCCGTTCTTGTCCAGTATGGAATCTATCTTTGCCCCTATTGCCGGAAAGAACTGAATAGGCTGAGCCAACTTCTTGAGCGTTGGGTATTTACCCTCCTTGCTGGAGTGAAGGAAAGAGGTAATCTGCCTCAAATTCTCCATAAAGGAGAAGAGCCTTCTCATATTCTCCAGAGAGATGCAACTGGACTCTTTACTCAAAGATGGCAGAAACTGGGTGCAGTCTGTAAAGCCGCCCTGAGGGAACTTGGGCTCAAACATAGCAATCTCCATCATCTCCTCCGTAATGAGCAGACGCTCTTCAATCTCCTTTAAATCAGAGGAAAAAGGCTCCTCCTCCGCCCGCTTCTGTCCGTAAGCGGTGGAGCAGCGTCCCTTAATCTTCTCTCTAATGAAGTTGAACCCTATCTTATGTTCTAACCCTTTTGTATTCATAAAGCCCTCACATTCAGCTTCCACACCCTTTTGCCAATCGTTCTGGTTTCTGTTATTCCTGTTTATACAACAGGATAAAGTATAGGTTTGCGGTTCTCAAAGTATGTCAGGTACTCAAAGCCGCAGTCTTCTGCAATAGAAGCATATTTTTCAAAGTTCTCGCACACACGCTTGTCATCATGAGAGTCTGACCCAATGGTTATAAACTCCCCACCCAACTCCTTGAACCTGCGCAAAATATTCAAATCCAGCACCTGAAGATGCTCACCGTGCCAGGCGTAAGTTTTGGTGTTTATCTCCAACGCCTTTCCCTCTCTGGCCAGAAACTTAAGCAACGTATCTAAATGATCCGGAAAATCCTCATACCAGATATCCTTAACCTTGTAAGGCGCATAACGGGCAACATAATCAAAGTGACCTATTACGTCAAAGTCTTCAAAATCCCTGGCTGTCTGATAAATAAGTTCCAGCATTCTGCCAAAAGCCTCGTGGTAGTCCTTGTCCTCATAGTATGTTCCAAGGTAAGGATCCAGTCCGTCTACAAAGTGAACGGAAACAATTACCTGATCAAAAGAATGCCCCTCCACAAACTGCCTTGTATGTTCAATGCTCTCCGGCTGAAGCCCTAACTCTATTCCCTTCAGAACCTTCAAATCCCCACCCATAATCTTTGCAACACGCTCAATCTCTGCCTGTTGCTCCGGAACTGAAAAGAGAAATTTATCCTTCTCACGCGGAGCATCCAAATCTATGTGGTCTGTAATTGTAATACCTGCCGCACCAAGAGAGCGGGCACGCTCCGCCAGAGTCATCACCGTTGCGCTGCTGTCCGGGGAGAACTGAGAGTGATTGTGTGTGTCAAAAAACTTTGCCATGTAGTAAATTGTACCAAAACGCACGCAAAATTACTTAATTATTTGCAACTTGCAGCAGAAACCTCATAGCCCCAAGGTTTGACCTGCGCAGATCACTTCAATTCTCAGATGGAAGTTCTATGTGCAGATTAAATAAAATGAGAAATGGAAACATTAAAAGTGTGGGCAAGGAGCGTTCTAACGCTGTTGTTTAGAAGGGAATGCCTTATCTGCCATAGGGAATTGAGGGGCTTTGAGAAGAATATCTGCACCCATTGCGTTGCAGACCTCCCCCTCTCATATACCTGGTGTTCAGACAAAAGCGAGGCAGACCTCAGCTTTTACGGCCGTGCTTACGTAGAAAAAGTTACCTCCCTTCTCATCTACCGCGGCAAGTTCAAAGAGCTACTGTATCAGCTTAAGTATAAGGGGAATGTATCTATCGGGATTATGCTGGGAGAAATGCTGGGCAGCAAGCTCTTCCTCCATGAGGAGCAGGCAGTCAGTGCGAGCCACACAGCAGGCAGCCAGCAAAGCGCGGGCGGGGACAGTCAGCAAGGTACAGCAGAGGCAAGGCAAAGGAGGTATTATGTGGTGCCGGTGCCGCTGCATTGGAGGAAGCGGATAAAGAGAGGCTACAACCAATCGGCCGTGCTGGCAAAAGGTGTGATTAAGAGTCTTAGGGAGAGAGGCATAGAGGCCCGCCTCTGTGAGGGGCTGCTTAAACGCCGCCGCTTTACAGAAACCCAAACGGTTAAGGACCGCCTCAGCCGCTGGCAGAATGTCCAAAAGGCCTTTGCCTTTAACCCCATACGCCTACGCAGGCTCCTCAAGACCACAGCCCGCTTATCAAAGAACAGCACCCTAAATCCCTCAAAAACTAATTCAGGGCAGGCCGAGCATACAGCTGAAACCGCAAGGCAAAGCGCGGGCAATCAGCAACTTGAACCCTTGCACTTCCTCCTCATAGATGACGTTTTAACTACCGGCGCCACGCTTGATGCCTGCGCCAACCTGCTGCTAAAGAACTGCCGCTGCACCGTCACTATAGCCACCGCCGCTTTTGTTCCTTAATCCCTTTTATTATTTTTGCACTGTTAAACGGTTTACAATGTTAGAATTCATTAACATACATCTGATAGACATTGTGGACATCTTTTTGGTGGCCCTGCTTATCTATCAAATTTACAAGCTCATACGAGGAACTGTTGCAATGAGCATCTTCATTGGCATCATAATCCTCTACATTATATGGCTTGTAGTGAGGACATTACACATGGAACTCCTCTCTGCCATTATGGGACAGGTTCTGGGCGTGGGAGTGCTGGCCATAATAATTATCTTCCAGCAGGAGATAAGAAGGTTTCTTATTCACCTGGGCAACAACCCAATGAAGAAACGTCGTAACTTCCTCACCAGAAAGCTCTTTGGAGAAGACAACAAGAGCGTTCCGCTGGCAACTTTGGATGAACTCACGCAGGCCGTTAGAAAGATGAGCGAAACCAAAACCGGCGCCCTAATTGTAATGAGCCACAACTCACCTCTTGCAAATATCACAGAAACAGGAGATATCATAGATGCCGTAATCAACCGCCGCCTTATTGAGAATCTCTTTTTTAAGAACTCTCCTCTTCACGATGGTGCACTGGTAATGAACCCTTACAAACTTGTGGCTGCCAGATGCACCCTGCCTATCTCTGAGAACCCTAACATTCCGCCTCGCTACGGAATGCGCCACAGAGCAGCCGTTGGTATTACGGAACAGACAGACGCAACGGCAATTGTGGTCTCAGAAGAGACCGGAGAAATTTCCTTTGTAAAAGAGGGAGAGATTAAAACCATCAACTCCATTACGGAGTTAAGACTGGCCATAGAAAACTCCTACACCGCCTCCTAAAGGGGTGCTATTTCTGTTTTTTGAGTTCGGATTTTAGGTAGTATTTGCCGTCTTTGCCCTTCTTGTAATCCTTACCTTTGCCTATGTGTTTGAGGTATTTGATAAACTGCTGTTCATCAAGCACTTTCTTCATTGCAGCAATGGTCTTGTCCTGCCACATCTCACTGCAGCGGCGGTAGTTTTCCGGATCCTGCATTCCGGAGCGCTGCATATCATCTATCTGATTTTTAAGCCCCACGTAATTTGTGGTGAGTATGGAATCTACATAGAACTCCTGTGACTCTGTAAGTTGCAACTTTGAAGTAAGAGACTTTACCTGCTTTGCGGCATACTCTTCCGGAGTTATCTCTTTATCATCCTGAGCAAAAGCGGAATTTGCACCCAGGAGCACAATTGTTGCTATGAGGAGAAGTGTTATTCTTTTCATCTTTACTATATTTGTTAAGACAAAGTTATAAAAATATGAAGAACAGACTGCATTTAATCTCCGCTCTGGCTATTATTGTCCTCTGCGTATCTTTGGACAGAGCCAACGCCTGCACCAACATCATTGTTACTAAGGGAGCCTCAAAGGACGGCTCTGTGATGGTAACTTACGCTGCTGATTCTCACGTACTTTACGGAGAGCTGTACCATCATAAAGGACAGGTTTGGCCAAAGGGCTCAATGGTTAAGATTTTTGACTGGGATACCGGAAAATATCACGGACAGATTCCTCAGGTTGCCAGAACCTATTCCACTATGGGTAATATGAACGAGCACCAGCTCATCATAACGGAAACAACATTCGGAGGCAACGAGGCCCTTGTAGATACCACCGCCATAATGGACTACGGCTCACTTATTTACATCACACTGCAAAGGGCAAAGACGGCAAGGGAGGCCATTGGAATAATTGCAGACCTTATGGAAAAATATGGTTACTGTTCAGAGGGCGAGTCCTTCTCAATTGCAGACAAGAACGAGGCGTGGATTATGGAGATTGTGGGTAAGGGAATGAAGTTTGACCGCAATGGAAAGAACCTTAACAAGGGTGCAGCCTGGGTAGCAATCCGCATTCCGGACGGCTACATATCAGGCCATGCAAACTGCTCAAGAATAGGAACTTTCCCGCTTAATGATCCGGAGAACTGCCTCTATTCAAAAGACATTATAAAGTTTGCAAAGGATAACGGATACTTCCCTAAAGAGAAACCAGACAGCGAGTTTGAATTCAACGAAGCCTTTGCTCCTGCAAGCTTTGGAACTTTAAGAGGCTGTGAAACACGCGTTTGGAGCTTCTTCAACATTCTGGGCGGCGGCAAGATAGGAGATAGGGATGCTTCTTTCTATGTTGATTATGCTGCAGGAACCAACCCTGCCAACAAGATGCCTCTCTATATTAAACCTGCGCATCCGCTTACAGTTAAGGAGGTTGCAGACGCCATGAGAGATCACTTTGAGGGTACTCCGTTTGATTTCAGCAACGATTTGGGCGCCGGTCCGTTCCACCTTCCTTACAGATGGAGACCAATGTCCTTCACAACATCGGACGGAAAGAAGTACGAGTTTGAGCGTTCAGCTGCAACTCAGCAGACAGGATTCTGGCTTTTAGGACAGGCAAGAGGCTGGCTGCCGGATGTTATTGGCGGTATAATCTGGTTTGGAGTTGATGATACTGCAACAAGCTCACTCACACCTGTTTACTCCAGCGGAGTTGAGGCCCCTATGTGCTTCAGAGAGGGCAACGGAAGTATGATTAAGTACTCAGATTCTTCTGCCTTCTGGCTCTTTAACAGAATTGCAAACTTTGCTTACGGGCGTTACTGTGATATTGCTCCGGAGGTAAGAAAAGCAATTGACGAGCACGAGAACGGAGCCCTCAGAATTGTTCCGGAAATTGATGCCAACGCCCTCAGAATTTTGAATGAGAGCAAAGATGAAGATAAGGTAAAACTCTACCTTACAGACTGGTCTAACAAGTTTGCAGAGAGAATGTTCAAGACCTTTAAGAAACTGGATGAGTACCTCCTTGTTAAGTACATGGACGGTAATGTTAAGAAGCAGAACCCGGATGGGTCTTTCAAAACAGCCATCAGACCAAATGACTGCGTTACACCAAGTTGGCCGGGCTATCCGCAGAAGTGGCTTGATGCAATATCTAAAGAGATGGAGCCTATTCCATCAGATGCACAGACCTACTAACGCTCAACTATATGAATGACGCAAACTATCGCGAGCCTCATAAAGAATTATTCTCCAAACAGATGGAGAGAATAAACAAAAAGAAGAGCAAGAGCCGGAGGAACCTTTTGGGGCAGATTGTTCTTCTGATACTCCTTATTGCGGCAATGGTGTATCTATCCAGATACATACCTAAGGAATCTAAAGTCATAACGGTAAACAATAAAACAGAAATGAAAACGGTAACAGATTTCTCCTTAACAGGAAAGAACGGAATGGAAGTTAGCCTTTCCGAGTACAAAGGCAAAGTGCTCCTAATTGTAAACACAGCAACCGGATGCGGCTTCACCCCTCAGTATGACGGGTTGGAAGATATGTATAAAAGGCTTAAAGACAAAGGGTTTGAGATATTGGACATTCCTTGCAACCAGTTTGGAAATCAGACTCCGGGAACTGATGAGGAGATTACGGAGTTCTGCCAGGTGAAGTTTGGAACAGACTTTCCGCAGTTTAAAAAGAGTGATGTGAACGGCCCTAACGAACTGCCGCTCTACACCTGGTTAAAGAGCCGGAAGGGATTCGTTGGTTTTGACAAAGAGAACAAACTTACCCCTATTCTGGAGGATATGTTCAACAAGGCAGATCCGGATTGGAGAAGCAAGAGTGACATTAAGTGGAACTTTACCAAGTTCCTCATCAACAGGAACGGAGAGGTGGTTGAGCGCTTTGAGCCAACCTGCCCGCTGGAGAAGGTGGAGGCTGCCGTTACCCTTCTGTTGTAATCTGGAATAAACACTAAAAAATAATCAAATGAAAAAATTCTTTGTTTTAACTATGGCTGCAGTTGCAATGTTGTTTGCAAGTTGCGGCGGCGGTTCTAATTCTAATTCAAGTAACAATGTTGAGCCTCTGAAAGAGGGTGTTAAATTTGAATGTGACAACTACTCTGTTATGCTTCCAACCGGCATGAAGGAATCCTGGAAAACAGGTGATCTTCTGAATGCCCAGAGTGAAGACGGTTCTATTTTCTTTACAGCAAATTACTATACAGACGGTCCTACCAAGAGTCAGTTAAAGGTGACAGGAGAGGGATTGGTTGGAATGGTACACGGCCTGAATCAGGAGGCAAAATGTGAAGAGCCTAAGGTTGACGGAAATATGGTTACCCTAAAATCCATTGCTGATGGTAAAGTAAGACTGGATTACACTTATCTCAAAGAAGATAGGATTGGCGTAACCGGAAGTCTCCAGTTCCCGGAAGAGGATACTGCTCAGTGGGAAGAGAAATTCCTTCCTATACTGAAGAGTATTGTTTTCAAATAGTATGGAAAACAATTGTTCCCCCAAAAAGTACGGCTAAAAAGGCGCTTATGCGCCCGGCACAGAGTGCCGTATACCCCCTACAGGGGGTGCAGAGTTTTAACTCTGCGGGGGTTTGAGAATACTCTTGTCCTGGGCAAAAAGGAAACGGACCAATTAATAAGCCGAAGGCAGGAGAGGTCTGGAGAGGGCTTCCTCTCCAGTCAAAGACAGTGCCCAATGGGCACAAAAAAAGCAGAGAACAATCTCTGCTTTTTTTTGTGCCCAGGACAAGAGTCGAACCTGCACACCATTTCTGGCACTACCCCCTCAAAGTAGCGTGTCTACCATTCCACCACCTGGGCATTTGGGACTGCAAATATATAAAAAGTTTTTAATTCGGTGTTGTTTCACCTTTTATTTGAACATATATCAAACATTTTTTATAAATTTGCCCTGCTAACGTAGAAAACAATTAGTTCAATTAAGTATAAACCTAAACGTTGCGCACGACACAAATAAGTGTAATTAACTATGGAAGAAACCGCAAAGAAAGGTAACGGACTTGCTGTTGCCGGATTCGTACTTGGTGTTTTGGGAATTCTTTTCCTTTTCATCCCTCTTCTCAACGTGATTGGATGGATTTTCGCTGCACTGGCTTTGATCTTCGGTCTTATCGGATGCTTCGGTAACAGAAAGAACAAGGGTCTTGGTATTGCTGCTGTTGCTATGGCAGTTATTTTCTTGTTAGTTTACTACCTCTACTGGGTTCCAAAATACAACAAGGTAACAAAGGCTCTTGGAGAGTTTGCTACTGAGGTTGTTAAGGAGGCAGACAAGAGCTCTCAGGAGGCTGTTGAGAACGCAGCTGCTCAGATTGAAGAGGCTGCTGAGGCTGTTGAGGAGGCTGCAAAGGAGAACTAATCCTGCGCCGTTTAAGAAGAAGGATGACCAAAAGTATTTGGCCATCCTTTTTTCTTTTAAACCCCGCCTTCGGCACCCCTATAGGTATATTACGGCACTCCGTGCCGGGCGCATAAGCGCCTTTTTAGCCGCACTATTTTGTATCTTTGATGTATGAAAGTAACGCTGCTTCAACGAGATATTTTATGGGCAGACCCCAAAGGGAATGCCGCCGCAAATGAGAAAATCATTAAGGAGAACCCGGGGAGTGACCTCTACCTTCTGCCGGAGATGTTCTCCACCGGTTTTGCCACCACGCCGGATGGTATTGCGGAGAAGGCAGACGCGGATGGCGAATGTTTTACTCTTAAATGGATGAAAAAGCAGGCAAAAGAGAACGCCTGTGCCATTTGCGGAAGTGTGGCCGTTGATGAGAACGGACGCTTCTATAACCGCCTCTATTTTGTTACTCCCGATAGTTTCCGTCAGTATGACAAGCACCACCTCTTTACCTACGGCGGAGAGAATGAACGCTACTCTGCGGGAGGAGAGAGAAGAGTGATTGTTGAGTGGCGCGGCGTAAAGATTCTTCTGCAGGTATGTTATGACGTACGCTTCCCCGTCTTTGTACGTAACCGCCTCACAGGCAGCGGCTACAATCCGGAGTACGATGCAATCATCTACGTGGCAAGCTGGCCTGCAAGCAGAGTTGCCGCCTGGCGCAAACTTCTGCCTGCCAGAGCAATAGAAAACCAGTGCTATGTTCTGGCCGTTAACAGGGTTGGGAAAGATCCTGCCTGCCAGTACATTGGAGGAACAATGCTCATAGACGCTTTGGGAAACACCGTGGCGGAGGCAGAAGAGGGAGCAGAGTGTGCAGTTACCGCAGAGCTTGATATGGAGGCACTTGCAAGGTTCCGCTCAAAGTTTCCGGTCCTTAAGGATGCAGACCGGTTTTCCGTTCTTTAAAGAGCCGCAACAATTTTTTCAATCTCCGCAACAGAAGAGGCTGTTTTTATTCTATCGCGATAATTACCCCTCATCAAATTCTCCTTCTCAAAGTGCTCCAAAAGGGCAGTGAGAGGATTCCAGAATCCGTTGATATTAAAGAGAATAACCGGCTTTGAATGGTAGCCCACGGTAGTGGCTGCGCACTGAGTCATCACCTCATCCAACGTGCCAATTCCTCCCGGGAGGGCTATGGTAATATCACTGTTTGCAACAAGAAGATCCTTGCGGTCTGAAAGTGTATGGCAGGGAATACAGAGATCCAAGCCGTTGAAGATTCTGCCCCGCTCCTCTATCTTTCTGGGCAACACGCCAATACAGCGGGCACCCGCCTTCTTTGCCTCCTCACCGATTATGTTCATAAGACCCAGAGAGCAGCCACCCCACACAAGGGAGTGGCCCTTCTCTCCAATCCATCTGCCCAACTCTTTTGTTGCAGAGATGAATTCAGGGTCTATGTTTGGATTTGCAGAACAGTAAACGCCTATTCTCATTTCTTCTCCTCCGGAGCCTGTTCAGGAGCCGCTTCCGGAACCTGTTTAATGTAAACATCTCTCTGAGGGAACGGTATCTCTATGTTGTTAGCGCTCAGAGCTTTGTACATGGTCTCGTTTGCCAGGGCGGCATAGCGGTAACGCTCCTCCACAAGAACCTGCTGGTAAACCTTTATAATGATGGCACTGTCTCCAAATTCGGAAAGACGAACAACTATTCCATACTTAGGATCCAGAACGGATCTTCCGTACTTGTCTTTCTTATTTAGTTTCATCAACTCCTTCTTCAGAACCACTCTAACCTTCTCAACATCAGAGCCGTATTTTACGCCTATAGGAAGTATGAGAAGTTCGTAAGCGTGGTTACGGGTAAGGTTCTTAAAATTTTTGCTGTAGAGAGCCGCATTAGGGAAAGCCATTACGCTGCCGTACTCCGTCTCTATCATTGTACTCTGATATGTAATGGTATCTACAACTCCGCGTATTCCGTCACACTCCACAATATCTCCCACCCTCAATCTTCCGCTCATAAGTGAAACGCCGTAGAAGAAGTTGTTGATTACATCCTTTAACGCAAAACCGATACCGGTAGCCAAACCGGCTGCTACAATGGAGATTGCCTTAGACGGAATCTTCAGCAGGAAGAATACCGTAATTATGTAAATGCCCCATGTTGCAAAACTTATAATGGAGTTGGAGAGGGTAAAGTTTACCATATTCTCCGGCAGAGATTTCTGGCCCGTCTTCTCCAAAATAGAGCGAATCTTGTAAGCTCTGAAGAGAGATTTTATAAGATAGCACAAATAGTGGAATACAAAGGCAAGTGAGAGAGCCAGCAATATCTTGTTTACGGAAAGACTTATTACATCATAGTTGAGGAACGGATAGCTCAGGTAGTTCAAACATACTGTAGATAAGTCAAATACATTGGAGGCCATATAGACGCAGAGAGGTATAGACCATACGGAGAATGCCGGAAGTACAGCCATCTTTACAAAGTCATAGAACCAGGTTACCTCAATGTAAGAACCCTTTATCTTCTTGTTAATCAGATAATCGTGAGAAAGAGCGTATGCCCTCTTCCACTTAACCATATATCTGTCGTGATACTTCTTAAGAAGATTCTGCACAGCGGTAACAGTCTGAAGCACAGAAAGCTGGAAGGTCCACATTATTACCACCAGAATAGACATAAGCACATATCCGCTCCAGGAGAGAACGGTAGCAGCCAGCATAACGGCAAGAGAGATAAAGTTATACATGCTGTCTGAGAACTCCAGTTTGTTTCTGTACTTTGTACTTACACGGCTCTGCCACAGTGTAAATATCAGGAACATAGGAGGCAGAATGAGTATGATTAAAGAGTTTGGAATAAAGGTTATTCTTATGAAAATCAACACCATACTCAGCACCATAATTGGCAGGTATGATCTCAGGCAGTAAATAACCATTTCTCCCCTGGCCCTAATTGCAAGTGAGAGGAAAATGGCGGCAAGCAGCCAGGCGTACTCAATGAGACGGCGGGTTGCAACCTCCAAAAAGTTCTGCTCCGTAAAGAGCATTGCAACCGTTACAATTATTGCAAATATTACAACGGAGAAGAGAAGAACCAGGCATACTCCGTGCTTTTTAAAATTCTCGTTCCGGAAATATTTAACCCTCTTCATTAACCTCTTAACCAGGAAGTTGCTAAGCAGCATAGATATTCCCAGATAGAAGAGCACAAACAGGATAAGTCCAAAAATTGTCTGAGGACTCCACTGGCTGTGCACGTGTCTTTCCGTAGTAGGAGCCCACTTGTCATTGGCATCCATTTTTGCACGGTTGAAGTAGCGTACAGGATTAAGAATAATCTTAAAGTAGTTTGTCTGTCCCTCAATAAAAATCTTCTTCTGCACTTGCTTGTAACGCTCTTGTGCATAGTTATATGCAGACTCCAGCTGCTGCCAGGTAGCATTGTAATTTATGCTGTCTATAACAATGGTAGACCTTGTATCTTCGTAGAGTTTAAGCAGTTGCTCCGCATAAACAATACAACTGTCTCTGTTCTTGAGAGCAGTCCCCTTAAGTATAAAGATGTATTCATCAGAAGAGGCGGTAGAATCCAAAGCCGGATCTACAGCGGAAACATCCATAACAAGGTCATCGTCGTCATCATCGTCATCATCATCTTCTTCTGCCTCACGATGGTTTCCTAACTCCAAACCGCCCGGCTTTTTGCCAGACACTTTTCCTGTAAGTACCGTTGTAGCAAGGTTTTTGAAGAACTTGCCGCTCTTCTGCAAACCTGTAAGAGTATCATGATTGGCTTTATTGTGATGATAACGGGAGGCAATCTCCAAACTGTCTAACGTCTCCAGAGAGTCTATCTCTTTTTCTCTCTCTGCCACCCTCTCTTTAACAACCTTCTTCTCATCCTTTAAATTCTTATCATGCAGAAGTTCCAGCTCCTCCTGTAACTTACTGGCAAGCAGTATGGTGGAATCACCCTGCTGAAGAGAGTCTGCACCCTCATCAATCAGAACCGGAGGTATTCTCTTAAGAGTATAAATCAATCTGCGATATCTCTCAATCTCTATATCCAGCTGATTTATAATGGCTACGAACGGACGGCGATGGGTGGAGAAATTTCTGTACTGTTTGGAAACCTCTTCCAAAGCGTGGGTAAGGTCAAAGGTGAAGTCCTGCTTCTGAGAGTAGAGCATCAAAGAGAGCTCGTTGCAGTCTTCCATAAGCTGCACCATCTGTTTCTGCTGCATCTGTCTGGAAGATTTCATCCTTTGCTGAGAACGGGCCGTACGGTTGTAAATATGTTTCAGCTCATGCTTTAACACCCTGAGTGTCTGAGACATATTTTGCTCCTCAAATACGGCGGAAGCCGGCATGATCACTCCAAAAAGGAGGATCAGAACCAATAACACTTTGGATAGTTTCTTCATAACTTTTTATTCTACGTAAACAACGGCAGAGAGTGCGCTTCTGTTCTTTCCGTTGTATGAAATTACTGCATAATTCTTCTTGGAAGTACCCGGATAACTCAGGAGTTCTCCCTTAGTAATAAGTTCCGCAGTCCAGGTTGTTGAACTGCTGGTAGAAGATTTCTTTACAAGTTCATAGAGTGCGTAACCCTCCGCTCCTGTAACGGCAGTCCACTCTATCTTCTTGCCGCTCACCTGAATAGAAGGAACAGCCGGCGCTCCCGTATTGCTCTTGAATCCCTTTCCCAGTTTTGGAACAAGAGATTCGTGTGTGTAAATATCACTCTTCAGATATGGCGCAAAGTTACTTGCAAGAAGATGTTTTGTGCGGAACCAAAGGTTTCCAACAACCCAGTCTGCATTACGGCAATCCTCAACCTGCTGCTTGAATTCTGCAAGAGAGAATCCTGTCTCCGTAAGACGGTAAACAGCAAGACCCGTTATAACAGGAATCTGGTTCTCAGCTCCGCCTGCAAGAGTAACTTCCTTCCAGGTGTTCATTGTTGAGAGGAACGGCGCAGTTGAGTGAGAATGAGGCCAATACACCTGAGGTGCAAGGTAGTCTACCGTTCCCTGCTCAACCCACTGAACAGGATCTGCATAGAGGTATCGTGTAAGAGGAAGACGGCCCGCCGGAGATACTCCGAATATCTTATCTTTCTTGGTCTCTTTAACGCCGTCATATAGAGCCTTTACAACTTTATTTATATTGCTCTCTCTCCACTTTTCAAGTGTGAGCCCTCCGCCATAAAGAGCATAAAGTGCGTCATCGTTCCACTCTTTTTTATCTGCCTTCAAACCATCGGGATAAAAATAGTCATCAATATGGAGGCCGTCCAAATCATATTTGGTCATAAGTTCAACGGCAACACTCTTCAAATAGTTGATTACCTCCGGGTTACCCGGGTCCCAATAGTAGTTGGTACCATACTTCTGAACCCAGTCTGGGTGCATAACTGCCGGGTGATTTGCAGGGCGTACGGTAGAGGTGGAACCTATTCTGAGAGGATTCATCCAGGCGTGAATTTCCAGTCCGTCATTGTGAGCAGTCTGAACCGCAATAGCAAGCGGATCATAACCGGGATCTTTGCCCAACGTTCCGGTAAGAACAGAACTCCACGGAAGAATAGAAGAGGGCCACATAGCATCAGAGTTGCAGCAAACCTGCATAACCACAGCGTTGCAGTTGGCGCTTTTTATGCTGTGAATCATGTTCTTAAGATTAGTCTGCTGAGCTGAAGCGTCCTTAACTCCATCCGGCCAGTCATATCCGCCAACGGTGGTAAGCCACGCCGCACGAAATTCGTGGTTAAGAATAATCTTGTCTTTTGAACTGTTGTACTTGTAACTATCTGCGGAAGGTGTAGGAGTGGGGGTTGGAGTAGGAGTTGGAGTAGGATCCAACGGTTTTGAACCACCGCCTCCGCAACCGGAAAGCAAGCTCATAGAAAAGAGTGCGGAAACTACCGCAGCCAAACTAAAAAACTTTCTCATCTTATTCCTTAATGAAAATTATATTACTTCTTTCTGAACGGCGGCTGCCCTTAACGGCCACCACAAAATAATTGAAACCCCTCTCAATCTTGCCCAAGGAGAAAGCGTGCAAACGTTTCTCTTTCACCGCTTTAAAGACACGGCCTCCCTCTGCTGTCTTCTTGCCCGGAACCTCAACCAAACGGTAAACTTCATAGTTATCTGCACCCTTTACCTCACTCCAGCGAAGCAAGCCGCCAACCTTTGTGAGTTCCGGTGCGCTTATATCAGAATTGTCTCTTCCAAGAGAAGGTGTTGGCAGATCATCCTGATAAATGTTATTCAAAAGATAACTTGTGAATTCGTCTGTAATGATGTTATGCGTTGTGAACCAGCACTCTCCAACAACATTATATCCTGTTCCGTCTGTTGCGTAAGGAGCGGCGCGGCACTCCTCCACCTGAAGCTTGAACTCATCCAAAGAAGGAAACGCCTTGCTCGGATAACGGTATGCAGCCAAACCCGCAATCACCGGAGTATCTCCAAGTATTCCCGCCCAACTGTCCAAAACTTTCTTAAAGTCTGCAATCTCATGTCCGTGCTGCCAGTAAATTTGAGGAATGAGATAATCTATGGTTCCCTCTTTTGCCCAATTGATTGGATCTGCGTAAAGGTCCTGAGTATTAACCAGTCTGCCGGCCGGAGAAACACCAAACACAGCGTTAGGTTTTGCCTTGTGAACCGCCGTGTGAAGCACCCTTACAATGTCATTAATGTTGCTCTCTCTCCACTCATCCAACGTCTTACCGTTTCCGTATTTTGCAAAGAGCGTTGCATCATTCCACACCTTCTCATTTTTCTTAGGCTTCACCTGCTCTCCCTTTCCCTTAACTCCCCACGGATAAAAGTAATCATCTATATGCAATCCGTCCAAATCATATTTGGTCATAATCTCAGTGGCAAGAGCCCCAAGGTACTCTTTAACCTCCTCATACCCAGGGTCCCAGTAGAGCATACCGTTATGCTCCTGAACCAGATTTTTCTTTACATAGCATATATTATCCTCACGACGGGGAAGCGTCACCTTACCAATTCTGAGTGGATTAATCCACCCGTGAATCTCCATTCCCAAAGAGTGAGCCGTCTTAATAGCAACCTCCAGCGGATCATATCCCGGACCCTCGCCCGGAGTATCTGTAAGTGTTGGCGCCCACTGCAGAATCTTGGAAGGATAAAGCGCATCTGAGTTGCTCACTATCTGGAACATAACAGCGTTGCAGCCGCTGCGTTTAATCTTGGTAATAAGGCTTACCAGCGCCCTCTTTTGAGAGTCTCTCTGCATCTCCACTCTGGCCTTCACCTCCCCACTTTTCTCAACCGTACCGTCTGCTCTGGTCTGAGCCTTAAGCAGTATGCGCACCTTTGGCCAATCTATACTCTCCACCGTAGAGAGCCACGCCCCTCTGAACTCAGACATAAAGACAACGCTGTCTTTGGAGACGTTGAAGGTTCTTGGATCCACCTCTTTCTTTCTGGCCTGAAGAGAGAAGCATCCCACAATTGCCACAATCAAAAGAATTGTACGTTTCATAAGCCTCAACTTTATTCTATCCGTCAAATATACCAAAAATAATGTGCAACTTTGCACAGCAAACAACTCAAACAGCACAATGGTCACCATTTTTCTAATTGCCGCAACTGTAATTGTCAGCCTAATAGGTTTTTATGTAGAAGGCTTTCTGGGTCGAACCCTCTTTAACGCCTTCAACACCTACCACCGCCGGCAGTACTACCGCCTTCTCACATACGGCTTTGTTCACGGAAGCTGGGGACACCTCTTCTTTAACATGCTCACACTCTACTTCTTTGGAACGTATGTAGAGCAATACTTCACCCTCTTCTTTGGACAACCCTTAGGCATAGTTCTTTATGTTTTAATGTATCTCTCCGCGATAGTTATCAGTTCTATTGCAGACCTTGTAAAATATAAGAACACAGAGAGTTACAACGCGGTCGGAGCATCGGGTGCAGTATCTGCGGTACTCTTTGCCTCCGTGCTTTTTGACCCAAGAATAGGCATTTACATCTACTTCATCCCCGTCCCTATTCCCGGCTACATCTTTGCACCGCTCTACCTCATTTACTGCCAGTGGATGGCCAGAAGAAACAGAGACAACATAGGTCACACCGCCCACTTCTGGGGAGCAGTTTACGGCTTCATCTTCCCAATCATCTGTCACCCGGCAATCTTCTCCCACTTCCTTTACGCCCTGGGAGTAAGGTAGCTCCTCAGCTGCCCGGCCGCAGCGGAAAGAGAAAAAAGGACTTGCAGAATTAAAAGAATTTCATATCTTTGCAGTCCATTTCCCCACCAAGGGAACCAACGGGAGATTCGTCTAACGGTTAGGACAAGGGATTCTCATTCCCTAAATAGGAGTTCGATTCTCCTATCTCCTACTATTTCTGGTATCCAAGTCAGAGGCTTTGCCTCTATATACAGGTGCTCGTTTTTCCAGGAATGAGTTTATTCCCTCCAGGTAGTCTGCGCTTTTATAAACTCTTGTCCTATAGGCATTTATTTTTTCAAAACTTTCAGACGGAATAACGCTTGATGCTTTGCTCAATATACGGAACTGGCGTTTGATTGCGCTTATGGACATAACGCTGTTGCGGCGGAGCGGATTGAGGAAATGTTCTTCCAAGAAGTTGTCCAATTCCTCAAGCGGCGCAACGTGGTTGATGAGTCCAACGTTCTGAGCGTCCAACGCTGTGATAGGTGTTGCCAGGAAGAACATCTCACGTGCCTTGTTCATTCCTAACTGATTGATAAAGTGCATTATGCCGGATGCGTTGTATGGTATTCCAATCTTGGCCGGCGTAATTGCAAAGGTAGCGTTGTCCGCACTCATTATCATATCGCATGAAAGGCAGAGGTCACATGCACCGCCCCAAACAGTTCCGCTTACACAAGCAATAACCGGAATGGCAGTCTCCTGTATAGTCCTGAGCAGACGCTCCATAGGAACATCGTATGCGAGTGGATCTTCCCCATTCTGAGGGAGTTCGCGAATGTCGTGTCCGGCGCTCCACACTCCTTTTTTGCATTGCGCTTTAATGACAATACCTACACACTCCTGTTTGTAACCAGACTGTATGGCATTTTCAAGTTCTTGGCACATTTGCTCACTAAGACAATTGAAATGATCCGGATTTTGCATTTCCACGTAGCAGATGCGGTCTTTGATGGTGGTGTTTACAAGCATATCTATTTATTTTTAGGCTTATGCAAATTTAGAATAATTTGCTCAAATCCGGAAGGTAGGCATTACCTGAAATAGGTAACCTAAATTTGACAATTATGTAAATAATTGTATATTTGCACAAAATAGAGTTTTATGAAAGAAAATCCATTCATAATTAAAGGGTATAAATCAAAGAAATTCTTTTGCGATAGGATAGCGGAAACACAGGCTCTTCTGTCCAATATTGCCAATGGTGTGGACACCACTCTCATATCGCCGAGAAAATATGGCAAGACAGGGTTGATTCTTCATTTATTTGATCAAATCAGAAAGAAATCTCTGCCGTACCACACTCTATATGTTGATATCTATTCAACCTTGTCTCTAGAGGATTTTGTTAAGGAGCTTTCATCTTCCATACTTGAAACATTTCCGGAAAAAACATCTGCCGGTAAAAAGTTTCTCAATTTCCTGAAAAGCCTCCGTCCCGTATTCTCTTATGATGGCTTAAGTGGATCACCTCAGGTCTCTTTTGCCTATTCTTCAGAGAACGATAAGGTATCTACCTTAAAGGATTTGTTGAATTACCTCAACACCCAAGACAAACCAATTGTTCTTGCCATAGACGAGTTTCAGCAGATAGCCCAATATCCTGAAAAAAACATGGAGGCTTTGCTCCGAACCATAATCCAGAATCTGCACAACATAATATTCATATATTGTGGTAGTAAGCGTAATTTGATGACCGAGATGTTCCACAGCGCAAACCGTCCTTTCTTCTCCTCAACATCCACGTTGTCTATAGACAAGATAGACCGTGACAACTATTTCGGCTTCATCAAAGAAAAATTCAATGAGAATGGGTTTTCCATTTCATCGGAAGCAATAGACTTTGTCCTTGACTGGACAATGCTCCACACCTTCTACACCCAATGTCTTTGCAACCATCTTTTCCGCTTGCAAAAGGATATCACGATAGAAGACGTTAATGCTTCTTGCAAAGAAATCTTGAATGGGGAGAGTGCCAATTATGCTCAGTTCCGCGAGTTCCTTACACAGCAGCAGTGGAAGATGCTGATAGCCATTGCAAAAGAAGAATTTCTCATGCAGCCTACTTCTGCCAAGTTTCTATCAAAATATAATCTTGGAGGGGCCACCAATGCCCGCCGAATGCTAGACTCACTGGTAGAAAAAGAGCTTGTACTCAAGGAAACGGCCAAAGACCGAACCTCTTACCGAGTCTATGATGTTTTCCTGCTGAGATATCTTGCTCTGGAATACTAGCCAAAACTACCGCCTGCGAGATGAAATCGTTGATGTTTTTGTTCAAGAAAAACAGGATTATGAGAAACCATTCAAATAATCTTCTGCCTGTCATAGGGATTGCAGCTATAGTCATCCCATTATGCTGTTATCTCCTAATCTTGTTTAGCCTTCCTGATGTCCTTATGCAGAAGTCTTTTGACCGTTATATGGATAAGATAGGAATAGAAATTCCTTCTGTTTCTTGTTACAAAAAGTATATGAATTCATTGCCTGGTCAGGAAGGTATAGACATTGGGAACATTTTCCTGAAATCAGGTTCTATTGTTATTGCAACCTTCAAAGAAGAGGATAACCCACGGAAAGGTTTCAAATTTGAAACAATAGGCACGGCTGAAATCGCGGATAGGTTAGATAAGGCCGCTGGCTGGATGGCTGGTACAGACGAATTGCATATTTATCCATTGAGGACTTTTGTGGACAAGGATATGCCAATGAAAGAGGTTATGTCTGTTCTTTACAGAATAAGCCCATCCCGCCCTCGTGTGGCTTTTGTTCTCCGCGACAGGGACACTTCTGATTACATTTATTTCCATTACCGGATAGTAGACTCCGCCTCTACTTCTGAGGCATATAAAAACCTTCCTCGCTTCAAACGTGTGGAGGTTTCAATGTATCGCCAGCCTGATTCCTGGCTAGTACTGTATGACGATTGGGCTGAGTGTGTTACAGACCTATCTAAAGTCTTTGAAAACATGCTGTCATCCAATAAGGACAATGTCCTGGTTGTTAATACTGAGGGGATGATATTTGAAGACTATATGTCAATCGTTTACGAATATGCAAGGATTGTCCATAAGCATCGGAATGACTACAGCCTGAAGACATACGGCAAACAATATGACGCTTTGGATTATTCTAGGTTGAAGGAAGTACATGCATTATTCCCCCACAACATCCTGCTGATTTAGTTGAGATTTTTGTTTTTTTGATAGAATATTGGCGACAGAATGAAGTGAATCCAAGTGGTAATAATCTCCAATCCTGGAGGCTCTACTGCACTTTTCCCGAACTCGCTTGTGGGGAGAATACGAAAAGGATGGGGAACTATCGATGAGATATTTACTCTCCATTTCCAATGATTATCCTATCTTTGTGCTAACTGGAGCTCCTATACAATACCGATTTAACAGAAACAAATATATTTTATATTTTTGTATCCAGTAGCACAGACAAGAATGAAGGTAAAGATGATTCTTCCTTCTTTGGAGGAAGCCGACAGCCCCTATTGGAGACCTATTAAATATTCTTTATTTCCGCCATTGGGACTGGCAACTCTTGCTGCTTATTTCCGCGACGACGATGAAATAGAAATCGTCGACCAGCATGTCGAACCTCTTAGCCTTGATGACAATCCGGATCTTGTATGTATCCAGGTGTATGTTACAAATGCTTTCCGTGCATACAATATAGCAGACCATTACCGCCAGAAAGGTGTTTATGTGGTGATGGGCGGTTTGCATGTCACATCTTTGCCTGATGAAGCGGCACAGCATGCGGATACTGTAATTCTTGGCCCGGGAGAAGACGCTTTTCCAAGATTTATAAAAGACCTCCGCGATAAACATCCTCAAAAGCGATATGTGGCATACTGGCGTTCTATCGAGAATCTACCTCCGGTCCGCAGAGATCTCATTAAGCGTGATAAATACTTTGTTCCCAATTCTCTTGTTGTTTCCAGAGGATGCCCTCATCACTGCGATTTCTGCTACAAGGATGCTTTCTATGGAGAAGGCAAATCGTTTTATACTCAGCGTGTTGATGAAGCATTGGCTGAGATTGACCGTCTGCCCGGGCGCCATCTTTATTTTCTAGATGACCATTTGCTGGGAAATCCGGAATTCGCCGCCAACCTCTTTGACGGCATGAAAGGCATGAACCGCGTTTTCCAAGGCGCCGCAACAATAGCCTCCATACTGAAGGGAGATTTGATAGAAAAAGCCGCCGAAGCCGGCCTGAGAAGCATCTTTCTTGGATTTGAAACCTTTTCCCCGGAAAACCTGCGTTCCAGCAACAAGCTTCAGAATCTGTCAAAGGACTATGTGGCAGCGGTAAATCGTTTACACAGTCTTGGCGTAATGATTAACGGCAGTTTTGTTTTTGGACTTGACCACGACGACAAGGATGTTTTCCGAAGAACCGTTGATTGGGGGATAGAGCACAGCATCACCACTGCAACATTTCACATATTAACTCCTTATCCAGGCACAAGATTATTCCAGAGGCTGGAACAAGATGGCCGTATCACATCTCGAAACTGGAGCAAATATGACACTCGCACAGTTGTTTATAAACCTGTAGGACTAAATTCGGAAGAATTGAAGAAGGGTTATGACTGGGCATACAAGGAGTTTTACAAGTGGAAAAACATCTTCAGGGCCAGTTTCGGGCACGATAACTTTAAACAAAAAATGGCTCACCTTTTCTATATGGGAGGATGGAAGAAGTTTGAACCATTCTGGAATTTCGTAATACGCCACGGTTATCTCAACCGAATGCTTCCAAAGCTGGAAACTCTTCTCTCAAATACTAAAGGTTAGCCGCGGAGCGATGCACTGTTTTGCCCGCTAATCCTTTTTCTTCCGGATAAGGGTCCAGCCAGTGGTGATAATCGTGTCTCCCTTACAGTGATGAGTTTCCTGGGTATGTCATATGGTTGTATCAGTCTGTCATCCACAGCTTTACTCCAAAATGATAATGAGATGATCCTGTTTCCATCACAAACCAGATTAGGATAGTTTGCAATCATTATTATTACTAATGCAACAGAAGCAGTATACAATATTGCCTGAATTATATAAGGGGCAATATTTTGGGGATTAGCCACTTTTATTATCTGAGCGACACAATCGAAAAGAAGAAAAAGACAACATGCAACAAGGATGTTCCAGTAGAGTTTATAAGCCGAGTGGTTTCCAATACCATCAAGATTATACTTTTCTGTTACCCCGAAACAAATGATGGTGTAAATAAAGAACAGTAGCCCTATCAATCTGGTGACCAATAAGATTTTTTCTAGTGTCTTCCATTTCATAATACTCCCATCCCCATTTTTAACAGCACATTAGTTTCTATCAAAGGTAGTGTTTTGATAGAAATTTTGGTAACAAAATTGGAAATTTATGCTTAACGCGGAGAATGATAATAAGGCGCGATAGCGCCCGGTGCGGAGCACCGCATACCCCCTACAGGGGGTGCAGAGCTTGCTCTGCGGGGGTTAAAAGAAAGGCCGGAGGCCTTTCACAAAAAAAGGAGGTGCTTGCGCATCTCCTTTTTTTGTGGGCCCACCAGGGCATGATCCTGGGACCCCCTGATTATGAGTCAGGTGCTCTAACCAACTGAGCTATGAGCCCCAATCCAGCGGCCATTGGTTAGGTGGCCGCTAACTCTGTGCAAAGATAATACTTTTTTGTACTATCAAACTTTAATCTCAACCTCAACACCGCTAGGAAGCTCAAGCTTCATCAGAGCGTCAACAGTCTTTGATGAAGAGGAGTAGATATCCAGAAGACGGCAGAAAGAATTGAGCTCAAACTGCTCACGAGCCTTCTTATTAACGAAGGTAGAGCGGTTTACGGTGAATATCTTCTTGCTGGTTGGAAGTGGAATAGGACCGCTTACGATAGCACCTGTAGCCTTTACAGTCTCAACAATCTTAGCAGCTGATTTATCAACCAGTGCGTGATCGTAAGACTTCAGTTTAATTCTAATCTTTTGGCTCATTTTTATAATTTTTTAAATTTCTTCTTTTAAATCCGGTTTATTCATCATCATCTGCAAGATGCACACCCGCCTTTTCAATAACCTCTTTTGCAAGGTTAGCAGGAAGCTCTGCATAGTGAGAGAATTCCATTGTACTGGTTGCACGTCCGGAAGAGAGCGTTCTCAGAACTGTCACATAACCAAACTGTTCTGAAAGCGGAACTTTTGCCTTAATAATTCTGGCACCGCCTCTTGAGTCCATATTGGTTATCTGTCCGCGACGTTTGTTGAGGTCTCCAATTACATCACCCATACTCTCCTCAGGTGTTACAACCTCCAGAGCCATAATAGGTTCCATAATCACAGGAGCTGCCTTGCGAGCTGCTTTGCGGAATGCCTGGCGGGCACAGATTTCAAATGAAAGCTGGTCTGAATCTACAGGGTGGAATGAACCATCCTTAAGAACAACCTTCATAGATGTAACCTCGTAGCCAGCCAAAACACCGTTTGCCATTGCAGCCTTAAAGCCCTTCTCAACTGCAGGGATAAACTCTCTAGGAACGTTACCACCCTTAACCTCGTCTACAAACTGGAGTCCTGTAACTCCCTCATCTGCAGGGCCAAGTTCAACAATAATATCTGCAAACTTACCGCGGCCTCCGGTCTGCTTCTTGAATACCTCTCTGTGCTGAACCGTCTGGCAGAGAGCCTCTTTGTAGTTAACCTGAGGTGCACCCTGGTTAATCTCTACTCCAAACTCTCTCTTAAGACGATCTACCAGAATCTCAAGGTGAAGCTCACCCATTCCGCTTATGACTGTCTGACCTGTCTCAGTATCAGCCTTAACGGTAAAGGTTGGATCCTCCTCTGCAAGTTTACCGAGTGCAATTCCCAGCTTATCCAAATCTCCCTGAGTCTTAGGCTCTACAGCCAGTCCGATAACCGGCGTAGGGAATACCATAGACTCCAGAACAATTGGATGGTTTTCAGCACATACGGTATCTCCTGTGCGGAGATCCTTAAAGCCTACAACCGCACAGATGTCTCCAGCCTCAACAAACTCAATAGGGTTCTGTTTGTTGGAGTGCATCTGATAAAGTCTTGCAACTCTCTCTTTCTTACCGCTTCTGGTGTTGAGCACGTAAGAACCGGAATCAAGTTTTCCGGAGTATGCTCTCATATATGCCAATCTTCCTACAAACGGATCTGTAGCAATCTTGAATACCAAACCGCAGAAAGGATCTGATGCTGAAGGTTTTCTCTCAACCTCAGAACCGTCCTTAGGGTTGGTACCAACTACATTACCCTTATCCAGAGGACTTGGCAAATATCTTACTATTGCATCCAGAAGGAACTGCACGCCCTTGTTCTTAAAGGATGAACCACAGCAAATTGGAACAATCTGCATCTCAATGGTTCCCTTTCTGATTGCGGCAATTATCTCCTCTTTGGTAATAGTGTCCGGATCGTCAAAGTACTTCTGCATCAGAGCCTCATCAAATTCGGCTGCGGTCTCCAGGAGATTGTTTCTCCAGGTTGCGGCCTCGTCCATAAGCTCTGCCGGAACGTCCTTGACTTCATAGTTCACAAGCTCTTTATTATCAGGATCATAAACGATAGCTTTCATATCTATCAGATCTACAATTCCCTGGAACTTATCCTCAGCACCTATAGGAATACAAATAGGAACTGCATGAGCTCCGAGCTTGTTCTTAATGTCATCTACAACCGCCATGAAATCTGCACCTACACGGTCCATCTTATTCACGTAAGCGATCTTAGGGACATTGTACTTATCTGCCTGTCTCCAAACGGTTTCGCTCTGTGGCTGAACACGTCCTACAGCGCAGAATGTTGCTACTGTACCATCCAGAACGCGCAGTGAACGCTCTACCTCAACGGTAAAGTCTACGTGGCCTGGGGTATCAATTAAATTGATCTGGTAACTGTCACTGTTGTAGTGCCAAAATGCGGTAGTGGCTGCAGAAGTGATGGTTATACCTCTCTCCTGCTCCTCCACCATCCAGTCCATAGTGGCTGCACCGTCGTGAACCTCACCAATCTTGTGAGTCTTACCAGTGTAGTAAAGGATTCTTTCAGATGTGGTTGTTTTGCCGGCATCAATGTGAGCCATAATGCCGATGTTTCTAGTATATTTAAGATCTCTAGCCATTTACGCTTGCTCCTTAAATACTAAAAACGGAAATGAGCGAATGCCTTGTTGGCCTCAGCCATCTTGTGCATATCCTCTTTTCTCTTGAAGGCACCACCTTCGTTATTATATGCTGCCATGATCTCCGCCGCTAACTTTTCAGCCATTGATTTGCCCGGTCTTTTGCGAGCGTAAAGAATCATGTTCTTCATACTCAGCGAGATTTTTCTCTCCGGACGCACTTCCGTAGGAACCTGGAAGTTAGCACCACCCACTCTGCGGCTCTTAACCTCAATCTGCGGGGTTACATTCTCAAGTGCTTTTTTCCAAATTTCCATAGGAGCCTTGCCAGAATCTTTCATCTTCTCGCCAATCATGTCAATGGAGTCATAAAAAATAGCGTAAGCGATACTCTTCTTCCCCTGCAACATAAGGTTGTTCACGAATCTTGTTACCATAACATCGTGATACTTAGGATCTGGAAGTAGAATCCTCTTTTTAGGCTTTGCTTTTCTCATTGTTGGAAATGTTTTAAATTAATGACTTACTTCTTAGGTTGCTTTGGTCTCTTAGCTCCGTACAATGAACGGCCCTGTTTACGTCCGTCCACACCGGCAGTATCCAAAGCGCCTCTAAGAATGTGATAACGTACTCCAGGTAGATCCTTAACACGGCCTCCTCTAACAAGCACAATACTGTGCTCCTGAAGGTTGTGTCCCTCTCCTGGGATGTAGGCATTCACCTCTTTCTGGTTTGTCAGTCTAACACGGGCAACTTTCCTCATTGCTGAGTTAGGCTTCTTAGGAGTTGTTGTGTAAACACGTACACAAACTCCACGTTTCTGAGGGCTTGAATCAAGCGCGCGAGACTTTGACTTTGTAACAATTCTCTTGCGCCCGTTCCTTACCAATTGTTGGATTGTTGGCATAAAATACTGTTAATCTTAACTTTATGTTATTTTCCGCCGTTTAAAGCGGGTTGCAAAGATAATCATACTTTTCTATTCTGCAAAAATTTAGTAGTTTTGGGGATGCAAAACCTCAATAAGAGAGATATAAAACTACAATATTATGGCTACACAGAGCAAGAAAACCGCACCAAAGAGTGCTGCAAAGAAGGCTGCAAAACCAGTTAAGGGAGCCCTCAGCAAGAAGTTTATGGACATGGAGTCCAAGTACGGAGCAAAGAACTATCACCCGCTTCCGGTAGTGCTTACAAAGAGCAAGGGCATCTACGTTTGGGACGTGGAGGGCAAGAAATACTTTGATTTCCTCTCCTCCTACTCCGCCGTTAACCAGGGACACAACCACCCAAAGATTGTAAAGGCCCTCAAGGATCAGGCAGACAGGCTATCTCTAACCTCCCGCGCCTTTTACAATGATGCGCTCTGCGAGTTTGAAAAGTATATTCACGATTATTTTGGTTATGACCGCGTACTCCCTATGAATACCGGAGCAGAGGGCGTTGAGACAGCCCTTAAACTGGCAAGACGCTGGGGAGCAGTAAAGAAGGGCATACCTAACAACAAAATAAAGATTATCTGCTGCAACGGAAACTTCCACGGCAGAACCGTTACCGTTATTACTATGAGTAATGACCCAAGTTCATACGAGAACTACGGTCCGCTCACTCCAGGCTTCATCCGAATACCTTATAATGATGTAAAGGCCCTTGAGAAGGCTTTGGAGAAGCACGGCAAAGAGGTCTGCGCCTTTCTGGTGGAGCCAATCCAGGGAGAGGCCGGCATCTATGTTCCTGATGACGGATACCTTAAGAAGTGCTATGACCTCTGCCACAAGCACAACGTTCTGCTCATTGCAGACGAGGTTCAGACCGGTATTGCCCGCACAGGAAAGATGCTCTGCTCTATGCATGACGGCATCCGCCCGGATATTGTAGTTCTGGGTAAAGCCCTTGGAGGAGGAGTGCTCCCTGTTTCCGCCTGCCTGGCAGATGATGACATTATGCTCAATATCAAACCGGGAGAGCACGGCTCAACATTTGGAGGATTCCCTCTGGCAGCAAGAGTAGCCGTTGCCGCACTCAAGGTTGTAAAGGAGGAGAAACTTACCCAGAAGGCAGAAAAACTTGGAAAGATATTCAGAGAGGAGATTGCAAAGATTAAATCTCCAATGATTGTGGGCGTAAGAGGAAGAGGTCTGCTCAACGCCGTTCTCACCAAACCAATGAAGAACGGAAAGACCGCCTGGGATCTCTGTATTAAGATGATGGAGAACGGATTGCTTGCAAAGCCAACTCACAACACCATCATAAGATTTGCTCCGCCTTTGGTAATTACTGAGGCAGAACTCCGTAAGGCAATAGCCATTATTGCAAAGTCCATTAAAGAGATGGAGGAGTAATGCAGACCACCTATAAAGTTCTGATGGTAAGGCCTGTACGCTTTGCCTTTAATGAAGAGACCGCAGCAAACAACGCCTTTCAGGTAAAGACAGAAAGTGAGCAGCAGGCGCAGAAGATTCAGCAGCAGGCTGTTACAGAGTTTGATAACTACGTTCAGCTTTTAAGAGATAACGGAATAGAAGTGGAGGTTCTTCAAGATACGGAAGAACCTTTCACTCCCGATTCCATTTTCCCAAACAACTGCTTCTCCACCCACCTGGAGAAAAACCCTCTTACTGAGCAGGATGAGAGAACCCTTGTGCTCTATCCTATGTTTGCACCCAACCGCCGCAAGGAGCGCACAAAACTCCTTAAAGTGCTGGGCAAGATGCCTTTCCAAAAGATTATAGACATTACCGGATATGAGAAGGAGGAGAAGTTTTTGGAGGGTACCGGCTCTCTTATTCTGGATAGAGAACATCACCTTGCTTTTGCCTGCGCATCTCCAAGAACCAATGAGGATGTGCTGGACAAATGGGCTGCAAAAACCAACTATGACTACTTCCTCTTTAACGCTGAGGATGAGAATGGTACGCCAATCTATCACACCAACGTTATGATGCACATAGGCACCCGCTTTGCCGTTGTCTGCTTAGATTCCGTTACAGACATCAATGAGAGAGAGCGCCTCATAGAACTGTTGGAAGAGAATGATAAGGAGATAGTTGAAATCTCCTTTGAGCAGATGCATCAGTTTGCCGGCAACATGCTTGAACTCCACGCCGGCAGCTCCGCCGCATCCGGGAGCGCAAAGGCCTCAACCCCACGGAAGCTTCTGATAATGAGCGCCACCGCAAAACGCTCCCTCACAGAGGAACAGATAGCACTGCTGGAAGAAGATGTAACAATCCTTGCCCCGGAACTCACCGCCATAGAGACCGCCGGCGGCGGCTCCGCCCGCTGCATGCTTGCCGAACTCTATTAATCCTTCTCAATGCGGTGCAGGTCTTTAATCAGCACATCGCGGAGAGAAGATTTCATATTCAGAGAGTTACGCATTGTAGCATCAAAGGATGGATTGGAGAGCATACGTTTAATATCTTTTAACACGTCACTCTTCTTGTAAGAGTATTCATACCAACCGAGCACATCTGCCAAAACCAGTCTGAGTTCGGTGTTAAGAGATTCGTCCTCAACCATGGAGACAAAGAGAGGAATATAATCCGGGAAAGGTGTATTCTTTGCCGTAATAGAGTGAAGTATTCTCCTGTCTGATCCAGTGTTTTTATCTGTAATTACAAGATGTTGTATTCCTTTTTGTTTATAAATAGCATCTTTCTGCTTTGAGATAAAAATAGTTACGGAAGGATCTTTACTGAGAGGGTGATTCTCAAAGGCTTTTAACATTTCCTCTTTAGGAATCATGCCAAGCGCTGCCATTACTTTACTCAAACACCTAGGACGGTTCAAATTTTGTTTCATGGAATAAAGCAAGGCATCTTCAAGACGAGGATCCGCAAACTGTGTAGCAACCATTCCGGATTGTCTTACTACAAACTCGGAGTTGGATTTTAACCCTTCGTTCAACACAGAGAGAAGATCTTCCCTTGCTATTGAATCACAGCCTCTTCCATATATTTCTGCTGTTTGTAAAATGCACTCCAGCATAACGCTTGGAGATAGTTTTTTGCCCCAGAAGTTTGCAAGGTCAGTAGAGGAGAGTTTGCGCATATTGCAGAGGCGGTTAATGGCAACGGAAGTAATAGTTTTGTTTCTCTCTCCTTCAACGCCAACAGGCACTCCCGTTTCCATTGCGTGTCTCCAATATTCCTCACTCTCAGCATTTTTAACGGTAAAGTCTTTCAGATCATAGTTATAAACCGTCTTAAAATGGAAAGTTGGGTCTCCTAAAATATGGCGCTCAAGTTGGGGTTGTAATCTGAAGGCCTCACCAACTCTCGCACCTCCGTAAACAATTCCGTAATAACGGGTATCCCAATCGTCCTGATGAGAGTTGATTCCAACTGCCTGAACGGCAAGCACATTCCCCGGAGAGAAAAGAAAGGCCGGAGCCATATCGCGATTACGGAAGAAAGCACCGTTGAAACAGGAGTTCAGCAAAACTAAGTAAGGCTGAACAGGCATCTTAAATATTTCGTCGTCCCTAATCTTAGATGAAGACTCTCCGTGATTCAACAAAAATCCCGGAGCCATTACTCCGTAGTTGCCGTGTCCTCTGTAGTAAAATACAGTGTTCATAGTCTGCTTAAGAGCCTCCAGCAATCTATCCTTCTGAGACGGTGTATCTTTACTAAAATCAATTACTTGCATCTGATTTGGACGCCCCAGAAAGGATATCTGATCCTTCAACATTTCAATAACACCAACCCTGGCGTTAAAGTCCTCATCTTCAGAAAGCGCACCTCTGGAAAGCAGCATTGCCCTCATCTGAGGAGGAGCAAGATGTGCTGCCGCCGCCCTCTCTAAAAACTTGCCAATTTCCTTGTATTTATCTCCCTTAAAACCGCTTGGAAATAAAATTCTTCCGCTATAAAAATTAGGATTCAAATACTGCCTGCTATCCGGCTTCAACGCATAGAAAAAGAGCTCTCTTCCTCCCGTTTCTTTCACACTGGAAGATTTTGTAAGAAACTCAAAATCAAGGCCTAAATCATCATAAAAACGGTCAGATGGAACAGAAGAACGCCCCTTTTCAAACTTATTTTCATTCATTTTAAAAGAGCGAGTCAGATTCTGAGCATTCCTTACCATAACAACAGGAATATCTCCAACAAGCACAACTCCCTCAAAGTTCTTAGGATCCTCAGTATAAACCTTTTTAATCTCCTCTTTTACCTGCTCAGGATTCTCCCACTCTCCGCTAATTATGTATGTAGACAGCCCGTCTTTTTCCAAAGCATCCCGATAGTTATATACTTCTTTCTTACACTTTTGAAAGGTCTTACTGTCTATCACCACTGCAAACCTAACCCCCGTCTCTGTCTTAGGTTGCTCAATATCAACCTTCTGCCCATAGGAAACCATTCCCCCTATGAACACCGCTAATAGCAACAATATCTTTTTCATAACCATGTTTTTCGTAAAATTAAAATGGCAACTCCGGAGCATAAGGGACTCCCTCCTCACTAAGGATTCGGATATCGCTGTCTTGGAAGAGTTTAGCTTGTTTCTCCAACTTTCCAAGAATCTCACGATAGCGATTAATACTATTAAGTTCCTCACGACGGGCTTTGCTTATCTCTAAAAAATTCTCTTCCTGGTCTATTCCAAGGAAACGACGCCTGAGAAGAGTTGCTGCAATGCCAGTAGTACTACTGCCAGTGAACGGGTCTAGTATCCAGGCTCCTGGCCTTGTTGATGCCTGGATGATTCTGGAGAGAACGCATAAAGGTTTCTGTGTAGGGTGTTTACCACAAGACTTTTCCCACGGAGCAATGGCAGGCAACGTCCAAACATCACGCATTTGCGTGCCACCGTTTATCTCCTTCATCAACTCATAGTTGTAGTAATGAGCCTTTTTCTGCTCTCTGCGAGCCCATAAGATATACTCAGCTGAATATGTAAAATATCTACAGGAAAGATTTGGCGGAGGGTTGGTCTTTACCCAGGTGATACAATTTAGAATCTTGAAATCCAACTCAGTAAGACAGCGGGCAACTGAAAAGATATTATGATAAGTTCCGCTGACCCAAATTGTACCATCAGACTTCAAGTGTTCTCTACAGGCAGCAAGCCATGTTTTGTCAAATTTGTAGTCCTCTTCAAATCCCTGAGATTTATCCCATTTACCTTTGTTCACAGAAACGGGAACTCCACTCTGAATACTGATACCATCGTTTGAAAGATGATACGGTGGGTCTGCAAAAATCATATCGAACTTAAAATCAAAGGATTTCAAAAGCTCAATACAATCTCCTTGTAAAAGAGTAAAATTCTTGTCTTTAGACCTGTAAAAAGGGACTAACATAGACTCTCCCTGCTACAAAAGTTTTTTGGAAATAACGCCGTCTTCAAGATCCAATATACAGTACATATTCTCTAGGACATCAAAGGTTTCCCTAAGATTGTTCATAGCAGAGCCCCAGCCGTGACCGTCTGTAATCCAGACAAATGTAAAGTTAGGATGATCTTTCGTTTCTAATGCAAGAGTTTTGTAACTACGAGCAGTTTCATTGAGTTTTGAACCACTGCTAGCATAGAAGTTTGTCTCTATGCCATATATCATTTGGGGTCTCTTAATTACGAAATCAAAACGTTTCTCCGTTTTACCCTTATTGGAGATGCAAGAAAGATCAATATTCCACTTTTGTTCTATCTCATGGATATACATCTCTTTGAAGTATGTCTTATCCCTAACTAGCCCTGCTTTAACAATGAAGCTTTCTACCAGATCTTCCATTGCGTGTCCTCCGCGATTCTTTCTAGCATTGGAATCCAAACCCGCTTCTACACCCGTAACATAATCCACTAGGTTTTGGATGTGTTTATTCTGCATAAGATCAAATAAGCCGGTCTCTCTCATAAAGATAACATAATCTCCTATGCTATAATTTGCTTCCCTAAAGTTGAACATGTGTTCTCCGTCTGTATCAACTGTAAGAATATCGAATTCACGTTTTGCAATCAGAATAGGAATACACTTTAAAATTTCCGGATATCGTTTGTATAGAGCAATGAAATCTTTTTCAATAGTCTTGCTCCCTACAAGAGAGTTCATGATGTTAAGTTCCACTTTGATAGCATCTACGTTTCTGTAGATCTTTTCAAAGTCTGTAAAATACTTATAGCCAGCTATGGCTGAGCGGAAGCCCGCCATCCAAATTTGGAAATTTCTCATAATTAGGCATTAACTACGTTGGAAATCATCAATTCAGAAACAGCGCCACGTCCGTTTGCATCAGAATTAATCATACGGGTAGCTGAAACACGCTTGATGAAGAAATGGTTATAAATTATATCAAAGAAGTTAGCTTTTGGATTCACATCCTTTGGGTCTGAATTGCTGGCCACAAAAAGAGCCTTCTTCTTACTAATTTGGTCACAGAAATCGCGGAGGCGGATTTGCTCTTTGTCATCAAATCCATCCTTTGCATACGAGGTGAAAGAAGATGTATCTGTAATAGGCTTATATGGTGGGTCAAAATAGTACAAGGTGCGTGGACCGGCGTAACATCCCGTTTCTGAAAAATCTCCACACATAATTTCTACTTTCTGCAGAATAGATGAACATGCACGAAGATTTTCTGCGTCACAAATACGTGGATTTGCATATTTTCCGTGGGGAACATTAAAAGCGCCCTTTGAATTAACTCTATACAGCCCGTTAAAACAGGTTCTATTGAGGAATATGAATAGTGCTGCTGTTTCCTCCGGAGAAATTGTTTTAGAGTTGAATAAAGCCCTTTTTGCCAAAAAATAATCTTTTCTAGATTCGACAGATAAAGGGATATATTCTGTCTGAATAGCAGACAACTTTTCTATCAGACTTTCTACATCCTTTTTGATTACCCTGTACGTGCAGATAAGTTCCTTATTAATGTCATTAATAACGGCATGTTCAATATTTGGATATGCCTGAAGAATCCAAAACAACACGGCCCCACCGCCCACAAATGGTTCTACGTACGTAATATGCTTACGAGTGGCAAAATCACTCGGCAGTGACTTGCGAACTTCATCCAGCAATTGCGTCTTCCCTCCAACCCACTTGATAAAAGGACGAGCATTCGTTATTTCTTCAACCAATTTCATAAGCGCGTCTTGTTTTTACAAAAATACAAAAAGAAAGGATCGGTCAAACAACTGAATAAAATTTTTATTTTTTTGACTCTATTTCTGTGCGGTGGAGATGGTTGTAAAGAGTTTTATAGGAGACGCGGCAGCGGGAGGCAATCTCCTGCATCTTAACGCCCTGCTGCGTAAGGCGTTGGATGAGTCTGTCCTTTGCCTCAAGCCTGTAGTGTTTATTCTTGGAACCCTTTGGGCGGCCCAGCTGATGACCCTCCGCCCTCTTTCTGTCTAACGCCTCTTTTGTTCTTTGGCTTATAAGTTTTCTCTCAATCTCTGCGGAGAGTCCGAATGCAAAGGCCAGCACTTTTGACTGAATGTCTTCTCCAAGTTTGTAGCCCTCTTTTACTGTCCAGACTCTGCACTGCTTTGTCATGCAGATATTTAGAACCTCCATTATCATAAAGAGGCTTCTGCCCAATCGGGAGAGTTCCGCACAGATTATCAAATCTCCGCTGTGAATTCTTTTAAGAAGATTACCAAGTTTACGTTTGTCATAGTTCTTGGTTCCGGAGATTGTTTCCTCTATCCAACCGTCTATTGTAAGGTTGTTTGCAGAGCAATACTTGCTAATTTCAAACCTCTGATTAAGAACAGTTTGCTTGTTTGTGCTTACGCGAATATAACCATAAATCATAATGCAGTTTTTCTGCAAAATAATCTATCTATGTCAAGCCCGCCGTATCATTTTCGTGACCTATTGCGGAGTTAGTTGTGCGTAGACGTCATGGCGGAAGAAGAGGTGGAGGTAGAGGGTGCGGACCGCTATGTGCACCATGTAGGCAATGTAGAGGGCCTGGATGCCCAGAATGCCGCAGAGCGTGTAATATGCTATGAAGAAGCCTATTACGGAGAGAATCATTGCATACATTATCCTCTTTGTTGCAATAGCTCCAATGTAGATGCCGTCATAAACAAAGGCCGGAGTGGAGAGGGCCGGCATAAGCCAAAGCCAGATCCAGAACGGCTTGGAGGCCTCTATAACCGCCTGGTTATCTGTCATAAGCGCAACCATCTGGCGGCTGAAAGCAACGTAAAGAACGGTGGCAACAACAGCTATCCACAGGCACCAGCGGAAGATCACCTTTGTGGAAAGATGAAGTGAAGGACTGTTCTGTTCACCTATGTACCTTCCCGTAAGTGCCTCACCTGCATACGCAAAGCCGTCTATGAAGAATGAGAAGAACATAAGAAGTTTCATAATGATGGTGCTTACAGCAAGCTGAGTATCACCGTATTTTGCAGAGAGAGAGGTAAAGCCCACGTATATGAAAAGAAAGCAGACGGAACGTATGAAGAGGTTGCCGTTCACGGAGAAGAAACGCAGCATCTCCTTAATTTTCAAAGAACTCCTAATGCTTAAATGTTTGAGCAGGGAGCGATAACGCAGAAGGAAAATTGCTATGCAGAGCAGAAGTCCCGTGTACTGAGCGGTAAAGACGGCCCAGGCAATTCCCCTGAATCCCAGCCCAATTTTAAAGGCCAGAAAAATGCTGAGCAGAAGGTTGAGAACATTCACCGTAATGTCTGCAACCATTGGACTTACAGCATCCTGCATTCCTATAAAGAAGCCTTTGAACACAAACAGTGAGAGCGTTGCAGGTGCCGCCCAAATTCTTATGTAATAGTACTCTCTTGCAAGGGAGGCAACCTCGCTGCTGCAAGGAATAAACTTTAATGCAACCTCCACATAAACATACTGCAGAACAAAGATTAAAAGAGCAATGGAGAGCGCAGTTCCCAACCCCTGAGTAAAGATCTTCATCACATCTTTAAAATCCCTTCTGCCAAAGGCTTGCGCCACCATACCGCCTGTGCCCACACGCAAAAATCCGAGGTTCCAGTAGAGCAGATCAAAGAGCATTGTGGAGATGGCCATTGCCCCAATTGCAACCGCATCACCCAGGCGGCCGGATACCCCCACGTCTACCATTCCCACAAGGGGAACCGTTATGTTTGCCAAAATACTGGGAACGGCAAGAGAGAGAACCCTTTTATTCATAGACTATTCGCTTTCTCTGTACTTTCCATCCTCCTCCAGCATAGCCAGATAGGAGTCATAACGGAGCGGAGAGATTTCCCCCCTTTCCACCGCCTCTTTAACTGCACAGCCGGGTTCGTGAGTATGGGTGCACGGATTAAAACGGCAGCCCTCCTGAACTCTCATCATCTCCGGAAAATAGTTGCTCAGTTCCTCTTTGGAAAAGTTAACCAGACCAAAGCCCCTTATGCCCGGAGTATCTACCACAAAACCGCCGCTTGAAATTGGGTGCATCTGGTAGAAGGTTGTGGTATGTTTGCCCTGCAGATGGGCCGTAGAAATCTCTGCCGTCTTCAAACTCAGCGATGGGTCTAACGCGTTGATAAGTGAAGATTTACCCACACCGCTCTGGCCGCTGAAAAGCACCACCTTGTCTTTGCACAACTCCCTTAAAGTCTCAATGTTCAGCCCGCTCTTAACAGAGGTCTCAATCACATTGTAACCGGCATTGGAATATATCTGGGAGAATCCGGCCGCCATTGCAGCAAGCTCCTCATCTTTAAGTTTTTCTGAATCTTCTTCTCCGCGATAGATATCTGCCTTATTCAGCAGAATAGTGACCGGCACATCGTATGCCTGGCAGGTGACAAGAAAGCGGTCTACAAACTGAATCTTTACCTCCGGATCTTTTAGAGTTACGGTAAGAAAAACCCGGTCTATGTTTGCGGCAATAAGGTGATTCTGCCTGGATAAATTAGTAGACCTTCTAACAATACAGTTGCGCCTCTCCAACACCCGTTTAATTGTGCAGGGATTCTCAGATGAAGTGGAGGAGGGAGTGCCCTCATACTCAACAACATCTCCCACCGCAATGGGGTTGGTGTTGGTAGTATCGTCCAAACGGAGTTTACCCTTTACAACCGCCATAAAAGGGTCCCACTGAGGCAGATGAGAGAGCAAATAGTGGCTCCCCGTGTGTTTTACAACCACGGCCCTTCCTGCTGTATTTTTCTCCTTGTTCTCTGCCATAACACTCTGAACGATTTGCGAATTTAGCAAAATAGAACAAAAAGGTTAAATTTGTGGAGACAATAATTGAATTATGCTTCCATTAGAAGAACTTTACAAGATTATAGATGAGGCGGTTGAAAAGACCCAGTGGCCGGCCGAACCGCACTACCTATATGCACCTCTGAAATATATGTTGGACATTGGCGGAAAGAGAATCCGTCCACGCTTCTGCCTTGTAACTTACAACCTTTTTAAGGATGATATAGGCCCTCACATTGTGAACCCCGCAATGGCTGTGGAACTCTTCCATACCTTCACTCTTATTCACGATGATATTATGGATAATGCAGATTTGAGAAGAGGAAAGCCTACCATCTTCAAAAAGTGGAACAACAACATTGCAATACTATCGGGAGATACTATGTGTATCTCTTCATATCAGCATATCTCTTTTACACCAAAAGAGCATATAAGTGAGGTGGTTGCACTCTTTTCAAAAACCGCAATAGAGATTTGTGAGGGGCAGCAGTTAGATATGGATTTTGAGGAGATGAACAACGTGAGCATGGATGAGTATGTGAATATGATTACCCTCAAAACCGCTGTGCTTCTGGCCTGTGCGGCAAAGATGGGTGCCATTATTGGAGGAGCAGACAAGGAACTCTGCAACCAGATTTATGACTTTGGTTTAAAACTGGGTTTGGCCTTCCAGATAGAAGATGATTATCTGGATTCCTTTGGAGATGAAAAGAGCTTTGGAAAGAAGATTGGCGGAGATATTCTGAATAACAAAAAGAGCTGGCTGCTAACACGTTGCAGAGAGGAGGCACTGCTTAAGGGAAAGGGTACAAAACTGGATGCCCTTCTGGAAACAGAGCCTACAGATGAGAAGATTGCAGCATTCCAGGAGTTCTATAAAGAGCTGGGTATTAACCGTCTGGCAACAGAAGAGATAGAGAAAAACTATTCGGAAGCTATTGAAATTCTGAACGGTATGAGTCTGAATAAAGAGCAGAAAGAGCAGATGAGAATGTTTGCATCTTCCATTGTTAAAAGAGTAAAATAGAGCAGATTATGAGTTCATCACAGAAGGGTGCATCTATTGAGATAATGGCTCCGGCCGGCAACTTTGAGTGCCTTATGGCCGCCATTCAGGGTGGTGCAAATTCCGTCTACTTTGGCGTGGGAAATCTCAATATGAGATCTCACTCTGCAAACAATTTTGCTCCGGAAGATCTGAGCAGGATTACAGAGATTTGCAGAGAGCACAACGTTAAGACCTACATGACCCTCAATATTGTTGTATATCAGGCAGATCTGGAGAATGTGAGAAAGGCGCTGGAGGAGGCAAAAAAGGCACAGGTGAGTGCAATTATTGCCTCAGATATGGCGGTGATTCAGATGTGCAGAGAGATGGGGTTGGAGGTGCATATTTCCACACAGTTAAACGTCTCCAATTTTGAAGCGGTTAAGTTCTACGCTCAGTTTGCAGATGTGATTGTTTTGGCCAGAGAACTCACGCTCCCTCAAATAAAAGAGATTAGCCAAAAGATTGAAGAAGAGCAGGTTAAAGGCCCATCGGGGAACCTGCTGCGTCTGGAACTTTTTGTTCACGGAGCACTCTGCATGGCCATCTCCGGAAAGTGTTACCTCAGCCTTCAGGAGTACAACTCCTCTGCCAACCGAGGCAGCTGCTTCCAGCTATGCAGAAGAGGTTACAGGGTTACGGATTTGGAAACGGGCAGAGAACTGGAGATAGACAACAAGTACATTATGTCTCCTAAAGACCTCTGTACCATTGAGTTCATAGACAAGATCATTGATGCTGGCATTACCGTCTTTAAAATTGAGGGGCGCGCCCGCAGTGCAGAGTACGTAAAGATGGTTACCTCCGCCTACCGCACCGCAGCAGACGCAGTGCTGAGCAAAGAGGGTTATACAGAGGAGGTTAAAAGCGCTTTAAAAGAGAAACTATCGGGAGTATTCAACAGAGGATTCTGGGACGGGTACTACCAGGGGGCAAAGTTGGGCGAGTGGAGTGAGGTATACGGCAACAAGGCCACAAGAAAAAAGAGTTACGTGGCAAAGATTACCAACTACTTCTCAAACCTCTCAGTTGCAGAGGTTTTGGTAGAGGCGGGAGAACTCAACGTGGGAGACGAGATACTTATCATTGGCCCATCTACCGGCTGCATTGAGCACACTGTCAAAGAGATACGGGTAGACCTCAAGCCTGTGCAAAAAGCCGTTAAGGGAGACCTTTGTTCAATCCCCGTAAAAGAAAAATTAAGACGCTCAGATAAAATTTATATCTGGGAAGAGGCTTAAGGAGTCATTACCGCATTCCAAACGGCGGTGCGGAGGGTTCCTTTGCTGTCATCCTGGTCATACTCCCAGTACATAAGTCCCAAAAGACCCTTCTGGCGAGCCCAGTTTCCCTTAATTCCTATGCTCTTAGGGTTGTCATAACCCATGTAGAATACGCCCTGCATTGTCTCAACGTATGGGCAGTTTGCAGTTGCATCCCACTTGTTACGTCTGTATTTTTTAGGATCAAGATTGAGTATTCCCTTGTAAGAGACCGCAGTAGGAGAGGTGCTGAATGAATGGCGGCCGTAGAACGGAATGCCCAGTACAATCTTGTTAGGCTTAACGCCGGCGTTCAAGTAGGCGTTCACTGCACGGTTGCAATCTTTGTAAGCTCTTGTGTCTGAGAGTGCTGAATGGTGATGAGGAGCCTCGTCCAAATCGTATGTCATTATGTTCACGTAATCTACATACTTATCCATTCCGGCAATATCTATATAACGATAACCGCCAGAAACTTGGACCTTATCCATGCAGTAACCTGCGTAAGAGATTTCATATTTGTCTCCCAGAACCTCTCTCAGTTTCTTAACCAGCTTAACGTAATTGTCTGTGTCACAGCTTACATCACAAGCCGCGCCGCTCCAGCTCAATCCCGGGAACTCCCAGTCCAAATCAATACCGTCTATCCCCCACTCCTTAAGGAACGCCAGGCAGTCCTCTGCAAACTTCTGCATGTTCTCATCACTCTTGCAAAGCATTGAGAAACTACCGCCCTGCTTGTTGTTAGAATTTGCAACTCCGTGAGTAAAGCTCAGGCAAATCTTAAGCTGCGGATATGTCTTTTTAAGGTTCACAATGTTTTGAAATCTTGTCTTAGTTCCCTGCAAATCAAACTTTTGATAAACACCGTCTACCATGTAAAGTTCTGCAAAAGCGTAGTTGATGTGAGTAATTACGCTTGCATCCGGAATGAGGCTTCCGTAATAAGTGACGTATGCCGTTACGTGGCGGCCGTCATCTATGCGGGCAACAGGCGCAACAAGCGGCTCACTGATAGGAGGATCCACCTCTTCTACAGGTTTTGTTGGTTCCGGATCAAGAGGTTTATCTTCTCCGTCATTTCCTCCGCCGCCACCGCAGGCGGAAACCGCAAATGAAATCACAGCAAGTGCTGCCCAAAAACTTATTCTTTTCATATTTAAGTATTTATCAAATTCATCCTGCTTTTCCTCCGCGATAGTTAACATCTGCCTTGCTTCTGCCCGGCTTTGCTTTGCTTGGCTTTTGCTCTGCTTTTGCAGCGCATTAACTATTTAAGCAGTTTTGCAGGATTGGAGGCAAAGCTAACAAAAATTGAGGTTCGTTGAGCGGGGGCGCGGCTAGTTGCCCTTGGCCTTCATTTTATCCCCGAACTTCCTTTCGTCTATGATGAAACGTTGATGGGTGCCGTGCCCCACAACGCCGTCCTTGTCATAGACCGTAACCTTAAAGGTAATCTTACGGCGGTCTATCTCAATCACCTCACTCTCACACCATACCGTGCTGCCCAGAGGAGCGGCGGCGTCATGATAGACATCCACGTGAATACCAACGCTTCCCTGCCCCTCTTCCAGGTAAGGTTTAATAGACCACAGGCTGGTCTGTTCCATAAGAGCAATCATCATTGGAGTGGCCAGAACCAACACCGTTCCGCTCCCAATATGCTTTGCGGTATGTTCCTCAGCCACAACCAGTTCTCTTCTTCCTTTTATTCCAAGTTCAATCATTATATTAAATATTTTTACTTCCAGGCGGCAAGGGCCTTAAGCAACTGAACGTCTGTGTTCAGCATGTGCTTAATGCGCTCACCCGTAAAGAAATACTTCTGAATAATCTCCTCCTCAACCATAGGCTTAAGATCTTCCTTGTACTGATTGAGCACCTGCTCTTTTGAAAGGTTCAGCTTTGAGGAGAGCGCATCAAACTCCGCCTTATCCTTCTCATAAAGCTTCTCCTCCTTTGCCTCCTTAACCAACTGCTCCAAAAGCACTTCTGCAGCCGAGCGCTGGTCAAACTTTTTACCTGCGGCATACTTTACAAAATCATTGTACTGCTCATCTGTAAGGTTAATCTGCTCCGGAGCGGAAATGTTGGTATTCTTTGAATAGAAATCTACCGCATAATCTTCCATAATTCCGCTCATAACAAGAGCATAAACCGGACGGCTGTAAGTGCTTGATTTAATGGTAGTATCCGGAGTAATTCCTCCGCCGTCATAAACCGTTCTTCCGTTTTTGGTTTTAAAGGCTTTCTTTAAAGAATCAGGCACGGCACCCACGCTGCCGTCTGCATTACGGTGAGAGTAATCCAGAATCTGAATACATCTTCCGCTTGGAGTGTAGTATTTAGATGTGGTAAGTTTCAGTTTTCCGTTGTATCCAACAGGACGGAAAGACTGCACCAGCCCCTTGCCGTAAGTTCTTGTTCCAATGATTGTTGCGCGGTCCAAATCCTGCAGCGCACCAGCCACAATTTCAGAAGATGAAGCAGAAGAGGAGTTCACCAGAACCGCAAGTTTAATTAGCGTATCTACAGGATCCTTGTCTGTTACGCAGGTAAAACTTGAACCCTCACCGCGCCCCTTTGCAGAGGCAACCAGAGTTCCCTTAGGAACAAACAATGAAACAATATCTATAGCCTCATTCATAAGGCCGCCGCCGTTCCCCCTCAAATCCAGCACAATACGCTCAGCCCCTTTCTCCTTGAGTTCCATAAGTGCACGCCTTACATCGTCCGCACCGTTGAGGGTGAAACTGCTAACTCTTATGTAACCTGTCTTAGAGAGATCAAATGCAGGCTTCTCAATATCAGAGCCGTAAACAACGTTATTCAGCATGCCATAATAGGCAACGTCTGAGGTATGCACTCTATCGCGAGTAACAACAATATCTTCCACCTTGCCGGTGCGGCCCTTCTTTACGGTAAAAGTTACCTCAGATCCGGGAGCGCCCCTCATCCTCTTGCTGCACTCATCCACGGTAAGAGGCCGTAAATCTGCGCCGTCTATCTTAAGGATGATATCTCCGGGCTCAAGATTGAACTTCACCGCCGGAGAGTTAGGATATGGCTGCATAATCATTACGCCCAGGGAGTCAATCTTGCGGATTGTAGCCCCTATTCCGCCGTATGAGGCCGTGGTAATGAGTTCTATAGACTCCTCGTTCTCCTCCGGCACAAACTCCGTATAAGGGTCCAGAGACTCCAGCATGGCGTCTATTCCGTAGCGCAGAATCTTGGAAAAGGAGAGCGTATCTACATACTCGGTTGCAAGGGTTCTAAGAATATTGTACTGAACCTCAAGATCTTGAACCAGCTTAAAGTTCTTGCTCTGACCAAAGGACACACCGGAGGCGGCGGCGGTCAGAAAAAGGGCTCCGGCTGCACTCAGCAGAAGCTTTTTAAGGAATCTATATCTTCTCATAATCATACATCCAAAAATAGTAAACTTTTGCTAACTTTGAGTGGACTAAACAAATAAGTATGGAACTGATCTTTGCTACAGCTAATCCAGACAAACTTAGAGAAGCCTCTGAAATACTCGGTAAAGGTATTACACTAATTATGCCAAAGAAGCTTGGTTACAAGGGAGATATTCCGGAGACCGGAGCCACCATTGAGGCCAATTCAAAGATGAAATGCCAGTTTATCTGGAACAAATTCAACAAGAGTTGCTTTGCAGATGATACCGCACTGGAGGTTGCCTCCCTGGGCGGTGCGCCCGGAGTCTATTCCGCACGTTACGCCGGAGAGCAGCATGATTCCAAAGCCAATATAGCCAAGCTGTTAGCAGAGTTGGAAAAGGTAGATAAGAGAAAAAAGAACATACGCGCCGCAAGGTTCCGCACCGTCATAACACTCATTCACAAAGGCACGTTGTACACATTCAACGGTGTAATGAATGGAACTATCGCGGAGAAAGAGAGTGGAGAAGGCGGGTTTGGTTATGACTCTGTTTTCATTCCGGAGGGTTGCAGTTGCACCTTTGCAGAGATGTCTGAAAATCAGAAAAATGCCATATCGCACAGGGGAATAGCTATGAGAAAACTGGCCCACTTCCTCTCACAACTTTAATAGGAAGCAGCCGCTCATTAAACGCATTGAAGGGATGCTCACTAAAAGCAGGATCATAGTTCTTCACACCATAAAACATTCAGACTCAGGAGTTGTGGTGCAGTGTTACTCAGACACCAAAGGAAGATGCGCCTGCTATTTTTATCCAAAGAGCAAGCAGTCAAAGAGTTCCGTCACTTTTCCTCTCAACATTCTGGATGTTGTGCTCCACTCAAAACGGGGCGGAGAGGGCACAATGCCGCTCATAAAAGAGGCAGACACGGTCTTCCCGCTGGCTGATATTCAAACAGATATACGCAAAAACGCCATAGCGCTTTATATGTGTGAACTCATCCTGCGGAGCGTTCGTGAGAGCGAGCCGGACCCGGGGCTTTTTGCCTTCCTCACCAACTCAGTTCTCATACTCAATGAGATTAAAGAGGGGTGTGAAAACTTCCATCTGCACTTTACGGTCAACCTCTGTAAACTGCTGGGTTACATGCCGCAAGACAACTACTCAACGGAGAGAAAACACTTCAACTTTACCCAGGCGCAGTTTGTGGAAAAACATCAGGAGGCCTTCTGTTTTGCTCCCGATGAATCTCTGCTTCTGCACACCATCCTCTCCACTCCGCTAAAAGACATTCCAACCATTAAGTGCAGCGGCGAACTCCGCAACCGCTTTCTTACCAAGGTGTTGGAGTACTTCTCATTCCACTCCGCACTCAAAACCGAACTTAAATCTTTGGGCGTACTTAGGGAACTCTTCATATAATTTCTATTTTTGCAAAGATGGCTTCCAGGAGTTTAACACGGTTAATTAACGGCGCCGCCCTCACCTTTGGAAAGAAGTTTTTAAAGGATGTTGAGCGGAGCAAAAGCCATGCGCCTGAGCTTCAGCACGCTCTCTTTAATCACCTGATTTCCTGCGGAAAAGAGACCAAATACGGAGCAGAAAAGCACTTCTCCGCCATCAAAGATTTTGAAGATTTCCGCAAAAAAGTTCCTCTCTGCCGTTACAACGATTTTGTTCCCTACATAGAGCGCCTACGCCGCGGAGAAGACTACGTTCTCTGGAACCAGAAGGTGCGTTGGTTTGCCAAATCAAGCGGCACCTCTTCAGACAAGAGCAAGTATATCCCAATTACACCAGACTCGCTCTATATCAACCACTTTGGAGGCATGAAGCGGATGCTCTTCAATTATGTCCATCTTCATCCCGATAGTTTACTTTTCTCCACCAAGGCCCTCACTTTGGGCGGAAGTGTTCAGCCTGATTCTCTGGCGCAGAACGGATTGAACATTTTTAACGGAGACCTCTCTGCAGTAATGCTAAAGAACTCTCCAAAAATGGCGGAACTTGTAAGAACTCCAAGCCGTGAGACCGCTCTTATTGCGGAGTTTGAGAAGAAGGTTATGCAAATTTGCAAGGAGTGCACAACGCAGAACGTCTCCAACTTTTCCGGCGTTCCAAGCTGGAACCTGGTTTTAATGAACAAGGTTTTGGAGTACACTCAAAAGAGCAACCTGCTTGAGGTATGGCCTCATCTTGAGCTCTTTATGCACGGCGGCATCTCCTTTGCACCGTATCGTGAGGCATATAAAAAACTAATCCCTAGTGAGAACATGCACTACCTGGAGAATTACAACGCCTCCGAGGGTTACTTTGCTTTCCAGGATGAGTTTCCAAAAAATCCGCTTGCAGACAATGAGCAGGCCCAGATGCTGCTTACCGTAAACAACGGCATCTTCTATGAGTTCATTCCGTTTAAGGAAATGACCGGCAACAATGAGGCGGATGCGCTCAAAAGCGTTCCGCTTGAGGGAGTTAAGACGGGCATAGATTACGCTATTGTTATTACAACCTGCGGCGGCCTGTGGAGATATATGCCGGAAGACTGCGTGCGGTTCACCTCTGTAAATCCCTACAGGATAATAGTTTCCGGCAGAACTAAACTTTACATCAACGCCTTTGGAGAGGAACTGATGATAGACAACGCAGAGCGCGCCCTGCAGAACACCTGCAGAAAGTTCAACCTCCAGGTTACAGATTTCACCGTTGCCCCGGAGTTTATGGGGATTGCCGCCGGAGCAGGCGCCGGGTCTGGCAGTGGTAGCGGCACGTCCGGCTCCTGCAGCTCTGGCGCCGCATCCGTTTCCGGCAGCGGGTGCGGAGAAGAGTCCGGCAATTGCAGCGGCACGTCAGGCGGGAGCGCATCTCATCGCTTCACGCTTCAACAGGGCTGTCATGTATGGGCCATAGAGTTCAGTGATCCGCAGCGCAATCCAGGCAGCCCAACGTTTGATCCTGCTGCCGTGGAAGAGTTTGCAGAGGTGCTGGACCGTGAACTCACAGCCATCAACTCAGACTATGAAGCCAAGCGCAGCCCCGGCTCTACAATGCAGCGCCTCAAGATATTACCCCTTGCCCCCGGCACCTTCCTCAAGTGGATGGAGCAGAGAGGCAAACTCGGCGGCCAGAACAAAGTTCCCCGCCTCTGGAAAGACCAGACCTTCATTAACCAACTGAAAGACATTAAGTTATGAATGTTGCGGAGTTCGCCGGCCAAGTCTTTGGAATAAAGAGCGTGGAGGAGTTCAATGCCTTGGCTCTGCAAGCCTTTGAATACCAGCGTGAAAACTGTGCCGTATACAGGCAGTACCTGGAACTCACAGGCCGCCTCCACCTCACACCCAAGAGCCCGTTTGAGATTCCCTTCCTCCCCATCCGCCTCTTCAAAACCCAGGACGTTGTAACCCCCCTCTCCACCTCAAGCCAGAAGATTCAGTCTACGTGCTCTTCATGCACAACAACAGCTCCAAATGCTCAAGGTGTCCCTATTTTCCGGACACCTCAAGCAAAAAAGGCCAAAAACGCTGCAGGTGTCCCTGATTTCCGGACACCTCAAGCACCCAGCACAGCATCAAGTGTTCCCATCGTCCCTAATTTTCGGACGTTGGGCACAAAAACGGCCCAAAACGCTCCCATCGTCCCTAAAATCCGGACGTTAGGCACACCCATAACGTTCACCTCCTCCGCAACAACAGGCATGGTGCCCTCCCACCACATAGTTCAGGACATCAGCATCTATGAGCAAAGCTTCCGCAGCGCCTTCCATCATTTTTACGGAGAAGATTTCAACCTGTTGGCGCTGCTCCCATCCTACCTGGAAAGAGAAGGCTCCTCCCTGGTCTATATGGCAGACTCCCTCATCAAAGAAGCCCAACAAAGAGGCAACACAGGAGGCTTCTTCCTCTACAACCACAGTGAACTCCTCTCCACACTCCAAACATTATCTGAAAAGAATACAAGCACCCTTAAGGAGACTTTGAATAATTCCCCAGTTAGCAAGCTGTCTAATAATCAAAGAATTGTAAATAGCAGAACCGAAGCGCCAACGGGTCTATCAGTAGCAGATAAATTAAATAAAAATGATACGGTGGGCAAAAATCAGAAGACTATTCTCTTAGGAGTCAGCTTTGCCCTTCTGGATTTTGCAACGTTTATCAAACAACAAATACCAAACAAAGAGGAGCGCAGAGCAATCTTCAAAGACGTCATCATAATGGAAACAGGCGGAATGAAAGGCCGCGGCAAAGAACTATCACGCAATGAGTTACACAGCTCTCTCTCTGATGCCTTTGCAACCTCCGCTATCCACTCAGAGTACGGAATGTGTGAACTCCTCTCTCAGGCCTACTCCTTTCCGCTCAACAACATTTCTGCAACAGGAATCTTTTTCACACCCCCGTGGATGCAGGTTGTACTCAGAGACTTACAAGACCCATTCAAGATTCTGTCCTTTGAGCAAAAGCACACCACTCACAACAGCGAGTCTGCAAAAACTCTTTCTGGAGGCATCAACATCATAGACCTTGCCAACATCGGCTCCTGCTGCTTCATTGAAACAGAAGACCGCGGAACACTCTATCCATCAGCCACTACCGCACCACACAGCATCCACCCGCCATTCACCGTAGACGGCCGCATAAAGAACTCCGAACTCCGAGGCTGCAATATGTTAATTGAATAAAAAAAGCAAGAGGAGTAACGAATTACTCCTCGAACTGACGTCGAATCGGTAGTCATTAGCTACGGAATCGCAACAATGCAAAGATAATTAAACTATCATTACTTGCAACCTTTTCACAAAATAGTTTTTCTATAAAAGGTTAAAGGAATGACTCTTAAGTCATTCCTTCTTCCGGCGAAGAATCGGTAGTCATTAGCTACGGAATCCTCAATGCAAAGGTAAGCAATCTATTTTCACTTGCAAATATTTGCAAACCAAAAGTTTCAGAGGGACAAAGGATAGGAAACATTAATGTGTTGCCAGCAATCCCTTAATGTAGTCCCTAAGGTTGTTATCTTCACAATAAACATAACAACCTTTTTGTCCTCTGGTTAATAGGGTTTTATAGGTATTGAGGATTAACCGTCTCGCAACGTCTTCATTGGAGTTTCTTATTCCGGAAGAATGGTCATCTCTTGAAATCTCTGTTTTATCTGTTATAACCTTATTACTCTCTTTATCATATCTAAGGTCTTTACCAATAATAACACCAACATAGTCAAATTCAAGTCCTTGAGCCGTATGTATACATCCTACTTGGTCAAAAGAATTTGGATTTATCGCCCAAATATTATCGTCCTCCAAATTCCATTTTGCCTTGAATTTGCCTTTGTTCAAAATAATATCATAATCACCCCTCCTCTTTTTGACATTCCAATCGTAACAATAACCCGCCACCATTCTCGCTTTATTGTTATCATTCTTCTTTCTAAGAGCATCTCTCATCTCAGACGGATCATCAAAGACCTGGAAATCATAGTTTAATTCAGAGAGATTAATATTGATTGACTCTTTGCCTCTCTGGAGCAAATGGTCTATAAACTGAATATATGCGTCGCTTCCATTGCATCTGTACTGAGAATACAACACCGTCTCATCTCGCATAATAAGAGAACTATTGAGTGCCTTTGTCCACATCTTGATTTCATCTACAGACCCAATGTCATGAACGGTTATTGCCTGATCCTCATCAAGCATAAAGATGGTTAGTAATGAGGCGTTTATACACTCCTTCACCTGATTTGAGCCAGAATAATCCCTAAACATCTGAGGAACAAGACGATGTGCTTCATCAACAATTAGGCAGTCATACGTATTTTTGTCTGCTTTTGACAGTCCGAAAGGTGATCTGAAAAGGTGCTTTATGTCAACTATTTTCTTTGCATCTGAATGAGTGAGAAGATGCAGAAAAGCATTTCTTGGAGCACTGTTTTTTGTTACATAGCAAGAATTATAGCTCTTGTTAATAAACTCCATCAACAAGTTAATTGCCAAAACAGATTTTCCGGTACCCGGGCCTCCTTGAATCACGATTGTTCGTTTTTTACCATCCTTCTTACATTGATCCATTGCCTTGATACACATGTCAAAACAAACAACTTGCTCATCAAGCAGAATAAATTCTTTGCAACCTTTGACAAAAGATGTAAGAGTATCTTGAAGCGCTTTAGCTGGTTTCAGACGCCCGCCGTCTATAAGATATAGAAGATCTCCTTTGGATGATTTTTTAGTGATGTATTTCTTTATAAAATCACTGAACTGTTTTGCCTCGCCCTTTATAAAGTAAGGAGCTTCAGTGTACCACTCTTTATATAGTTTATCGGATAAAACATTCTTATAATCAGCATGATAGTTATGTAAATAGGCACAAGGTATCAGACTGATGTTTTCATCGCTTACGGTTTGGCAGTTGTTATAAATGAATCGGGAGTAAGAATATGCCTGATAAGAAGGATGAGGAACTATTCTATTATCTCCCGCCACATATGAACGGACACTGTGATGCATTTGGTCATCAACAACTTCGGCCTTACTCCATTGTTTTAATTCAACAATAATAACATGATCTTTCTTCCTCTCATCTGCTCCTATCATTATGAAATCTACCCTTTTAGAGGTAAGGGGAATGTTGTATTCAATGGCAACTTGAACACCTCCGTCTATTTCATTGTCATCAACAATAGAACCCATGAACTGCATTGAGTTCTGCCAAGAATTATACTCAGCATCTCCTACATTGAAGCCTTTCTGTCTAATCTCGGCAAGAATCTTATCGGCGATTGTGTTATTCCTAACTTCCGAAACAAAATTCTTTTTGATGTCATTATAAACTATCATAACTCACTGTATTTCTTTGCGTTTCCTCTTGCTTTATCTACTGGATACTTTTGGGAATTTTCTTCGATTTTCTTTAGGCAGATATCCGGAATCTCAAGGTTGTATTTATCCGCCAGCATTATAGCATAATTAAAAACGTCTGCGAGCTCTTCCTGAATCTTCTCCCTATTAACATCCTCAGCATTTTTCCACAGGAACAATTCATTCAGTTCTGCAGCCTCTATAGATAGGGCCAGGGCTAGATTTTTCCCATCGTGAAACTGGTCCCAATCCCTTTGGGCATTAAAATCCCTAAGAGCGGAAAAGACATCCTTTAAATCTGTTTTCATACTGAAATCCTACTTGCAATCTTGTGTAAAATAATTCAAGATTATCCCAAAAGTACTAAAAATCCTCTACCCATTACGTGATTTTATGTACGATTTTGGAATTCTCAAAAAATTCAGAATTATAAACTGGCACATAGATAATTAAACTCCCGATTATTTTCATTGAGTCAATTTTACCCAAATGCTTGGAGGTCAGGTATTTCCAGATTATATTTGCCGCAAAACAAAAAAGATTTTGTATATGGCAACCAAGAGCAAGAGAAGCGTAGGGAGTGAAAAAGAAAAGGACTCAACGCAGTATTATTATGAGATGGCAAGGAAGGCAAGAGCTGAGGCCTTGGCAATAGCAGACACCTTTAAGGGGAATCCTCAACGATTCAGAATTCATAACGTCATCTTTATGGATGTTGAGGTATCCAAACAGGATATTAAGACCATCGTCAGTAAGGACACCGGAGATGCCAAATTTAATTTCATTAAAAATGAAGCAGCTAAAGACATTAAAGGATTCCTTGAGAAAGCTATCTATGAGGGATGGGCGGAGGTAATTAAGGGTAAACATCCAGAAAGTGCATTTTTTGTGTATTATAGCAAGAGGTCTCGGAGAAAGATGACTCTTTGTGTAAGAAAAATTATTGATATTCAAAGGTTTAAGCCGTATGCTATTATACCTTACATCAAACTTAAGAAACGTTTAAAGGAAATAAAGAAAGGGATTCCTCTTTAATGGGCAGCTTGCAGCTTAAATCTGGGCCCCCATCTTAAGTCGAATCCCTTCTGAATGCAAAGGTAATGAAACTATCGTTACTTGCAAGCATTTGAGTAAAATCTTTTAAAAATAGAAATAAAAAAGGGATTCAACTTTAATGGGTAGCTTGCGGTTAGCAAACCGGGCCCCCATCTTAAGTGAATCCCTTCTGAGTGCAAAGATACTGAAATGTTTTTGCTGGCAAAGGATATCAGAAAAAACTTGAGGCACCGTTTGGCACCTCAAGTTTTAATGCTTCAAGAATTCTCTTCTGGCTTATGACTTTGTTTCTTTGGTCTCCTGAGCCTCCTCTTGGGTCTCCTGCGCCTCCTTGCTGGTTTCTTCCGGTTCCTCTAGGGTTTCACCGGTGAAGGCCTTAATGTAGGTGTTGGCCAGGGTGCGGAGTGCTTTGCCCTCTTCTGTTGCGCCGGCAGCCTTGTAAGTGTCTGACAGCCAGATGAGATAGTAAAGGTTCTTTTGAACGCCCTCCCAGGATGGATACTCGCCGCCGAATGGTTTTGAGTACAACTTAATGTGGTTGAGTGTCTCCTCTGTAAAGCGCTTGCCTAAATCAAGTGCCTTGTCATTTGCTCCGCAGGCAAAGTAAACGCCTACCGCATCAAGAACCGCCATATCATTAACAGATGAAATCAATGAGCAGTTGAGCGGGAAGTTCTTATCCGGCATCACCTTCTCCATCCTCTCCAAAACCTCCAGAGCCTTGTCTGTTTTGCCCTCAAAGACAAGCAGTTTGGCGGTAGTGGTCATAAGATCTCTGATAGAGATCAGAGAGCTGAATGTGAGCAGGTTCTGGTAATCTATATTAACCGGAGCGGCCAGAGATTCAAACCTGTAAACGTTCATTACTCTGTTGTAAAGAGTATCTGCATCTGTGTGCTGATCTACGTTGTCCTGCTTGAGTCCGGTAGAAGATTTTATTGGAACAAACTTGTGACCGAATCCGTCATACTGCAGGTAAGACTTCTCACCTATGTCAATATCTCCGCCTCTTTGCAGGAAGTAGAGCGGACGGTCCCAGTTGTAGTTTGCCAAAAGATCCAGAGTCATAAGAGAAGTCTTGTCAATGGAAGAGACTCCGTCCGGAATATCCAACTGTATGGTATCCAGAATCTTATCATAATCCTTTGGAGAAACAATTCCGTACTTGATAACGTTCTCTTTGTTCACCGGAATAAGCAGATGACGGCCCGCAATAACGTTGTGTTCCTTTCTGTCTCCCATTCTCAGAGTAACCTTTGGATCTTTAAAAATCTTCATTATCTCCGATGCCAGAACAGGGCTCTTCACATAGTCAATTATAGGAACAAAATCATTCTTTCCGTAGTAGTAATCCTCTCTTGTAAGAGTGAACGGAACCGGGTCACTCTCATACTGCTTACACTTCATCTGGTCTATGTACCAGTCTGTTCCAAGCAGTGAGGTGTTCATTATTCTAACATCTGTTCTCACTCCTTCAACCTCCTGAGCGTACCAGAGCGGGAAGGTATCATTATCTCCGTGAGTAACCAGAATTGCATTTTTATCCAACCCAATCAGATAATTATATGCCATATCACGACAGGTATATCTTCCGCTTCTGTCATGGTCATCCCAGGTCTGTGACACCATCTGAACCGGCACTGCAAGGCAGAGGGCAGAAGCCACAACAGCCCCCGCAACCTCCTGTTTCTTAAAGAGTTTATTAAGCAGGTCTGCAAACCACATTACTGCAAATCCAATCCAGATTGTAAATACATAGAATGAACCTGCGTATGCATAATCTCTTTCTCTTGGCTGATAAGGCGGCTGGTTGAGGTAAATTACAACTGCAATTCCTGTAAGGAAGAAGAGAAGGAAGGTAACCAAAAAGTTGCGCTTGTCTCTCTTGAGCTGGTAGATAAGTCCTATGATTCCAAGTATAAGAGGCAGGAAGTAGAAGTGGTTCTTGGCTCTGCTATTTACAATATAATCAGGACCTTCAGACTGGTCACCCAAATGCATCTCATCTATGAAACCAATACCGCTTTCCCAGTTTCCGCGGTGCATATCTCCAGGAATAGAGGCGTGCAAATCATTCTGACGTCCAACAAAGTTCCAGAGGAAATATCTCCAGTACATAAAGTTCATCTGGTAGCCAATAAAGTATTTCATATTGGCGCCAAAGGTTGGAATGTTATCCGGCCCAACTCCCTTGCCGTCTGTATATAACTTATAGAAAGCCTCGTATGAACTTGAAGCGTTGGAGTACATTCTTGGGAAGAACATCTTGTCTCCGTAAACCGGCTGTGCAGGACCCTCAAGTTTGCGGTAACGTCCGTCTACGTAGTTGTAGTAGGTAGGACATTTTACATCTACCATCTTGGAGTTGAAGGTCTGTCCGTACAGTATAGGCGCGGAGCCGTACTGCTCTCTGCCCAAGTATCTTACAAGAGTGTAAGGATTATCCGGCTGATACTCATTGGTTGGAGTGTTTACAGATGAACGTATAATTACAACTGCAAAGAGAGAGTAACCTACAACAAACGCCGCAGCACACAAAAAGATGTTGTTCCAAACTGCGCGGTTTTTCTTGTAAGATCTGTAAGCGCCCCAGAAACAGCCTGCTAAAATTGCAAGTACCCAGAATATGGCTCCGCTGTTCTTTGGCAGATGGAATCCGTTTACAAACAGCCTGTCAAACAGTGCAGATGTTGACGGCAGATAATGGATTGATATTAAGAGTATTGCCATGAGTATTGCGCAGGAAACAATAAATGCTTTCCACGCTCCCCAGGTAGAAACCTTGCCCTTCTTAAAGTAGTAAAGAAGACCCATTGCCGGAATGGTAAGCAGGTTAAGCAAATGCACTCCAATGGAGATACCCATTGCAAAGGCAATCAGAACCAGCCAACGGTTGGCATAAGGCTCATCCGCAACATCTTCCCACTTGAGCATTGCCCAGAATACCAGCGCAGTAGCCAGAGAACTCATTGCATAAACCTCACCCTCAACGGCAGAGAACCAGAAGGTGTCAGACCAGCAGTAAGCCAGTGCTCCTACCACTCCGCTGGCAATAAGTTTTACTGAGTCTGCGGTTGCAACAGCTCCGTCCTTCAGAAAACCTCCCTCACGCTTTTCAAAGATCCTTCTGGACAAATGAACTATCGTGAGATAAAGAAGCATAATAGTTAGGGCAGAACAGAGCGCACTCATTGCGTTTACAAGCATTGCGGCGTGCTCCTTGTCTCCAAAGAGGGTAAAAATTCTGGCTATTACCTGGAAGGTTGGGTTTCCGGGAGGGTGTCCCACCTCAAGTTTGTATGAAGATGCTATAAACTCTCCGCAGTCCCAAAAACTGGCTGTAGGCTCAATTGTGGAGAGGTAGGTGAAAGACGCAACCGCCAACACAGCCACCGCCACAATGTTATTAAGCCTCTTGAATCTCTTTATTTCCATCAAATCAAAATTTGTCTAAAACGCAAATATAACCTTTTAACATATTTAAATGCTACCTTTGCGGCAGAAAAACGGAATTATGGGTAAAAACGATTGGAAGAAGAGAGAGGGAGTAGTCTTCTCCACAAATCCAAACTTCAACTACAAAAATGATGCTCAGGAGGAGGAGGTGCAGACCCTGCCCCCTCAGCAGCAGAAGCTGATTGTTGCAATAGACCGCAGCGGCAGGGCCGGCAAACAGGTTACTCTGGTAAAAGGCTTTATTGGCTCTGATGATGATTTGCAGGCTCTGGGCAAGATGCTCAAGACCAAATGCGGTGTTGGCGGCAGCGTTAAGGAGGGGGAGATTCTTATTCAGGGAGACTTTAGAGATAAACTTGTACAACTCTTAACAGCAGCCGGTTACAAGGCCAAAAGAGGTAACTGATATGTTGCAGGACACCCTCCTTATATCTGAAGATACGCTTGTTGGCGGTTTGGGCGGCAGCAAAACCCTCTTCACTTCTGTTGAGGTAACTCCGTTTTGCGCAAAACCTAAGGAGGTGGAGATCTTTAACCTTGTGGTGGTGGCGCTTCTCATTGTCTGCTTCCTCATTGCCACCCTCAGAATAGTTGGCGGAGTGGTGCACGCGTGGAGTTCTCTCTTCTCTTCCAAGCAGCAGGAGGAAATAGATTATGAGCTGACCCTCAGAGGCTTAAGGCGGGAGGCCGCACTCTTTTCCACCACCGCAGCACTCTTTGCCATTACCCCGTCTCCCATCTCCTTTATACTCGCGATGGTTTGCTTCATTCTCTTTTTTCTTATTCGCGATAGTTTATTCTTCCTTTTGGACTACGTTAACAACACCACCTGTTTCCGCTACATTGGAAGAAACAGCGCAAACTACCTTACCGTAGCCTCTTCTGCAGCCATTTTGCTCCTCATTTACAGGCCGTTACTTATCCTTCTGGCGGTTGTGCCGGTGCTGTTCCTGATAATGGAGGCCAGAGTGATATTCAAAAACAAGTTTTCTCTTTTTTTCTACATTTTATATCTTTGCACCCTTGAAATTTTACCGGTGGCACTGATTGTAAAATTATTATTGAGATGAAGATAGACAGAATTCTTATAGCTCAGCCGGGCGTTGCAAGTGCAAATCCTCACTATGCAAACCTTATCCACAAATACAACGTTAAGATAGACTTTAAGCCTTTCTTTAGCATGGTTCCTCTGAGTGTCAGAGAGTTCCGCGCACAGAAGGTGAACATTCCAGACTATACCGCAATAGTCTTTACCTCTAAGGGAACAATAGACGCCTTCTTTAAACTTTGTTTGGAGCAGAGAATAAAGATTCCCGATTCTCAGAAGTATTTCTGCACATCGGAGAACATTTCATACTATCTGCAGAAGCACATCATTTACCGTAAGAGAAAGATTTTCTACGGAGACGGCACCTTTGCTTCTGTTGTAAGACTTGCAAAAGCAGACAAGCATAAAGATGATAAGTTCCTGCTTGCTTCACCGGATCATATCTATCCGGAGTGGATATCTATGTTCCAGGAGACCAAACTCAAGTTTGCCTCTGCGGTGGTTGCAAAGTTTGTAGACAATGACCTTAAGGACCTCAATCTTAATGACTATCAGCTCATTGCATTCTACAACGCACTGGATATCACATCTTTGAAGAACAACTTCCCTAACTACAAACCTGGAGATACCAAGTTTGTAGCATTCGGTTCAGGTATACGCAAGGCAATGGATGAGGCTGGGTTGAAATATGCAATTGGCGGCCCAACCACAGAGTTCCAGTCACTTGCCAGCGCTCTGGAGAAACTGATTGTTGAGCCGGATTTCAAGCAGACCATAATGCCTGTTGAGAAGAAACCGGTTGCAGCTCCAAAGGCCGCAGAAAAACCGGCGCCTGCAAAGCCAGCTACTCCAAAACCAGCCGCTCCAAAACCAGCCGCTCCAAAACCGGAGGTAACAAAGGACGTTACAAAGCCGGCTGAAAATAAACCGGTTGCAAAGCCTGAGGTAAAGAAAGATGCTCCTAAACCGGCAGTTGAAAAGCCAACGGTTCAAAAGCCGGCGCCTTCAAAGCCAGCCGCTCCAAAAGTTGACGCCAAGAAGACCGCTTCAACTCCAAAACCAGCAGCAAAAAAGAACGTTCCGGCAAAGAAGGCAGCCGTAAAACCTGCTGTTAAAAAGCAAGTTGCAAAGCCCGCTGTAAAGAAAAGCGCACCTGCAAAGAAAGTTGCAGCAAAGCCTGTTGCAAAGAAAGCGGTTCCGGCAAAGAAGAGCGCACCTGCAAAAAAGGTTGCTTCTAAACCTGCAGTAAAGAAGAGCGCTACTGTTAAGAAAGTAGTAGCAAAGAAAGCTGTTGCTGCAAAGAAGAGCGCACCTGCAAAGAAAGTTGCTTCCAAGCCGGCAGTAAAACCTGCAGCAAAGAAGGCAGTTCCGGCAAAAAAAGTTGCTTCCAAGCCGGCAGTAAAACCTGCAGCAAAGAAGGCGGTTCCGGCAAAGAAAAACGCTCCAAAACCTGCTGCTAAAAAGGCTATAGCAAAGGCAGTTGCAAAGAAGCCTGTTGCCAAGAAAACTGTTGTGAAGAAGAGTGTAAAGAAGCAAGTTGCAAAGGCTGCAAGCAAGACAAAGAAACCCGTAGCAAAAAAGGCGGGTAAGAGATAATCAATGTCCCTTACTGTAAGGCATACTTTCAAGAAGAATGAAAGAGTAACTTCACGCAGAGAGATACTTCAACTTGTCTCTCGGGGGCATCGCATTGAGGCAACACCAATCCTTGCAAGATACATTATAGCAGAACGTTACATAAACGGTGCAACTGCTGCAACAGGCGCAGCAGAGAGGAGCGTTAACAAAGTAATGGTTGTTGCACCCAAGAAAAGTTTCAAAAGAGCGGTAGACCGTAACCTCCTAAAACGTAGAATGAGAGAGGCTTACCGCCTTCACAAAGAACTCCTTCCTCAGCGCGGGCTCTCTATAAGCCTTCTGTACATAGCAAAGGAAATCCGTTCTTACAAAGAGATTGAAGCCGCAGTTGTTGAGATTCTTCAGAAGATTTCCGCAGCTACCGCCACCCTATCAGACAACTCTACATCAGACGGCAACTCCGCCAGTTCAGCAGACAGCACCGCATCAAACGGCACCGCATCAGACAGTAAATCAGACAGTTCTGAATCAGGCCTGGCAAAAAACAGCACATCCTCTGCAGATGATGCCAACTCAACATTACACAGTTCTACAATAGAAAAATCTGCATTACGCAATAGCACAAACAGTTGCGCTAATGGCCGGGCAGCCGAGAGGGATAAAATGTCAACTATCGGGAAGAATAAATCAATAGAAAAAGGTACAACGGATAAAGAGAAGGGGGCAGAAAAGAACAGCTTTTGGGAAAAGGTGCGGCGGGGAGTGAAGAGTGTGTTGAGTTTTCCGTTTGTGCTGCTCATAAAATTCTATCAGGTCTGCATATCTCCCTTAAAGCCTGCGAGTTGCCGTTTCACCCCAACCTGCTCTCAATATGCTGTTGAGGCCTTCCGCAAGTACGGGCCGCTAAAGGGATTTTACCTTGCAGCAAAAAGAATCTTAAGATGCCATCCGTGGGGCGGCAGCGGCTATGACCCCGTTCCATAAAGTCAGACTTTAAAGCAAACGTATTCCGCAAACGCAGCATTCCCGCAGCATGTTCTGCAAACGCAGCATTCCCGCAGGGCAGACGCCTGCTGCGGAAGAGGTTGTTGTGCGGAAACGTAACAGCGGAAATTACAGGTTGGCTCCGTAAAAACGGCGGTAGACAGGGGTGCGGTCTGCAAAGTCTTTGGAGAGCGTATCTACCTCATCTGTAGGCATATCTTCTAGAGCCAGAAGGATGAGACCATCCAGACAATCGTGGAAATCCGGGTCTACATTGTAGTCAATAATCTTTGCTCCAAGTTTGATGTACTTCTTAACCAAAGCCGGTAAGCGGTACTGGCCGCCGCTCATTCTCAGCAGGAAGCGGTCAAACATCTCAAGGTTGGTGGTCTTGCCGTAGAGCAGTGCGTTAACATCCACTCTGCCAAAGTCCGGAACAAACGGATGAACCGGATTTACCAGATTCTTGTAGCCCGGAGTGCAGTGATGCTCTCTCAGGTAGTGAACCATTAAGCTTCTGTAAAGCATAGGATACCAGGAGCTTATACTTACAGGGCCAATGAGGTAACGGTACTCCTGATACCTCATCATTGTATGTAACAGTCCTTTAAAGAGGAGCATCAGAGCCAGCGTATCTTTCTGGTGTTCAACACTTACAAACGAACGTCCCAATTCTACGCACTTTGAGAGAAGCTGGCGGGCCTCTTCTGTATCATTGTAACGGAAGAGCATATCTGCATAGAAACCGTGTATGCCCTTGGTTTTCAGAATCTCCTGCCCCATACCCAAACGGTATGCTCCAACCAGCGCCTTCTCTTTGGTGTTCCAAAGTATGAGCTGTTTGTAGTAATCATCGTATGAGTCTGTATCCATGGTGAGATTGGTGCCCTCACCTACAGCACGGAAGGCCTCCTCCCTCTTGCGGGCAATCTCCCGCATAAGGTTAGGAATGTTCTGTTTGTCAAAGAGATAGCAGGAGGTCTCACCCACGTCAAAGAGGTGGTCTCTCTCGTAGTTATCTTCCAACTCCTTGAGTATCAGATTTACATCTACAGGAGGTATTACCTCTGTAGTGTAGAAACTCTTATCCTTCTCTTCAACATTCGCCTCCAACATATAAGAACGGCTCCTTAAATAATGAGCCACAGCACGGTCATCTTTCTGTTTTTCAAGTTCCTGGGTGTTTATTACGGAGCCCACTCTCATCTTTATCACCTCCCCCTTCTTGTCCAGCATCTCGTGGGTAACACGGAGGTCACTCAGCTTGGTGCTTATCTTGGAGAGGAACTGGAAATACTTGGAGTTGTGGCCGTGGAAGTATACCGGAATAACTGGAGCCTTAGATTTTCTAATCTGACGTGCCAGCAGTATGTACCACTGCTTGTCCTCCACAACCTTTCCCTGGGTGTTGTATGTGGAGACCTCTCCGGCAGGGAATAGAACCAGCGCGCCACCTTTGCTCAAATGCTCTTCTGCGGCTCTGTATCCGGAGATTGAACCGGCCTCAAACTTTCCAAAGCCGTATGTGGTGGTACTTGCAATAAAGTTCTCCTTGGTGTTTGGAATCTTGGACAGAATAAGGTTGGTAAATATCTTAAGATCCGGTCTCACCTTACCCAGAACGCTCAGTGCGGCCATGCCGTCCAAAGCACCAAACGGGTGGTTGGCAGTAAAAATTACCGCCCCCTCTTTAGGAATATTGGCCAGGGCCTCTTCATTGAGGTTTATGGTAATGCCAAGATATTCAATGAGTTTTGCGGCAAACTCCACCCCCTCATACTGGGAGATGTGTTTGTAAACCTCATTAAACTTGCCCCACCCCGCAACCTTCATAGTAAGGCCGGAGAGCACTCTGCCCGTAAAACCCGGAATACCCAGCGAGTTCTTCAGTTCGTTTTTATTGTTTACTTTTGCACACATCGGCTTATGCAAATTCTAGACAAAGATAGAATAAAAAAGGAGATTCTGCCCCTACTTCCGTTCCTTCCCGGCGTCTATAGGTTTTTAGACTCATCGGGGAAGATAATCTATGTGGGAAAGGCCAAAAATCTTAAGAAGAGAGTCTCCTCCTACTTTGTTGCGGAGAACCGTCTGAACGCCAAAACCCAGGTGCTTGTAAGCAAAATTGCAAACGTTGAGTATACTGTTGTAGAAAACGAGCAGGACGCCTTCCTTTTAGAGAACAATCTTATTAAGGAAAATCAGCCGCGTTACAACATTATGCTCAAAGACAGCAAGACCTATCCGTGGATTTGCATAAAGGCGGAACCATTCCCAAGAGTCTTCATAACAAGACGCGTTACAAGAGACGGTTCGCTCTACTTTGGTCCCTACAGTTCAGCCACTTATGCTCATCAGTTGATAGAGATGTTTCACACTCTCTTCCGTCTCAGAACCTGTACGTTGAAGTTGAACAAGGAGGATATTGCGGCAGGAAAGTTTAAGGAGTGTCTGAATTGGCACATACAAAAATGTGATGCGCCGTGCATAGGAAAAATATCTGAAGAGGAGTATGCAGAAAACATTGAGGCGGTAAAGAATATTCTTAAGGGCAACAGTTCCCAGATGATACGCCTCTTTAAGGAGAAGATGCTGCACGCCTCTGATTCTCTGAACTTTGAAGAGGCGCAACTTTACAAGGAGAGAATGGAACTTTTGGGAGCGCACTACAACAAATCTCTCATAGTTCAATCCAATCTTACAAACCTGGATGTCTTCTCTATTCTCTTTACAGACAAGATTGGAGAAAAGAGCAAGAATGCCTCTGCCTTTGGCAACTTTATGAGAGTGACCAACGGCTGCATCACCCGAGTGCTCAATCTGGAACTCAAAACTGCGGAAGATTTAAGCAACGGAGAAATCTCCACAGAACAGGAGGAGGCCCTAACGCACTTTATTTTAAGCGTTTATAACATACTTGCAGAGGCTGGAGAAAAGCCTTGCCGCCAGATACTTGTACCGTTTATGCCGGCCGGCGGAATACTTTCAGAGGAGCATGAAATTCACGTTCCTCAGCGCGGAGACAAACTCTCCCTCTTGGAACTCTCCACCAAGAACGCCCGCGAGTTTATGCTGCAAGCCCTTAAGCAGGAGGCCCTTAAGAACCCAGATGAGAAAAAGAGCATTGGAGTTGAGATGCTCAAGAGAGACCTTCACCTTAAAGATTACCCTGTGCACATTGAGTGCTTTGACAACTCCAACATACAGGGTACCAATCCGGTAGCCTCTTGCGTAGTTTTCAAAAACGGCAAACCGTCCAAGAAAGATTACCGCAAGTTCAACATAAAAACCGTTGTGGGTGCCAACGATTTTGCCTCTATGCACGAGGTGGTTTTCAGAAGATATTCCAGACTGCTGAATGAAGGAGAACCTCTCCCAAATCTTGTGGTTGTTGACGGCGGACGCGGGCAGTTAGACTTTGCATACCAGGCACTTACAGAGTTGGGCCTGGAGAAGAAACTCCCTATTATTGGCATAGCAAAAAGGCTGGAGGAACTCATCCGTCCCGGAGATCCAAACCCTCTCTTCTTAGATAAAAACTCCCCGTCTCTTAAACTCATTATGCAACTCAGAGATGAGGCTCACCGCTTTGGAATAACCTTCCACAGAAGCCTAAGAAGCAAAGGCCAGATAAAGTCTGAACTCACTGAGATAAAGGGCATTGGAGAGGCTACCATACAAAAACTCCTGCAACACTTCCATAGCGTTGCAAGAGTTAAGAAGGCAAGTTTTGAGGAACTTTCATCCGTAGTAGGAAAATCCTACGCTCAGAAAATCTCCAACTACTTGTTATCTGAAGGAGATTCCGAATAAAAGTCCTATGTAATCTTTACGGCCGTTGCCGTCATAAATTGCCGGAGTTGCATTACCCATATCTCCAGGCTTGTTGGTTCTTGCATAGCGAATTCCAATCTCCAACGGGAAACCGATTCTGAAGAAGTTTCCAACAATTGTAACATCTGCTCCGTATGAGAAACGGTTGTGCCAATTCCACACCATAGTATTATTGAACTGACTGATAGTGTGAGGAATCTCAACGCGTCCGTAATCTATGAACGGAATAACCTTCAGTTGTTTCAGGTATGCAAAGAAGCCCAAACTTACATCTCCCAAATAGATTGGAATTGCATAGTCTGCAGTTGCTCGGAAATAGTTGCGTCCGTAGAAGTCCTCAGTAAATCCTCTAGGCATAGAGAGAATGTTGTCCATCCAAAGAAGCTTACCCTCAACGTCTTGTCTCTGATAAGCGGCACTCAGTCTCAGTCCATGGTTGAATCCCAATCCCGGCAGATAGCCGTAAAGTATTCCGGCATAGACGTTTCCAAAGTTGCTGCCGCCTTCCATATTGAACATACCGGCAAGAGAAGCACCAATTCCCAACCTAGGATATATCTGAGAACGAGCCATATCCATAGTGTTAAGTATGTTGAGGCCGGCAATAAAATTGTTTCTCTCTATCTGACGGAAAGTGACTCTGTTAAAGTTTACCTCCGGAATAGACTCGTCATTTCTGTAAGTCCAGGCAATGTAAGGTTCCACCTCCAACTCAGATTTGAAGAGGTCAAATTCCTGAGGAACAGACATAGTTACCTGAGAGCGGAAGGAGTACTTGTTGTTGGAAATCATTGCCTTATCATTAAAGTGAGCCTCAGCCTCAATAACCGGATACCACCCTGAGTATGAGAAGGCTGCGTGAGCAGCGTGGAGGTTCCTTGTTGGAGTTCCCAACCTTGATGCTCTCTGATATGAGTAGGCCGCCATACCTCTTGCGGTTCCCAAAGTGTTCTGTGAATAGAAGGTTACACCCAATCCGTTTTCCTCAACAAACTCATTGCCGGATGTCTCTCCTGTAAGCTGAGTGTAAGCCGGATACCAGGAGTGAATGCGGAAGGCGTGAGCTATGCGGCTGTAATCCTCTTCTACATAACTCTTTGCCTCAGCCTCTATCTTTTCCTCCGCGATAGGATTATCCCACTTCTCTTTGTACTGACGGCTTAGCTCTTCTGCCAAAGGATAGGTGAATTCCAAACCCGGAGCAACATCTACGCTTACAAGTTTTTCCTTGAACGGGAAGCAGCCCTTGTCACCCACACCGCGTGAAATGTAAACTACATCATCCTCGCAATCAGAAACATAGAAGTTATCTATATTGTCTGCCAAAGAAGCCAGACGCATCTTGCAATCCGTTACATCCATACGGCAGAGGTTGGTGTTTCCAAAGTAATCAGTTATAAAGAAGACCTCGTTGCCCTTGCTCTTAAGTTTGGATATTGTATGATATGACGGCTCAATAAGAGTTCTGGTAAAATACTTTCCGCCGTCTTTCCATGCCTTCTTCAAAGCAAGTCCCTCATCCGTAACCACGGTGTAGATAATCTCCTTACCCACTGATGTAAAGGAAGTTACCTGCCCCTCCACAGGATATTCCGGAAGAGAAGAGACATCCTCGTTCTCATTATCCAGATAATAGATTGGAGTAATGTTGGATGAGGCGTGCATGGTAGAAGGATCATACGTAATGGCATACATTACCGGACGCCCATCTACCATAACTACCGCTGGCTCATTAAGATAGCCGCCCTCTCTGGAGGTGAACTCTCCAATGACGTCTATATCCTCTTTCTCTTTAATGTTGTATCCTGCAATAATGCTTCTTTTGATTTGTCCCCAGCGGGAGTTTGACCTAATCTCAGATTTCCACAAAACTCCATCGTGATAATAGAAATTCTCCGTGCCTTCAAAATAGGTTAGGATTTTATGCTTCCACTCTCCGTTCTCCTTTGTCATAAGAACAAGATAAGGACTTGTTCCATAGCCCTCTACAACAGCAACAACAGAGTCTTTTCCAATCTCCACAGGAGCCTTGTAAATTGTAAAGTATCCCCTCTTTTCACCGCTTCTTGCAAGAGGATTTGCATTCAAACTCTCAGGTGAGTAGTTATTCTCTGAACGCAGGTTGTTCAGAAGTTTAATGAACTCTTTGTTTGAGTTGAGTTCCATAAAGTTACGGAGTTCATCCTCTGCAACATACTTTCTGTGAGTCTTGCCGCTGCCCGCCTTAAAGGCAGATGCAACTACGTTTGCACTAAGGAAGTGATTGACTTCGTAGTTGAGAATTTTGTGAGTGAGGTTCACATCCTTGCTCCTGTATCTTGCAAGTGAGTTAATCATATAGCCCACATCGTAAGCACTTGGGGTAAAAGCCTTTAAAGAGCCAAGGCGCCAGCGGTCCCAGCTGCGCTGTTTGCCATAGAAGTAGTTGGTGAGGTTAGCTGAACTATCGGGAATAATACAACGTAAAGAACGGGAAAGGAATGCAGCACTGCGGCCTCGCCCACCGCGGCTCATCTCTGTCTCTGCCACAACGGCGTCTCCCTCCAGCATCCAGACAGACGGATAGATGGTGCTTGCAGAGCCTATAACCTGGTCTCCTGCAAACCAGTAGAGCACCTTAAAGATACCTCTGTTAAAGTGCGCCATCTGCCAGGCGTGCCTTCCTTCGTGAGTGGCAAGAGAAACATCCCACGGCTCGGTGGAGATGATTGAGGTTGGCGGAAGGGCAAAAAAGTCTATCTGACGGGGTGCCCAAACGGAAACTCCGTTGCTCTGAGCATTGAATGGGTGCAGAACCGTAGGGAAGCGTTTAGGGATTCCGTAGGTGAGTCTAACGGAGTCATTCTGAACTCCGTAAGCCAACTCCATCATTGCCAGATATTTGCTTGCGGCCTCCTTTCCAAACCGTCCGTTGAGGTTTCCGCCAAAACGGCTCAGCTTTACAACGGAAGTGCTGTCCGGGTAGAGAATTGAAAAGTGGGCGGACTTCAGAATCTTCCACTTAACCCCCACAGGCTCGTTTCCTATATCATAAAATTGAGAAAATGCCGGTGCAGCCAGCAGCAGAGCGGCAGCCACGGCCAATATCTTTCTTCCTAAAAATCTCATAATTGTAAAAATTTGGGGGCAAGATAGCCATTTTATTTTTCAGGCTCAATTATTACAATTATATTTGTTGAGATGAACATTGCATTATCATTATTCAAACTGTTCGGCTCACTTGCCCTATTCCTCTTTGGAATGACAATGATGAGTGAGAATCTTCAGAAAGTTGCCGGAGACAAACTCAGAAGTTTCCTGGCAATGATGACTTCAAATGCGTTCAAGAGAATTCTCACCGGTCTCACAATTACCGCCTGCATACAATCATCCGCCGCAACAACCTTAATGGTTGTAAGTTTCGTAAACGCAGGACTTTTGAGTCTGGCACAATCTATAGGAGTTATAATGGGAGCCAACATAGGAACTACGGTTTCTGCCTGGCTCTTCTCTTTGGTAGGTTTCCGCGGAGGCATTGCCACGGTTGCCGTTCCGCTCATTGCCGTAGGATTTATCCTCACAATGTTCAAATCCAAGAAGAGAAAATCCATTGGTTCCATGATTATGGGATTCGCCATTATGTTCCTGGGACTCAGTATGGTACAGAGTTCTGTAGACCCGGCCATTTTGGAGAAGACCAAGGAACTCATTAACGGTTGGAGCGTTTACGGCTTCTGGAGCGTGCTGCTCTGCGTGCTAATCGGAACAGTTATCACCATACTGCTGCAATCTTCCGCAGCCACTATGGCTCTGACACTTATGATGTGTAACAACGGCCTCAACTTTGAACTTGGAGCCGCCCTTGTGCTTGGAGAAAACATAGGAACCACACTCACCGCCAACATAGCCGCCTCTGTTGCAAACATCTCCGCAAGACGAGCCGCGGCCGGCCACGCCTTCTTCAACCTCTTTGGAGTCTTATGGGTGCTCATCTTATACCACCCGTTCTTATGGGTTGTCTCTAAGGTGATTATGGCGGTTGGACTGGATAATCCGCTCTCCGGAAGTGCCTCCAGTTTTTCTATACTTTGCTCTATCGCCATGGTTCATACTCTCTTCAATGTGAGCAACACCGCCATTCTGGTGGGCTTTACCAACCGCATTGTGAAGTTTGTCACCAGGTTGCTGCCGGGCAAACCGGAAGACGAGGGTTACCGCCTGCAGTACATTCAGGGAGGCCCGCTCTCTACCGCCGAGTTGTCACTTGAGCAGGCAAAGGGTGAGATACTGCACTTTGAGCAAATCTGCAGGGAGCAATATAACTATGCCGTTGAATGTCTGAACACTACAGACCCGGACAAGTTTGACGAACTCTACCACAAACTTGAACATTACGAGCAGATAACAGACAAGATTGAGTTTGAAATTGCCAAATATCTCAACGATGTTTCCGAGTGGGATCTCTCTGAGGAATCTGCCCGCCGCATTCAGGCAATGTTCAAGGTTATCAGTGAGTTGGAGAGCATTGGAGACAGCGGTTTCAACTTTGGCCGCATACTCCAGAGACGCAACATCCACGGCGCTGCATTTGATGAGGTTATGCTTGCCAAACTCAACAACATGATGCAGCTCATCTTCACCGGCTTTGATGCAATGGAAGAGAACCTCAAACTTGGTTACGATTCCATCACCAACATTGCCAACGCGCAGGATGTTGAGCAGCAGATTAACGAGTACCGCAACTCCCTCAAGGAGGAGCACCTCCTCAACCTTGAGAACAACTCATACAGCTATCTTACAGGAGTTTACTACATGGACCTCATCAACGAGTGCGAACACGTTGGAGACTTCATGATCAACATCTCCGAAGCCATTATAGAAATCAAATAACATGTGGCCGAATTCCCCATGGAAGCAAAAGAGTTATTTCAACAAGATATAGTTTTTGTCCTCCTTTGCGGGGGTGTAATCATGCTGAGCGTTGTGGCAGCGCTCTATCTGCTGCTGCGGAAGTCTAATGCTATTGTTCCCGGAGTGACGCCACCCCTGCGTCTGCGCAGATGGGCGGCGGCCTTTATTCTGTTTGCCGCTGTGAGCCATGTAACCTGGATTTTCTACATCTACCATCCCTCAACTCCGGGTTATATCCTTGCCTACACCCTGGACGTCCTGCTATTCTTCCCCACTGTAGCCGGCATCCTGCTCTCTATGCTGCAAGACCGGAAGCGGCCGGTATGGCAGGTGGCAGTAGCGCTAGTCCCTGTTATTGTATTGTCTGCATTGAGTATAATCCGTGGAGATGAAGCCTTTCTGGTTTGGCAGGTCATCTATGTTATTGTTCTCTATGCATCGTTTATGGTGTATATGTTCTTTGCTGTCAGACGATATGGAAAATGGCTCCGCGATAACTATGCAGATTTGGAGAACAAGGAAGTTTGGCAGAGTTTTCTGATTCTGGCCGTGTTCCTGCTGTTTTTCATTCTTTACAGCAGTACAACTGAACAGAACATTGTTTTGGCCTATCTTCTCCAGATAGATTGCATTATCATTGTGGTGTTACTACTGTGGCGCACAGAGACCCTGCAGCAACTTAGCGAAAGTATCACGGAAGAAGAGGATGAGCCTGCCCAGGAAGAGCAGAAAGTATCGGTACCTAAAGTCATCTCCGTAGATATTGCATCTCTTCTAAAAAAGCACTGTGAAGACAAGCATCTTTATCTGCAGTATGATCTCTCGCTGTCTCAGCTTGCCATGGCCATAGGCACAAACCATTCTTATCTTAGCCGGTACTTCTCTCAGCAGGGTACAACATATAACGCATACATCAACGGTCTGCGCGTCCGTCATTTTATTCGCCTGTACCAGAAGGCTATAGACGAGGGACGCACATTCACCGCTCAGCAGCTCTCATTAGAGAGCGGCTACCACAGTTACAGCACCTTCAGTGCTGCGTTCAAACAGTACACCGGGAAGACCGTTACGGCCTTTAACTTTCAAAATCTGCAAAAGTAGTTTTAGAATCTGCAAAAACTACTGTCCGCCACTCCCAACCTATTGGAAATATGGACTCGGGGGGGGTAACTTAGTGCTTTGAATTTTGAATTCAGAGTATTTATTTAATCATCAACGATATGGAAACAAAACACAAAGTGTTTTATGAGGCTCCATGGACGGAAGTCCTGGAGTTAAAAACCGAATCCAACCTCCTGACAACGAGCGACTACAAATTTGGTGGTCAGGATGAGGATGTGCCGAGTTTTTTATTTTTTTAAGGAGGGCACAGACATGAAAATCACAAACAGAATCAAAATTCTATTCCTTGCCCTATTGCTCTCTACTGTATCACAAATGGCATGGGCCAAAACCACCAATCTAGCGAATTGTAAAGCCGATACGCAATATGATATATCTAATGGTGATGTGTTGACGGGTACACTTAGTGTTTATGCACGAATTGTTATTAAAGCCGGAGCTACCGTGACTCTTGACGGTGTAGATATCAATGTCACGCTGAATAAATCCAACGGCGCCATTCCTGGCATATATTGCGCAGGCAACGCTACCCTCATATTGAAGGATGGAACAACGAACAAGGTGAAAGGGTTTAGTTCGAATAACGCCGGCATCTACGTGCCAAGCGGCAGCACACTTACCATTCAGGGCGGCACAGCAGGTACCGGCACACTTCTAGCCTATGGCGGCAGCAACGCAGCCGGCATAGGTGGAGGCAGTTCCAGTGCCAACAGCAGTTATAGATCTTGTGGCAACATCGTGATTAAGGGTGGACATATCACTGCAACAGGCGGTAATGGTGCCGGCATAGGTGCAGGCGCCTGGACTTCTGCCGGCAATATCACTATCACCGGCGGTGTGGTTACTGCCAGCAGTTCCGGTGTTGGTGCCGGTATCGGCACGGGTACTGGTTATCAGAACGGTAATAAAAACTTGTCCTCATGCGGCAATATAGTGATTTCTGGCGGTACGGTCACTGCCACAGGTGGTAGTAATGCTGCCGGTATCGGATCTGCACAGGCTGCTACTTGCGGTACAATCACCATCAGCGGAATGGCTATAGTAACAGCCACCAAGGGTTCAGGCGCCAGCCACAGCATCGGCAAGGGCGCCGGTGCCAATTGCGGCACGGTAACCGTCAACGGCACGGCGGGCTTTATCAGCACAAGCCCCTACACCTATACACCGGTAGGTAAATACATCCGCCTGGGCGCTTACAGCGGCGAGTACATGGACTGGCTTATTGTCAAAAGCAACAGTAACGGTTTTATGATGCTCAGCAAGTATGTGCTGAAGAATATGACGTTCGGTCCCAACCAAGTCTACACACAAAGTAACATCTACAAGTGGCTGGATGCCAATGGAGGAGGCACCTTTGAGGATGATTTGGGACTGACGGCAACCGAGCGCAGCCTGGTAAAGACGGTTAACCTGTCCGGCAGCAACGGAGACGGCACAGACCGCTTCATTATCCCTACCCGAGGCGAGGAGCTGCCTAACGGCTCGCCCTATACCAAGGCATATTACATCTATAACAAGTCAAGCCTCTGCGGGGCATTTTGGCTGCGTGAGATACGCGGTACTAATGAAGTCCGCGTAGTTCGCTCCTCGGACGAGACCGTAGCTGCCCGCTACAGCAACGTTAGCAACAGCAACGGTGTCCGCCCGATATTCTATCTCAACACAGAAGCCCTGGCCGGTTTGACTTCTACAGGTTCCGGCACGGAGGCTGACCCATACGTATTTCAAACCAGGTATGATGTAACTTTAGATATGGTACCAACTACCGGCGCCACAGTATCTGCCTCTGTTACCCGAGGCGGCCAACCACTCTTTACCGCCAACCTGCCCGTTAAGACGATAGCAGGTGATGTTGTAACTTTAACTGTTACGCTTAATAACAGTTATACGCTCAAGGGCATCACGGTGACAAGCGGCAGCAATCCGGTATCAACCACGGGCGAGGGTAATACCCGCACGTTCACCGTGCCGGCAGGCAATGTAAGCGTGAAAGTAGCCCTCTCCCTACCAACTGATGGATCAGGTGCATACCTTATCCGCTCGGTTGCAGACTGGGATCTCTTCTGCAGTGAAGTCACCAGCGGCACGACCTTTAGCGGCCAGACCGTGAAGATGACGGCCAACGTCAATGGCGCAACCACAAGATCAAGTAAGGATAAAGCCTTCTCGGGCACCTTCGACGGACAAGGCAACACATTGAACCTCAATATAAATGTTACTTCCGGTGAGGAAACATCTGCCCCGTTTGGGTGGATTAATAATGCCACCGTCAAGAACCTGCACATCACCGGCAATGAGACAACTGCCGGTAAGCGCTTTGCAAGTATTGCCGGCTATGCACAGAACAGTACTATTACAAACTGCTGGAGCGAAGTAGCACTAACCTCAAGCCGTAACAATTGGGTAGATGGCGGCGCGTTTGTTGGACGTGTTGAAAATGGTTCTACATTGACCCTCAACGGCTGCGCATTCACCGGCAGCATTACATATAGCAACGCTGCCGGCTATGAAGGTGGTGGAATGGTTGGATGGAGAAACGGCACTGCCGTACTGAACGACTGTCTGTTTGCTCCTTCTGCCGTCAATATCACTAACTACAACGCGCTTCAAATGTTCGTAGGCAATGGGGGAGCAACCATCAACAACTGCTACTATAACGATGTAGCCGCTGCAACAAACCTGAATGTCCAGGGTAAGAAGGCCCGCACCTACACTTCCGATCCGGGCGATATGGGCACTCTTGTTGAGGACTATGGCATGTTGAAAGCCTACTCCAACGGCATCCTCTTCAACAGTAAGTACTACTTAGAAGTAACTGACCTTACGCTTACTGCAGCCACCGTCTTTGGTGAGTCCAAGTACGTAGGCACCTTCTTCAATGGAATTAAGGATTTCCAGATTATAGAAAACGCAAAGGCTTACACAATGAGTCTGGATGGCGGCAATGTGGTCTTCCACCAGATTGGGGAGGACGGTAGCGTAATTCCGCACGGAACAGCCGTTGTTATTGTTGCCTCAGAATCCAGCATAGATCTCCGCAACCTGAATTCCACCTCCGTTGAACCACATGAGGGCAACATCCTACGAGGATCTGATACAGATGTAGCAGTAACCGCAGGCAAGGTGGATGGCAAAACACCATACGTACTGAACATTTCCGGTAGTGTCCTTGGTTTTTACAAGTTTACCGGCAGCAGTATTCCTGCAGGAAAAGCATATTATCTTGTAACTGAATAATATTATGAAAAAGAATATATTACTGATAGCTGCCCTTTTGGGCGCAATGGCCTGGACAAGTTGCCAGAAGATGGAGGATGATTTCATCAATGGAGTTCCGGATGTGGCAGATGACCAGGAAAAAGTTACCTATAACGTTACTATTAGTGCCGTAAAAAATGACGGGCCTAAGACTAAGGGCCTTGCCGTAGAGGGCGAAGAAGCCTCCACTACCGTGCTTCAATCTATCTGGAAGGCAAATGAACCTGTAAAAGTGTACCTTGGCACAAACTGCATTGGCACACTCACTGCAACCCCGGATGGAACGGATGCCCACATAGCAACGCTCAGCGGCACCGTTACCACTTCCGGCATAACGCCTGGAACAACTACCCTTACACTGCTAACTCCGCGTGAGGAATGGGATTACACCGGACAAGTGGGTAAATTGCTGCTTTCTGATGATACTGAAAACTCTATCGAGAAGAAGTATCACTACACGGCAGCTACTAATGTGCTGGTAACGGCTGTTGACGGTAGCAGTATTACTACAGAAGAAGGCCACTTTACTAACAAGCAGAGTATATACAGGCTCAACTTCCGCTATGATGATGGTGTAACCAAGACCGCCATTACAACTAAATCCGTGACCATCTCGGCAGCGAATGGTCATCTGGTACAGAGTCAGAACGTGGATGGTTCAACTGTGGTAGAGGGCCCAATTTCTGTGACCTTGGCTACTGCATCAGCAGACCCTTTCTTTGCAGCCCTTAGAAACACAGATGAAACCAATGCCGAAGCCCTCACCTTCACGGTGATTGATGCAGACGGTGTCACTTACCGTGGTTCCAAAACCATCAATGCTGAGAACAAAGCCAACGGCACCTTTGTGAGCGTAAAGAACGCTTCGCTGGATGAGCGCCTGCAACTTGCACAAAGTTCCACAGAAGTAGATACGGCCTTGTAAGAGCCTTGAAATAAAGACATTTCTATAAACGCAAAGCGGCCACAATCTATTGATGTGGCCGCTTTTGCTGTTCTTAGAGCCATCTCCCTTAGCATAGGCAATCATTTTCACTAAACAGGAATAGCTGCGCCATAAAGAGGGATGTTGGTTAAAGTCCGACTAAAAAGTGTTACTATTATACAAAAAGTCCGACTAAAAATGTGCGCAGACTACAGAAAAATCGACCTAAATGACATCCTGTTTTACCTTGCTGACCTTTCGGCTTGGAATGTAAAAAACTTCCCACATTTCCAAATCCTTGCAAGGTTTGCAAAGATTTGCTTTTGCTCATCGTTTCATCTAAATTTGTACAGACACAAAAAATACGAAAGATATGGTGGGTAAAAACACTGAAATAACGGTCAAGGATGTACTCATCCGGACAATGAAGAAGGATGGAATTGATTATATCTGCATCACCGATATCGCTCGGCAAAAGAATCCAGTGGAACCAAAAGATGTTGTAAAAAACTGGATGAGGCAAAAAAACACGCTGGAGTATCTCGGTTTGTGGGAGAGGCTATATAACCCTGGCTTTAAAGGGGTCGAATTCGACCCCCTTTTGGTAGAGGCCGGAAGCAATTCATTCACAATGAGCCCTTCCAGATGGGTAGATATGACTGCTGCTATTGGAATCCTAACAAAGAGTGGTAAAGGAGGTGGGACTTATGCGATAACCGACATCGCCTTCAAGTTCGCCAACTGGGTGTCCGTGGAGTTTGAACTCTACCTTGTGAAAGAATTCCAGCGGCTGAAGAAGGAAGAGCAGAAAATGCTGGGCTGGTCCGCAAAACGGGAACTATCAAAGATTAACTACCGAATCCATACTGATGCTATTAAACATAATCTGATTCCCAAAGAGGTTACTCCGCTCCAGGCCAATATGATCTATGCAGAAGAAGCAGATGTGCTGAATGTTGCTATGTTTGGGGTTACGGCCAAACAGTGGCGGGAGGCAAATCCCGAATTGAAGGGCAATATTCGCGACTATGCTTCCATCAATGAGCTTATATGCCTGTCCAATATGGAGAATATCAATTCAGTACTCATCAATGATGGGATGCAGCAAAGCGAACGGCTAATCAAATTGAACAAGATTGCCATCCAGCAAATGATGATATTGGAAGGTAATAACAACCGGCACCTGTTGAAATAGGATATCTAAGGCATCTGCTTCCTTCCGGCTTCCGTCTTTTACCCCCCTCGAATTCGAAGGGTTTCAATTTAGAGATCTTTTCCGATGTCACTTAAAACTCGGAGAACGTGCTGGATGGAACCGTCTTTTACAATTATCTTTTTCTGTGAATCAAGGATATAGATTCCCGGGATTGCACGCAGCACGTAAACATCTCCGTTAGAGAAGGTTCCGTCTGCATCACACGCGTAAATCCAGTCCGTTGGAAACTCGCTCCTCTTCTCCCTCCACATCTGACTCTCCGCCTCCGGAGCCATTGCCAGAACCTTCATCTTTCCCGCCCCCACAAGGTTCATAATCATATCAGATTTCTTCATCATCTCAAGCGTCTGACGACAGTTTCCGCAGTCCGGAGAGAAGAAGAAAATCAGAAGATAATCTGCATTTATGGAGTACATATTCTTTATGCCGTAACCCGTAGAGAACTTAAAATCAGAGGCCACCGTTCCCACACGGTTAAGGTTGCAGATAGAGAGTTGATAACCGTAAGATGCCTTAACGTGCTGAGGAATCACCTTGCACTTTTGAATCCCCTGCAGCACAGGAAGATAGAGCTCATCATTCATCATCGGCGATGCGGAATTGAACAACAACTTTTCACTCTCTTCCATTATGGTACCAAAGAAATTAGGCATCCCCTTCTCCGCCATTGCCACCGCCCGATTAACAAGGTCTGTCATAGAACTAACGGCAACAGAGTCATTTACATTCTCCAGAAGTGCCACATAGTTCTTAAAGGATTCCGTAAAGATTGCGCGGCTTACTCCCAAAATTTCTGCGGTATCTCTTGTAGGTTTCAGTTTCAAAAGACGGTCTCTGCTAAGGAACTCATCCCAGTAATGCTTTGCAGTATACTCCGCAGAGAGCGTTCTGCTGCTCTTAATAGATTCCGGAACCTTTACACTTGGGAAAATATTTGTCTGATAGGGAGTTGCATTGTTATCTGCACCCCGCTTGCATCCTGCAAAAAGTGCCAGACACACAATTATAAGAGGCAGGGTTTTCATAGTTGAGATACCAGGATTCGAACCTGGACAAACAGAACCAAAATCTGTTGTGCTACCATTACACCATATCTCAATGGGTCGGCAAAAATAAGCAAAAAATGAATATACCCAAAACACTCTACCGTGTGACGCCACAAGGAAAACGCTCTGCAATCATTGCAGCTGCCTAAACTGCTGATGTTGCCAAAACTTTATAATCCATTAAAGGGCAGACCTTAACAAAGCCCTATGATGCTTTATTATGAATAAGTTACCGTTTGGTTTTGAAAAAGGATGTCATTATCTCCTGGCACTCTTTTTCCAGCACCCCTCCAACAACTTCAGTCTTAGGATGATATAAAGAGGGAGTAAACTTTGAAGCGCCGCGCTTAGGATCTTTGCAACCGTAAACCACCCTCCCAATCTGTGCCCAGCAGAGAGCCGCCGCACACATAGGGCACGGTTCCACAGTCACATATAAGGTACATCTGTCCAGATACTTACCACCCAGATGAGCAGAGGCCGCCGTTATTGCCTGCATCTCCGCGTGAGCAGTCGGATCCTTCAGCATCTGAATGAGGTTATGCCCCCTTGCAATCACCCTTCCGGCACCCGCTCCAACTCCAGCAGTCCGCTTTACCTCCACCTCAGCAGTACGCTCACTTCCACGTCCGGTTCCTTTCCCCACTGTACATGCACTATTCTTTGCTTTTTCCCTTGCCGGGCCGCTCTCCTCAGCCACAATAACGCATCCTACGGGCACCTCACCCTCATCTGCCGCAGCCTGCGCCTCCTTCAGCGCCTGCATCATAAAATCCACATCTATCTTTAACTGCTCAATGTCCATAGCTTGCCTCATTTATTCCCCCACAAAGATACAAAACTCCATTCCACCAAACTCCCCTCTCCTGCAAAACGTGCAAGGTGTCCCATTCTCAGCACCACCTTGCACACTTCTCTCAAACCATTGGGCACTCTGAATTCTTCAAAGAAACCTGTGGCCGCCCATGGCCTCATGAATGGGGCCCGGCTTGTCCGGGCAGGACGTAGCGACGCTTTAGCGAAGCGAAGGGTTTCTGAAGAGTCAGAGTGCCCAACAGATTTGGCAAAAGCATGCAAAGTTGTGGCAAAAGTGCCCCATAACCGCCAAAATGGCAGTTGGGCGGGCTGGCACACCCTTTGCCCTACTCTGCTGTGCCCACAAAAACGGGGCTTAGAATGATTAAATAACAATTAAAAAATAGCATTATGACAATAAAACCATTAGCAGACAGAGTTCTTATTGAGCCTAAAGAGGCCGAGAAGAAAACAGCAAGCGGAATCATTATTCCGGATAACGCAAAGGAAAAACCTCAAGAGGGTAAGGTTATTGCAGCCGGCCCCGGCAAAAAGGATGAGCCTATGGAGCTCAAAGTTGGAGACGTTGTTCTCTACGGTAAATACGCTGGTACAGAGGTTAACTCCCCGGACGGAAAGGTCTATATGATTATGCGTCAGAGTGATGTCCTTGCAGTAATCGGTTAAAAGACAACATTGAAAGCAATCATAAGCTAAGCAAATTTTAAGTGCAAATATCTGTCAATCAGAAGCATTGAGAAAATTGCAGAATCAGAAAAATAGGAGAAATTAGATATGGCAAAAGAGATTAAATTCAATATGGATGCACGCTCTCTGATGAAAGAGGGTGCAGACGAACTTGCTAACGCAGTTAAGGTAACCCTGGGTCCTAAAGGCCGTAACGTGGTTATAGATAAGAAGTTTGGTGCTCCTCAGATTACAAAGGACGGAGTAACCGTAGCAAAAGAGATTGAACTGGATGATCAGTTCAAGAACATGGGCGCACAGCTGGTTAAGGAGGTTGCTTCCAAAACCAATGATCAGGCCGGTGACGGTACAACTACCGCAACCGTTCTGGCTCAGGCAATTATAAACGTTGGTCTGAAGAACGTTACCGCAGGCGCTAACCCTATGGATCTTAAGAGAGGTATTGACAAGGCTGTTGAGGCCGTTGTTGAGAACCTTAAGACTCAGAGCCAGAGCGTTGGTACAGACTACTCTAAGATTGAGCAGGTTGGAACCATCTCTGCAAACAATGATGCAGTTATTGGTAAGTTGATTGCAGATGCAATGAGCAAGGTAAAGAAAGAGGGTGTTATCACAGTTGAGGAGGCAAAGGGTACCACAACAGAGGTGAAAGTTGTTGAGGGTATGCAGTTTGACCGTGGTTACATCTCACCTTACTTTATGACCAACGCAGAGAAGATGGAGGCTGTTTTGGATCAGCCTGCTATCCTGATTACAGACAAGAAGATCTCTACAATGAAAGACCTTCTTCCTATTCTGGAGCCGCTGGCAAGAGAGGGTAAAGCACTGTTAATTATCGCGGAGGATGTAGATGGCGAAGCCCTTACAACACTGGTTGTTAACAGATTGAGAGGTACGCTCAAAGTTGCTGCTGTTAAGGCTCCTGGCTTTGGTGACAGAAGAAAAGAGATGCTTCAGGATATTGCAACACTTACCGGTGCAATTGTAGTATCAGAGGAGAGAGGCTTCACTTTGGAGAACACTACTCCAGATATGCTTGGTAAGGCTGAGAAGATTACCATTGACAAGGAGAACACTACCATTGTTAACGGAGCGGGTGATAAAGAGGCTATTGCAGACAGAGTTGCTCAGATTAAGAAGCAGATAGAGAGCACAACTTCTGACTATGATAGAGAGAAACTCAAAGAGAGACTTGCAAAATTGGCAGGCGGTGTTGCAGTTCTCTATGTAGGTGCAGCCAGCGAGGTTGAACTTAAGGAGAAGAAAGACAGAGTTGAGGATGCACTCAACGCAACAAGAGCAGCCGTTGAAGAGGGTATCATTGCAGGTGGCGGAGTTGCTTACATCCGTGCAATTGAGACACTTAAGAGCCTTAAAGGTAGCAATGATGACGAGCAGACCGGTATCAACATCATAGTTAGAGCTCTGGAGGAGCCTCTGAGAATGATTTGCGAGAACGCAGGAGAAGAGGGAAGCGTTATTATTCAGAAGGTTAAAGAGGGCAAGGGTGACTTTGGTTACAATGCTCGCGATAACAAATTTGAGAACCTCCTTGCAGGCGGAGTCATTGACCCTACCAAGGTTGCAAGAGTTGCTCTGCAGAATGCCGCTTCCGTTGCAGGTATGTTCCTGACAACCGAGTGCGTGATTGCAGACAAGAAGGAGGAGAATCCTGCTCCGGTTCCACCAATGGGTGGCGGAATGGGCGGCATGATGTAATCAGTGCAATGCATAGCTCTGAGTTTTAAAACGTTAAGCAAAGGCGGTCCGGCAAAAACAACGGACCGTCTTTCTTTATTTTTACGTTTTTTATATATTTGTAGCCGATAACCAACACTTTAGATAATTGGAACCTCCCAATTTGTTAATATTAGTTCTTAGTTCCGCAACGGAAGACGTGCCTCCCCTTTCGGGTAATCTGTGGGGAAACATTTTCATAGGCATTTGTATTGTATTGCTGCTCTTCTGCTCTGCTCTTATGAGCGGAAGCGAGGCCGCCTATTTTTCTCTCTCCCCTAAGGAGAAGCAGAAACTGAAGGAGGGTACTGACACCTCCAGCCACCTGGTAATGAACCTTTTGGAGCGGCCAAACAGACTGCTGAGCATAATACTTCAGGCTAATAATCTTGTTAATATCCTGATAGTTCTGCTTACCTCACTGCTGCTTACACGCCTTTTTGACTTTACCGGTTATCCTGTCTTGGAGTTCATTATCTGCACGGTTGTGGTAACCTTTGTTCTGGTGCTCTTTGGAGAGGCTATGCCTAAACTCATTGGAACAAGATCTCCGGTGAAGTTTGCAAAGTTTACCAGCGGTATGCTCTCTCTTTTGAAGATTGTAACCGTTCCTTTGGACAAACTTACAGACAAGGTTATTGAGGGAAGACGCCGCACCAAAGCCCTTACTGAAGAGGAGGAGGAAAAGGCTTACAAGATGCTGAGCGGCGCCGTAGAAATGACTATGGCAGAGGATGTTAAGCAGAAGAGCCTGCTGAACAAAATTCTCTCTCTTCCAAAGAAAAGCGTCTCTCAGATTATGAAGCCTAGAATTGAGGTGGAGACGCTGAATATGGAGATGACAAACGAGGAGGTTATATCCATTGCTACCGAGTGCGGCTACTCACGCCTTCCGGTTTACAAAGACAATCTTGATGATATACGCGGCTTCCTCTACATAAAGGATATGCTGCCTTACATTATGAGCCGCAGCGGAAAATTTGATTGGAGAAAACATATCCGTCAGGCCTACTTTGTGCCGGGCTCAATGAAAATCAACGATCTGCTGGAAGAGCTGAGAAAGAGGAGGTTGCATTTAGCTATTGTGATAGATGAGTATGGCGGAATGGACGGAATTGTGACAATGGAAGATATACTGGAGGAGATTGTGGGAGAGATTACGGATGAGAGTGATACACAGCAAAACTAGACTATAATTTGAAAAATGGGAATATATCTTAAAAAGGAATTGAAGAACGGAGCGGTGATTGCCGTTTGGGACATCTCAGAGAGTGAGAAGGAACTTCTGGAGATTATAAGCAAAGATGAAGAGGACAGAGAAGAGGAACTGGAGGAGATTTCTCTTTACAAAAGCGAGCAGCACAGGAGAGAGAAGCTGGCCGTTATTGCGCTGGTACAGAGCCTCTTTGAGGAGCCTGTGCATATTGGTCACCATGAGAACGGCAGCCCTTATATTGAGAATGACAGCACTCACATAAGCATTACTCATACTGATAAGTTTGCAGCGGTAATTATCCACCCGACAGAAGATGTTGGAATAGATGTTGAGAGTGTAAAGAGAGACTTTACCGCTGTGGAAAAGAGAGCGCTCAATGATGAGGAGAGAGATGATCTGATTGAGAAGGATGATGACCCGGAGAAGATGGAAGAGAGAAACACTCAGCTTGCAATCTACTGGTGTGCAAAGGAGGCGCTTTACAAACGTATGGGAAGACACAACGTAGATTTCTCTGAGGATATGGAGGTTGAACACTTCAACGTTAGGGAAGAGGGAGAGATAGACGTAGTGTTCAAATACCCTAAGAGTGAGCATATTGTAGATGAGGACGGAGAGGAGCAGAATGAGGAGGAAGAGTTCACAATGCAGTATGAAGTCTTTGAAAACCACGTGTTGGTTTGGATGGTGGGATAAACAGTTAACAAAGAACAAACATATAGTATGAAAAAATCTTTTGGAATAGTTCTGAGTTTAACGCTCTTATTGTTTGCATTCCCTTTTAGCGCAAATTCACAGAGCAAAAATTCACAGCGTACAACTCTTTCTGACAGCACGGACGCTGTTATACAAAATACTGACGGCGAGGGGTTTAATTGCTTTGCAATTATTGCCGGCAAGAACACCACAAAAGATGGCAGTGTGATATTCGGTCACAATGAAGATGATTCCGGAGAACAGATGCTCAATATTTACGTTGTACCATCGGGAGTAGAAAAAGCAGGAGAAGGAGCGTTAAAAGCTCCGGCTTCCAAAGTCAAGGCAGGCGCTCTGAATGCCAAGTATATCTGGTTCGAATTCCCCGGAATGAGTGTGGCAGACGCCGCAATTAACGAGCACGGAGTGTGCATTGCATCAGACGGTTGCAACTCCAGAGAGGACAGAAAAGATTACACGGACGGCGGCGTTTTGTATGAGGTGAGAATGAACGTTGCCAAGTATGCTTCAAGCGCCAGAGAGGCAGTGAAGATTATTGGCGAGTGCGTTGAGCAATACGGCTACACGGGCAGCGGCAGAACTTACTCTGTTGCAGATCCTAACGAGGGTTGGATTGTTGCAGTTGTGAGAGGACGCCACTGGGTTGCTATGAGAGTTCCGGATGACAAGGTGATGGCCATCCCTAACTATTACACCATTACAACCGTGGATCTCTCTGATACAACAAACTTTATGGGCTCCAAAGATATTGAGGACTACGCTGTTGAGAGAGGCTGGTTTGATCCTCATTCGCGTCAGGAGTTCAACTTTCGTCTGGCCTACAGTGACCCAACTCTCATCTCAAAGGAGGGCAACACAATCCGTCACAAGCTGGTTATAGATTACCTTACGGACGGCACTTACGATTACAACCCTTACGGCGTGGAGCCAATGTTTACACCGGCGCGCAAGCTTGATGTTCAGGACTTTATAAACATGCTTTCTCTTCACGATAGTTTAACTCCCGGCAAAACTGAGCATCCAGGAAGAGTCTGCAACAACTCCACTATTCTCACAACTATCTTCCAGCTAAGGAGTTGGATGAACAAGGAGAGCGGCTGTATTGCCTGGGTTGCACCGGGTCATCCTTGTTCAAATTTCTTTGTTCCGCTTAGGTTGGGCATAGGAAAAGAGGGGCCAAACTGGGCAAGGTTTGAAAGTTGGAAAGAAGCTGAGGAGAAGCACTTTACAGACGCCAAAGACAAGCGCAAAAACTATCCGGACGGAGCATACTGGAAGTTTGTAGACAAGTGGAATGAACTGGCTGAGGATTACACCAACAAGATAGAGGAAGTGAAGAAGGAGAACCGCAGAATTCAGCACAGAATCTTCAGAATGGTTGAGCACCAGGACCGTCAACTTGAAAAGTAAAAATGAATCAGATTACCCTATATCCAACCGCAAAAATCAATATAGGCCTCTATGTATTTCAAAAGAGGGCAGACGGCTTTCATGACCTGGAGAGCATCTTCTTTCCGGTTGGCCCCAATAATAGTTCTCTTACTCCCGACAGACTTACGGTTTCCCTTGGAAAAGAGAAAAATGGCGGTGTTGAGATGTTAGAGAGCGGACTGGAATATCCGGGTAATCCGGAGGACAATATCTGCGTTAAAGCATATAAACTTTTAGCTGCAGTTTACACCCTTCCGCCAATGACAATCTCACTGGAAAAACACCTCCCCGTTGGTGCGGGACTTGGCGGCGGAAGCAGTGACGGAGTCTGCACTCTTAAGGCAATAGATGCGCTCTGCAATCTCAATATCTCCAAAGAAAAAATGTTGGAGTTTGCCGCTCAGCTGGGCAGCGACTGCCCTTTCTTTGTGGAGAACAAACCAATGCTGGTTACAGGAAGAGGAGAGGTGTTAACGCCTTTGGATGAGCGCTTTGGAAAGAGCGTTGTAAGTGCGGTTGAAAATCTTGTAAAGAATTACCGTGTGGAGATAGTCTTCTCAAGTGACTGTTTTGTCTCCACCGGCCACGCCTACTCCATTGTTCCAAAGAGGGATAAGACACTGCCGTACACCCCTGTTACGGAGCTTATTACAAGGCCCGTTACAGAATGGGACGGTGCAATGGTAAATGACTTTGAAGCTCCTGTATTCAAGGAGTTCCCTCAACTGCAGAAAGTTAAAGATTCACTCAAAGAGGTTGGCGCATCCTACGTCTCCATGACCGGCAGCGGCTCCGCCATCTACGCCCTCTTCCCCCGCTAACGCGTTTGCTCGTTTAAAGACAGAAAACATTTGCAGAACCCAAAAGAGTTCTTATCTTTGCAGTGAATTGGTAAACCAATCAAATGGGCTGGGGTATCCCCGGTTGGAGAGAGGTTCAGGTAACTGAATCTTTCTTTCTTTAGCCCCCTTGGTCATCACCCACAAAATTTTCCGCGAATGTAAACAACAAATTCACACAACGGTTGCATTTGGATACATTTGACTCTCAGGTGTTTATGCCACAGAGTAAATTTTATCCAAATGCGGGGTTACGGAGCTAAGAATCAAGGGAAAAGACATTTTGCTCCGGCTGCATTTCAGTAAACAACAATTGCCTAAAAAAAAGAGCGGGTCTTACCCTAAAAGGATGAGACCCAATCTCTGTTATCTGTAAAAGCAAACGTTATGGAACTACCACTTTTGTGAATTCAGGATTTCCGTCTGAATCTGAGTCTGTTACATGAATCTTCATACAGTAAACTTTTCCTCCCTGGATGACAGCGCTGGCACTAATGCTACCGGTTGTTGTATAATTAGTTTCCTCACTTCCCAATTTCTTAGAAAAGTGTAAAGTGGAACCACCGAGTTTTTGTTCTGGATTTACAGTCATATTGTCTGCAGGGATGGTAAAGTACCTGTACCCATTCGCATCTACAGCATCGCTGAGTTTTGCTTCCGAATCAAAGTAAATTGGACAGAAGAAGGTCAAACTAAAGTCTGAGGTTTTTGTTATTGGGGTGTAGCAGTCAACATATTTTGAACCATCCAAAACCATTCTGAGATAAGAACTGGACGGATAAGTTATGTCAGCGGCGGGATCAATCTCGAACTGCACGGCCAGTACGGAAGTAACCCAGTGAAGGCTTCCTTCTAAATCCAGCGTGCTACCTCCAGGGAATGGTATCTCTTTAACATCAGTTTCTGCAATCATTCCCATATTGTTAATCTGATTGATCATTGATGAACTGTAATTAATATAAGGGAGACCATTATATATGGTGAATTGATGCCAATACTCATTCCAAGATCCTTTACCAAGAGCTACACAATACTTGAGATTCTTACTAGGATCAAAACCGCTGAAATCCAAAGCTCCAAAGAGTGGAGATACATCGTAAGTAGTCAGTCCTTCCGCTGCCGCAGGCAACTCTACTGTTTTATAAATATATTTGCTTGTCCAAGATGCATTATCTCCCTGGAAAACGAATAGAGTAAGTTTATCACCCTCTTCCCAAGTTACTGTCATTCCGCTAATAGGGTTTGCGGCATCCTTAAGAGTGAAGTTACACTTTGTAAGAGTTGGATTAATAGAGACGGAAAGATTTACTTTTACCATCTTGCTATTATCCTTCTTTACATCCTCTTTACTGCAAGCCATTGCAATGATGGCGATGGCTGCAAGAATAAAATATTTCTTCATAATCTTTTCAATTCTTAACAGTTAAACATTACAACCAGAAACCGCCACCTAAATCACCAGGGATATCATCCGGTTTGCTTGTACAAATAATAGACTCCGTCTTAATCTCCAAGACGGATACCTCAGGCGCTAAATATTGCGCAAGGTTTTCATTTTCATTTTTTAGTTTTTTCATAGCTTTAAATAACCAAAAGACGTTTTTATTTAGTTAATAATATAGTTCACGATACGGCACAGCTATGCACGCATAAGCCATAATGGCCACGCGGATAACAGTAAATAATTGATTAATAACTAAACCATTACCCCCCCCCATGGTGAAAGAAGGGGTATCAATCAGACCAATATTTGAAGTGATGATTCTCACATCAATGGATTTAGCAGAAACAAATGTAGTTAAAACCGAACGCTTTTGCAAGAGTACAAACAATAACAGCTATTTGATTTCCAGCCACTCCTTAAGGGTCTTTATGGCCTCGTCTCTCATTTCAGGTGGGAGATTGGAGATTCTTGCACGGTGGCTTCCGCCCGGAGCAATGAAGAATTTTATGTTGTCATGGCCCGGGTTGTTTGGCCTTACGGAAGACCATGGATCCCACTCTCCGTAAATGAACATAATCTTGGAATCCGTTGTAGCAATGAAGTTTGTGATGTTGTTGTACAAACTCTTGTCAAACTTGAACTTGCGTCCGCCAGGAAGGAAGATCTTTCTGAGGTAGCCCTTTGAAGATTTAATCTTCATATACTTTTTGAACGGCTTGGTATCATAGCCGTAGTATCCCAACTCCTTGGCTGCCTGAACAAAGAACGGAGAACTGTCATCCCAGCTCTGGAAATAATCAGGCCCTACAGCCATAACAAAGAATTTGAAGATATCTTCATCTGAACTGTCTGTCTTTGGAACGGTTGCTGTCTTTCTGCCCCACTGCCAGAAGGCGAACGGGAACTCCAATACGCAGAAATCCAGCACTTCCGGAATGGAGATATTGTAAGTAACCTTGTTCTTTTCTGACCATTCCGCCAGCATCTTCTCCATTACGTCTCTTCTTTTGAGAACCTCCATCTGGAAGTTGAAGAGAATTTCACGGTCTTCTTTTGTTCCGGTGGAATCTCTTAGGAACGGCTCGTGACGTCCGTCTTCCACAGCTCTTGCAACAGGACCAACGTACGGAACGGAAACTGCCACATCCTTAGGGTAGAACATTGTATATGTCATACAGTTCTGTCCTCCCTTGCTTATGCCCGTAGCAATCCATTTTCCGTTCAAAATACGGCCCATTGCCCTTCTTATGTTATGGAGGTCTGCCGCCTCCTGTTCGGAGGTCATATAGTCCCAATTCAGGGTTTCCCAGGTAATAGTGGAATCATCCTGCATGAACGGCACGCTCTCGTTAAAGTAACGGTGTTCTACCTGAATAATGTTTCCGCCCAAAAGGAATGCTATCTCTTCTCCATATCTTGGATTAGAACCGGATGCCGCCCCGTATCCCTCTGTTATTAAAACATTTGGCCCCTTAAAGTTGTTAAAGGCAACAACAACTCTCTGTTTAAAGGTTCCAAGTTCCGGATGGTTATGGTCTATTGGCTGAGTTATGAAAAAACGGTACTTGCTCTTAATCACTGAGGTAAGAGCCGGTGAAACCCTAAGTCTCTCAATATTCGTTATTCTGCCCCAGGTTTGGTCCGGCAGAACATAGCGGTTAATCCACAGAATGTCATCCACAACCAAAGAATCCGGATTGGAGGCGGCAAACTGCGGGCCTGCCTGATAACGCAAAGAATCTTCCTGGCTGTAACCGTTAACGGAAACCATCAAAAGAAGAGATGCCGCAAGGGCAAAGAGAAATTTTTTAGATACCATACTTAAAGCTCTTTCATTACAACTATTTCCAAAGATAGCGATTTTTCCTACTTTTGCCCCGTTAACAGAAAAATATCATTTGATGAAGAATTTTGTAGAAGAACTCAGATGGAGAGGAATGATCCAGGACATTATGCCCGGAACTGAAGAGAAATTGATGGAAGGCCCTCAGGCCGCATACGTAGGAATAGATCCTACGGCAGACTCCCTGCATATTGGACACCTGGTAAGCGTAATGATACTTAAACACTTCCAGAAGTGCGGACACAAGCCGTTTGCCCTTGTAGGCGGCGCTACGGGTATGATTGGAGACCCCTCAATGAAATCCTCAGAGAGAAATCTGCTGGACGAGGAGACTCTGCGTCACAACGTGGAGTGCATTAAGGCGCAGCTGGGCCGTTTCCTGGATTTTGAGAGCGATGCTCCAAACAAGGCGGAGCTGGTGAACAACTATGACTGGATGAAGGATTACACTTTCATCAACTTCATCAGAGATATTGGAAAGCACATTACGGTTAACTATATGATGGCCAAAGACTCCGTTAAGAAGCGTCTGGCTACGGATTCCCGTGAGGGTATGTCCTTTACAGAGTTCAGCTACCAGCTTCTGCAGGGTTATGACTACCTCTGGCTCTATAAGAACAAGGGCTGCGTGCTGCAGCTGGGCGGAAGTGACCAGTGGGGAAACATCACAACCGGAAGCGAACTTATACGCCGTATTCTGGGCAAAGAGGCCTTTGCTCTTACCTGCCCGCTCATCACAAAGGCAGACGGAACAAAGTTTGGAAAGACAGAGAAGGGTAATGTATGGCTGAGTGCAGAGTACACCTCTCCATACACATTCTATCAGTTCTGGCTTAACGTAAGTGATATTGACGCAGAGCGTTACATTAAGATATTCACAATGCTGCCAAGAGAGGTTATAGAAGAAGCTATCGCGGAGCATAGAGAAGACCCAGGTCAGAGAAAGTTGCAAAAGCTTCTGGCAAAAGAGATTACAGTTATGGTTCACGGAGAGGCTGAGTATGAGAAGGCTCTGGACGCTTCCAACATTCTCTTTGGAAAATCTACAAGAGAGGCTCTTCAGAAACTGGATGAGAAGACTTTCCTTGCGGTCTTTGACGGAGTGCCTCAGTTTGCGCTTCCAAAGGATAAACTCTCTGCAAACATTTTGGATCTTCTGGCAGTTGATACCCAGGTATTCCCTTCAAAGGGTGAGTGCCGTAAGATGATACAGTCCAACGGATTAAGCATAGATAAGGAGAAGTTTACGGATATTGCAGGAACACTTTCGGAGGAGCATCTTGTAAACGGAAAATATGTGCTTGTTCAGAAGGGCAAGAAGAATTATTACATCCTCAAATTTGAATAACAGATGGAAGAGGTTAGCAAAAGAGTTCAAAAAGTGCAGAGAGAGGTTCAGAGGCATCTTGCCGAGATTATTCGCGGCAAAGGGATGGCTATGTTTGAGGGGGCGCTTGTTACTGTAAGCGAGGTTAGGATGAGCCCGGATCTCTCTTACGCTAAGGTCTTTATAAGCACTTTCCCTTCTGAAAAGAGGGCGAGGGTGATGGAGATTCTGGAGGAAAAATCCAAGAGTATCCGCGGAGATTTGGGACACATTGTGGCAAAGCAGCTGAGGATTGTTCCGGAACTCTCCTTCTTTGAAGACACTACGCTGGATTATGCACAGCATATAGATGACGTGCTTAAAAAAGATCCCGTGCGCAAGTCTGAAGAGTCTGATTCCCAGGAATAATATGGCGTTATGCATTTGCCATCTTTTATAGCCCGCCGTTATCTTTTTTCCAAAAGTAACCGCAATGTGATAAACATAATATCCATTGTAAGTGCGGTGGCTATAGGTATTGGATGTTTAGCGCTGATTGTAATTCTCTCCGTTTATAACGGATTTGATTCACTTGTAGAGTCTTCATATACAAGCTATTCGCCAGATTACATAATAACCCCGTCTAAGGGTAAGACTGTAAATCTTGCAGACTCCAAAGTTGTGGAGGCAATGAGGGAGCTCTCCTCTTTTTCAGATTCCGCATACGTTTTTCCTGTTGCAGAGGAGACCGTTTACGTTCAGTATGACGGCATTCAATCCATTGCAAGAATGAAGGGCGTACCCGTTTCATATCAGGAGATTACGCGCGTTACATCCAATACGGACCAGGGAGATTTTACCCTTCAGTTTGGAGAACTCAACCGTGCGGTTGTAGATGATATGCTGGCGGCAACGCTTATGCTTAAGCCCTCATTTTCTACTCCGCTGGAGATTTATCTGCCGTCAAGAACGGAAGATGTCTCTTTGATTATGCCAATGGAATCTCTTCAGAGTGAGACTATTCTGCCATCCGCAACCATTGTGCTTCCTAAAAATGAAGAGAGCAACCTTGTGTTTGTTCCTCTGGGTGTTGCTAAGGAACTTATGGAGTTGGATGATGCGGAGTGCAGCAAGATTGAGGCCTTTCTTTCACCGGCTTCTCCTCAGGGAAGAAGCCTTACCGTTAAAGAGAAAAAACTCACAAAGAGACTGCAGCAAATTCTTGGAGAAGAGTATGTTGTAAAGGACAGGTTCCGCCAGAACGAGACGGTTTACAAGATGATGAGAGCGGAGAAATTTGCAGTTTATATGATTCTGATTTTTGTCACAGTCATAATCTCCGTCAACATCTTTGCCTCACTTTCAATGCTCATAATTGACAAGAAGAGAGATATTTCTACATACAAGGCAATGGGCGCCACCCCGGCAACAGTAAGAAGAAGTTTCCTTCTTCACGGCTGGTTAATCTGCATGGCGGGTGCTGTTCCCGGAATCATTCTTGGGCTTATAATCTGCTGGATTCAAGGCACATTCGGCGTGGTTCCACTCCCAGGCAACTTTGTTATTGACCACTATCCGGTACTCGTTAAGGCCTCAGATGTTTTAATCACTCTGCTCTCCGTCTCAGCCATCGGTTTCATAATGGCCTACCTCCCAAGCAGATCTATCAAGCAGCTTTGCATATAAGAAAATTGTTCTTACATTTGCATCACATTAACAGTGCACGTATACCCTTTGTCGATATACTCTGCACTTTAAAACGGAGAAAGTCGGGTCTCAACCATTGTCGTTGAGACCCGCTCCTTTTTTATTACCTTTGGGCAAAAGATTTCTATTATGAAAAGGTGGTTTATTATTGCGGCGGCGGTGGTGTTTTGTGCGGGCGGAGCGTTTGCACAAAAGGCTGAGATTGACAAGAAGGCCGGGTATTTAGATGTGCCGTATTTCACTGTTCATCAGCCAACTGCAGAGGTATTAGACGGAAGTGCTTTCATTGAGAAGGTTCAGGATTTGGGATTTTGGGAGATGGAAGAAGAGACCGCCAAAGAGATTCTCTCCGGCAATGTGCCTTCCGCTCTAAAGAGGTTCAGGAAAATTACATATAGAATCACACTGTCAGATAAAGATGGTAAGAGCAGAAAGCACAAAGTCTCTTTCTGGGTTCTGCCGGACTATTTATCTATCGGGAGTAATAAAGACTATGTGAGAATGCCTATGGGGCCGCTTGCAGCTCAGAGGGTTGCAGATTCGCTGTACTGCTCGCTTCCCACAACGTTTCTTGTAGATAAGATTGCAGAAGCGTCTGAGGGTAGAATTGAGATTTTTCCGTTTCGCCCGGTTGGTGACAGAAATATGAAACCGCTCTGCTTTCAGGATAGCAACAATGCAATTAGTGCTCTGATGAGGGCAAAAGGGTACAAATTTGGGCAGTTTATCTCCGGTCAGAAGAAAGATGTTGTTTTGACCACAAGACTTGAAAAAGAGACCGATTTTAAAAGGCACGTGGCTATTTACGGCTGGCATCACCCGGATGGTCATCCGCAGCAGCCGCTCTTTATCCGTCACGGCAACTTCTATTCAGACTACAGCCACGGCATCAGACTTATCTACAGAATAATAGAGATAGACGGCAAGGAGTATGACTTAAGAAAGGTCCTGGAAGACAAAGAGCTGTTCCGTCTGGTAAGCAACGAGCCCTATCCGTTTGAGCGTGCCTCATACGATTGGCAAAAGCCCTGGGTAATCAGATAGTCTGGATATAGTCGTTATATTCTTGATTTATACTCACAACAAAAAAGGGGTGGCTGATTGATTTCAGTCACCCCTAATTGTTTGCGTTCATGCAAGCGGGCGGCGAGTCGCCATCTGGTTACTTCAGACGGTTGATGGTTTGAACCATCTCCGCTTTCAGCTTAGGGTCAAGCTCTTGCGCCTGCTCCTTGAGGATTTTGTTGAATCCGTCAATAATCTCCTGCTTGCGGTATGAGTAGATATACCAGCCAAGAGCCTCGGCCATATTGAGGCGGATTACCAGAGGGTTCTCCTTGTCTGCAAGCAGAGTCAGGAACTGTGGAATAGCCTCATGCATGTTGTTGTTACGGGTCATACGGATAGCTGAAACTCTGTCTGAAAGTTTCTCATTCTTATCCATAATCTCCTTAACCGTTGCCTCTCTTCTCTTGGTGTTCTTCTTAATCTCCTTTACCACATCTGCAACTACTTCATCGTTGTTGAGATAAGTCATTGAAGGCTTGGCTTTTTCCACCGCCTCAAGAAGTTCTTTCTCCTGCATGGTGAAGAAGTCTCCCGATGAGTTATAGTGAACTCTCTTCTGCTCAGGGAAGTTGACATACTCGCTAATAAGAGCATCGCTCAGGCGAGGGTCTCCATTCCTTCCAATGAGTGAAGCCGCCATTCTTCTTACAACTTCGTAGTTGTCTTTTATGGCGATAGTTAATGCCTCCACAAAGGCATCGTTATCACCACTGCGGCTTAACAGTTTGAGGCACTCCATTCTTACCGTACCAAAGTTGCTCTCCTTCATAGTCTGAAGAAGTTCTGCCGGGGTAATAGCCTTTAGCTCAACCAGTTTTCTGAGAGCAACGCTCTGAACCGGAGCATACCTGTCTAACAGTTTGCTCTTCCAGTAAGAGACGTTGTTTGCATTGGCAGCAATCTCTCCGCGGAAGGTCTCGCCATTGGATTTGAAGTGGAATGTTGGGTCACCAACAATGTGTCCTTCAAGCGTAGCAACCAAACGGTTGTACTCACCAACTCTTGCACCAAGAGAGATGATTCCCACATCCTCGTAAGTCCATCTGTCCTGCAGTACGTTCACCGTATTTCCCTGAATAGCAATGGTTCTGCCCTTTCCAAAAATGTAGTAGGCACCAATGCTTCCCGGACGGTGGAATGAACCGTTATAGCAGGCGTTGAACATTACAAAGTAAGGCTGAGTTGCCAGAGGCTTAAGATCATCAAGAGTAATGATAATCTCATTCTTCTCCTGTTTAGCCTTTAAGGCAGCCTCTTTCCTCTCCTCTGCAGTCATATTCTGCTCCTTGTCCCAAGCATCAAAGAACTTGTCAGTTACGTGGAAATCTCTCTTGAGAGTATCCTTAAGTTTTTTAACGTACTCGGCAATCTCCGCATCTGCCATTCCCGCCTTTTTACGCTTCTTAACCTCATTGTTCAGAATATTGTAAGGACCTTTGTTCCAGCCCCATCCGTAGCGGTACTTCTCTGCGTAATCCTGCGGAGTCTCCTTAGCCGGGAACTCGGAAATGTGCTGCTTGTCTATGGAGCCGTGCTCGTTGAAGAAGATGGCATCCACCTCCGGACGCTGCAACTCATCAAAGAGACGGTACTTCATATAATCCTCATGACGGAAGTTGAGCTGCTTAAAGTTTCTGGAGCTGTTCTTAAGGAACGGGAAATTCTCCTCAACCGTAATGCTCTCATCCATCCAGGTAATAAGACAGTCACTGTTGTATCCGTGGCCCGCAAAGGTTACTATATTGTCCAGAACCTCAGGGTTTTCCTTGGCCGCCACAGCCTTCTCAAGGAAGCGCGCAATAGCCTCATACTTATCTCCGCCAAGCATCTTAGGATACTTGATTCTGCCGGAGTAGTAAGTTGGATTGAGGTGCTGAGCGCAATCCGTCTTAAGGTTGTAGTAGAAGAAATCCGTATCTACCGTATCTCTTGCAATGAACTCAAACTCAAGGTTCAAGTCATCATAGAAACGGTCAGAACCAACAGAAGACTCGTTCATTGGGAACTTATCCTCATCCATTTTAAAGGCGGTAGTCATGTGCTGTGCGTTGCGCACCATAGCAACAGGAATGTCACCAATAAGCACAATACCCTCAAAGTTCTTAGACTTCTTGTAGAGCTTCTTGAGCTCCTCCCTTACCTGCATAGGATTCTCCCAATCTCCTGAAAGGATGTAAGTTGAGAGCCCCTCCTTTTGAAGCGCATCTCTGTAGGCGTAAACCTGACTCTGAGTCTTGGAGAACGTTGTATTGTCTATTACAATTGCAAACGTATTCCCCTTCTTGGAGGTAGGTTTCTCAATCTTTATATTCTGAGCCATCAGGCTTACAGTCAGAAATATAGAAACTGCAATCAAAAATATTCTTTTCATAACCCCCTCCTATTTTTTAGATGTGAGTCTTGTTAATGCACTCTCCAAAGCAGGACGCATCTGCGCCGGAGTATCCTTATCTGCAAGAAGTTTTTTGCAGGAAGCAATAATCTCATCCTTCTTGTAAGAGAGTCTCCACCAAGCCAGAGACTCTGCCATAAGCGTCCTTACAAACTCGTCATCTGTAGGATCTTCCATAACCTTAATACACTGCTCAAGGTTCTGGTGATACTGACGGTTGCGCAGGAACTGAATGTAAGAAACTCTGGTGCCGGATTTCTTTCCCTTGTTGGTAATAGCGCTGATTGAAGAAGCACCAGGATTGTCCTCTACCAGCTTGAGCAGGAACTCTTTATCCTTAGCCGCATTGTAGTAGGTCTTATCCTTAAAGTACTCCTCAATTGCAGCCTTTGCCTTCTCAACATCAAAGCAGAGAAGTGAAGAGGTGCAGTTGAAAACAACTCTTGTAGCATGCACGTCATTAACGTAAGCATCTATCAGATAAGGCAGAAACTCCTCAGAACCAATGGCTCCCATTCTTGTTACCGCTATTCTTCTGATATACTCATAACTATCTGTTACAGCAAGTTTTAAAGCCTCGCGATAGTTAGCATCATTCAACTTTTGCAGCAAATAAAGAGCGTTGTACCGTACAACGGCGTAAGGTGACTCCTTGTAGATTTCAAGCAGTTTGTCTGAAATGCCCGGATAATCACCCTCCACAAGCTTCATCATTGCAAAGTTCTGAACATCAGGATTTACCTCTGCTCCCTCAAGTGAGAGACGGAACTCATCCTCCTGAACGCCGGCCCAGAAAGCAAGATCTTTGTTCAGCAGAAAATCATTGATATCTTCACTCTCATCATACGGAGCAAAGTGGAAGGTAGGATCTCCAATTACGTGGCTCTCCAAAATGTTGATATGCTGAGACCAGAGGCCAACTCTTGCACCGTCTCTGAGAAGTCCCAGAAGGTCAAAAGCAGACTTGTCCTGCAGCACGTTAACGCTGTTTCCAAAGCCCACAACGCACTTGCCAGGAGCCATAATGAACTTACCTGCAATGAAATCCGGATTACGGAAATCACCGTTGTAGCAGGCATCAAAAATGACCATTCTGGCATTAGGAGCAATCTCATTAATCTCCTCCAGAATAATACCGGTCTTAAGATCCAAAAGTGAATCCTCAGCAACTTTCTTAGGATCCTTATAGTCTGAATACCAGGTAGAATCCAGGCCCCACCTCTCTGCGTTCTCCTGCGCACGCTTCAGATTTCTGCGGGCGTAAGTACGCATTACGTTCCCAAGATACTCTTTAGGTTCTCTCTCTTCCGGATAGCCGGCAAGATACATTCTGAAGTAATCTCCGTGCTCGTGGAAAACCATCAGATCTCCATCCTCTCTTCTGAGCTCCTTAATCACATACGGCTTCATATAGTCCGCCATGCTGTAACGTATGAAGCGAGCATTGCCGTTGTTCTTAAACTCCGTTCCAAACTGCTCGTTTACAATCTGTTGCTCTGCTCTCCAGGCAGTGATTGAGTTGGAGTATGAACCGTGTCCGGTATAGGAGATAAACTTGTCCAACTTGTTATTCTCCTTGTGAGCGGCAACTGCCTTCTTCAGATATGAAGATATCTGAGAGTAAGGGTCACCGTTGCTTCCCTGAGCCGGAATTCTTGCGGTGTAAATGTCACACTCAATGTAAGGTTTGGATTTTGGAGAGAGGTTGTAGAAATGTTTCAGTCCCTTTGTAGAGTCCTTAATTTTCTCAAAGGTCAGATCAAAATCGTCATAGAACCTGTCTGACGGAACAGCCACTGTCTCAAGCGGATAGTGCCTTTCATCCATCTTGTAGGCGGAGGTCATGAACTGAGCCTTCATAACCATTGCAATAGGTACCTCACCAATAAAAACGGCACCCTCCAAATTGTTCTCGCGATAGAGTTTTTGCAGAACTCCCTTCACCTGTTCCGGCGATTCCCAATCTGCCCAAACCACAAACACAGGAAGACCCTCGCTCTCTATAACACTCTTGTATTCTGCAATCTGAGCGGCACAGTTTGCTTTGGTCTTACTGTCTGTGATTACGGCAAAAGAACTCTTACCGGAAACCGCAGGCTGCTCAAATTGCTGAGCAGCCAGGGTTGCGGGAAGAGTCATAAGCAAGAGCAAGAAAATGCTCTTGATATTCCTAAATCTCATTCTTTCAAATTAATACAATGTTTCTAACTAGAAGGTGATACCCACCTTGAAGGAGACAACATCTCTTCTCTTGAAGAAACGGTATGTGTCAGAAATCTCTTTAATCTCCATAGGGAAATCCTTTACACCTCTGATATCCTCAACGGTCTCAGGACGAATATGCTGATAACCAATTGAGCAGAAGAGAGATGAGAGGCTCTTTATGCCCTTGAAAGTGTAAGAGATATTGAATCCCATCTGGGAATAATCTGAACACATGTACATGAAGTCTACCAGAGCAAACTCCGTAAATGCCTTGTTTCCAAGTTTTACACCGTTGTAGTCAAACGTACCCTTCTTGTTCTTGCTGTAGCCAATGTTAGCGTCAAGAGTAACTGCGTTAACATCGTCAATATCAAAATTGAAGGAGCCGTTTGCGCTCAGAGCCAAAGTGTTAACCTTGCGTGAAGAGGCAGGAACATAGTACTCAAATCCATCGCGAGTATAAGAGCCCTCAACACCTACTTTCCAGGTGTAAGCGTCTTTACCGTCGCTCTTTAAGTAGTCAATGTTAACCTTCTCAACCTTGGTGGTAAACTTAGAACGCTCAAACTCAGCATCTGTGATATATGACTGAACCTCGTAGGTGTTGTCATAAGTCTGGAAGTACTCAATTCCGCGGTAATCTTTGTTGGAGTGTTTGAACTTAACAAAGAAGCGGTCTTCCGGAGTTACGTTGTACTGAGCAGCCAAAGTAGCAGACCAGGTTGTATGCTTAACGGTACCGGACATCTGAGGTTTGGTGTAGTTGCAGAGAACATCCTCTACTCTGTAGAGATACTCTCCGTCTGCAAGCAACTTAAACTTATCAGATACAAAGCTGTAAGAAGCGCTTCCGCCAAGAGCGTTAGCGTTGTAGTTTCTAAGCTTGTTAATACCGCCGAATGAAGCAATTAAACCGTCATTGAAGAAGCCCGGAGCAACCATCTCCCAACCTTTCTGGTCTCTGAGGTGGTTAATATTGGTTGCAGAACCGTCCTCTCTGTAAGATGTGTAATGGAAGGTTGCACCTATGCTGTTCTTTCCGTTAATCTTAAAGAGGAGGGCAGGCATTACGTTGAGGTTGGAAACTCTTGTAAGAGGACGAGGGTCCATCTGCTTAGCTGCAATTGCAGCCTCATAGTAACCAGTCAAACCAACAACCAGGCGGCCGTGGAAAAGAGGTGCGCCAACCTTAAAGCCCATGTTGTAATCCTGGTTCTTCCACTTGCTCACGTTCTCGTCTGCTACAAAGAAAGGCATGTCTCTGAGCGGATTAGCAAGGGTTGCGTTCCAGCAGGCACCTTTAATGTCATCTCTTGTGTAAGTAAAATCTCCCCAGAGGAACATTCCGCCTACGTTCTTGTAGATACCACCACCGTCTGTGTGGAACTTAATGGTGTTAATCTTGTTACCAATCTGAACCGGTTTGAAGTCTCCCTTGGTATAGTCATATCCAAAGAATGCGCTTGCCATCTGAACAGGTGCATCCACCATACCGCCGGCAGCATTCTCCGTATTAGCCAACCAGATGTTCTCCAGCGCAGCTCTGTCTATAGCTGCCTTAGTACCACCGTTTTGTGCAGATGCGTATGCAAACACAAACAGAAGTGGCAACAGTATTGCTGCTTTCTTAAATATCTTGTTCATAATACTCATCATTTACTAGTTTAAAGAAGGACTCCAAGATGGAACCTGCTCGCCGTTACGGCGGATAGCAGGATGATCATTAACCTGGAAATCTTCCGTTGAATTGTTGGTATCCTGATAGATAGGAGTACCATTGGCATTTCTTCCTATTACCTTTCTGGATACTGTCTTACCGCAATATGTTGCCTCTACAGAAGTACCGCCTGCATCTACGAATCCAGGGATACGTTTCATGTGAAGAGAGTTCATATTGGTCAGAAGTTCAACACCGTCCCAAACCCAGTCTGCAGGAATCTTAGCATACTTAGCGGTTTTGTTAACCTCACTCTGATAGTGAGCTGCATCCTTGTAATAGTCTGCATCTACGGTAGTTCCTGCCGGAGCCTTAAAGACGCAGAATGCTGCACCGAATACGGAGGTCAGCCACTGCATTGAGTTCCAGGAGGTGTAGAAGATGCAGTTCATGTTAGGAACATCTGGATTGTATCTTGATGCGTTTCCTGTCCAGGTCTGCCACTCGCTCTTTGAGTTATCGTATGAATTAGGGTTGTTAACAGTGTGATCTCTAGGTTCCTGAGATACAACAATGCTCTCTCCCGGAGCCAGTGGATAATCTGTTCCGCTGCCAGGGAACTGCCATACCATCATACTGTAAACATAGTTTCCGTCTCCGTCTGAATCAGGCCAGGTTGGAAGGTTTGCAGTAGCAATGTTAGGGTGAAGCTGGGCAAAGCATACGCCGTCCAAATAGAGAGTCTCGCTGCCGTTGTTATAGAACTGGTAGGTCTGATCTCTGAAGTAGTAACTTGCAACACCGCAGTAGTAAATCTCGCTTATACAGAGAGCTCCAACCTTTGCAGGACGAACAACCAGAGTAAGGTCTTCTCTGGATGCAGCCTCCTCCGGAGTAACTGTCTTATAGAGAGATACAGCAGGCTTGTTGCCGTTGATAAAGTACTTGAAACCTTCATGGGTTGCAGTACCGGATACGCCTATTGAGTAAACGCCCGGCTCTACGTCTGTAGTTGCAACGCTGTTGGAGTTTGTGGTTGTGGTGAAAACCTGTCCGGTCTTTACGTTTGTAAAGGTAACGGTAACACCCTGCGTATTGAAGTTAGGATCTGGAGTTACAGAACCGCCCTTAGGGATGAAACCTGTTGCAGCGCAAACCTTAAAGGATACGGAGATAGGTTCTATCTTCTCAACATCCTTTACATCCTTCATCATATCTATGCAGGATGAGGCAAGGAATGATACAAACACCACAGAAATCAATAATGCATATATCTTTTTCATAATAGCCTTCATCTTAATAGTTATTTAATTTTAGCCGTCAGCTGCAATCCAAAGAAGAATACATCGCTGTTACGCCTTTCTTTGTCTCCCGGACTCTTCTTAAGAGATTGAAGCGGAGTAGATCTGAACATATTGTTTGCAAAGAATGAAACGTCAAAGTACTTGAACTGCTTTGTAACGTTTACATTAATGCAGAGTACCGGATTGTAAGCAGGCTCTCTTTCTCTACGGTTCTTAGTAATTGCACCGTTGGTCTCGTTGCGGAGAATAGGAAGCCACTTGTTGTAATCTGCATGTTTAGGGTTTGCCCACTCTGGGTTGAAGTCATGAACCTGTCCGTCTGCAATTGAGAGATACTTCTGAGGAATGGTATCGCATGCAGCGTATGTTGTCCAGTTCTTCTCTCTCCAGTTAACATTAGCAGTAACTGAAATTACGAATCCAATCTTTGGAATGTTGTGAGTAACAATGAGATTGGTAATGAGGTTCTGTGAGCGGCTTACACCGGAAGAACCTTTAGATTCGTAAATACCGTAGTTAGCCTCTTCGCTGCCGTTCTTGTTGTAGAATAACCAGCCGTTGTTCCATCCCTTGTAGTCATAGAACTCACCGTTAACTATGAATGATGTACGGATTGCATTGATTCTACCAAAGTCAACAACAAACTCAACACCCTTCTGCTCGTATGAGCGGTTGTTGTGAGGAGTTGTGTAAAGCAGGAATACCTTTCCGCTTTCGCTAAGATGGAGTGCAGGAAGTGAAGATCCGTCTGCAGGATAAGTCTCTGCTGTGTATCTGTTCCAATTTACATAACCATAGTCATTTAGACCACGTGAGAAGGTGTATCCGCTGTGTGTCCAGTCTTTGTAACCGGTAACGGCAACCTTAACCTTTTTAATTCTGAAATCAAGTCCAACCTCTGCCTTCTTCTGCTTGTTAAGTTTCAGGTTGTTTGTCTTTATGTCATAAACATGTGTTGTAATAACCTGGAACTTCTGCTCATCTGGAACAGTTGTCTGAAGTGAGTTGTTGAAGTTGATCATATCAAAGTATGCCTTATCCGGATATACGTAAGCCATAGAAGGAGCGCTTACAGAAATACCGTAACCGCCTCTTACGCTGAGGGCTCCAGGAACAAGTTCAAGTGATGCGTTTACTCTTGGAGAGAATGCGTCACCAACGTTCCAAACCTTGTCATAACGGATACCTGCAACAACCTTAAACTCACGGTTGAGAACATTCCATCTGAAATCTTCCTGTGCCCACGCACCCAGTTTGTTCATAAAAGGAATATCCTTGTAAGGACGCTCTCTCTGAGTTGCAAAGCGGTAAGAAACAGATCTGAAAGGAGGTGTGTCATAGTCAAATACCTTACCTTTACCACGGTTACCGTCATTGTGCCAGTCTGCACCTACAATAAAGTGGTGACTGGTAGAACCCAGTGTTCCTGCAAAGTTCAACATCAACTTTGCAAAGGTGTTGAGCTCCTTGCCGTAAACGTTGTACTCATACTCGTAAGTAGCAGGAGTAATCCAGCTCTTATCATTAATGAGCTCACCGTTAGGACCATAGTAGGTAATCTCTTTTCCGAGGTCGTCATAAATTCTTACGCCAGGTCTTGAAGAGAGAACGGAACCGTCAAGTTTTGAATAAGAGTATGCAACGTCTCCGTTGGTTGCCTGATCCTTAAAGTAACTTCTACGGTTTGTGTAATTAAATGATACGTTGTACTTTATATTCTTGAACCAACCCTTGTTCACTCTCAACTCACCGTTGTGGGTCAGACGTATTCCGCGGTCTCTGCGGTTAGATGTCTGGAAGTCTGTATCATCATCCGGGTTAGGCTCGCATTTGTCTCTTGTCCAGAGGAATGAGAGAGCGGTGTTAGTATAGTACTTGCCGCCAAAGAAGGTATTTGCGTAAGCAACTCTTCCGGTAGCTCTTCTGTACTTGTCATAACCCTCTCTTGGGTCTGCAACTGAGTAAGCGTAATCTACACCGTAGTTTACGTAACCTGCATTTGAACCAAGGCTGACTCCGTGAGTTGCACCAATTGCGTAAATGTTAGGGTTTGTATTGAACTTAATCTGAAGAGGTTCAACACCGCTCTTTGCATTTACAATAACGGTTCCTGAAGCTGCATCACCATACTCAACGGAAGCAATACCCTGAATAACCTCAACAGACTCAACGTTATCTGTTGTAATTGTTCTGAGGTCAATACCTGAAGAAGGGGTCTGTCCGCCGCCGCCGGGAGTTGCACCGCCAATAGCAGCACTCATTGTCTGCATGTTGGCAGCATTTGAAATAGGTGCACCGTCTACAATAATTGCGGTACCCATTGCAGCACCACCTCTTACGGAGAGAGTCTTAACTCCCTGGAGGTCCGGTTTGAATGTGCTGGAAGTAATATCAGCACCCGGAAGCAACATCATAACATCTGCCAATGAGCTTGCCTGAATGTGCTCAATTGCTGTACGGTTGATTTTTGACGCCGTTGCAGATCCTGTCTTGGACGCCTCAGCCGTAACTGTAATATCGTCCAAACGGAAGTCGGCAACCTTAAGAGAAAAATCGTAAACCGGCTTAGCCGCTACGACCGTAACCTTAAGAGTCAGAGTCTCATAACCCAATGATGAAACTATAAACTCATAAGTTCCGGGAGCTATACTCTTGATGGTATACTCTCCCCTCTCGTTTGCAATAGCAGAAACTCCTGCGTTCGGTACCTGAACCGTTGCGTAAGGAATTGGGGCTGCTTTTGCATCTCCTGCCTGCTCTGTGACAGTACCGCTTATAGATACCGTCTTCTGACGCTGAGCCCAGCTGCTACTTGTGAAGAGAAGCAGAGCTGCTGCCAGGAACAAGCCACTGAATTTTAACTTAGTTACCTTCATAGATTAATTATTTGGTTTATTGTGTTGATTCTAATGGCGATTTAAAGATAATAAATTTTCTTTCTCCCGATAGTTTAATTCATTAACAAATTTTTACACTTTTCTACCTCAAATCTTTATAACTCCCTTTTTACCTGCATCTTACTGCTGTTTCTAATTTATAACTATTTGTTACAACTTTCCAAAAAATCATGCTGCAAAGATAACTCTGCACTTCTTTTTGAACAATCCCGTGCTGTAGGTATATTATCATTTTAAGTTATCTTTGTAAAAGAGATACACTGTTATGGGAAACAAAATTCAGATGATAGAACTCTCAAAAGAGCATAATGCTATAAGAGAGGAAATTGAGGCGGCTATTAACAAAGTTATAGACTCCTCCGCCTTCATTCACGGAGCGGAAGTTGAACTCTTTGAGAGAAACCTTGCACGCTACCTCAACGTTAAACACGTCATTGGCTGCGCCAACGGAACAGATGCACTTCAGATTGCACTGATGGCTTTAGATTTGAAACCCGGAGAGCAGGTTCTGGTTCCCGCCTTCACCTACGTGGCTACTGCTGAGGTAATTGCACTGCTTGGACTTGTTCCCGTAATGTATGATGTAAACCCCAGAAACTTCAATACAGACTCCGTATCTCTGGAAAATATAGAAGAAATTATAACGGAGAACACCAGGGCCATTGTTCCGGTTCACCTCTTTGGCCAGTGCTCAGATATGAATGCAGTGCTGGCGGTGGCAAAGAAGTACAACCTCAAAGTGGTGGAAGATTGCGCCCAGGCATTGGGAGCAAAGTGCAAGGTTGGACAGGAGGAGAAGTTTGCAGGAACTATCGGGAATATAGGGTGCACCTCCTTCTTCCCAACAAAGAACCTTGGCGGTATGGGAGATGGCGGCGCCCTCTTTACCAATGATGACGCTCTGGCTGCAAGAATCAGAATGATTGCCTCCCACGGACAGGAGAAAAAGTACCACCACAAAGTGATTGGCTGCAACTCCAGACTTGATACCATTCAGGCCGCTGTGCTTAATGTAAAGCTCAAGTATTTAGATGGTTATCTGGCTAAAAGACGCCGGACAGCAGCACTTTACACCACCCTCTTTACAAAGGCAGACCCTCTGAACAAATACCTCTACACCCCTCTGGAGGAAGAATACTCAACTCACACATATCATCAGTACACGCTCATTATCAAAGACAAACACAGCGCTGTTGAAACCACGGAAGAGGGCGCCACAAGAGATGCGCTTAAACAACACCTTGCAGATAAGGGAATTGCAAGCATGATCTACTACCCGCTTCCTCTGAGTGACCAGGAGGCCTTCCAAAACATAGCCCTAAAGAGAGAAGATTTCTCCTCCACAGCAACAGATTCCCTCCATAACTCCGAGTACCTGGCTAAGCATGTTCTCTCCCTCCCAATGAATCCTACAATTTTACCGGAAGAGATAGAACTTATTGTAAACGAGGTTATTAACTTCCTAAAAGAAGCCTAAGAAGCACCCCCTGCATTCGGGTAAATTTTACCCCCGTGCAACAAAACGGGGGCAACTTGCATCTATGTAGTGTAGGTTTAGGTTTTAGTATCAAAAAAAGAAGAGGGAACTGATGTTTCCTCTCTTTTTTTGATACAGACTCAGTCAGCGCCCCTCAAGGGGCATACGGCCTAAAGGCCGAGCACTGCGTGCCTTATTAACCTCCGCGCAGCTTCCTCTCTTTTTTTATACCCTACCTATTCCGTAGTAGTCAAAGCCCAGAGAACGCATTTCGGCCGGGGTGTAGATATCTCGGCCGTCTACAACAACTCTGCCCTTCATCAGTTCAAGTACTCTGTCCCAGGCAGGAACTCTGAACTCCTTCCACTCGGTTACAAGTGCCAGAGCATCAGCACCAGTAACGGCGTCAAAAATATCTTTGCCGTAGTAAACCTTGTCTTTCAAATAGCGCTTTTTGCACTCATCCATTGCAATTGGATCATAGACTCTTACTGTTGCTCCCGCCTCCAAAAGAAGGTTTGCAATAACAACGGACGGAGCCTCTCTCATATCGTCAGTTTCAGGTTTAAAGGAGAGCCCCCACATTGCAACAGTCTTGCCTTTCAGAGTGCCCAGCGCTGCTTTGAGTTTTTCAAAAACAACCTTTTTCTGCGCCTCGTTCACCTCTTCTACCGCGCTTATAACACGCATCTTATAGCCATTCTCTTCTCCTGTTCTTATGAGTGCCTTTACATCTTTAGGGAAACAGCTTCCGCCGTATCCGCAACCCGGATATAGAAATTTGTTTCCTATTCTGGAGTCTGCCGCCATACCCGCTCTAACCTTCTCTACATCTGCACCTGTTACTTCACACAAACGGGCAATTTCATTCATAAAACTTATTCTTGTGGCAAGCATAGAGTTGGAGGCGTACTTGGTCATCTCCGCACTCATAATATCCATAAAGATTATTCTGTAATTGGAGAGTTGGAAAGGCTTGTAAATCTTCTCCATAATGTGGCGGGCCTTCTCGCTGTTTACACCTACAACTACTCTATCGGGAGACATAAAGTCCTTAATAGCAGCTCCTTCCTTAAGGAACTCAGGGTTGGAGGCAACATCAAATTCTATCTTCTCTCCTCTTCTTTCCAGCTCCTCTTCTACTCTCTGTTTTACCTTCAGATTGGTACCCACAGGAACGGTGCTCTTAATTACCAGCAGCGTATACTTTTTAATGTTTTGGCCAAACTCAGATGCTACGTTGAGAACATAACTGAGGTCTGCACTTCCGTCCTCTCCGGGAGGAGTTCCAACTGCAATAAATACAACGTTAAGAGTATCCAGAACTTCCTTCAACGATGTAGAAAAATGGAGGCGTCCGTTTGATGTATTCTTCTTTACAATATCCTTTAAACCAGGCTCGTAGATTGGTATCTCTCCGGCCTTGAGCGCCTCAATTTTCTTCTTGTCAATATCTATGCAGGTTACATTCATTCCCATTGCAGAGAAACATGCTCCTGTAACAAGACCTACATATCCGGTTCCTACTATTCCAATGTTCATAACTACAATATTATGTTAACAACACCTCTTTGCACATCCTGCGCAGAGAGTATCTTCTCCTCTTAGCCTTCTCTCTACAAGACGGCTGAGGCGTTCTCTTATTTCCGTGTTAGATATCTTTTCAAGCACAGCGCCGGCAAAAGCCTGCTGCTGAAGCAGTTTTGCCTCACCCTCAGATATTCCTCTGGAGCGCATATAGAACAACTCCTCATCTGCAAGACTTCCAACAGTTGAACCGTGAGAGCATTTAACGTCATCTGCATAAATCACAAGATGCGGATCACTGATTGCTCTTGCAGTATCTGAAATCAGAAGGTTGTTGTTTGCCTGGTATGCCTCCGTCTTCTGAGAATCTTTTGCAACGTAAACTTCACCCTTAAAAGAGGTTCTTGCATTACCCCCAAGTATACCCTTAAAGAGCTGATTGCTTTTACATTCACCGCTGTTGTGGCGCAGGTTTACAGTGGTATCTATATTCTGTTCTCCGCCGGCAAGATAGAGGCCGCTAAGCTGTGCCTCCGCTCTCTTTCCGTTAAGAAGGCAGTTTACTCTGTTTGCAATGTTTCCTCCGTGCAGAGTAATAATATTCATTGAGACGTTGGAAGAACTCTTTTGAGAAATATCAAAAGTTGAGTGATGAGAAGAGGCGCCGTTCTCATTCTGCATTACAATGAGTGAGAGATTTGAGTTCTCTTCCATTGCAATCTCCACGCTCTCTTCCGTAACATATCTATCCGTTCCGGTTGTGTGAGCGCAGAGTATAACGGCTCTGGAACTTCCTGCAGAACAGTGAATTCTGACCTTGTATGATAACGGATGCGGAGTTGTTCTTACAAATATCACCTGAGTGAGCAGATCTCCTTCAGACGGTATTTCTATAACACCGTCATTTGCAGAAAAGCCCATTTGTTTTCCATCCAGAACATAGAACTTCTTTGCACCGGAAAGTTCTACGCTGCAGTTGAAAATCTCACTCTGTGGTATGTATTTAAACTCTGCCATCCGTTACTTTTCAAACTCTTCGTATCCGTGTTTTTCTACCTCTGCCGCCAACTCTTTGCCTGCTGTCTTTACAATCTTTCCCTTGTAGAGAACGTGAACAATATCCGGAACAATATAATCCAGAAGACGCTGATAGTGAGTAATTACCACAAAGGCATTATCTTCTCTCTTTAAGCGGTTCACTCCGTTTGCAACAATTCTCAAAGCATCCACATCCAGTCCGCTGTCTGTCTCATCAAGTATTGCAAGACGAGGTGAAAGCATTGCCATCTGAAATATCTCGTTTCTCTTCTTTTCTCCGCCGGAAAAACCAACGTTCACGCCTCTTGAAGAGAATGAAGGGTCCATCTCCACGTATGCCATCTTCTCTCTCATCATCTTCAGATATTCCGCTGCAGAAAGTGGCGGAAGATTGTTCTGTTTGCGGTGTTCGTTAACCGCGGTCTTCATAAAGTTGACGTTAGTAACTCCCGGTATCTCAACAGGATACTGGAAGCCCAGGAATATACCGGCCCAGCTTCTCTCCTCCGGAGACATCTTCAGAAGGTCTTTTCCCAGGTAGGTTATGCTGCCTTCTGTTACTGTGTAGTTCTGGTTACCCGCCAGCACGGCAGAAAGGGTACTCTTACCGCTTCCGTTACGTCCCATTATTGCATGAACCTCTCCGGGTTTAATGGTAAGGTTTATTCCCTTAAGAATTTCCTTATCACCAATTCTGGCGTGCAAGTTCTTTATTTCCAGTAAATTTTCCATTGTGTCCTTAGTTTTTAGAACGCTGTTTCTCCAACACTTTTTCTCTCAGATCAAGGTAGTGCTGTTTTTCATACATCCTCTTCCAGGAGAAAAATCCTCCAATTGCAAGTATTATGTAAATGCCGTAAACTATTGGCATAATTCCTAAACCAACTCTCAGGCAAAGTATTACGTTTGAGACGTTTGCAACCATCCAGCAGCCCCAGCAGTCAAGCTTCTTCTGTGCGGAGAGATACTGCGCCATAAGTACCATACCAAGCACAAAGGCATCAAAGTAAGGCACTTTGGCAGGTTGTGAGAAAACTGTCGGGAACCAGGTGTCTATTCTGCTCTGGATGTAGCCCCACACAAAGGTGAAGATAAGCACCACGCCCAGCACAACAGCTCTCTGTCCGTTGTTAAAGATTGTAACCTTAAGTTCCTGCTTAACATCCTTCTCTTCTTCTTTTGGATGCGTCCATCTATAGTGTCCGTAAAAGTTGATAATCAGAGAGATTGGCTGGAGTATCATACTTGAGTACGCTCTTGCCTGCAAAAAGAGAAGGAAGAGGAAAATGTTGTAAAGATACCCTATCCAGAAGTTGGCCACTTTACCCTTTACAGCCAAAAAGATACAGAGTAAACCGGTAACCGTGGAAATCACCTCCAGCGTGCTTACGCTCTGCCCCATAAACTCAAACAACTCATGTTTGAGGCTGAAGAGATTGAAAAAAATCTCGTTAAACTGTTCCGTCAAAATCTCACTCATCATAAATCAATTAACCAATACTGCCTTCCAATGAAACCTGCAGAAGTTTTTGCGCCTCAACCGCAAACTCCATTGGGAGTTTATTTAAAACATCTCTGGCATAGCCGTTAACAATCAGTCCCACAGCATCTTCCGGCGTTATACCTCTTTGCGTGCAGTAGAAGAGCTGGTCCTCTCCAATCTTTGAGGTTGTGGCCTCGTGCTCAACAATTGCCGTAGGATTTGCACTCTCTATATGCGGGAACGTGTGCGCTCCGCACTTGCTTCCAAGCAGCAGAGAGTCACACTGAGAATGGTTGCGCGCTCCGGTTGCTCCCGGCAGAACCTTCACCATTCCGCGGTAACTGTTCTCGCTGTAACCTGCAGATATACCCTTACTTACAATTCTGCTGCGGGTATTCTTTCCTATATGTATCATTTTGGTTCCCGTATCCGCCTGCTGATAGTTGTTGGTTACGGCAACGCTGTAAAATTCAGAAACTGAATTATCTCCCTTGAGTATTGTGCTCGGATATTTCCAGGTGATTGCAGAGCCGGTTTCCACCTGAGCCCAGAACAATTTGGAATTGGCCCCCTCGCATATTCCCCTCTTAGTCACAAGGTTATAGATGCCTCCCTTACCCTCTTTATCTCCCGGGTACCAGTTCTGAACTGTAGAGTATTTAACCTCTGCATCTGCCTTCACCACAATCTCCACCACTGCGGCGTGAAGTTGAACAGTATCTCTCTTTGGCGCGGTACATCCCTCCAGATAACTTACATACGCTCCCTCGTCTGCAACTATAAGCGTTCTCTCAAACTGACCCGTTCCCTGTGCGTTGATTCTGAAGTAACTGGAGAGTTCCATCGGGCATCGGGTATTCTTTGGAATGTAGCAGAAGGAGCCGTCTGTAAAGACTGCGGAGTTGAGTGCAGAGAAGTAGTTGTCTCCTACGGGAACTACGCTTGCAAGATATTTTTTAACAAGATCCGGGTAGTCTCTTACCGCCTCAGAGAAGGAGCAGAAGATAATTCCCTTCTCTGCCAAAGTCTCTCTGAATGTGGTTTTTACAGAAACGGAGTCAAAGACCGCATCAACCGCAACACCACCAAGAACATTCCTCTCCTTAAGAGGAATTCCAAGTTTTTCAAAGGTTGCCTCCAGCTCCGGATCAAGCTTGTCTGCCTTCTGTTTTTTGGGAGCGGCAAAGTAGATTATATCCTGATAATCAATGTCGGGAAGATTTATGTGGCCCCACTTAGGAACCTTCATAGTCTGCCACTTGCGGAAAGCTTTTAGGCGGAAATCCAACAGCCACTCCGGCTCTCCCTTTTTCTCAGATATATGGCGGATAATATCTTCATTAAGCCCCTTAGGTGCAAACTCCTGTTCCACCTCTGTAACAAACCCCTCCTTGTACTCCTTGGAGGCTAATCCACCCAATATATCCTTCTGATCTGCCATTTATTGCCAGCCTTGTGCCTTAATTTCCAAGCGGTTGCCATCCGGAGAAACCAGATAGCATCCCTCCTTTGTGGTATGTCCTACAACCTCCAGAAACGGAAGTTCCTTTCTAATCTTATCGTGAGCTTCAAGAGGGAAAATATAGAGCAAACGGTAGTCGTCTCCGCCATTTACAATAGCTGTAACTATGTCTATTCCAATCTCTTCAGATACCGTTCTGGCCTCAGGTGCCACCGGAATTTTATCCAGGTAAATATCTGCACCGCATCCAAAATCCTTAGAGAGCTGCTTAACCGTATCTCCAAGTCCTCTTGTCATAAAGTAACCGGCAGAAGGCCACACCCCCGCCTCAGCAAAAGAGGAGATAATGTTTGGTTCAATCTCCGGCGTAAGATACTGGCTCAGAGGATATTTGTACTTTGCCAAATCGGGCTGCTTTCCGGTAAAGGCCTGCTTTTCTCTCTCCAAAACATAGAACCCCATGCAGGCGCTTCCCAAATTTCCGTTGATGCAGATAAGGGAGTTTGCGCTCACCTTTGGGAACTTCTCCGTAACCGCAGCCGCCTCTCTTCCCGTTGCCGTGCAGCTAATCATAAGACCACTCATAGATGGCGTAAGGTCAAAGGTAATCTTGCCCACAGAGTGAATCTTGGCCGCAGAGCGAATTCCCGCCCACAAATCAGATATGTGTTCAAAGCTGAACTTTGAAGAGACACCTATTGTAAAGCTCAGAGAATAAGGCTGGTATCCCTTTGAATAAACGGTCCCTATCCCCAGCAGGGCCGCCTTGTAACCCAGGTACTTGAGCGGAACGTATGTAAGGTCAAAATCTACCCCCTCCAGCATCATCTTGTTGCAACTCACATAGTTGTAATTTTTCTTTTCTTCTCTTCCCGATAGATTAACCACCTCACCGTTCTCCAGTCCGCTCTCCTTAAAGAGCTGCTCCAGAGCCTTCACCCTGCCCAACTCCTTTATCTCCGTACGTGTAATTTTCTTCTTTTCTGCCATAGGCCGCAAAGATACAAAAGATACCTAAAAAACTAAAAACGGGAGGTTTTAAGGCCTCCCGTTTTGCCAAGATTTCTCTTGGATTATTATTTATTTAAACAACGTTATGAGTTATCTTCAACTGTCCAGCCGGATGGAATACCATTAATTCCGCTTCCCCATGTGGTTGTTGACGGATCCTTTACAAACGTTCCAGTTGCAGCAACACCGGATAACCATTCTTCCGTACAATCTTCTGCAGAAATACTTGTTGCCAGACATTTAACATAATTCAAATTCGTACAACCTTTAAACATACTACGGTAACAAGCCTCCGCCAGCGTTGCAGAAGGAAGAACCGGTGCCATTTCAAGGCTAGTGCAGCCGCTGAACATAAATTGATAGCAGCGGGTTGTTAAATCAATATTTGGAAGAGCCGGAACGTTCTTAAGTTTAGTGCAGTTAGAAAACATACTCCAACAGTTATAATCCTCTTCCATACTGGTGGCTCCAATGGCCGGAGCTGTCTCCAAACTGGTGCATCCGTTAAACATGGACGCGTAAGTGTATCTTTTTAGGGTTTGGCCAGGGAGGATGTTTTGAACGTTCTCAAGTTTAGTACAATTCATAAACATTCCTTCATAAGCAGAACCGGCAAGTGTTGTTGCCGGTAGAGTTGGAGCCGTTTCCATCTTTTTGCAATTATAAAACATATATTGATAACCAGCTCCGCCAATAGTCATAGCCGGAAGTGTTGTTGGGAATGTGGTAAGTTTTTCACAACCTGCAAACATCCTATAGCAGCCAGAGCTCTCAACCTCGGATGCTGTAATAACGGTTGGTCCGGTGGTAAGAGAGGTGCAATTATAGAACATCTCCAAACAAGCACCCATGGCAATTTTTCCACTTCCGCAGTTAAAGTTTATATTGGCCGTAGAAAGTTTTGTACAACCGGAAAACATTCCATAACAACACTGAAGCTGCGTAGATGTTGCCGTAAAGGATGGTGCTGTGGTAATCTTTTTGCAATCCTTGAACATCTCCTTATAGCAGCAGAAGGCCAAATCGCCGCCTGGAAGAGTTGAAGGGATTGAGGTAAGGTTAGTGCAACCGGAAAACATTCCAAAGTAGCAGTTTGTTTCTGTGGTAGTAGCAGGAAGAGCGGGTGTAGCCGTAAGCTTGGTACAGTTTTCAAACATTCCTATATAACAAGCAGGGGCAAGGGTTGTTGCGGGAAGGGTTGGAGCCGTAGCAAGATTAGTACAGTTATAAAACATCTCCGCATAACAACTCTGTGCTAATGTGGTAGCAGGAAGTGTTGGAGGAGTGGTTATTTTGGTACAACCATAGAACATATATTGATAACAATACGTAGCTAATGAGGTAGACGGAAGAGCAGGAACTGTTGTAAGATTTGTACATCCCTGGAACATTCCATTATAACAGAAGGTTTCCATTGTTAAAGCCGGAAGGGTAGGAGCGTTGGTAATTGCTGTACAGCCGTTGAACATGTTATTATAACAATAAGGCGCTAAGGTAGTTGCGGGCAGAGCCGGAGTTGCTGCAAGGTTGGCACATCCGCTAAACATTCCCAAATAACAAGAGTGTGCCAAAGATGTAGCAGGAAGTGACGGAGCACTGGTAATGTTAGTACAACCCTTAAACATGTTATTGTAACAGTATATTGCTAAACTGGTTGCAGGCAGGGTGGCTGGTATTTCTGTAAGGCCGGTGCAATTCAGGAACATTTCCTTATAACAGTGGTCATCTAAGGTTGTTGCCGGAAGTGACGGAGCAGAAGTAAGCTTGGTGCAACCTCCAAACATGAGATAATAACTGTACTTATTAACAGTTGTTGCCGGAAGTACAAGTTCTTTCCAGGCATGATTACATAAGTGTGTGTTATTTTGGAAGAGATAAACAAAAGTACTTGCATCAGTAAGGGTTGTCAGTGTTGCAAAGTTGTTCTCGTCTATAAGACTCATTATGTTGCCATATATAGAACAGTCTACAGAACTGGTAATATTAGACTTGTTGCCAGAAGAATAATCACCGTATGCGGCGTTATTGCCATAAAATGAGACCTTATCTCCTGTTTCTACGGAAATAACTGTTGTTCCCTTGGGTATTTCTACCGGAGCCCCGTTATTTTTGCGGTAGGTTATCGGATTTATACCGGAAACGTCTCTAAGCTTGAAGGTTATAGTACCATTCCCTTTTGCCATAAGGGTAAGCGGTGTTGTATTTGCACAGAAAAGATTCACAGCAACACCATAATATTTGGAGTTATCAAAGGTAACATCAGCTTTTCGGAAAGAATAGTCATAACCATCTGAACCCTTAGCCTCAAGTATAAGGCCATTTGAGGATATGTTGGCAAGAGCTACAAAAAGCTCGCTTGTTCCTGTAGCCGGAGTTACCTCAACCTTGTTAGATGTGTTCTCTACTTTAACTGTTAATTTGGTTACCGGAACAAGATTTCCAAGCTCATCCTTAAGAGTGAATTTTATTATTGCCTGCTTACTGCCAAAGATTGCATCTGTGGTAGTGGTAATGTTGCCGCTACCGTCTATCGTAGCTACAGTAACGTTGGCCTCTGAATAATCACATGTGGCGGATATACCCGCTAAAGTACCATTCTGAGTACTATAATTAGGGCTGCTGTATTTCATTAAAAGAGCATCACCCGGATTGATGGTTGTATGTGTAAGTTGACCGGCAAGCGTAGCGTCAGAACCATCTGCAGATACGGTTGTTGCCGTCAAAGTTCCAGCAAAAACATCTCCCTTATAAACTGAAACTTCGTCATTTATAGCCCATTTTTTGAAAAGGGTTTTATTATCGGCTCCACCAAGTTCAAGCACCTTTGTGCCCGGAGTCTTTTCCTTGGTAGCTTTAATTGTCAAAGTGTAGGCTTGAAGAGCGCCCTCTTCATCAGGAGTAATATTCACAAGATCTTCCTTGGTACAGGATACTGTAAAAAATCCTGTAAGAAGCATCGCTGATGCAAAAAGTCTAAAAATCTTTTTCATAATTTGTTCCTCCTTTTTATTATTCGTCGCCCAAAGGCCAATCTAAACTTTGTTGCCCGCCATAGCCTCCGCCACTAAAGCCAACCAGAAGACTTTCTGTGTGAATTGTCAGAACCTTGATTTGGGGTTGCTGATAAACCTGTTTTTTTCTCATAATGTTGTGTTTTAATTGTTGATCGTTTTTTTAATGCACAAATATGATTAGTGCGTGCGTCAACGGTGTCAAGAATCCGTCAAGAGGGAGTCAACCCTGAGTAAACAATGTCAACGCAGAGTCAAAAACCGGCTTTTTTGTTAAATTTGTTTCTCAAATGACAAACACCTTTTCATATTCCGGAGATTTGGCTGCAACAATCTACATCACCACTTGTGTGATAATGGCTGCCATACGTTGGTTTCACATGTGCAGGCCATACGAAAAGGATCCCTATTATTACTTTCCCGGAAGGCCGTTTGTAACAGCACTCGGCTTGAATGCCTTGTTTTTGATACCATACGCCATCTGCCCGGAAAACCATAATACCCATTACTTGGTAAGGTTCTACTTTTTACCTGTTACGCTGTACCATTTTACCATTTTGCTCTTCTCATATTTTGGGAATGTGATGCATTGGAAAAAATGGAGGGTGCTTATGATAATCACCGGACTTCCGGTGGCTCTTGCACTTATTGCATTTTTTGTTCTGACGGTGTGGCCAAATAAACCTATTGAAGGCATTATTGGCTCATATACAGCCTCTTGTATAATATATGCTTTGGGGGTTATTATGACGGTTGGCTGCATTTATGCCATTATTATTGTCTACAATTGGGCAAAGCGATTTGATGAGGATGTCTTCTCCAACCCCGCTGATTTTCCGGTAGTTGCAGCAAGAAAGTGGCTGACTATGGTGCTGGTGAATATTATATTATGCTGGAGTGCAGCCCTTTCCGGCAGTCGCCTTGTAATGGAATTGTTGATATTATTCCTTGCCGTTTCAATGATTATCTTCCTTATCACCGCCCTGCACCCACACCGCAACCGCCCTTGTAAAGAAGATGGGGAGATAGAGACTATCGCGGAGGAAGATAAAAAAGAGGATAAAGAAGAGGTTAAAGAGCTTCTTTATCAACGTTCTATATCTCAGACCAAACGCAAAGAGATACTCTCTGCCATTAGGGTTGTTGTGGAGAAACAAGAGGCCTATCTTGATCCGCATCTTACCCTTCAGGATGTTGCAGACCGCAGCGGTTACAACCGTTCATACGTTGCCGGGTTGATAAAATCTGAATACGGCGGATTTTTCTCTTACGTTAACACATTGAGATTGAAACACGTAGAGAGTTATCACAAAGACCACCCAACATCAACCATGCAGGAATCTTTGGAAGCCTCCGGCTTTAACTCCCGCCAGTCTTATTATGCGGTACTTCACCGTATGAATAAGTCTTAACTGAGCAGAGAACTTCCGCCATTTTAAATAGTGGTTGTTGTATTACCACTTCTGTTTAATAATTCTGAATTCGGCTGTTTTCAACCGCCGAATTGCAAATCTTTAATTATCATTTTTATGAGGAGGATTCTTTGATAAGATTGTAGAAAAAATAGTTTAAGAATTGTTTTAGGGTAATTGATTTTTATTACTTTTGCAAAAACTTTAAATATGAATCAGATCTATTTTGAAGCAAAAGGAGAAGCCCTATTAGAGCAGATAGGGATGAGCAAAAGCGAATTTGCCAGGAGGATGGGTATCCGAAAGCAAAATGTAAAGGCGTTGTTTAAGACCAAGAATTTTGAGACTATCAAAAAAGCTTCGGCGGTACTAGGAGTGCCGTTTCTTATGTTGATTGGATATGTAGAAGAGCCGGATCTTAATGAGTTTCCGATAGTTCCCTATGAAGAATCTAGCCCAAAGGACAATATGACATTTGAGTCATTGGTGGGACGGATTAACCTTGTTCAAGATATACTACAAGAACAGGCAGCACACGCTGTTAACCTATCATTAACCGCTCGCAACTGGCTGGTAGGATACTATATCGTAGAGTATGAGCAGAGTGGTAAGGACCGCGCCAAGTATGGTGAGAAACTACTCAAACAACTAGCAAAAAAACTAAATAAACGAGGCTTAGGCGAGCGACGTTTGTATGAATATCGGCTCATCTATCAGGTATATCCACAGCTTGGGGAAGTAATTGCAGAATATATCTTTAATAATGACCAAGATGAAATTTTGCGGTTAATAACCGCAAAATTGGGAATAAATAAATTATTGTTTCCGATCTCTGATTTTGGCAAAGAAGAATGGCAAACACCTGCAGATAGATTATTCTATAGACTTTCAGCAACACATCTAGTATTTTTGGCAAATCTTAAGGACCCCCTAAAGCGCGCCTTCTATGAGCAAGAGACTATTCGTGGTTGTTGGACACAAAAAGAATTAGACCGTCAGGTGTCTTCACAATATTACGAACGCATGGGCCTATCGAAGGATAAAAAGGCATTACAAAGATTGACATCTAAGAAAGCGCAGCAAGTTACACCTAGTGATATTCTCCACAACCCTGTCACATTGGAATTTCTGGGGTTAGAGCAGCAGGATGTCTATACGGAATCAAAGTTGGAAACTTCTATTTTAAATAATCTTCAGAGATTCCTCCAAGAAATGGGTAGAGGTTTTTGTTTTGAATACCGGCAGAAGCGTATCCTCATAGATCAAGACTACTATAAGGCAGATCTTATCTTTTATCACCGCATACTTAAGTGTCACGTCATCATTGACTTGAAGATAGATCGCTTTAGGCCGGAATATGCATCTCAACTTAATCTATATGTTAACTACTACAAACATGAGATTATGCAAGAGGATGACAATCCGCCAATCGGCCTGTTGCTTTGTACAGACTTTGGAGAGACAACAGTGCGTTACGCCATTGAGGGACTTTCTCCAAATCTATTCGTTAGCAAGTATCGCCTGCAACTGCCTACAGAAGAAGACATTCGTAAATATCTATTGGAGAATATAACGGAAGAGGACTTCAAGAAGATGAAGGAGGTGCAGGGGCTTAATTAAGCATAGAGCTACCATTTTTCCCAGTGGATGTTTTCCGGTTTCCACTTGTCTTTTGGGGTTGGCTTTTCCGTTGGAACTCCAACAGGAATTATGCAGAGCGGAACAACACCTGTAGGTATACCTAATTTCTCAGCGATAGGTGCAACTCTCTCCTCTGCAGGATAACCCGCTGTCCACACTGCTCCAAGCCCTAATGCATTAACTGCCAGCAGGATATTCTCTGCCGCAGCGCAGCAGTCTTCATACCAGAACATATTAGGCATCTCCTGCTCAGGAGCATCGGGCTGCCCGAAAGGTTTTCTCTTAACCGTTGTCTCTCCGCATACAACAATCACAGCACCCGCGGTCTTGAACATTCCGCTTCTTGGTCCGGCACCAAAAACCTCTGCAATCTTTTCCTTGTCCGTTACCACAACAAAACGCCATGGCTGTATGTTCATTGCAGTAGGAGCCGCCATTCCGGCCTTCAGAATAATCTCCAACTGCTCCTTTGTTACCGCCTCACCGGTAAAGTTACGTACGCTGGCTCTGGACATTATAACATCCAGTGCAGCAGTGTTTTTTGTTTGAGCAAAGGTATTTCCTCCGCTCACTAAAACCGTTGCAATAACGGCAACCAATACTAAAATCTTTTTCATATAGTTTTTTCTTTAAAGTCTTGATTAGAAGAGGGCGGGATTGACGTTGCCCTTGTAGGAAACCCCCATTTTATCCAGAGCGGCAAGCAGGGTGTTATCTACATTCACTTTGAACTTGGTATCATAATCCAGCGTAAAGCCCTTCTCTTCCTCAACAATCTTGAGCTTAACCGGAGTCTGACCAACAACCTCCGCAGAGGAGTTTTTGCTCTCCTTCAGAAGGTCTACCAACTCTGTGCGAAACTCTTTGGTAATCAGCTTAGACGGAACGGTAAGTTCCAGAGAGAGAAGCCCCTTCTCCTTAACGTTTGCAAGGTAACGTACGGCCTCCGTTTTTGCAGCAAGAGTGTTATCTCCACGGCGGCGTTCAATCTTCAGTTTTATAATGATGGCGCTGCCGTCTTTGATGTAGTTCATATACTGCTCGTAGGTCTGACCAAAGAGAGTGAACTTTGTTCCTGAGTTGAAATCTTCCAGCGTAAATGTTGCAAAAGGTTTGTTCTGTTTAGAGAGCCTCTCCTCTACCTCCGTTACCAGACCGCCCACGTAGAACTCCTGGCCCTCAACGTTTTGCCCGGCCTGAGATGTCTGCAGCATAGTATCCAGCGCACCCGGAGTTATTGTGCAGAAATTCTCCAATTCAAACTTGTAACTGCTGAGCGGATGTGAAGAGATATACATACCCACAAGTTCACGCTCTCTCTTCAGATAGGCAATCCTGTCCATCTCTCCCCTTACCGGCGGAACTTCCGGTTTTTTAAGTTGGAATCCCTCATCTGCCTCACCAAAGAGCGAGCCAACGCTGTTATCCATTGAGCCCACATCAGTTGCATATTTAAGGAGAGTATCAAGGAACACCTCACCCTTGTTGTTTATTGCAAAGTACTGGTCTCTGCGGATTTGCGGGAATGAAGAATCAAAGGCTCCGGCGTAAATCAAAGACTCCAGAGTCTTGCGGTTCATATTGGTTTTGCTGGCTCTCTCAACAAAATCAAAGATATCTTTGTACGGAGCGTTCTGCACAATCTCCTCTGCAACCATACTTCCCAATCCCTTAATTGCAGCAAGACCAAATCTTATCTCTCTGTCTCCGGTAACCGTAGCATTCACACCGCCGCTGTTAACATCCGGTCCAAGCACGCTCAACCCCATTCTGCGGCACTCATCCATAAGCACCGTAATCTCCTTAGTATTAGCAAATTGTTTGGTAAGGTTAGCCGCCATAAACTCTGCCGGATAATGAGCCTTCATATAGGCGGTCTGATATCCTATCCAGGCATAGCAGGTGGAGTGAGATTTATTGAACGCATACTTTGCAAACTCCTTCCAATCGTTCCAGATTTTCTGAAGCAGCTCTTTGTTGAATCCGTTATCTGTACCGCCGCCAAGGAACTTCTCCTCAAGCTTGAGCATCTTGGATATATCCTTCTTACCCATTGCTTTACGCAGGGTATCGGCCTCACCTTTGGTGAACTTGGCAAGCTTCTGGCTGAGCAGCATCACCTGCTCCTGATATACTGTAATGCCGTAGGTATCTGCCAGAATCTCCTCCATCTCCGGAAGTTCGTACTCAATCTTCTCCTTTCCGTTCTTTCTGTTTACAAACTTTGGAATATACTGCATCGGACCCGGACGGTAAAGGGCGTTCATTGCAATCAGATCCTCAAAGCGTGAAGGGCGTAACTCTCTGAGCCACTTCTGCATACCCGGACTTTCAAACTGGAACGTAGCAATGGTGTCTCCCTTGCTGAAAAGGCGGAATGTTGCTTTGTCATTAAGCGGAATTTTATCTACGTCAACATCTATTCCACGGTGAGCCTTTATGTTGTTCTTGGTCTCCTTCAAAATGGAGAGAGTTCTCAGTCCCAGAAAATCCATCTTGAGCATACCCACTCCCTCAATATACTTTCCCTCAAACTGAGATATCCAACCCTCTATAACTCTTGATGTTGAGATAGGTATATGCTCCATCAGGTTGTGAGGGCCAATAATCACAGCACAGGCGTGAACTCCCGATTGACGGATAGTTCCCTCAAGATCTTTTGCATAATGGAGAGTCTCTCTTATGAGAGGATCTGAAGAGTCAAACTCCTTCTTAAAATCCGGAACAAACTTTAAGCAGTTGGTGAAATTAGGATCATACTCCTTAACCTCCTCCACCTCCTTACCATCCTTATCTTTCACTTTTACAGTCTCCTGGAACCTTCTGGAAGGAATCATTGCAGCCAATCGGTTGGCAACAGGAATAGGAACATTTTCCACTCTTGCAACATCCTTAATGGACTGCTTGGTTGCCATTGTACCAAAAGTTACAACGTGAGATACGTGATCCTTTCCATATTTTTGTTCCACATACTCGTAAACTTCCTGACGCCTCTCCTCCTCAAAATCTATATCAATATCCGGCATTGAAATTCTGTCCGGATTAAGGAAACGCTCAAACAGGAGGTCATACTTAATTGGGTCTATATTGGTGATTGTGAGGCAGTAAGCCACAACACTGCCGGCAGCTGATCCTCTTCCCGGACCAACCCATATTCCTACGGAGCGAGCGTGGTTTATAAAGTCATGGACAATTAGGAAGTAATCCGGAAATCCCATTCTTCTTATTGTCTCCAACTCAAAATCTATCCTCTCTCTAATAGAGGGAAGAATGTTGTCATATCTCTTGCTTGCACCCTCATAAACCAAGTGACGCAGATAATCGTTGGAATCTGCAAAGTTTGCAGGAATCTCAAAATGAGGAAGAATAGGCTTTATGTTGATCTCATAACGCTCAATCTTATCCGCCACCTCCAGAGTGTTTGCAATAACCTCCGGATGGCCCGGATTAAGAGCCGCCATCTCCTCTCCCGTCTTAAAATACTCTTGCTGGGTATAGAGCATCTTGCCCGCATTCTCTGCAGTGCGGCGGGTATTTACGCCAATCAAAATCTCATGAACCGGTCCGTCTTCTTTGTTTACAAAGTGACAGTCATTGGTGGCTATACACTTAATACCCAGCTCCTCCGAGAGTTGATACAATACCGGATTTATTCTCTGCTGAGACTCAAACACCTCATTGCTGCGCCCCGGAATCTCACACTTGTGATTCTGAATTTCAAAGTAGAAATCATCTCCAAAGAGAGCCTTGTACCACTTGGCGGTTGCTCTGGCCTCCTCAACATTTCCACGTAAAAGAGCCTGCGGAATTTCTCCTGCAAGACAGGCACTGCAGCATATAAGATTATTATGATATTTCTCCAGAACCTCACGGTCTATTCTTGGACGGTTATAGAACCCCTCCACATAGCCTATTGAGGTGAGTTTCATAAGGTTGTGGTATCCCTCAATGTTTTTTGCAAGAAGAATCAAATGGTATGCGCTGCGGCGGTCCGTATATTTTTTCTTTATATGACGGCTCTCCGGCGCAACGTAAACTTCACACCCAATGATTGGCTTAAGAGTTTTGCCGCTCTTCTCCTCCGCCTTCTTTACGGCCTCCAGAAAATCGGGCACACCGTACATAACTCCGTGGTCTGTAAGAGCAATTGCAGGCATCCCATACTCTATGGCTTTTGCTGCATACTCTTCCACCTTGCCCATTCCGTCCAGAATGGAGTAGTGACTGTGAAGATGAAGGTGTACAAACGGCAGACTCATAATCTCTTACATTAACTGATCAAACACTTTCCCGTCATCTCTTCCGGCTGAGGAATATCCATCAGACGCAGTATTGTTGGAGCAATATCACACAGCCTTCCGTTTTCAACTTTCTTAACATCATCATCCACAACAACAAACTGAACCGGGTTAAGAGAGTGAGCGGTATTAGGAGAGCCGTCCGGATTAACCGCATAATCCGCATTGCCGTGGTCTGCTGTAATAAGCACGGAATAACCATTCTCTCTTGCCACAGAAACAACCTTTCCAACCAGAGTGTCTATGCATTTCACTGCCTTTTTAATTGCCTCATATACACCTGTATGCCCAACCATATCACCATTTGCAAAGTTGAGAATAATCATATCTTCTTTTTTACTCTCGATAGCTTTTATCAACTTCTCCGCAACCTCAGGTGCGCTCATCTCCGGCTGCAAATCGTACGTTGCAACCTTTGGAGAAGCCACCAAAATTCTATCCTCATTTTTGAACGGCTCTTCTCTTCCGCCATTGAAGAAGAAGGTAACGTGAGCATATTTTTCCGTCTCCGCAATTCTCAACTGATTTTTGCCGGCATTTGCAACAACCTCACCCAAAGTATTTTGCACGTGCTCCTTATCAAAGAGAATATGCAAACCCTTAAACTCGTCATCATACGGAGTAAGGCAGCAGTAGTAGAGCGGAATGGTATGCATTCCCATCTCCGGCATATCTTTCTGAGTAAGAACGCTTGTCATCTCACGCGCTCTGTCATTGCGGAAATTGAAGAAGATAACCGCATCATTTTCACCTATAGTTGCAACAGGATTTCCCTCTTTGTCTCTTATAGAAACCGGTTTAATGAACTCATCTGTAACACCCTCATCATAAGAGGCTTGAATAGCCTCAACAGCAGATGTAAACTTAGCCCCCTTGCCTTCAACTAAAAGATCATACGCCTCCTTTATTCTCTCCCAGCGCTTATCTCTGTCCATTGCATAAAATCTTCCGCAAACAGAAGCAACTTTGCCCGTGCTCTTTGCCATGTGTTCCTCCAACTCCGCAACAAATCCTTTACCGCTTCTTGGGTCTGTATCTCTTCCGTCCATAAAGCAGTGAACAAAAACTTTACTCAAACCGCACTCCTTTGCGGTATCCAAAAATGCAAACAGATGTTCCAGAGAACTGTGCACTCCGCCGCGTGAAACAAGGCCCATCAGATGCAGCGCATGTGCCTGATTTTCATCCTCCCCGCGAGCATAATCAAATACACCCTTTATCTCTTTGTTCTCCAGCATTTTCTTCTCTCTGCACACCTTGTTAATCTTAACAAGATCCTGATAAACTACCCTGCCGGCACCAATGTTCAAGTGACCAACCTCAGAGTTTCCCATCTGCCCCTCCGGCAGACCAACATCCTCTCCGCAAGCCATCAATTCCGAGTGCGGATACTTTGCTCTCAGCGCATCTATATTTGGCTGACCCTGAGTAAATATGGCATTTGAGGAATCCTCTTTTCCAATTCCCCATCCGTCTAAAATCATTAGTAAAACTTTCTTTCCCATCTCTCTTAACTGTTATTATTTTGACTTTTTCTTTTTTTCTCCCGATAGTTTTGGTTCCTCCATTCCGTACTTCTCTGCAGGCTCAACCGCCTCATCCGGAACCAGTGAAAAATCAATGGTTTTCTGCTCCAAAGATGCGCGCTCTACCTTCACGGTAACACGGTCTCCAAGCGTATATTTTTTGCCGGAAGATTTACCCTTTACGCTGTATATCTTCTCATCAAACTGGTAGTAATCATCCTCCAGCTCTCTGAGAGAAATCATACCCTCAATCTTCTCCGGTTCTATCTGAACATAGAGTCCCCACTCGGTAACTCCGCTTATTGTTCCCTCATAAATCTTACCCACACGCTCCTTCATATACTCCGCCATCTTATACTTTATGCTGGCTCTTTCTGCCTCAGTAGCAACCTGTTCCCGCTGTGATGAATGCAGGCAGTACTCTTCAAACATCTGTTTGTCTGCACTCTTTTCTCCCAATAGATAGCGTGAGAGAAGGCGGTGAACCATCATATCGGGATATCTTCTGATTGGAGAGGTGAAGTGTGTATAGTACTGGAATCCAAGTCCGTAGTGGCCTATGTTGTTTGTTGAGTATTGCGCGCGAGCCATACATCTTAACGCCAGAAGTTCAATGGTATCACACTCCGGTTTTCCCCTCAATTGCTCAACAAGTTTGTTCAGAGACTTTGCAAGCTGCTTAGGAGTATCTGCCGCTTCCATCTTGTAACCAAAGTGTTTAACAAAGGTCTTGAGCTCTGCAACCTTCTCCATATTAGGCTCATCGTGAATTCTGTATACAAACGTAGGAGCCTCCTTTCTTATCTCTTTTGTTACGTGAGTTGCAACCGCTTTGTTTGCCAGAAGCATAAACTCTTCAATAAGCCAGTTGGCAGATTTGGTAACCTTCTGAACAACATCAATAGGTTTACCGGTCTCATCTACAACAACCTTCATTTCAGGTCTTTCAAAGCTTATAGAACCCTCTTTGAATCTCTTTTTCCTCAGCACCGTTGCAATCTTATGAAGTTCCAGCACCGCCGTAACAACCTCAGCAGAAGGAACTTTACCCTCCGGCATAACAGGAGTGTAATCTTTCATATCACCCTCTCTGTCTATAATCTGCTGCGCCTCTTCGTATGCAAAACGGAAAGAAGAATTGATTACCGTGCGTCCGAACCACTGCTTTAAAACCTTTGCAGATGAGTCCATTTCAAAGATTGCAGAGAAGCAGAGTTTATCTTCGTTAGGACGCAGTGAACAGAGATTGTTGGAGAGCGCCTCCGGAAGCATAGGTATGGTTCTGTCTACAAGATAAACGCTTGTTGCTCTGGCGTATGCCTCTTTGTCCAACAGCGTTTTAGGCTTAACGTAGTAAGAGACGTCCGCAATATGAACACCTATCTCAAAGTTGCCGTTTTCCAGCACTTTAAATGATACTGCATCATCAAAATCCTTGGCATCTGCAGGGTCTATTGTAAAGATGCACTCCTTGCGCAAATCTCTTCTTCCCTCCAAATCTGCCTTTGTAATTTTAACCGGAATCTTTGAAGCCTCGGCCTCAACCTCCTCCGGAAACTTGTAAGGAAGTCCGTACTCTGAGAGGATGGCGTGCATCTCCGTGTTGTTGTCTCCCGGTTTTCCAAGCACATCAACAACCTCACCCACAGGAGTTTGGAAACCGCGCGGAAAATCCTTCACCAGTGCCGCAACCTTGAGCCCCTGCCACTCTTTCTTTACGCTCTCAACCGGAACCTCAATATCATACGGCATGCTCTTGCTTTCAATAATTACCCAGGCGTGCTTTCCTGAAATCTGAAGAATACCAACGTAAGGCCTTGTGCTTCTTTGAACTATGGCAATGACTTCACCCTCCTTGCCCTTTGCCTGATCCGGCTTTGTGATGGCAACTCTTACGGTGTCATTATTGAGTGCGCCTCTTAGTTTTCCTATTGGAATAAAAACATCTTCCCTCTCATCTTTCTTTGGAATTACAGAGCTTCCATCCTTTGGGGCCAGTCTTACAAATCCGTATCCTCCCGATGCTATCTCCAGCAAGCCCTCAACCTCTTCACAAACTCTGCGGCCTGCGCCCGCAACGCCACTTCTTTCAACCCTTCTCCCCATTGTTAAGCCTCTCTCCTTCTTAGACTTTTTGAGCCTTAAAAAGGCCGCTTTTGCTCCTTTTCCGCCCCTGTTCCTTTTTGAATTCTTTCTGCTCATAAAATTTTTGCTATAACCCTACAAATTTATAAAAAATAGCCGTAACCAAGCGGCTTGTTTTACCTAAAAAAAAGAGGGGGTGGCCGCTAAGCCATCCCCCTCTTAAAACTGAGTTTCAACTCTACTTTTTAACAACCTTCTCAACCTTCTTTTTGTTGATGTCGTACATTATTGGAGTTGCAACGAATACAGATGAGAATGTACCCACAATAACGCCTATTGCAAGAGCTACTGCAAATCCGCGGATGGTATCACCGCCAAAGATTGCAATTGCCAGCAATACAACCAATGTTGTACCGGAAGTGTTGAAGGTTCTTGCCAGTGTGCTGTTTACAGCGCCGTTAATGTTCTCCTTAAGAGATCTCTTTGGATAGAGTTTCTTGTATTCACGAATACGGTCAAAGATAACCACGGTATCATTAATTGAGTAACCAATGATTGTCAGAACCGCAGCAATGAATGTCTGGTCTACATCCAGTGAGAACGGCAGAATTCCGGTGAATATTGAGTAGAAGCCAATCACAATAATTGCATCGTGAGCCAATGCTGCAATACCGCCGGCACCCCAGGACCAGTTGGAGAAACGTCCTGCAATGTAGAGGAAGATGGCAATCAACGCAATAATAACTGCGTATGTACCCTTTCTCTTCATATCATTTGCAATGGTAGGTCCAACCTTATCTGAACTTACAATACCGTTAGGATTGTCTACGGTTGTTGTAAACTGCTCCTGAGTAAGAGGAGTCTCAAAGAAGCCCTTCAAAGCGTTGTAGAGTTTACCTTCAACCTCCTGATCAACCTCCTGAGAGTTGTCATTAATCTTGTACTTGGTGGTTACTTTCATCTGGCTGCCTGAACCAAACTGCTTAACCTCAACGCTCTCACCAAACTCTGCGGTTGCTGCTTTACGAACATCGTCTGCAGAAACCATCTTGTCAAATCTCAAAACGTAAGTTCTACCTCCGGTGAAATCTACACCGTAAGTGAAGCCCTTTGTAAAGATGAAACCAAGGCAGGTGATAATAACTGCAAGAGCAATTACGTATGTGGTCTTCCTCAGACCAATGAAGTCTATCTTTGTGTTGGTAAGGAAGTTGCGAGTTGCTTTGCCCTCAAATGTAATGTTCTTGTTTCTGCTGAGACGACCCTCAAAGTACAATCTTGTAATGAAGATTGAAGTGATGAGTGAGGTGATGATACCAAGAATCAAAGTGGTTGCAAATCCCTGAATAGGACCGGTACCGAATACTGCCAGTACAATACCTACAATGATGGTGGTAATGTTACCGTCTAAGATTGCGGAGTAAGCGTTGTTGTAACCGTCCTTAACTGCAAGGCGGAGTTGCTTACCGCTTCTGAGTTCCTCCTTAATACGCTCATAGATAATAACGTTGGAGTCTACCGCCATACCCAGGGTAAGTACCAGACCGGCAATACCAGGGAGTGTAAGTACCGCACCCATTGAAACGAGAGATCCAAGAAGGAATACCACGTTGCAAATCAGAGCAATACAAGCAGCAACACCTGCGCCTCTGTAGAAGAAGAGCATGTAAAGGAGAACCAGTATGAATGCAATCAGGAATGAAATCATACCTGAATTGATAGACTCCTGTCCCAATGAAGGACCTACAACCTGCTCCTGAAGAATAGTTGCCGGTGCAGGAAGTTTACCGGATTTGAGAACGTTTGCAAGGTCTGTTGCCTCATCAATGGTGAAACGTCCGTCAATCAGTGAGTTACCGCCGGTAATTTCATTCTTTACAGTTGGATAAGAGTAAGCCATTCCGTCCAATACAACAGCAATGCTTCTCTTAATGTTGTCTGCTGTAAGTCTTGCCCAGGTCTTTGCACCCTCCGGGTTCATAGACATGCTTACGCCAGGAAGTCCGCCGCTCTGCTGGTAAGAGATGCTTGCATCTGTAATGCAGCTTCCGTCCAGAGGAGCCTTACCGTCTCTTGATGAGTTCTTTATGGCTATCAGAGCGTAGTAGGTATCTGCCTCGTCTACAGCCTTAACGGTCCACATAGGAACCAAATCTGCAGGAAGAACAGCCTTTACCTGAGGCATGCTCAGATACTTGTTAATCATTGCAGTATCCTTGTAGTGAGCACGTCCCATCTCAGGACCCGGAGCAATATTGCCCTGGTAAACCTGAGGGCGGAGGAGATAGAGCAGCGGATGCTGTTTTGCAAAAGCAACCTCATCCTGTGAGAGTGAGTCTGTTGCGCTAATCTCCTGCTTAATCATCTCTGCTATGCTGGTAGAGTCTTTGGTAACTGCTGTGCTGTCCTCAACTGCAGCCTCTGCAGCGTTCATATCTCTTAACAAAGCGTCTGCCTGTGTGAGAGCACCGTAAACCTCACTGCCCTCAAATGTTGGCCAGAACTCCAATGAAGCAGTTCCCTGGAGAAGTTTTCTAACACGCTCAGGCTCCTTAACACCAGGAAGTTCCACAAGAATTCTTCCGGAGTTTCCGAGTTTCTGAATGTTAGGAGAGGTAACACCAAAACGGTCAATACGGCTGCGGAGCACGTTAAATGAGTTGGAGATTGCACTCTCTGCCTCCTTGCGGATGATTGAGATAACCTCATCATTGGAAGTCTCAGGAGTGATTCTGTCTCTCATCTCGTATGTTCCAAAGATGGTGGAGAGTCTCTGGGTAGGAGCAACCTCTTCCCAAGCCTGCTTAAAGAGAGTAATAAAGTCCTGACGGCTAGTCACTTCTCTTTCAGTTGCAAGGTTGAGGGCCTTTACAAACTCCTCGCTCTGGTTATTGTTGGCAAGAGCCTTAACCAAATCCCTGAGCTGAACCTGCATCATCACGTTCATACCTCCCTTCAGGTCCAAACCAAGTTTGATTTCCTTCTCTTTTACATCCTTATAAGTGTATCCGAGATAGACCTTCTTTGCTGTGATTGAATCTAGGTAATATCTGTTTTTAACTTTCTGAAGTGAGTCTAGATAGAAAGCCTTGTTCAGGTCTGACACCTGTGCAAATTCCGGCTTATTCTTCTCTATCTCAACAGCTTTGGCTGCAAACGCCTCCGCCTTCTTCTCCTGATTTCTTGTTACAAACGTGAATGACAGTTGGTACAAGCACGCCAGCGCAATCAGGATTGCCAATGCTCTAAAGAGTCCTTTGTTTTGCATTTTTAAATTACAGTTTTGATAATAGGCCGCAAATTTACAATTTTTTCGTAAAAAATAAACTATTTCATACCTTTGTTACAGCCATTTGGCTCCCTTTTGAAAAGAGCAAAGAGATGAAGAAAACTATCGTGATGATAATTCTGCCAGTTGTGGCTCTTCTTTTTACCACACCGGCAAAGGCACAGAACGCTCCGGAGAGTGAGAGGGTAGCAGACTCTCTTTACAGAAGTTACAGCTTTGCGGAGGCCCGCGCCATATATGAGAAGCTGGCCGCAAAGGCGGAACCCGCACAGAAGAGGGCTCTGGATATGAAGATTATCTGCTGCCAGAACGGAGAAGAGATGCTGAAGTTTGTCTCCGAGCCAACCGTGGTTACCCGTAAGACTATGGATAAGAGAGACTTCTACCTCTACTATCCAAATATAAGCGCAGCCGGCGGATTCATCCATGCACCGGAAGGACTCAACACCACCAGTGATACCCTCTACCTTGCAGACAACACCAACACCCTCTATTACAGCGCAAAAGAGGTAAACGGCAGTTGGAATATCTACAGAACCGTTAAGGGGGCAGATGGTGTTTGGAGCGTTCCTCAAAAACTCTCCGGCAATATATCCACCTCCGGCAATGAGCTTTTTCCTTTTGTCTCTCCAAACGGCAAAAAGTTCTACTTCTCCTCAAACGGCCACTCGGGTGCGGGCGGATATGACCTTTATGTCTGCAGCTGGGATGAAGAGAAGAAGGATTGGGGGCCGGCACAGAATATGGGCTTTCCTTACTCTTCGCCTGGTGATGATCTCTTTTTCTATATTACTCCCGATAGTAGATACGCAGCATTCTCCTCTACCCGCCTTTTAGACAACCCCAACTCTCCGCTCTACAGCACAACAATGATTGTCACATACGTTGTTGAGTATCAGCCCGATCCTGTAACCAAAGCGGTAACCGCAAAAGAGGCGGCCAACATTGCACGTTTAAGAGGTGCGGTAAGAACCACAACAGATAAGGAGAGAGATTCCATAACCAATGCAGAGATTAACAAAGCTCTTAAAGAGGTAGATCAGAGAAAGGTTACCTCACCTGCAGATTCCACAACCGTTGCAAAGACCCAGAATTACACCAGAGAGAGCGTAAAATGCAGAAACCTCAAGAAGCAGGAAAAGCAGATGGCTGTATCTCAGCAGAACTATCGTGAGCTTTATAGTGAAGTGGAAGAGAGACTGCGCGCAACTGAAGATTCCGTTATGGTGCAGATAAGGCAAGATTCCGTTGCTAAAATAACAAAGATTATAACAGATGGTGAGAATGCCCTTCTTGCTCTGCGCCAGCAGATTAGAGAGAGTGAGATTACCATAAGGAAGATGGAAGAGGAGTTCTTCAACTCAGGAGTTGTGGTGCCATCAAGCAAAGAAATTGAACTTGGAGATGATTTTGGAGTTCAGGAAGAAGATGATGATGAAGAGGAAGATTTCAACCCTTCCAACATGCTCAATGACAGGGCAAAAGTAACAGACATAGAAAACTTTAACCTTCAGCGTCCAAAGAAAGACCTCACCTTTAAAATTTTAAAGAAGGGGTGGCTTGCAGATTGGGAAGATCTTCCGGGCGGCATTATCTATCAAATCCGCTTTATGAGTTCCGTAAAGCCGGCAAACGTGGCAAGCTTTAAGGGGCTCTCCCCTGTCTTTGAAAGGGAGCAGAACGGCCGCTACATTTACAGCGCGGGAGCCTTCAGCAAATATGCAGATGCCCAGAAGCAGCTCTCCAAGGTTAAGAAACTCTTCTCAACCGCACAGATTACGGCCCTTAAAGACGGCAAGGCCTATCCGCTGGCAACTGCCAGAAAGGAGGAGTCACAGGCCGCATCCAAGAAATCCAAGGCCGGGACGGCAGGTACTTTTAACGTAGTAATCAGCGGATTAGACCGTTTACCTGAAGCTTTACTGCACGCCATCAAGTCTGCCACCAGCAAAGACATGGCCAAGGTCACCTCAGCAGACGGTACCAAATACATCGTAGGCCCCTTCTCTTCCAAGGAAGAGGCGGAGAGCGTAGCAGAGAAGCTGAAAGAGACTAATTCCGGCAAAATTTCCGTAGAACAGGTTTTATAAAGATTGCAGATTATGAATACCAACGTAAAGATTCCCTCTTCCTGGAAGCAGTTCCTGCTCTCGCTTCTGGCAACCACCATATCTATTGCCATCACATTCGGCACCGCCGCCCTTATAGATTACAACAAGAAAAAGAATGAGAAGAGACAGATTGTAATGATGGTGATGTATGATGTGTACACATCGTTGAAATCCATTGAAAAGGCAGACTCCTCCATCCGTCAGTCTATGGAGATTCAGAAGCAGTTGGCGGAAGATACCACGCAGTTCAACGGTTTGACTACGGCCCGAATGGGGCGTCTGATTCCAAATGTTGAATACACAGAGACAACAGAGCGCATATTCTCCTCAAGCATTGAAACCATCAGCACGGTGAGCAACATATTGTTTACTGAAGTTGTGGCCTCGCTCTATCTGATGCGTCATGAATACAAAACAATGATTTGTGACGCCGTTAAAGAGGAAGTGCAGCAGAATAGGGCTTTCTCCACTGCTAGGGGTGTTCTTGATTTTAATTATGCGCAACACGCCCTGTTGAGCTGCGGTTACTTAAAAGGTATGCAGAATCTGTTTGCTCAAGCAAAGCAGATGATGAAGGTAACAGACGGTGAAATAGAGGCTTACAGCAAGGAGAGAGCCAATATAGAAAATAGTCTGGAAGAAGATGATGAATTGGTTGAGGAAATAAACAAAATCATAGAACTTCAAAGAAGCATAGACGCCTCTGCCGCAAAACTGAAAGGTCCTAAAAAATAGATGCCGGATGGGAGCGTACTCTTTTTTGATATTCTCTGTAGTGGGTTTGATTTCTGCCGGGTGTGCCGGCAGAAATGTTGTACAGGAGGAACCGCCTGTTACAGATACACTTGAACAGGTACCCATAGAAAAACTTTTCCTTCCGGATACCTCATACGCCTCAGCCCAAAAGGTCTATTTTGTTGTTGAACAGAAAGATACGCTCACCTATTATCTGCAGGATTTGGATGACAGGTATGCATCTGATTTTTCCACTTTCACATTCAGAAGAAACTTGTTGCGTAACGCCGCGTTTGGAGGCACTCTGGAGAAACGGCCAGATACTGTGGAGATTGCCTGGACGTTTAAAACTCCGGAAGACAACTTTGAAACCAAGTTTGGAAACTGGGGTGGCGGAACAGGATGGACCGGCCAGCCAATTTACGTTCACTGGAATAGAGAAGATGTGGAGAGTTTCCGAAAGGCGGGCGTACTGCTACCTTCAGCACTTGCAACCGGTGAGGAAATCATATTTACATCTCTGAACGCAAAGGCATATTTTCTTGATTTTAATACCGGATTGCGTACCCGTTCAGACTTGGATGTGCAGAATACAATAAAGGGTTCACCCTCTTTAGATCCGGAGTTCAAGAACCTCTATATTGGGCAGGGCGTATCCAGAGAAACACCATTGAAACTGCTCTGTGTAGATCTTCTTAAGCATAGAATAACATACAGGTTTTCAGACTATAAGGCGTGGAGAAAATGGGGTGCGTTTGACTCCTCTCCGGTTGTAGCCGGCGGTTATCTTATATGGCCGGGAGAAAACGGAAGCATTTACAAATTCTCCAGAGAGCAGGGAAGTCTTAACCTTCTTCAAACTCTCCGTTACAAAATTGGCGGCAGTGCTCCTGGTGTAGAATCAAGCATAGCAATATGGAGAAACTACGGATGGTTTCAAGACAACAACGGAAATATTCTCTGCATTAATCTGAACACCATGAAACCCGTGTGGCATTACAGCAACCATGATGATTCAGACGGAACAGTTGTATGCCGTATAGAAAATGAGACCCCGTTCATTTACGCTGCAAGCGAGGTAGACCACCAGGGAATGGAAGGCCTCTGTTATTTTATTAAAATCAACGGATTAGACGGTTCTTTAGTTTGGGAACAAAAGATTCCTTGCCGCCGCTTAAAGCATGGAGAAAAGATTATGGACGGAGGAATGTATTCAACTCCACTGCTGGGAGAAGGTGATTGCAATGAAATGATTTTTGCTAACGTTTGCCGCCAGAAGGCTGCCAAAACAAACGGAGAATTTTTTGCCCTTTCTACAAAAGACGGCTCTGTTATCTACAACATTCCGCTTAGGCAATTCTGCTGGTCTTCTCCGGTTGCTTTTTATGACAAAGAGAACAAGATGTACATTTTCACGGGAGACGGAGAGGGTTATATTTATCTTATAGAGGCCAGGACGGGAACTGTAATTCACTCAAGAAAAGTGGCTTACAACTTTGAATCTTCTCCAACCGTTGTAGGAAACGCTGCTGTTGTTGGCTCCCGTGTAAACGGTATCTTCAAGTTTGTAATCAAATAGGAGATATGAAGATGAAAGGAAAAATAGTGCTGTTGTTTTTAATGTGTGCCCTTCCGTTTTATGCGGGAGCGCAGACAAATAACACACCTGCATCAGATTCTCTGAAAACCGTTTCAGATGCCAAAAAGAAAACTGCGCCTTTGCTCAGGGCTATGAAGAACAAAGTTGCAGGAAGCTATAACTTTTGGCTTTATACTCCGGAAGGATATGATAAACAAGACACTACAGCCAAAGAGTTTCCGCTTGTAGTCTTCCTGCACGGAAGAAGTCTGTGCGGAAAAGACCTGGAGAAGGTTCGCAGATACGGAACCATAGATGCGCTGGAAAGAGGCAGAAAAATTCCCGCTGTTGTATTGGCTCCGCAGAATCCCGGAGAAACCTGGAACCCAAAGAAACTCTGCGCCATACTTGATTACTTGAAAGAAGAGTGTCCATACGATACCACCAGAGTTTATGTTCTTGGAATGAGCCTTGGCGGGTACGGAACTATGGATTTTGTAGCAGATTGTCCAGACAGAGTTGCTGCAGCCATTGCACTTTGCGGAGGAACCACAAAGAAAGATATAACGGGTATGGGAGAGGTTCCATTGTGGATAATCCACGGCACTGCAGATAAGCGGGTTAGCGTAAAGGCATCACAGGTTGTAGTTAATGAACTGGAAGAAAAACATCTTAACTCCCGCCTGCGTTACGAATGGATAATTGGTGCATCTCACTCATATCTTGCAAGATACTTCTATATGGAAAAAGTGTATGAATGGTTGTTTATACACTCTACAAAAGACGAGGGACGCCCCGTCAATACTGAAATAAATATCTCAAAAGAAGATCAGACTTCAGCCTATACCGGCTGGAGCAAAAAGGCTAACATTAAGACTATCAGGTAAAAACAAGAGATTTCTATTACTTGTACAGGTATCTCTTAATGCTCATCTTAGGAGTCTTCTCAAACGGAGTATCCACTATTTCCACCTTGGCTATCTGACTGTATTTAGGCAGAGACTCGTTTGCAATGTCTGCAATATCCTTTGGAAGATTTTCAATCTCCTTAGGATCTGTATCTTCCGGTATTTCAGGGTAAACCAGGGCTATCAGCTTGCCTCCCCTTTCAACAACCACGCTCTCCGCAACAAAAGGATTGCAGGAGAGAACTGCTTCAATCTCCTCCGGATAAATATTCTGCCCGGATGCGGTAAGAATCATAGATTTAATACGTCCGCGAATGAAAACGTTGTTGTTTTTATCTATGATTCCCAAATCTCCGGTACGGAACCATCCGTCACTGGTGAAAGCCAGGGCATTGGCCTCCGGATTCTTATAGTAGCCAATTGTAAGGTTGGCTCCTCTGGCCTGAATCTCTCCCGGAATATGCTGAGGATCATCTGAATCTATCCTGAGTTCATGAACCGGTACGCCGCAGGATCCCGGAACAAACTTAGTCCACCACACGTATGCAAGCAGAGGACAAGCCTCCGTCATTCCGTAACCTACGGTAAATGGAAGGCGGATTTTCTTAAGGCACTTTTCCACTTCCGGCTTAAGAGGTGCTCCACCCATAATGAAGCAGCCTACATTTCCTCCAAAGGCCTCCATCAGTTTATTGCGGACTTTCCTGTAAATCAAATTTTTAACTATAGGAATTGCCAATAGGAACTTAAGCTTTTCAAGAGCGGGCTTTATGGAACCGGAGTAGACTTTTTCCATTACTAAAGGAACAGTAATAACCATATAAGGCTTTACCTCCTTCATGGCAGCAAGAAGAGTGGTTGGAGACGGAGTCTTGCCAAGGAAATAAACGGTTACGCCATCCACATTAGGATGCAGGAACTCAATGGCAAGACCGTACATGTGTGCCAGAGGCAGCATTGATACCATTGTCTGGCCCGGAGTGTTCGGGAAATGCTCATTGGAAAACTCATCAATATCACTCATAGCTCCGTAAGTGAGCATTACTCCCTTAGGGTCTCCGGAAGTGCCTGATGTATAGTTGATTATTGCAAGTTCGGAGAAATTGTCAGAAGGATAGTTTACATTTTCCGGCTTAAATCCAATAGGATACTTTTCTTTCAAAAATTCTCCTCTCTGTTCCCAGGCCTCGGTAGTAGCCTCCTCTTTGGACCATAAAACGGAAAGATCCCCAACGTTAATTGCCGCTTTGAGCGCAGGCATTAAGTGAGGATCCAACTTACTCCAAATATCACTGTCTGTAAAAAGCAAAACGCTTTCAGAGTGGTTGACCAGATTAATAATGCTGTCTGGATGGAATTCTGCAAGGAGCGGAACTACAACAGCCTCATAGGTATTTACGGCCCAGAAAGACATAGCCCAACGCGCTGAATTTCTGGCGCATATAGCAATCTTGTCTCCTTTTTTAACGCCTACCTTTTCAAAGAAAAGCCAGATGGCCTCAACGTTTGTGGCAAGCTCTCCATAACTGAAGGACTCTCCGCCGTAATCTGCCACCGCCGCCAAATCCCAATTATTGCGGATAGTACCCTCAAGCGTCTGCAGGTAATGTTTCATAGGTTCGGTTTCAGTATTGCCTGTTGATACTTGTATACAAGAAACAAATATACAAATTTTTAGGAGATTATGCTCGCGTTGCTGTGCATTCTCGCTCCGCCTTCCCGGCGGAGGGTGCTTCAACAAAAAGTAAACCCCTCACAAAAAGAGAAAATGTGCTGATAATAAGGCGCTTCAGCGCCCGGCACGGAGTGCCGCATGCCCCTAGAGGGGCCGGCAAAGCCGGGGGTGACAAAAGTGCAAAGCACCGCAAAAAAAGAGTTACCGATGGTAACTCTTTTTTTGCGGTGAGGGCGAGATTCGAACTCGCGGAACCGAAAACCGGTTCGGCAGTTTAGCAAACTGCTGGATTCAGCCACTCTCCCACCTCACCGTTAGATGAGCTTGGCTCAATTGGGTTGCAAATATAATAATTTTTTCAATTCTAGAATACGGCGAACACTCTGGTTGATGCGCTCTTCACTTATTTCACCTCTCTCAACAGCAGAAACAACTGCATCAAAAGCCTTCATAAAATCCTTTGGACAGAGTACTGCATCCACTCCGGCCTTGATACTTCCAACCGCAGCCTCTTCATTGGTATACTGGTTCATAATTGCTCCCATATCCATAGCGTCCGTCACAATTAAATTCTTGTAACCCAACTCATTGCGAAGTTTATCCTGCAGTACGATGCTGGACATTGTAGAAGGTATTTCAGAACCGGTAACCTTAGGAACTGCAATGTGGGCCGTCATAATCAAACGGCAGCCCCAGGAGATACCCGCCTTAAAAGTAACCATCTCACAGGTGAGCATCTCGCTCCAGGTCTTCATACTCTGCGCATAACCGTAATGAGTATCTGCGCTTACATCTCCGTGGCCCGGAAAGTGTTTTACGCATCCAACAATTCCCGCTTCGCTCAATCCCTGTAAGTAGTTGGTAACCATAGGGGCAGCAACTGCAGGATCATCACTGAATGCACGGTTTCCAATTACAACATTGTCCGGATTTGTATTAACATCTGCAACAGGAGCAAAGTCAATATCAAAGCCATATTTCTTAAGATATGTACCTATGGTCTTGCCGCAGTAGTGTGCATTGGCAGGATTGCCGGTAGCACCTATTGCCGCCATAGATTCAAACTTCTCAACTTTAAAATTACCGTTATTGGCAATGCGGGCAACACGTCCGCCCTCTTCATCCACACACAAAACCGGCCGCCCGTTGAGAGCCTTTATCTGTGGAATGAACCTGGAGAGCTGAGCCTCGTCTTTTATATTGTGAGCAAAGAGAATTACTCCGCCAACAGGATAATTTTTGTTTATGTTTTTCATCTCCTCCGTTACCTCCTGAAGCGAGTAATCCACTAAGTCTGTGTACTTTGTCCACACAATAGATGGAGCCAGAGATTCCGGGCGTACAAAAAACATCTGCCCTACTTTCTCCCTCAGAGTCATTGAGGCAATCTGTGCCTCAATATCATCTTTAGGTTTTGAAGAGTGATTGTGCTTGGAACAGGATGCCGCAAAAAAGAGGCACGCCAGAATGATGAGTAGATTTCTGAAAGATACGTGGTTCATAATCCCGGATTTATTATTTATAATGCCGTTGCCGAGGCTCCGGCCATCTTTTAGTATTCTGTCATTTAGTTCTTTCATAAAGAAATGATTTACCGGTTAAAGAGTAGAGATAAAACCCTGGAGGTCTGCATTAAGATTGAGGGAGGCGCGGAGGCGGCGCTTGCTGCGGCCAACGCTCTCCTTGCTGATACCCAAGGCTTTGGCTATCTCCTGGTTGTTGAGATTTAGGTAGAGAAGCGCTGCCAGTTTCTGGTATGCAATGGTTGGCGTTCTGCCAAGTGCTCTCTCCAGATTTGGGAAGAAGTTTGGATAGGCCTTGGTGAAGGTTGTTCTGAATTTGGTCCATTGCTTTTCAGTTGCAATGTTATGGTCTGCAAGAGAGACGGCTTTGTTCTCCTTTTTAACGTCTATGGAGTCATACATCTTCTCTATAAGTTCACTCTTCTCCTTAACGGCGCTCTTGAACTCCGTAACGTGGTTCTTAGATACCCGCCTCATTATTAAGAATCTATAGAGGATATAGATAATGATTGCAATAAGAACAATGCTCCAGATTACATTCTTGGTGTTGCTCTTCTTTGAACTCTTCTGGTGGCGGACGGTATTTAAGATATTTTGAATCTGCTGGTTATCCAACTCTGTCTTTATTCTGGCGTGTTCCAGTTTTTCAGCATCTGCAACCAGCTGCTCTGCAATCTGCTCATACTTTTCTCCGTTAACTCTTGCACTGTCTTCCTGTTCTGCCAGTTCGTATGCCTCTGAGAGTCTCTTAAGTAGGTTCTTCTGGAGAGCCGGATAACGGCCGGTGGCATAAACTCTTGCCAGACGGAGGTTAGATAGTGTGCATTTAACATCCTCTTTTTCAATGTAATAGTCTCCAAGATCCGTGAGAGCTGTTATAATGTTTGCAGTGTCTTTAAAGTGGAGTGAAACATCTTTGTACTCCTGAAGGTTAATTAAGGCCTCATCCCACATCTTCCATTTTGCCTGAATGGCCCCTATCCTACCCTTGGAGAGAGCCTGCCACATAGGAATTCTGAGTTCCGGCTCACGGTTTTTAAGGAACTGCTCAGCATTTTCTGCAATAAACTGATAGCATTGTGCACAACTGTCATATTGGTTTAATTCTCTGTAAGATGCGCCCAGGATATCTTTCTGAAGAATGAGAATAAGGGAGTCTCTGTTGTCTGATTTATACCATTTGTTAACCATCAAATCTCCGTATTTGACGGCGTTGTTATAATCACCAATGTTATAGAACCCACGGCTTATGTTGCTGAGTTCTTCCTGTGAGAAGAAAACATCCTCTGCTCCAAACTCTGCAAGAAGATCCAGAGCTAAAGCGTTATAATAGAGGGCCGTATTTTCATCATCACTTACATCCGCCTTTAACTTAAACACCTCAGAGAGAAGCTGCTGGTCATTAAGTTCTGCAGCCTTTTTACCGGCCTGGTCCAGCAGGTTGTTTATATATTCCTTATTATCAAAGTTATAGAGCTTTTTGCCGTATGCCTCATAGAGTGCGTTTCTCACCTCAACCCTAGGATTGTTCTTCCTTTTTGCATAATCTCTTAATGCCGCAAGCCTTCCCAAGAACTCCTTTTGAGATTCCGTTTTATCTACGGATGAGTCTGCTTTGAATTTTTCCTCCAATTGGGTACGATAAATGGCCGCACATCTCTCCGTTTGCTTTAAATCCTTTATTTTCCAGCACTTTAGGATCTCTTTGGTATCATAATACATGTGGTTTCTCTTACAGGCGGACAAAGAGAAAAACAGTAAAAATAAAAGTGTATATATCAGGAGATTATGATTTTTCAGGTATTGAGGGCGAGTTTTCATAAAATACTAAGTTTAAATTAGTTATATGACAGAGACGTTTTGTCCTCCCATACATTGTAAGAACAAAGATAGGAAAAAGAGGAGGAACCTAAAAACTCTTCAAAAAAAGAGCTACTGCGGGAACCCGCAATAGCTCAAAAAAACATAGTATGAAAACGATCTTTTGTGGTCGGGGTACTCCGACTCGAACGGAGGACCCCCTGCTCCCAAAGCAGGTGCGCTAAGCCAACTGCGCCACACCCCGAATCCCTTTTGGGGCTGCAAATGTATAAGTTATTTTTGAAATACCAAAACTTTTTAAAAATAACCTTTAAATCTGCTCTAAAAGGCGCTTCATGGAGACCTTTTTCTCCACGATAGATGGGAGTTCCTCAATGGAAACTCTCTCCTGGCTCATGGTATCACGCTCGCGGAGAGTAACCTTACCGTCTGTAAGTGAATCAAAGTCAACAGTTACGCAGAACGGAGTACCTATTGCATCCTGGCGGCGGTATCTTCTTCCAATGGTATCTTTCTCCTCATACTGGCAGTTGAAATCCAGTTTGAGTTCATCCATAATCTTCTGAGCCACAGCGGTTAGCTCATCCTTCTTAACCAGTGGAAGAACGGCAACTTTTACAGGTGCAAGAGCTGGATGGAACTTCATCACAACTCTCTCCTCACCGTTCTCCAACTTCTCCTGGCAATAAGCTCCGGAGAGAACGGCCAAAACGGTTCTGTCTACACCTATAGATGTCTCAATATCGTATGGAGTGTAACTTGCATTCTGCTCAGGGTCAAAGTATTGAATCTTCTTACCGCTGAACTCCTGGTGGCGGCGCAAATCAAAGTCTGTTCTTGAGTGAATACCCTCAAGCTCTTTGAATCCGAACGGGAAGTTGAACTCAATATCTGTAGCAGCGTTGGCGTAGTGAGCCAGCTTCTCATGGTCATGATATCTGTAGTTCTCTCTGCCTAAGCCAATTGCAAGGTGCCACTTAAGTCTCTTCTCCTTCCAGTGCTCAAACCACTTAAGCTCCTCACCAGGGCGTACAAAGAACTGCATCTCCATCTGCTCAAACTCTCTCATTCTGAAGATGAACTGGCGGGCAACTATCTCGTTTCTGAAGGCCTTACCAATCTGGGCAATACCAAACGGAATCTTCATTCTTCCGCTCTTCTGAACGTTGAGGAAGTTTACAAAGATTCCCTGTGCGGTCTCCGGACGGAGGTAGAGAGTACCCGTTTCATCAGATGTATTACCAAGCTGGGTGGAGAACATAAGGTTAAACTGACGCACATCTGTCCAGTTTCTTGTTCCGGAGATTGGGTCTACGATCTCACAGTCTATAATCAGCTGACGCAGAGCAACTAAGTCATTGTCATTTAAAGCTTTGGTCATACGTGCTCTGACCTCGTCTGCCTTGGCCTTTTCCCTTAAAACGTTAGGGTTGGTTGCGCGGAACTGAGCCTCATCAAAGGCCTCACCGAATCTCTTCTGCCCCTTAGCAACCTCTTTCTCTATCTTGGCCTCAATCTTTGCAATGTAATCCTCCAGGAGAACATCTGCACGGTATCTCTTTTTAGAATCTTTGTTATCTATCAACGGATCATTGAAAGCATCTACGTGACCGGAAGCCTTCCAAATCTTAGGGTGCATAAAGATGCAGGAGTCTATACCAACAATGTTCTCATTGAGTTTAACCATAGAGTCCCACCAATATTTTTTGATGTTGGCCTTAAGCTCGCTTCCCATCTGCCCGTAATCATAAACTGCTCCGAGTCCGTCATAAAGTTCACTTGAAGGGAATATGAAACCATACTCCTTAGTGTGGGCAATCAAATTTTTAAACAATTCTTCCTGTGTCATATCTAAATCTGTTTCTTTTATCTCTTGTTTGCTTTCTCTGTCCTGCTCACTTTGCCTTCTTTCCGGCCTTTGTCTTGCGCTCTCCGGAGAGGGTCAACTGCTTAATAAAGGGCCTTTCATCAATCTTTGGGTGGGGTACCTGAAGCCGTTTTTCATTTATACTCAACTCCCTCCAGTTCAAATCTTTATTCAAACTTTTGTCCCCCTTTTTGTCCGCCCTGAATATCCTTAAAATATCTACATCCAACGTGCGGGAGTGGTAAACAAGTCCTTTAACTTTATAAGGCCTCTCTCTTCCAAAAATCTCCTCCACCCTCAAGCACTCATCCAGTACATCCAGCGGCTCTTTATGGGTCTGGCACATCAGCACCTGGTTAAAGAAGTTGCCTACGGGTATAGGGTTGTTCTCCTTGTCATATTCCGGCTCAAACTCCCCCACCGGTTCATTTTCTAAAATCTCAGAGGTGTCTGCAACCTCCTCAAGCGAGTCAACCTCCAAGTAATCAGGCAGTAAGGCCTCCAGTAAAAGTTTATCTGCCTCCTCTATAATCTCACGGCTTGAGAGTTTGCCAAAGGGTTTGTTGCTCCCAAGCAGCAGATATACTTTGTAGAGATTCTTCCTCATTACATTAATCCCAGTTCCAGTTTGGCCTCATCACTCAAGCGGCTCTGATCCCACTCCGGTTCAAAGGTAAGTTCTATCTGAACTCCTGTAACCCCCGGAACGTCTGATACGGCGCTGTTTACATCGTTTACCAAATCGTCTGCAAGAGGACAGGTTGGAGAGGTCATAGTCATCTTAATGAAAACATCTCCCTTCTCCCCTATCTTAAGCTCATATATCAGGCCCAGATCATACACATTTACAGAGATTTCCGGATCATACACCTGCTTAATTGCACGTATTACGTTCTTCTGCAACTCCTCAACCGTATATTTTTTCTCTGCCATATTTTTCTAAAAAACAAACATTTAAAACTTATACCCTCTTTCTTTCTGCCTGCTTCTACTTCTCCTCTTTTTCCGCGTAAGCCAAAGCGTAATATTTTATCTGTTTAATCATTGAGAGAAGTCCGTTTGCACGTGTTGGAGAGAGGTTCTCCTTAAGCCCTATGCTCTCAATAAAACTGAGGTCCGAATCTAAAATATCTTTAGGAGACTGACCGTTATAAACTCTTATTAGCAAGGAGATTATTCCCTTTGTAATTATGGCGTCACTGTCTGCGGAAAAGTAGAGCAGCCCCTCCTCTTCTTTGCAGTTTAACCACACTCTGCTCTGGCATCCCTTTATGAGGTTCTCATCCTTTTTTGCAGACTCCTCAATAACAGGAAGGCTCTTCCCCAAATCTATGATATACTGGTATTTATCCATCCAGTTATCAAAGATTGAGAACTCCTCAATTATCTGTGCCTCTATCTCTTTTATTGTTGCCATTTCTCTTATTTTAACATTTGCAACGCTCTCTGCAAACATTGTACAAAATAGTCTGCCTCCTCCAAAGTATTGTACGGAGCAAAGGATGCACGAAGCGCAGAAGTTGCTCCGAATGAGTTAATTAGCGGCTCTGCACACATAAGTCCGCTACGAACGGCAACCCCCATTTTGTCCAATATCTGAGCCATATCACCCGCATTCACACCCTTAACGTTGAAGGAGAAAATTGGATGTTTCTTCTCCAAATTTTCCGGCGTTCCATATATCTCAATATCTGGTATTTGTGAGAGTTTTTCCATCATAAAGGAGACTATTGCTCTCTCCTCTTTTTTAAGCGCATCCCCTACTTCTCCCCTTCTCAAATATTCCGCAGTTTCAAGTGCCGGAAGCAGTGATGCCGCACCTGTAAAGTTTGGAGTGCCGGCCTCAAACTTAAGCGGTAGGGGAGCGTATGTAGTCTTCTGATACGTAACGGTTTCCACCATATCTCCACCACCCATGTACGGAGGCATTTTCTCCAGCCAATCCCTCTTTCCGTAAAGAATTCCAACACCCGTAGCACCGTAAATTTTGTGAGCGGAAAAAGCGTAAAAATCACAATCCATCTTCTGCACATCTACCTCAGAATGAACTACTCCCTGCGCACCGTCTACCAGCACCGGAATGCCTTTTTTATGAGCAATTTTTATTATCTCCGCGATAGTATTTTCCACTCCAAGCACATTTGAAACCTGAGTGAGCGCAACTATCTTCACCTCCGGTGTTAAAAGGCTCTCTGCAAGGTTGGTGCAGAGGTTGCCGCTGCCATCTATCGGGAGTACCTTAATAAAGGCGCCAACTCTCTGGGCGGCAAGTTGCCACGGCACAATGTTGGAGTGGTGTGAGTCCGCCTCAATGAGCACGGCGTCTCCCTCCTTTAGGAAGGCCTGGCAAAAGCTTGATGCTACAAGGTTTATGGAGGCGGTGGTTCCGCTTGTAAAAATTATGTTCTCCCTCTCCGGAGCATTTATGAAGGAGCGTACCTTTTCACGCGCAGCCTCATACGCCTCCGTTGCAAGATCTGAAAGGGCATACATTGAGCGGTGAACGTTGGCATTCTTGTTTACCATTGCGCCGGAGATAAACTCCAAAACCTCTCTGCTCTTTTGAGTTGTGGCTGCGTTATCCAGATAAACAAGCCTGCGGCCGTTCATACTTGTCTCCAGTGCGGGGAAGTGTGAACGAACCTCGGAAATTATATTTTTAACGCCTTCCATAAAAATCAGCGCAAAAATATGCAATCTTTTGATTATTTTTGCTCTATATGAACAAAACTGTGTTAATAACCGGAGCAACTAGCGGAATTGGAAGAGCTTGCGCCGTTAAGTTTGCTGAGGGCGGTTACCGTATAATCCTAACCGGAAGAGGCAAAGACAAGCTGGCGGAGGTTGAAAAAGAGATTCTTGCCGCCGCTCCCAATGCAGAAGTTTATTCTCTGCTGTTTGATGTAAGAGATAAATCTCAGGTTGTTTCCGCCGTGGCTTCACTGCCTGCAGAGTGGAAAAATATTGACGTTCTCATTAATAATGCCGGATTGGCGTTAGGTCTTGAGCCTGAGTATGTTGGAAATGTAGATGAGTGGGATACAATGATAGATACCAACATCAAAGGACTTTTGTATATGACCCGCGCCGTTGTGCCTTCTATGATAGAGAACGGCAGGGGTCATATCATCAACATAGGTTCCGTTGCAGGAGATGCTGCCTACGCCAACGGAAACGTTTACTGTGCAACCAAGTCTGCCGTTAAAGCCCTAAGTGACGGACTGCGTATAGAGCTGACACACACACCGTTACGCGTTACCAATCTTAAGCCCGGATTGGTGGAGACCAACTTCAGCAACACGCGTTTCCACGGAGATCTGGCCAGAGCCAAGAATGTGTACAAAGGAATTGAGCCTCTTAAAGGTGCTGATATTGCAGATGTTGCATACTTTGCCGCATCTGCTCCGGCACATGTTCAGATTGCAGAGGTGCTCATACTTGCTACACATCAGGCCAGTGCCACGGTAGTTTGGCGTAAGGATGAATAACGCCGCAAATATTAGGATAACAACATTTTACAATATGTACGATTACATCAAAGGAACTCTGGAGGAGAGCACCCCTACGCGTGCCGTAGTTGAGGCGGGCGGAATAGGGTACTCCCTGGAAATTTCTCTGCAGACCTTTACTCAGATTCAAAATTTAAAAGAGGTTAAGCTCTACATCTATTACCATGTAAAAGAGGATGTTGCACTGTGGTACGGGTTCTCCACCAAAGAGGAGAGAACAATGTTTCTGCAACTTATAAATGTTAACAGCATTGGCCCTAACACAGCCAGAATGATTCTCTCATCTCTTACCACGGATGAACTCCGCACGGCAATTCTTTCAGATGATGTAAACAGAATAAAAGCCGTTAAGGGAATAGGACTCAAAACTGCGCAAAAGGTTATTATTGAGCTTAAAGACAAGATTCAAAAGGGTGCAGATGCCTCCACGCTTCCTCTTGGAACCGTTGCCCGTCCGGCAGTTGCCGAGGAGGCAATAGGGGCTCTGGTTATGTTGGGATTTACAAAACAGGCCTCAGAAAAAGCGGTGGCAGATATCTACAAAGAGAACTCATCTCTGGGAGTGGAGCAGCTTATTAAACTGGCACTCAAGAGAATGTAATCTTAATAATGGGAGAGGTTAAACAGAATTCACTGAAAGCCTGGATTTTAGCGGCAAGACCAAAGACTTTGGCCGGTGCCGCCGCTCCCGTTTTTGTGGGGTGGGCGCTGGCTCTGTTTTTCACAAAAGCTGCACCTCATTTCTTTGGAGATTTTTTGTGGATACCGGCAATTCTGTGTCTGCTCTTTGCCCTTCTGATGCAGATAGATGCAAACTTTATTAACGATTATTTTGACTTCAAAAAGGGGACAGATACCTCCGAGCGTCTGGGGCCTGAAAGAGCCTGCGCACAGGGGTGGATAACCCTGCGTGCAATGAAGGTTGGAATAATTGTGGTAACCGTTTTGGCCTGCTGTGCAGGACTGCCTTTGATGATCTTTAGCGGATGGTGGCTGGTGATTGTGGGAATTGCCTGTGTAATAGGGGCTTTCCTTTATACCACCTACCTTTCATACAGGGGGTGGGGAGATCTTCTGGTGGTGATTTTCTTTGGCGTTGTTCCTGTATTTTTCACCCAGTATGTGATAACAGGAGGAGGGGAGTGTTATAAGGGATTTATGGCAGAATTTGCTGTTCTTTTAGCAGGCCTGGCAGTGGGGTTTGTTACAGATAACCTTCTGGTTGTAAATAACTATCGCGATAGAGATACTGATGCTAAAACGGGCAAAAAGACAATAATTGTACGGTTGGGAGCAAAGGCAGGAGAAAGGCTTTATCTCTTTAACGGAATTGTGGGAATATTGCTGGCATCTATCTCCGTTTTCATTCTAAATATCTGTTATTCAGAGTGGCTGAGATATTTGATTGACCCAAGATGTTTTATTCCGTTCCTCTTTCTGCCGTTCCTTATAGCGGTTTATCTTAAAATGAAAAGAATTAACAGGGGCAGGGCTCTTAATGCCGTACTTGGAGCTACTTCTCGCAATATTTTAATTTTCAGCATTTTGCTCATTATTGCCATTCTTTTTATTACGCCTCTGTTTTGTGTTCTCTACTAAATTTCATAATTTCGTCTGCTTTTTAAGTCAAATAATTTAATTTTTTAGATATGAATATTCCTGCAAATCTCAAGTATTCAAACGATCACGAGTGGGTGAGCGTTGAAGGTAACATTGCAACCGTAGGTATCACAGACTTTGCTCAGAGCGAGTTGGGAGATATCGTATTTTTGGATATCACCTGCGAGGGCGAGACTCTTGCTGCCGGCGAGCAGTTCGGAAGCATTGAGGCTGTTAAGACCGTTGCCGAGGCTCTTATGCCTGTTAGCGGAAAAGTTGTGGAGATTAACCCGGACCTGGAGGGTGCTCCTGAGAGTGTTAACAAGGATCCTTACGGAGCCGGCTGGCTGATTAAGGTTGAGATGAGCAACCCTGCTGAGGTTGACGCTCTGCTTGACGCTGCAGCTTACGAGGCAATCTGCAAGTAATGAACAAATGTTCCTTTGGGAGTGACAACCACTCCGGCGTTCATCCGCAAATCCTCAAAGCCATTGAGAGGGTTAACGAGGGTTATTGTTTCGGATACGGAGAGGACGGTTACACCGAGGGAGTTTTAAGACAAATTGAGGCCTTGCTGGGTAATGACAGCAAGGCTCTTTTTGTGCTCAACGGAACCGGGGCAAACGTGGTTTCACTGGCCTCCTTCCTGGACTCTTTCAGCACCGTTCTTGCACCCTCTTGTGCCCATATTCTGGAGGATGAATGTGGCGCCGTAGAGAGATTTTCCTCCTGCAAAATTACCCCGCTTCCACACGTAGACGGCAAGGTTGTTTTTGATGAAGTAAAGGCTGCTCTGAACTTTGGAGACCAGCATAAAGTTCAGCCAAAAATTCTCTCCATTTCTCTCCCTACGGAGTTTGAAACGCTCTACACCAAAGAGGAGATTAAGGCCCTTGCAGAGCTTATGCATTCGGTTGGCGGATACCTCCATATTGACGGTTCCAGAATCTCAAATGCGGCAAGCGCAATGGGCTGCTCTGTTAAGGAAATCACCTACGATTTAGGGTGTGACGTACTCTCCTTTGGCGGAACCAAAAACGGACTTTTGATAGGGGAGGCCGTGGTGATTTTTAACCTTAAGAAGAACCGGAAAATTGCAGACAACCTCTGCTTTATAAGAAAACAGGCAACCCAGCTCTACTCTAAAAACCGCTTTATTGCGGCACAGTTTGAAGCCTACTTGAGGGATGATCTTTACCTTCAGATGGCGTCTCATTCAAACCAGATGGCAAAGTATCTGGAAAGTTGCCTAAGAGAAAAAGTTGGGGGAAAGATTCAGATAACCCGCCCTGTTCAAACCAACGGAGTTTACCTCTCACTGCTGCCTTTATCTGATGAGGCTATAGAAACTCTGCGGAAAAAATACATTTTCTACATCTGGGACAACAGAACAAAGGAGGTTAGGCTTATGTGCTCCTTCAACACCCAAAAGGAGTTTATAGATGGTTTTGTTGAGGATTTGAAGGCTCTTCTCTAGTAATTTTTGAACGTTTTAAGCAAAAAGGGGCTGTTTTAGCCCCTTTTTCTTTTTCTATGACTCCTTGCCTGGTTTTGCAGCCAATCGTTAAAATTAGGCCCCTTTTTGTGGGCCGTCTTTTTTGCCGGTTTCACGTGGAACTTGAGCACTTATCTATATTTTATTCAGATAGTTATGTCTATTAAGTTAAAGTGTTAGTTTAAATAAAAGCAATTTTTTAGAGGCGGCCTAAACACCCAAAAATCTGTATAAACTAAAACTTTAGATAACTATAAATAATGAACTTATTAACAATTGCTTGTATTATATTAACCTAAAGGAAAAAATCAACATTTTTAACGCCCAAAATAGACCAGCAAAACGGATATATCTGCAGGAGAGACTCCGGAGATTCTGGAAGCCTGTGCAATTGTGGCCGGTTTGTATCTCATTAGCTTCTGACGGGCCTCCATTGAAAGTGATGTAATGCGCGTAAAATCAAAGTTTTGTGGTATTTTCAACCTCTCCAGGCGTGCAATTCTTTCTGCTACGGCCTGTTCTCTTGCTATATAGCCTCTGTATTTGACGGCTATTTCTGCAGCATCTATCAATTCTGTTGAGAGAGTGTCCTTAAAAAGCCTCTTGTTTCCTATGGAGAAACCTGCAGGGCGGAACGGCAGGTTCATACCCCCTTCTCCAGCGGAAATTGGATAGCTATTTTCCAGAGACTCAGCAAGTTGCTTGATTTCCGTTCCACGCGGAACTACAGGCAGCAGCTTCCTTAATGAGACCTCAGGCCTGTTCAGCAGGGCCGATGCCTTTTTACCCTCTTCCAAGGTGTCTGAACCAAGTGCTTTAAGCACCTTGTTCGCCTTTGCCGGAGTTATTTTATCCTCATCCAGAATCTTTATAATCTTATCCAGAGTGGTGTATTTTTCCTTTACCAGATTGTAGCGTTCATCTGTTGCAAGACCCAGTTTATGGCCAATAGGGGTGAGTCTCTGGTCTGCGTTATCCTGCCTTAAGAGTATTCTGAACTCCGCTCTGGAGGTAAACATTCTGTAAGGTTCATCTACGCCCTTTGTGATTAGATCATCTATGAGAACGCCAATGTAGGAGCTGTTTCTGCTCAAAACCAGCGGCTGCTGTTTCTGCACAGCAAGTGCCGCATTGAGACCCGCCATCAATCCCTGGGCGGCCGCCTCCTCGTAACCTGTGGTTCCGTTTACCTGGCCTGCAAAATAGAGCCCTCTTACCTGCTTTGATTCCAGTGATGAGTTAAGTTGTGTTGGAGGGAAATAATCGTACTCTACAGCGTATGCCGGGCGGTAGATTTCTACGCTCTCAAACCCCTCTATTTTCCTCAGCGCCGCCATCTGAATATCCATAGGCAGGGAGGATGAAAATCCCTGCAGATAGTACTCGTTTGTGTTCCATCCTTCAGGCTCCAAAAAGAGAAGATGCTGATCCTTTCCGGCAAAGGTTCTGAGCTTGTCCTCTATGCTCGGACAGTAACGGGGACCTATGCCTTTTATCTTTCCGGAAAAGAGCGGGGAGTCTTTGAATCCCTTCTCCAAAATTGAGTGGACTTTCTTATTTGTGTGAACCAAATAACAGCACTTTTGAGCTACGTTCATCTGCACGGATGAGGGAACCTTCAGGAAGGAGAATCTCATTGGATTTTCATCCCCTTTTTGAACCTCTAAGGCATCCAAATTTACAGAGCGGATATCTATTCTTGGCGGCGTTCCGGTTTTCATTCTTCCGCTCTCAATTCCCACCTTTGCCAAAGACTCAGTAAGTCCTAATGAAGCGGGCTCTCCAACTCTGCCGCCCTCTGTGGAGTTACGGCCTATGAACATCTTTCCGCTCAAAAATGTACCCGCAGTAAGAATAACTTTTGAGGCTTTGAACTCAGCTCCCAAAGAGGTCTTTACTCCCTTAACAACGTATGAAAATCCTTTGGTTGGTTTCTTGTATTTTTCAATTATGAAGTCTGAAACGGTATCCTGCCAGATGTGAAGATTTGGAGTGTGCTCCAATACCCACCTCCAGTTGAGAATAAAGAACTGGCGGTCACACTGAGCTCTGGGGCTCCAGACTGCCGGCCCCTTGGAACTGTTGAGCATCCTGAACTGAATGGTGGATGCGTCCGTTACAAGTCCCATTGAACCGCCCAAAGCGTCTATTTCTCTGACAATCTGTCCTTTAGCAATTCCTCCAACTGCCGGATTACAGGACATCTGCGCTATTTTGTTCATATCCATTGTAATAAGAAGGGTACTGCAGCCCATCTTGGCGGCAGTTGCAGCAGCCTCGCATCCGGCATGGCCCGCTCCTATCACAATTATATCGTAACTCTTAGCCATTCTATTGATTTTTAGGTCTGTAGGAGATTTTTATATCTCCGTTTAAAAAGTTCTCCTTAAGCATTTTGAGCGCTCGGTTCTCTGCGCTTCTCATCCTTTTCTGCTGATACGGAGTATGATCATCCTCACCGCAAATATGGAGAATTCCGTGAACTATAACCCTGCAGAGTTCGCACTCAAACTTCTGCTGGTACATCTGTCTGTAATCCTCTGAATTTGCTTTAATTGTATCTAAACTTACAAAGAGGTCTCCGCTTACAATGTTCTCAATTCTGTAATCAAAAGTGATTATATCCGTGTAGTAACTGTGGTTCAGACTCTCTTTGTTGAGTTGTAAAATTTCAGGATCCGTGCAGAAGAGAACGTTTACTTCACCAAGCGCCAATCCTCTCTCTTTCAGAACGTTATTTATCCACCGCTTTATTATTCGCTTTCCTTTTAAACGGGCTCCGGTATTCTGTTCCAGTATGTTAAACATTGATGTTTTATTGATGTTATTTATTTTGGCCTAAAGCCTCTCTCTTTTATTTTTGTATCAGCAAATTTAAAAAAAAGATATTATGGCTAAAGTTTCAGTCATTGGCGCCGGAAATGTTGGCGCATCTTGCGTTGAAGCAATGCTTCACTTAAACTTCTGTTCAGAAATAGTTCTTCTGGATATCAAAGAGGGTATCTCAGAGGGAAAAGCAATGGATATGATGCAGGCTGCTAAGCAGTACGGCACAAACACTAAGATAGTTGGCGTAACTAATGATTACTCCAAAACAGCAGATTCTGATGTTGTCATCATCACCTCAGGTATTCCAAGAAAACCTGGTATGACAAGAGAGGAACTCATTGGTGTTAACTCAAAGATTGTTGCAGGCGTTACAGAGAGCGTTCTTAAGTATTCTCCTAAGGCTGTGCTTATGATCATTGCCAACCCTATGGATCCTATGACTTACCTTGCACTTAAGAAGAACAACCTTCCTAAGCATCAGGTAGTTGGAATGGGCGGTCAGTTGGATTCCAGCCGTTTCACTTACTATCTTGCTCAGGCATTGGACGTTCCTGTAAGTGATATTGAGTGTATGGTTATTGGCGGACACGGAGACAAGACTATGATTCCTCTTATCCGCTTTGCAACCTACAAGGGAATTCCTGTTACAAAGCTTCTCTCAAAAGAGCAGTGTGACAAGGTTGTTGCAGACACAATGGTTGGCGGCGCAACCCTTACAAAACTGCTGGGCACAAGCGCATGGTACGCTCCTGGTATGAGTGCTGCTACTATGGCAAAATCTATCGTGATGAATGAGAAGAAGATGATACCTTGCTGCTGCCTCTGCGAGGGCGAGTATGGTGAAAATGACCTCTGCATTGGAGTTCCTGCAATTGTTGGAAAGAACGGTTGGGAGAAGATAGTTGAGCTTGAACTTAATGATGAGGAAAAGGCTCTCTTTAAGGCAAGTGCAGACGCTACCCGCAACACCGCCAATGTTCTTAAAGAACAGAATATTATCTAATAATACAACATACTATGGAAATTAAAAAAACTGAAAAAGCAAACCTTGAGAACAAGAAAACCTTGTTCAGAGAGATTGGCCTCATTGCATCCCTTGGCCTGGTACTTCTCTGCTTTGAGTGGAGTACTACAGACAAGAGTGTAGACACCCTTGTTTCCGGCCCGGCTGCAATTACAGAGGAAGAGCAGGTTCCTATTACACAGGAGACCCCACCACCACCTCCAGAGCAGATCAAAGAGCCCGTAATGACAGAAGAGCTTGAGATTGTGGAGAATGACGTTAAAGTTGAAACAGACTTCATCAGTGCAGATGATAGCAATACAAAGATTGATATCAAGCCTTACGTAGAGGCAAAGCCTGTTGAAGAGGCTGAGGTTGAAGAGGAAGAGATTCCGTTTGCAATTGTAGAGGACAAACCTCTGTTCCAGGGTAAAGACGCAAATGAATTTACCAAGTGGGTTTATTCAAACATTGAGTACCCTGAGATTGCAAAAGAGAATGGTATTCAGGGCCGTGTAACCGTTGCATTTACCATTGACAAAGATGGTTCAGTAAAGGATGTAAAGGTTCTCAGAGGCGTTGATTCTTCCTTGGATAAGGAGGCAGTAAGAGTTATCCAGAAGTCTCCAAAATGGAGCCCTGGTAAGCAGAGAGGAAAGGCTGTAAAGGTTAAATACACCTTCCCTATTATCTTCCAGTTGAGATAACAGCACTGCAATCCCAACAACCTAAAAGAGGATGACCAAAAAATTGGCCATCCTCTTTCTTACTATTTCACCCCCGGCTTTGCCGGCCCCTCTAGGGGCATCACGGCTCTACGAGCCGGGCGCTTGAGCGCCTTTTTAGCCGCGCTCTTTTTGTATTTCTATATCTTCTTTCTCCCGATAGTTATTTAACGAACTTTATCCAGCGGCCGTCAAACTTTGTACCGTTTACTGTCCATTTGTCATCTACCTTCGTCCCACCTTTATGCTTTCTTGTAAACTGAACAACATCTTTGGTTCCGTTACCCCAATCTATTTCAAAAACATCATTTCTATCCACAGCACCATCAAGTTCCCCAAAATAGAGATGGTAAATATCAGGCACTTCATCAGAGATATAATACCATTTTTTGATGTAACTGCCTTTCATCCTTACAAGTCCGCGGAAATGTGGCAGATATGCTTTTGTTTGGCCTGTTGTAGAATTTTCTGAATATTTATATGATTTGCCGTTGTAAGTGAACGTTATTTTATCCAATAAATTATTCGGATAATCTTTATCCAACAGATCATTTCCGTTCTGGTCTGTAGCGCAGAACATAAATTCAATAGCGTGCCAGTCAATAATCATTGGATCTTTACTGCAAGAGCCTAAAATAAGACCTAAACAGGCAACCAAAATCAAACGCAAAGTTTTCATCTTTTTTCAAATGTCAAAAACTGATATTTATGCAAATATAAAAAAATCAGCAAATTACAAGGGTTTACAAATCCTGAGTTAAATCCTCATCAAAATTTTGCCACAAAAATCCTGTAAATGGATAACGGCCGCGGATTGTTTCTCCAACCATTTTGTAGAGGTCATTTCTCAGTTTGTCAATACCAATTTTTTTGAGGGCGGAGATAAAAATTGCAGGAGAGTTTTCCTTTGCAACCCAGGACTCTTCCAACTGTCTTAAGGAGATTTTACCCGGGCGGTCTTCTGAGAAATCAAACTCGCTCTTTGGTGTGTATTTGTAAGCGTCTATCTTGTTAAATACCATAAAGACAGGCTTGTTGGAGGCTCCTATCTCATCAAGCGTATGCTTTACAACTTTTATCTGATCTTCAAAGTTCGGATGTGATACATCTACAACGTGTAGAAGAATATCTGCCTCTCTCACCTCATCCAATGTGCTCTTGAAAGATTCTACAAGCTGGTGCGGCAGTTTTCTGATGAATCCTACGGTATCACTCAAAAGGAATGGAGTATTCTCTATAACTACCTTTCTTACAGTGGTATCCAGCGTTGCAAAAAGTTTGTTCTCTGCAAAGACGTTGCTCTTTGAGAGCAGGTTCATAATGGTACTTTTACCAACGTTTGTATAGCCTACAAGAGAGACTCTTACAAGTCCTCCGCGATTACCTCTCTGGGTAGCCATCTGACGGTCTATCTTTTTGAGCTGCTCTTTGAGTTGGCTTATCTTGTCCATTACAATACGGCGGTCTGTCTCCAACTGCTTCTCTCCTGAACCTCCTCTGGTGCCGCGTCCGCCTCGTTGTCTTTCCAAATGGCTCCACATACCGGTCAGACGTGGCAGAATATACTGGTAACGAGCAAGTTCCACCTGTGTCTTTGCGTATGCAGTCTGTGCCCTCAAAGCAAAAATATCCAGAATCAGGCTTGTTCTGTCCAATATTGAACAGTTGAGTTCCTTCTCAAGATTTCTTACCTGCGCTCCCGTAAGTTCGTCATCAAAAATTGCAAGATGTATCTCATTGTTTGCAATGTATTCTTTAATCTCCTGCAACTTTCCTTTGCCCACGTATGTTGCCGAGTTGGGACGGTCTACCCTCTGTGAAAACCTTGCAACGGCCTCTATTGAGGCGGTCATTGCCAGGAATTCCAGCTCATCTAAGTATTCATTGGCCTGAAACTCAGTATTATCTGGCGTTATTACGTTTATAAGTACCGCTTTCTCCATCAATAATCTCTTCTTTGCATTTCTAAACTCGTGCAAGTTAGTTAAATTTGTAGTAAATAATTTTATTATGACAAAAAGGGGATTTATTTCATTGCTTCTTGCAGCCTCAATTGTAGTGCTGAACGTTAACGATGCCGCTTCTCAAAAAAAGAGAATGAGAGATTACGGAATCACTTACGGAATCTTTAACACCGGAAAATATAATGCAATTACAGACGTGGAAGGCGTAACTGTTGGACAGGTAACGCTTTACAGCGGTGAAGATATGCGCACCGGAGTAACCGCCATTCTTCCTCACAGCGGAAACATTTTCCGTAAAAAAGTTCCAGCTGCAATGTATCTTGGCAACGGATTTGGAAAACTTGCAGGATACAGCCAGGTAAAAGAGTTAGGCAACATTGAAACCCCTATTGTTCTTACAAATACACTCAGCATTGCTGCCGGATTGGATGCGCTTATTACTCACACAATCAACCAGCCGGGTAATGAAAACGTACGTTCTGTGAACGGTATTGTGGGTGAGACCAATGACGGCGGATTAAACAATATACGAGCAAGATACGTTAAGCCGGAGCATGTACTTCAGGCAATAGAAAATGCAAAGGGCGGAGCGGTTGAAGAGGGTTGCGTTGGTGCCGGAACCGGCACAATCTGCTTCAGTTGGAAGGGCGGAATAGGTACCTCTTCCAGAGTTCTTCCAAAGAGTTTTGGAGGCTACACAATAGGTGTTCTGGTACAGACAAATTACGGCGGAGTTTTGGAGGTTTGCGGTGTTGAGGTAGGAAAGAAACTGAAAGATTACTCATACCGCAAAACTGTTGAAGATAAGGCATATAGAGAGGAGGAAAAGAAAGGGGACGGCTCCTGTATGATTGTTGTTGCAACAGACGCTCCTCTTGATTCACGTCAGCTTGAGCGTATTGCAAAGAGAGCCTTTATGGCTCTTGCAAAAACCGGAAGTTTTGCAACTAACGGCAGCGGAGATTATGTTATTGCATTCTCCGTTTATCCGGGCAATCTCATTGAGGGTGAGGAGCCTCATACAACAACAGTATTGGATAACGATCAGATGTCTCCGCTCTTTGCGGCAACTGTAGAAGCAACTGCTGAGGCCCTCTGGAATTCTCTCTTTGCCGCCACCACAACCAAAGGCATAAACGGCAGAGTGGTTGAAGAACTCCCTGCAGAACAGGTTGTTAAGATGATAAAGAAAGAGAAGGGTTTGAAATAACTATCGGGAGGAAGACTAAAAAGATAGAAAAGAAAAAGAGCGTGAAATAGTAAGAAAGAGGATGGCCAATTTTTTGGTCATCCTCTTCTTTGTTTACGCAGCGTTGGGCTGCAATGTGCGGGTGCAGAGGCGCACTTGGCTTAGGGCGTGGTGCACTCGATGCAATGCGAGTTTGCCTGAGCGGTTACTTTTTGAGGTAGCCTTTGAGGAACTCGCGGTTAAGTCTTGCAATATGACCAATGGATACGTGCTTAGGGCACTCCATCTCACAAGCTCTTGTGTTGGTGCAAGTTCCAAAGCCCAGCTCATCCATCTTGGCAATCATGTTCATTGCTCTTCTGGTGCTCTCTACCTTACCCTGAGGAAGGAGTGCAAGTGAACTTACTCTTGCTCCGATGAAGAGCATTGCAGAACCGTTCTTGCAGGTTGCAACGCAAGCACCGCAACCAATGCAGGATGCTGCATCCATACTCTCGTCTGCCTTCTCCTTTGGAATTGGGATATTATTTGCATCCTGAACGGAACCGGTTCTGATAGAAACGAATCCGCCGGCCTGCATAATCTTGTCCAAAGCGCTGCGGTCTACAACAAGGTCTTTGATTACAGGGAATGCTGCACTTCTCCAAGGTTCAATTGTAATAGTGCTGCCGTCCTTGAATTTTCTCATAAAGAGCTGGCAGGTAGTAACCTCATTCTCAGGACCGTGAGCACGTCCGTTAATGTAGAGGGAGCAAGCTCCGCAAATACCCTCGCGGCAATCGTGGTCAAAGCTGATAGGAAGTGCCATACCCTTCTCTTTAGCCTTTTTGAGTTGTTCGCCTGAACAGGTTTCTCCATCTTTGCAACCCTTGCTGAAGGCAACCGGATCTGCATTCTGTGAAACCAGCTGATCATTAAGAATATCCAACATCTCAAGGAAAGAGGAATCCGGACTTATGTTATCTACTTTATAAGTCTCAAAATGCCCTTTTGCTTTGGCATTTTTCTGTCTCCAAACTTTTATAGTGAATTTCATAGACTAGTCTTTATAATTTCTGGTTGCTACTTTAATTCCTTCATATACAAGAGGTTCCTTGTGGAGTTCAGGCTCTTTGTCTTCACCTTTGTACTCCCAGGCTGCTACATACATAAAGTTCTCATCATCTCTCTTTGCCTCACCCTCTTCTGTCTGCATCTCCTCACGGAAGTGACCTCCGCAAGATTCACGACGGTTGAGAGCATCTCTTGCCATAAGATCTCCAATCTCAAAGAAGTCTGCAAGACGCATAGCCTTCTCAAGTTCCTGGTTGAACTCGCCGTTTTCTCCGGCAACATAAACGTTCTTCCAGAACTCCTCTTTGAGTTTTTTAATCTCAACAATAGCTTTCTTAAGACCCTCTTCTGTTCTTCCCATTCCAACATACTCCCACATAATGTTGCCAAGTTCCTTGTGGATCTGGTCTGGGGATTTTTTACCCTTAATTGCAAAGATCTTTGCAATGCGCTCTTTAACAGCCTTTTCTGCCTCCTCAAACTCTGGGGCGTTAGTATCTGTCTTAGGCTCTTGAATCTTCTTTGCAAGGTAGTTTCCAATGGTGTAAGGAAGAATGAAGTAACCGTCTGCAAGACCCTGCATAAGTGCGGAAGCACCAAGACGGTTTCCGCCGTGGTCTGAGAAGTTGGCCTCACCAATTGCATAAAGACCAGGAATGGTTGTCTGCAAATCATAATCTACCCAAAGACCTCCCATTGTGTAGTGGATAGCCGGGTAAATCATCATTGGCTCCTTGTATGCATCTACGTCTGTAATCTCTTCATACATCTGGAAGAGGTTGCCGTAACGCTCTCTGATCTTGTCTTCTCCAAGTCTCTCAATAGCGCTCTTAAAGTCCAGAAAGACTGCTCTACCGGTCTCGTTTACTCCGAATCCGGCATCACATCTCTCTTTAGCTGCTCTGGATGCTATATCTCTTGGAACAAGGTTTCCGAATGCAGGATAACGTCTCTCCAGGTAGTAGTCTCTTCTCTCTTCCGGAATCTGAGAAGCCTTAATCTCTCCCTTGCGGAGTTTTTCTACATCCTCCTTAAACTTTGGAACCCAGATTCTTCCGTCATTTCTCAAAGACTCACTCATAAGAGTAAGTTTGCACTGCTGAGTACCGTGAACAGGAATACAGGTTGGGTGAATCTGTGCAAAGCAAGGGTTGCCAAAGAATGCTCCCTTCTTGTAGCACTGCCATGCTGCTGAACCGTTGCTGTTCATTGCGTTGGTGGAGAGGAAGTAAACGTTACCGTAACCGCCGGTTGCAATTACAACTGCGTGAGCGCCAAATCTTTCAATCTCACCGGTTGCAATGTTACGTGCAATGATACCTTTTGCCTGACCGTTTATAAGAACCAGATCCAGCATCTCATGACGAGGATAACTCTTAACGGTACCAGCTGCAATCTCCTTATTCAGAGAAGCGTAGGCACCAAGAAGCAACTGCTGTCCGGTTTGTCCTCTGGCATAGAATGTACGGCTTACCTGAGCACCTCCGAATGAACGGTTGGCAAGCAGTCCGCCATATTCTCTTGCAAAAGGAACACCCTGTGCAACGCACTGGTCTATAATGTTGTTACTAACCTCAGCCAGACGATAAACGTTTGCCTCACGGCTGCGGAAGTCACCACCCTTAACCGTATCTACAAAGAGGCGGTAGATGGAGTCGTTATCGTTCTGATAGTTTTTAGCGGCATTTATACCTCCCTGAGCTGCAATAGAGTGCGCGCGTCTTGGAGAGTCGCTGATGCAGAAAATCTTAACGTTGTAGCCCATCTCGCCTAGTGAGGCTGCTGCAGAGGCACCTGCAAGACCGGTTCCAACAACTATAATCTCCAGTTTACGTTTGTTGGCAGGGCTTACTACTTTGATTTCCGCTTTACGCTTTTTCCACTTTTCGGACAGAGGGCCGTCCGGAATGTTGGATATAAGTTTTGTATCTGTCATTTGGTTTATATTAAAAATTTCAAAAAATGAATTTCTCTACAATTTTAACCACTTTTTCTATCATTTCAAAAGTTTAAATGCTATATTTGTTCTCATCAAGAAATATTAAAGAGAAAGGAGGCCTTTTATGAAGAAGATTTTAATGACCGCGTTAATTATTATGCTTACCGGAGCGGTTATATCTGACTGTTTTGCTCAAACCAAAAAGAAGGAGACCAGAAAGGAAAAACAAGCCCGTATTGAAAAAATGGTGGCAGACGGAGCTGCCCATAAGGACTTTTATGTTGAGATTGGAAGAATTTTCCCTAAAAACGGGGTTGCTCAGAATATTGTTTACGACACACAGATTTACTACATAGACTGCAGAAAAGACCGTTTCTTCTGCAATCTTCCTTACATAGGACAGGCTGAGATCTCCTCAAGAACCGCATACGGAAGTGAGGTAAATTCAAGTATGGGACTCTCTGCGCACAATCAGGTAGTAACTATCATTGGCGGTTGGCAGGAGAAGGCAAAGAGTTACCTCTTCCAGGTTGTATTCTGGAACGGAGATATTGACTATGACAAGGATGCCAAACAGGTTACTTTAACCGTTCAGCTTTATAAATCGGGCAAGGTTTATGCAATGGCTGCAATACCGGGCTATGAGAATGTCTCATACGAGGGTGAGATTTCTGAAAGACCGGAAGATGAAAAACCTAACCCTCTTACAGCAGAATAAAAATTAAAAGGTTATGAAGACTTTGACTCGTATTTTCAGCACTGTTACCGTTGTTGCGGTATTGGGAATCTTCTTAGTTTCACTCTCTTCCTGCGGAACCGTAGTTCAGAGCGGAAACAGCAACGTTACCGTTACCCAGAAGGTTAATGTCAAAACCAATGACTTCTATGTTGAGGTAGACAGAATTATTCCGTTGGGATTTCCTCAGAAAGAGACTTTGGACGGTTATTATCTCTCAGTAAAGGGAGATACCCTCAACTGTATGCTTCCTTATATAGGCAAGGCAAACCTCTCATTTGCAGATGAAAACGCCATATCAATAGAGGCGGATGATTATAAGATATCTCCAAAATCTTCATACAATGAGAAGAAGAAGGGGTATCAGGTAGATTTCAGTTTTACCAACCGTTACTGTGCGGAGACTTTTGACGTAACCGTAGAACTTTATGACAGCGGATACGCTTACATAAGAGTTACTTCTGCCTACAGAGATATGATTCAGTATCACGGACAGGTTACCAACAGACCTACCATTAAAAAGATTATTAAGAAGAAATAGTCAAACCCGTTATGTTTAAAAGATTTTCTCTTCTCATCAAGGGCGCAATATTTACAATCTCCTTGATGAGTGTTTCCTTTGTATCATACGCTCAGAAAGAGAGCGTTAATCCATACAACACTCTCATTCCCAAACCTCAAAAGGTGGAGATGTTTGAAGGTAAAGAGGGGGCGCTCATTAATAAACGGTACTACATAATCTCTCCGGAGTGGGAGGTTTCATCTGCAATGCTTCTTGCGGATTATTTGAACAATCTGTTTGGAAGGGAGAATGTTTGGCGTGTAAACACCTGGTCTTTGGATGATTACAGAAGGTACACAAAAGGTTCTCTGGCAGTAAACAAACCAAAGTTTGTAAGAAAAAGTGACGGCGCAACAAAGATTTTTATAAACGCTTTTGATATCCTTCCTAACATTGATGAGAAAGAGAAGGGTAAATATTCTCTCTCTGTTCTGGAGGATGAAATCACAATAAATGCAAAAGATAAAGAGGGTGTTTTAAACGGAATTCAGACACTTTTACAGCTTCTTCCTCCGCAGGTATATAACTCTAATAATAAGGAGTTTATAAATGAGTATATGATTCCTGCAGGAAAGATAGAAGATTATCCTCAGTTCCAGTACAGAGGTTATGAGTTGGATGTTTCAAGAACCTTCCGTCCGGCAAAGGATATCTATAAAGTTCTAAGGTGGATGGCACATCATAAACTCAACAAATTCCACTGGCATCTTACAGATGATCAGGGATGGAGAATTGAGATAAAATCTCTTCCGCTTTTAACGGAGAAGGGTGCCTGGAGAGGACCGGATGAGGTTGTTCCATCTTCCTTTGGTTCAGGCAATAAGCGCTACGGAGGTTTCTACACTCAGGAGCAGATTGAAGATATTGTACGTTATGCGGAGTCTTTGGGAATAGAGATTATTCCGGAGATTGAAACTCCCGGACATTCGCTTGCAGTTGCAGCAAGTTATCCGGAGATTCTCTGCAACGCTCCGGAAGATACAAGCATTAACAACACCGGTTACAGCAGAGAAATATGGTGCGTTGCAAAGGAGAGCAACTACGAGTTTATAGAGAAGATTATTAAAGAGGTTGCAGAACTTTTCCCAAGCAAAATAATCAATATGGGAGGAGATGAAGTAAACCACTTTAACTGGAAGAGATGTCCGGATTGTCAGGCACTTATGAAGAAGATGGGATATACTGACGAGAGTCAGCTGCACTCCTATTTTGTAACCAGAGTGAACGAGATTGCAAAGAAATACAACAAGAAGATTGCAGGGTGGGAGGAGATTATGATGGCAGACGGAATTCAGGATAATTCTCTTATTTATGTATGGCACAGCAAGAAGTTTGGACCTATGGCGGTTCAAAACAGATTTGACTGTGTTATGCAGGCAGCAGAGTATGTTTATATGGATATGAAGCAGTCTCCTATTGAGAGAGGGCACAACTGGTGCAGAGTTGTTCCGCTGGATATAACCTACGCATACGATCCTATTGCACTGGCTGCTTTTGCAGAGAAGAATGAGAAGGAGAGAGAAAAGTTCTACAACATTCTGGCAAACAGACATGTTGTTGGAATTCAGGCAGGACTGTGGGAAGAGCTGGGTAACAGACCTGAGAACTTTGTTGAGTATCAGACATTTCCAAGACTCTGTGCTGTTGCGGAAATTGCCTGGGGAACATCAAAAATGCTGGCAGACAGTGCCGCAAACTATAACGATTTTTATAACCGTCTAACTCAGTATCATTTCCAAAGAATGAACAATATGGGAATAAGATACCGTGTTCCGTATCCTATAGTTATTGCAGAGGAGAAGGCTCAGACAAGAAGTGATGTTTTAAGAAGCGGCTCACCTAAAAAGCTTTACAAGATTACGGCAAAGGCTCCTTATGAAAATGCCGTTATAAAATATGCTATAGTTGCACCTCAAACTGCAGCAGACGGAATAAGAGGACAGAAAGATACAACCAACTATAAGTATGTTTATACTGAGCCTATAATTACCAGAGATATAGCAAATTACCGCTTTGCAACATTTGTATCTGACACTCTTCACTCTATAGGTGTTGCGGTATCTAACGTTCCTCTTTACAATGAACTTAAACCGGCTGTAAAAGTTGAAACCAATATGAATGCCTCAGAGAGTTCCATAAAAGTTTTAACTGAATACAAGAGGGGTTCATACTGCCGTTTTAACGGCAGAGCAAAGGCAGGAGATTACATTATATTCACCTTTGACAAACCTGTGCAGTGTTCTGTTATAGATATAGTTACAGGAAGATCTAATGTAGATTTCTACGGCATTACAGAGGGTTATGCAGAGTACTCCTTAGACGGTAAAAATTATATAGGAAGAAAAGAGGTGGATGACAGCCGGATGGTTCTTACTCCAAATGCAAAAGTTAAGAGCGTGAGAATCTGCATAACAGGAGAAAGCGATGGTCAGAACCTAATTCTGCCACCGCTTCTAATCTACTAATATATTGTAAGTTAAATTACTCTGCCCGCTTTACGTTTGTATAAGCGGTAACTATTGTTTTATCTAACAGAGAGTTGAACTCCTTTACTTTCTCCTCTGTAAGTTTACCTTTACGGAGAGCCTTTACCACAGGTTCAGAATCTTTTAAAATCTGCTCCTGATAAGGATATAACTGCTGGCTATATCCCGTTCCCTCAGGGTTATAGAGAAGTGAGAAGTGGAAATATTTATTGCCGTTTCCTCTCTTAATTGGGAAAATATCTTTCTTAAGAGAGAGTACCTGGTCACAGGCGTAACAGTAATTTTTCTTCTCTCCGCTGCCCTTTAAAAGTGAGAAAGGAATCTGTGAAGGATAAGCCATAAATACCGGAACCATAAGGGCTAACGGGCCGTAACCCATACCGCACCAGAAGATTGTATTTGAGGCATTCTCTCCCTTTTTAACTCCCTGGAAAATGGAGATTGCAGAGGTAGATTTTCTTGGAATGAAATCCTGATCCATAAACCATCCGTTTGTTTGCTGAGCAATGTTGCTCTCTCTTAAATCTGCCTTAAGAAGAGAGTGATAGAAAGAGCGGGAGAGTTTATCCATTATCCATTCCGGAGTGAATTTAACTCCCTCTGCGTAAGCTTTGTCTATTACATCCGTTGCGTTGCCGAATCTTACATATCCCATTCCTTTGTCTTCTACTCCGCTGCGTGAATAGTTGGTTGTAATAAGATATCCGTTAGGTGCAACTGCAGGATCATTGGCATCAAACTTTTTCCAGGTTCTGGTATTTACCTCATAGTATGCTGCTCCTCCCTCTGCATCTATTACTCCGAAGTTTGCCTCAACAGCCAGAGGTTTTCTGATTGTATCCAACAGATTTTCAAAGTCTTGTATAGTTCTGCATATTGAGAGTGCAAGGTACATAACCTCTCCCTCCGAATCCTGAAGATCTTTCTCTTCCGGTATTGCAAGATTATATGAAGCGGTATTCATTATGCAGAATCCAACCTCATTGCTTCCGGCCCAGGCATCTCCGCCTCTCTTTGGAGAGTTTACCAGAGCAACAAAACCATATATTCTTCCCTTAAAAAATTCAAGGCGGTTGTTAAGCTCTCCGGTATCTCTGTTTTTCCACATCAAAGGTCTTCCGTCTTTAGTACATTTACCTGTGAAAATAGCTGATGTGCAGGCAAATACATCTACGGAAAGAAGCAGTGTAAGAATAATTACAAATATCTTTTTCATATCAAAAAAGTTTTCTGTTAAAAGAGAGAATAATCTTTATACGGAGATATTCCCAAATGTTTATAAGATATTTCCGTTACCTCTCTTCCTCTTGGAGTTCTCCTCAAAAATCCCTCCTGAATAAGGAACGGTTCATAAACCTCTTCAATAGTTCCGGCATCTTCACCAACTGCAGTTGCAATGGTGGTAAGTCCAACAGGGCCTCCTTTGAATTTATGGATAATGGTGGAGAGTATTTTATTATCCATCATATCCAATCCTCTCTTATCTATATTGAGTGCATCCAGAGAATATCTTGTAATCTCCAGATTTATATCTCCGTTACCCTTTACCTGCGCAAAATCTCTCACTCTTCTTAAAAGAGAGTTGGCAATTCTTGGAGTTCCGCGGCTGCGGCAGGCTATCTCTTTAGATGCCTGGTCATCTATGTCAATATCTAAAATTTTTGCAGAACGTTTTACTATGTTTTGCAGAGTTTCTGTATTGTAATACTCTAAGTGACAGTTAATTCCAAAACGTGCACGGAGCGGTGAGGAGAGAAGTCCGCTGCGGGTTGTGGCTCCAACAAGAGTGAAAGGGTTGAGTGTTATCTGCACAGAGCGCGCACCAGGGCCCTTGTCAATCATAATATCTATTCTAAAGTCCTCCATCGCGGAGTAAAGATACTCTTCAACTATTTTAGGCAGGCGGTGAATCTCATCAATAAAGAGCACATCTCCCGCCTCAAGTGAGGTTAAAAGGCCGGCAAGATCTCCCGGTTTGTCCAAAATAGGGCCGGAGGTTACCTTCATATCAACTCCAAGTTCATTGGAGATAATATTGGCCAAAGTTGTCTTTCCTAAACCCGGAGGGCCAAAAAGCAGGGTATGATCCAGTGACTCCCCCCTCATCTTTGCAGCCTTTACAAAGACCTTAAGATTCTCTACAACCTTCTCCTGACCGGAAAAATCTGAGAATTCCTGGGGACGTACCAGCTTTTCCATCTCTCTGTCCGATGTGGATTCTATCTCTCTCGGATTAAATTTTTCTATGTTTGTATTCTCCTCTGAAATCATAGCAAGACAAAGATACTTTTTTAACCGTTTAAAATATAATTACTATATAAATTTAAATATAAAAAGATAGTTATAATAATACCCTGTGGAAAGTGTTGATAACCTAAAAAATCCTATTTAGAACCACCTGAAAGCTATATTTTTAAAAAACTAAGTGTTGAAAACGTATAGATAAATCTGTTTGAAAAAAGGCGGTTTTTCCACAGAAAAAGTTTTCCCCTCTTTTTTCATAAGTTATTAACAAAGATAATAACAATTTAATATACCTTTGCACCACATATATGAGCAGGATAGAAGGGATAGCCGGCAAGTTTGACTCCTTGGAAGTGGTAAAAAGATTATCCTCCTTTATAGAGAGCTCTAAAAAGGGTGACTCTGTAGTTATAAAGGGACTTTTTGGATCTTCCAAAGCTTTTCTATTATCTTCTGCCGTCAAAAATAGCGGCCGGGGAGGCATTCATATAGTGGTGGAGGATACCAAAGAGGCTGCCGAATATATGTGCGCAGATCTTTATGAAACTTTTGCGGGCGAGGTCTGCTACTTTCCCCTTTCCTCCTCTTCCCAGGCCAGAAAAATCTCAATTAAAGACTCATCTAACAAAGTGCAAAGAAGTATCACTCTAAGCGCACTTAACAACTTTTCTTCTGATGATACTATTTCACTCGCGATAGTTACATACCCCGATGCGGTTAAAGAGAAGATAATGGCCCGCCGTGCGGTATTGGAGAGTATACTTAAAATATCTGTAGGTGAGGAGATTGAGTTTGATTCAATAAAGGAAAAACTTACTGCAGGAGGATTTGAAAGGGTAGATTTTGTTTCTGAGCCGGGTGAGTTTGCAATAAGAGGAGGTATTGTAGATATATTCTCATATTCAGACAATGTTCCTTACAGAATAGATTTCTTTGGAAACAGTGTGGAGAGTATAAGAAAGTTTTCTCTTGATACTCAGCGCTCTAAAGAGGAGGTTAAAAGTGTTGAGATATTTCCGAACGTTTGCGGAGAAGATAAGGTGATGGCTTACGGAGGAGATACTCTATTTAATTACGCCTCAAATTCTTCCGTTATAATTTGGAACAACACATACGAACAACTTGGTGAGATGTATGGGAATCATCCTTGTATATCTCTAAACGGCAGGAGTATAGGAGAGAAAGAGAGTGCAGAGGTATTGAAGATGAACTGCTCTCCTCAGCCAAGTTTCAACCGTAACTTTGAACTTCTGGCAGATGATATAAGAGCGCGTAAGAAGCAGGGATATGAGGTATTTATAAGTTCCTCTTCCAAAGAACAGATTGAGAGAATAAGAAACATCTTTAAAGATTCTTCTCATATATCGGAGGGAGAGCATCCTACCTTTGTTGCGCTGGAAAGTTCTATAAACGAAGGTTTTATAAGCTCAGATGTAAAGATATGTCTTTATACGGACCATCAGATTTTTGAGCGTTATCACAGAGTGAAGGTAAGACGTGAGGTGGAAAGAAGCGAGCGTCTTACTCTGGAAGATCTGAGCGCTTTTCACGTTGGAGATTATGTTGTTCATATAGACCACGGAGTAGGTGTCTTTGGAGGGTTGGTAAAGACAGAAGTAAACGGAAAACATCAGGAGGCAATAAAAATAATTTACAAAGACGGAGATGTTATTTTTGTCTCTGTTGGAGGGCTTCATAAAATCTCCAAATACAAGAGCAAAGACGGTGAGCCTCCTAAAATTTACAAACTTGGCAGCGGTGCCTGGAACAAGCTGAAAACCACCACAAAAGCCAAGATTAAAGATATTGCAAAAGAGCTTATAGAACTCTATGCAAAACGTAAGGGAACAAAGGGCTTTGCCTTCTCTGCAGACTCCTATCTTCAGAACGAACTTGAAGCCTCTTTTATCTTTGATGATACTCCGGATCAGGTAAAGGCAACCAAGGCTGTTAAGGCAGATATGGAGAGTGAAAATCCTATGGACCGTTTAATATGCGGAGATGTGGGATTTGGAAAGACGGAGGTTGCAATACGTGCTGCATTCAAAGCGGTGTGTGACGGAAAGCAGGTTTGCGTTCTGGTTCCTACTACAATTCTTGCGCTTCAGCACTATAAAACTTTTACTGAAAGACTGGCGGAGTTCCCTTGTAAAATAGATTATATAAGCCGTTTACGTACGGCAAAAGATATCCGTCAGATAACGGAAGATGTTAAAGAGGGAAAAACAGATATTATAATAGGAACTCACCGTCTTCTGAATAAAAACATCACATTCAAAGATCTTGGACTTTTGATAATTGATGAGGAGCAGAAGTTTGGTGTTGCGGCAAAAGAGAGGCTGCGTCAGTTGAAAGTTGAGGTGGATACGTTAACTCTTACTGCCACTCCTATTCCTCGTACTCTGCAGTTCTCACTGCTTGGCGCAAGAGATCTCTCAATAATTAATACTCCTCCGCCAAACAGGCTGCCGGTGGAGACGGAAGTTATTGATTTTAACGAGGATTACATAAAGGAAGCCATAGAGAGTGAAATAAAGAGAGGCGGACAGGTCTTCTTTGTTCACAACAGGGTGGAGGATATACTTGCGGTTGAGCAGATGATTAACCGAATATGTCCTATGGCAAAGACAATTGTGGGGCACGGCAAGATGGAGCCTTCTCTGCTGGAGAACAGAATTCTTGATTTCATAAGGGGAGATTATGACGTGCTTATCTCCACCACAATCATAGAGAACGGTATAGATATACCTAACGCCAACACTATGATTATCAACCAGGCGCAGATGTTCGGACTGAGTGATTTGCATCAGTTGAGAGGAAGAGTTGGAAGGAGCAATCGCAGAGCATACTGTTATCTGATTGTTCCGCCTATGTCTTCAATTACAGAGGATGCAAAGAGGAGAATAAAGGCAATTGAGGCCTTCTCCGAACTTGGCAGCGGATTCAATATTGCAATGCAGGATTTGGATATTAGAGGTGCGGGAAATATGCTTGGCGGAGAGCAGAGCGGCTTTATTGCAGATATGGGATTTGAAACCTACCAGAAGATTCTGAATGAGGCCTTTATAGAGATTAACTCCCAGCGTCCGGACTTTGTAAATCCAATGCAGAACACCACTCAGTTTGTATCTGACTGTACGGTTGAAACAGACCTTGAGATTTTTATTCCCGATGAGTATATACCTCAGCCTACAGAGAAGATTAAACTCTACAAAGATTTGGATGCAGTTAAGGATGAGAGTGATATTGAGCCGTTTATAGAGTCTTTGAAAGACAGGTTCGGCACTCCGCCTGCTCAGGTTCTGGAGCTTGCCAATGTTGTAAAACTCAGGCTCAGAGCGGTAAATATAGGAGTGGAGAGAATTATTCTTAAGTCTGACATTATGCGTCTGTACTTTGTATCTGACGCCAATTCAGCCTTTTACAGAACGGAGTTGTATCAGAAAGTGATGGGCAGGATTGCCTCTTTAAGAGGTGCAAAACTTAACTACAAACCGCAGGAGAAGAAACTTACCCTTACCGTTCCGGGTGTGAGATCAGTAACCGCCGCATACGGTATAATATGCTCTTTAGGGGCTTGATTATAAGATTGTATTCAAAATATCACTATATTTGGACCTTATATGGAAACAAACCTTTTAGTAGATATAGGTAACACCAACGCCAAGGTTGTATTTTACTACAACGGCACAATGGGGCGCCTTCACCGTTCTTCAGACAGGGACGCTGTAGCCTTCATTAAGAGTGTTATAGAATCTACGGAGTATGAGGTAAATACAATAGTTGTAAGCAACGTAAGAACCTCCAACGAGCCGGTTAAGGCGGCCCTGGAGCCTCTCTGCAAGAAGCTTATACTGCTGGATTACAAAACGCCTCTGCCTGTAGATTTAGGTTACGGGTTTGACGCAACGGAGCTGGGTGCAGACCGTATTGCGGCGGCTCTGGCCGTGGCCTATATGTTTAAGGGTCAGGACTGTATAAAGTTTGACTTTGGAACCGCCCTAACGGTAGATTTCATAGACAAGGAGGGGCATTATCTGGGAGGAAACATCTCTCTGGGAATGCGCAGCCGTTTCAGAGCCTTAAACGAGTTTACGGGCCTTCTTCCATATATTACTCCGGATGCCGAATTCCCGCCTGTGGGAGTTACCACCATCGGTGCAATGAGCGCAGGAGTGGTATTCGGTCTGATATTTGAAGTGGAGGGATATATTAAGAGATATCCGCAGCATACCATAATTTTTACGGGAGGTGATTCCTTCTATTTTGCACACAGAATTAAGCACACTGTTTTTGCAACACAGGATATGGTACTGCAGGGATTGGCAATTATAGCAGATTTTTATGCAAAGTAAAATGAGAGCAAAGAGATTGATATTATTGGCATCTGCCTTTTTATTTGGAGTAACCCGTATGGCGGCTCAGGATGTTGATGCACTTGGAACTTTTACTCCATACTCCCTGTACGGAGTAGGAGATCTTTACAACAACTCATCTGCCATTAACCTGGGTATGGGCGGCATAGGAATGGGAATAAGAGACAACAGATTTATAAACTACAAGAATATAGCCTCTTTAACCCAGAGAGACACCCTCTCCTTTATGATGGATATTGGTGTGGTGGGCAGGAATATGTACCTTAAGGACAGGAACACCCACTCCGCCTACAACACCGGCAATATCAACAACTTTGCCTTCTCCTTCCCAATAAAGAACAAAGCCTCTTTCATCTTTGGATTAACACCTTACTCCAGCGTAGGTTACAAGTTTAAGAGCGTTGAGGATGATGTAAACCTCATAAACAAATACGGTTACATAAGTTACTACAAATACGGCAACGGAAATATCAACCAGATTTTCTTTGGCGGAGCAATGAACGTTATAAAGAACGTCTCTGTTGGAGCCACCGCAGTATACTACTTTGGTAATCTTACAAATCACAGTAACGTAGCCTTTTCTGAAACCGCTATAAGAACTGTAGAAACCGGATGGAAGCACAAGCCTCACGGCTGGAGTGCAGAGTTTGCAGCTCAGGCCTCCTTCCCAATGCCAATGGAGAACACCACGCTTACAGTGGGTGCTACCTACAGAATGAAGAGCACGCTCTACGGCTCACAGAGCAGATACGCCTACGCGTATGACGGTACTATTAAGGATACCATTATGGATACTCCGGTTAAGGAGCACCTTAAAATCCCCGGGAAATTCTCCACAGGTATTGCTCTCTCTAAACAGGACAAGTGGACAATTGGTTTGGATTATGAGAGACAGGATTGGTCAAAGACCACTTTCAAAAATACTCCTGGCGTTGGATTTGACTCACAGACAGCCTCTTCCATTAAGATTGGAGGTGAGTTTACTCCAAGCAGATATGATATCCGTTACTACTACAAGAGATGTTCATACCGTGCTGGTTTCCACTATGACAAGACCTACGTAAGGCTGGACGGCAAGAGCATTAACCAGATGGGATTTACAATAGGTGCATCCTTCCCAATCTACCGTCTTAACAATTCAATTAACGTTGCGGTAGATTTTGGTCAGAGAGGCTCTAAAACAGGTAATTTGGTAAGAGAAAATTACATTAATTTCATTGTGAGCTTAAGTTTGCACGATATTTGGTTTGTAAAACCTAAGTTCCAATAATTTGACTACATTTGCAACCAATATAAACAAGTATAAATAAGAACTACTCAAATAATTGCTACTATGAAAAAATTAAGAATTGCACTGTTGGTATTCACTGCTCTGGCCCTCTTCACTACCGTTGAGGTTTCCGCTCAAGGTAGATTTGGAAAGGATAGCGCAGATTGTGTGAACAATCTTAATTTCTATCAGGATTTCCTTCGTCAGGGCAACATGACAGAGGCTTACTCTCATTGGATTCAAGCTTTAAAATTCTGTCCTCCAAAGGTTTCTCAGAACCTCTACATTAACGGTAGAAAAATTATGTTGAGCAGAATCAACAATACTCAGGATCCGGAGAAGAGAGCCGCTATGATTGACTCCCTTTTGGAGTTGGCTAACACCAGAGCAAGTCTTTTCCCTAGCAAGGCTAAGGCTGCAAAGGAGGGACGTCTGAAGGATATGATGATGTTCTTTGGACAGAATCCTGAGAAGGCAAGACTTCTCTATGATAATCTTACTGCTTACACAGATGAGTTTGGTGCAGCAGCAGATGACCAGATGATAGTTAACGCTATGATTAAGGCCGGAGAACTCTTTGCTGCTAAGCAGATTACAGATGAGGATGTGATGAACGCATACTCAAAATTCAATGAACTCTTTGAGGCCCGCAAGGCAGAGTTTCCTAATGACACCACAATTGAGACTTCAGAGGCTATGCTTCAGAACGCATTCATCAACAGCGGTGTTGCTACCTGTGATAACCTCATTAAAGTGTTCACTCCAAGATTTGAGCAGAACCCTAATGATACCACTCTTCTTAAGACCATATCAAGCCTGCTCAACAGCAACGAGTGTACAGATTCTGAACTCTTCTCACAGGTTGTAGGTCAGATGTACAAACTCAAACCGTCTGCCGGATCTGCTTACTTCCTTTACAGATTCTTTAATTCAAAGGGAGATGAGGATAAGGCTCTTGGTTATCTGAAAGAGGCTGCAAGCGTTGCAACAGGCGTAGACAAAGGAACTTACCTCTATGAGCTTGCAACAATTTACTATAAGAACCGTTCATTCGGTCAGGCTGCTTCAGTTGCACGCCAGGCTGCAGATCTTAATCCTAAGTATGCAGGCAAGGCAGAGATGCTTATTGGAACTATCTGGGCTTCCGTATCCTGCGGTGGTGATGAGATAGCAAAGAGAGCAAAGTTCTGGGTTGCTACAGACTTTATGCAGAGAGCAATGGCAAAGGATCCTTCACTTGCTGCGGAGGCTCAGAAGAACATTGCAAGATATCGTCAGTACTTCCCTAAGGCTGAGGATGCCTTTATGTATGACCTTGTAGACGGTAAGGGCTACTCCGTTTCCTGCGGAGGTATGAGCGCCTCTACAACGGTTAGAACTTTGAAGTAGAAAACCTTTAGGCACAATGCATAAAGGCCTGTACTCAAGAGGGTTAAAAGGATTACCAAAAGTTATTTTGGTAATCCTCTTTTTTGCATTGTCCATTTCCTGTTCCAGAAGGACAGAACTTGCCAACCAGATAGATCTGGCCACCGCTCCCAGAATGCAGGGAGACAGCATAGTTGCCGTTCAGTCTACCAACGGAGATGTTGTTATGAGACTCCAGGCTCCAAGAATGGAGAAGTATGAACTGGACTCTCTCTCTTACGATCTCTTTCCAAACGGCTTTGACGTTTACTCTTACAGAGACAGCAACCTTGAGGCGCACATTCACGCAGAGGTTGCAAAGCACACCACCAAGAAAAATCTTGAGGAGGTTTGGGAGGTTTACGGCAACGTTGTAATCCGCAATTTTGTTAATGGTCAGACCATGAAGACAGACACTCTTTACTGGGACCGTTACACCCACAAAATTTACACGGACTGTTACGTGGAAATGGCTTCTCCTCAGGGATTTATGCAGGGCTACGGAATGGAGAGTGATGAGACTGCTTCCAATGCTGAGATAAGACGTCCGTTTGATTCCTTCAGCCGTCTGGAGGCAGACTCCACTTACGTGGATACTGCAAACTTTATAGGACCTATTCTCCGTCCGGAAAAGATAGGGGTAGATCTTAAAGTTACGGGCAAAAAATAGTATGATAACCAACATAATCATAGTAGTTGTAGCACTCTGTTTCTGCTGCCTTTTTTCCGGCTATGAAATGGCCTTTTTGCACTGCAACCGTCTTAAAGTTGCACTGGATAAAAAGGAGGGAAAAAAGTATGCGGTTGCAATGGACAGGTTCATAAAGAATGAGGGAGATTTAATTTCCGCTCTTCTGGTGGGCAACAACATATTTGTGGTTATTTACAGTATTGCGGCGGCGCACCTGCTCTCCCCTCTGATTTACAAGTATTTAACTACCTCCACATCTGTCGCGATTATAATAGAGACAGTAATAGCAACTTTCATTGTGATGATAACGGCGGAGTATCTGCCTAAAACTCTCTGTTATCTGAATGCCAACAAGGTGTTCTCACATTTCTACAGAATTATTCTTTTCTTCTATTACCTGTTCTATCCTATTACCTGGATTACCAATAAGTTATCTAACTGGATGATGGTTGCAGGCAAAAAGGATGATGAGAAAGTTGCATACGCGTATCAGCAGGAGGAGGCTGCTTTTGACCAGACAGATTTGCTGAATCTCTCTGAAGAGGTGGAAGATGCGCAGGGTGATGATGTTCCTTCAGACATTGAGATTTTCCAGAATGCGGTAGATTTTTCAAAGACAAAAATTAAGGAGTGTCTTATTCCGCGTACAGAAATTACCGCCATAGATATTGAGGAATCTTCAGAGGATCTGCTGGCTCTTTTTGTAGATACCGGATACTCCAGAATCATTGTGTATAAGGAGACTATAGATGATATCATTGGTTACGTTTTAAGTAAGGATCTTATGAAAAAACGTAACGCTCCGCTTAAGGAACTTTTGCGTCCAATCAAACACGTGCAGATGGATATGGATGCTCAGGCTCTGCTGGAGATGATGATTAACCGCAGGGAGAATATTGTTGCGGTAGATGACGAATACGGCGGAACGGAGGGCATTGTTACTCTGGAGGATCTCATTGAGGAAATCTTTGGTGAGATAGATGATGAGTTAGACCGCAATGATTTGCTGGAGAAGCAGATAGGAGAGAACGAATGGGTTTTCTCCGCCCGTATGGATGTTAAGGATATCAATAGAAAATATGAGCTGAATCTTCCGGAAGATGATTCGTATGAAACACTTGCCGGACTTATTCTTTACACCGCTCAATCCTTCCCAAAAGAGAAGGAGACGTTCCGCATTGGGGACATCTCCTTCACAATTCTCAAAACCTCT
>JAFZIN010000029.1 GCA_017554305.1 Bacteroidales bacterium | reverse complement strand
GGGGATCCACCTCTTCCCATTCCGAACAGAGAAGTTAAGCCCGTTCACGCCTATGATACTGCTATACCAAGTGGGAAAGTGGGTAGCCGCCAACTTCAAAAAGCCTCATCAGTTACGACTGATGAGGCTTTTTTTGTTGGCAATGCGGCAGCATTGCCAACAAAACTATTTCACCCCGCTGACACAGTCAGCTGCCCCTCTAGGGGCGATGCGGCCTACCGGCCGGGCAAAGTTGTCACTTTGCCTTATTAACCGGCCCACTCATCCGTGCAACGCTAATCGCTGATAATCAGCAAAATAAGAATCTCCCTATCACGAAAATCGTTACCAGGGAGACTCGTAAAATGTTGTATATCAATCAAATCCGTTGCACGGATTATATAGCTCAACTATCGGCGAACCTACAATTGAAGATTATCGCCATCGGTGGTTTTCTCGCAGTAGTGGCAGAGAAGTTTAAGGTGTTTGTTCTCGTAGCTTGTGGTAAAGCGGGTTGGAACCGGCTGGTGGTTGGTAATGCAGGCCGGGTTCATACATTTTGCAATGCCCACAATCTCCTTAGGAATGCTAATGACCTTCTTCTCAATAACTTTGAAGTCTTTAATTACATTAATCTTAGCATCCGGAGCAACCAGGGCTATCTTGTTTATTTCCTTAGGTTTGAATACTCTGTCTGCAATCTTGATAATGGCTTTTCGGCCAAGCTTCTTGCTCTCCAGATTGGTTCCAAAAGTAATCTGGTTTTTGCACTCTTTGTCAAGTCCCAGAATCTGAATTACTTTGAAGAGCTGGTCCGCCGGTATATGGTCCAGTACGGTGCCGTTCTCAATGGCGCTCACCTGGAGTGTTTTCTCTGATACTTTTTTAACTGTTCCCATTTCTCAAAAATTTGAAGTTAAACATTATCTTGCTCCAAGCAGGTAAGCTATAATTGCCATTCTCACATACATACCGTTGCCTGCCTGGCGGAAGTAATATGCAAACGGTGTATCATCCACATCCTGAGAGATTTCCCCAACTCTTGGAAGCGGGTGAAGAATCTTCATGTTCTTCTTGCACCCCTCCAGCATTGAGGCGGTAAGAGAGAAGCAGTTCTTAACCTTCTCATACTCCATAGGATCTGTAAATCTCTCCTGCTGAACGCGGGTCATATAGAGAATATCTGTATCATTGATATGTTCCATCAAATCTTCAGTTTCCGTAAAAGGAATCTTCTTTGATGTGAGGAAATCTTTGTACTCCTGAGGCATCTTGAGCTCAGGCGGAGCGGTGAATACAAAACGCGGTGAGAAATAGCTCATTGCCTGAATAAGAGAGTGAACTGTACGGCCGTACTTGAGATCTCCCACCATGTTGATGTTCATATTCTCCAGGTGCCCTTGAGTCTGCTTGATTGTGTACATATCAAGCATTGTCTGAGTTGGGTGCTGGTTGGCGCCGTCACCTGCGTTAATCACAGGAACAGAGGCAACTTCACTTGCATAACGGGCGGCACCCTCAAGAGGATGGCGCATAACAATCAGGTCTACATAGTTGGAGACCATCTTGATTGTGTCTTTGAGTGTCTCTCCCTTTGAGACACTTGTGTTAGCCACATCGGAGAACCCGATAACCCTTGCACCCAGGCGGTTAGAAGCTGTTTCAAAGCTGAGCCTGGTTCTTGTGGAAGGCTCAAAGAAGAGACATGCAATCACTTTGTCGTGAAGAAAGTTTTGAGATTTGTTCTTCTCAAATTCGCCCGCAACATCAAGGATGTGGAGCATCTCCTCTTTGGTAAAATCCGAAATAGAAATTAAACTCTTAGGCATATTATTGAATTATTAGTTTATTCTGTAACTGTAACACTTTCAATCTTTTCCAGCACGCTCACAATCTCACTGCACATACTTAAGGGTGTGTGGGCCGTAAGCGAGCAATCCACTCCAAACTCCTTGTTGCTCTCACTTATTCCCCTCTTTCTCAACTCCTTTAATACGCGGTCTGTTTGAGGATATGAGAAGTGAATTTTGAGCGGACGGGTTGCCGTTTTTGTAATCACTTCTGCAGAGTTCAAAGCCTCCTGAGTGGCTTGTTTATAGGCTTTTATAAGGCCCGGCACACCCAACTTCACACCGCCGAACCAGCGCACTACAACCACAAGTATGTCACTCAGATTTCTGGAGAGAATCTCTCCGTAAATAGGTCTTCCCGCAGTGGAAGAGGGCTCACCGTCATCATTAATTCTGAACACATCACCCTTCTGCCCAATGCGATACGCATAGCAGTGATGTGTTGCATCAAAGTACTCTTTTTTAAGTGATTTCACCCTTTCTTCCGCCTCATCCGGGCTCTGACAAGGGAAGGCAAGAGAGAGAAAACGGCTGCCGTTATCTTTGTAAAGACCCTCACAAGGGGAGGCAATACTTAGATAGTTGTCCGGAAGACCTGTAAGATTTGACTTTTTCTCTGTGCCCATTCCGGGTTGCTAAGGTAGTCTGTTTTTGGTAAATTTGCAATAAGAAAAATGGCGCAAATGAGCTTTGAGGAGGACTTCATAAAGACTTTCAGCAGGTTAGCAATTTTACTCCGCGATAGTTTCCCTAAGGCAGACTATATGCAGAGAAAGGCCCTTACCGCCATTGCGGAGGAATACCTGACGGAGGAGGCACTTGGAAAGTTGCTCTCTTTTTCTGAAGGCAGGAGAGAGCTTTTCAAAGGAAAAACCATTGGAATCATTATGGCCGGCAATATACCCGCCGTAGGTTTTCACGATCTGCTCTCCTCTCTTTCCACCGGAGCCAACGTTGTAGTAAAACTCTCTTCCAAAGACCGTTACCTTATTCCTGCTATGATGGAAGAGATAAAGAATTTCAGCACTGACATTTATAACCGCGTTACTTTTCTTCCTCCTAAATCGCCTGCAACGCAGCTCAATTCATACAACCCAAACGTTATTCTATTTAGCGGTTCAGATGAAAACAAAGCCCTGCTCTCCTCTGAGTTTAAGGGAGTTCCACTAATTGCACGCGGATCCAGATTCAGTTGCGGAGTCCTTACCGGAAAAGAAACTGAAGAAGAACTTGAAGGATTGGCAGAGGATATGTTCCTTTACTGCGGATTGGGATGCCGTAGCATAAGTTATCTACTCATCCCAAAAGGATTTGATTTTAAGCCTCTTATAAAGGCCGCGCAAAAGATGAAGATGGTCTCTGAAATTTCCGCCTTTGCAAATTCGGTAATCCGTCTGCGTGCACTTTTGACAATGGAGGGAGAAGAATTTATAGACGGAGGATTCTTTATTATTAGAAACACCCCATCTGTTTTTCCACAAATGGGCTGCGTAAACTTCTCATATTATGAGAGTAATGAAGATGTAGAAAATTTCTGTACAGAACACGCAAACCAAATACAGAAAATATTCACTAAATTTGGGATAGCGCAGCGTCCAAAGATAGACGAGTGGATGGACGGAATTAATACAGTGAATGAATTATGGCAAAGATTATCAAATACAAAGTAACCTTCCCTTCCAACAAGGTATTCTTCAGAGAGTACGAATTTTCTGATGATATGACTCTCTTTGCACTGAACAAATTCCTGGTAAATGACCTGGATTTTGCTCCGGATCAGATGATTGCATTCAAAGGGTTTGATGAGAAGGGGAAACTTAAGGGAATGTACGGACTCTTTGATTTGGGAAGCGGAACAATAGACGGAGTTACCCTCTCCAAGACTCTTTCCAAAGGAGAAACCACCATCCAGTATGTATTTGACCTTACCAAAAACAAGTTCCTTACCCTAACGTATGAGGGTGAGGTTGAGCAGATTCCGCATATTCACTATCCGCGTCTTACGGCAGAGAAGGGCAGAGCTCCGGGGCAGTTCTCCAGCAAATTAGACAACCTGGATAACTTCACAGATTTTGAGGAACTGGGAACAGAAACGGAAGAGGATCCGGAAGATAACGAATCAGATTTCTAGTGGCACAAAACTGTAATACTCTTACAATTATCCTGGGCCCCACGGCCGTAGGAAAGACAGATTATGCCATTAAACTTGCAAAGGAGATAGGCTCTCCAATTCTCAACTGTGACTCCCGTCAAATCTTCAAAGAACTCACAATAGGAACCGCCGTTCCATCCAAAGAGCAACTTAAGGAGGTAAAACATTACTTCATTCAAACCAACTCAATAACAGAGCATTATACGGCAGGAAAATATGAATTGGAGGCGCTGGCTCTTCTTAATGAACTCTTCAAAGAGCACAGCAGGATAGTTATGTGCGGAGGCAGCGGACTCTATATTGATGCAGTTTGCAACGGACTGGATGCCTTTCCGGAGGCAGACCTCAAACTGCGTCACACTCTCAACACCCGTCTTAAAGAGGAGGGTTTGGAATCCTTAAGATATGAGTTAAAGCAATTGGATCCTGAATCTTACGCAGTTCTGGATATTGCTAACCCTCAGAGGATTGTAAGGGCTCTGGAGGTTACTCTTCAAACCGGTAAAAAGTTCTCCGAATGGAAGAGCGGAGCAAAGGAGCGTCCTTTTGCAATTGAGAAGATAGGTCTTACAATGGATAGAGATAAACTGTACGGCCGTATAAACCAGAGAGTTGACAGGATGATGAGTGAGGGTTTGCTGGATGAGGTAAAGTCTTTGGATCATTTCCGTTACGTAAACGGAGAGCTGAAGGCAGACCTTGAACACATACCTTCACTGAGAACTGTAGGATACCGTGAACTCTTTGATTATCTTGATGGTAAAACAGACCTTGAGAGTGCTGTTGAGGCTATAAAAATGAACACCCGCCGCTATGCTAAACGGCAGGTGTCCTATTGGGGAAGAGATAAATCTATCCGTTGGATAACTCTCTAATCTTTAGGCATTACGTAGCGGTCTCCGGTATGTTTCTTTATGGCATCGTTGAAAACAGGAGAGTATTGAGGAGCCGTCCTTCTGCCGGGAACTACCACTCCGTCCTTTGACGGCTGCATAGTCTGGTCATTGTGTTTTACAATGAGCAGTCTTGCAAGTTTGTCCCAACGTTTCATCATCATATCCGTATACTTCTCAGTCTTATGGTTGAGGAAGTCAACCCTCTCATTTCTAGTCATTTTAGCGCAGGCCTCCTCCACCTTCTTCTGATCTTCCGCATAGAAATCTTCCAGCTCTTTCTGAGCCTCCAGAAGATCCGGAATCATTGCGCTCCATCTTGGATAAATCATATTTGCAACAAAGTTGTTCATCCAGAAAGCACTCTCTGTGCTGAACTCCATAATGTTGTTGTTCTCTCTGCGGAACGGTTCCGGAACGTATGTATTTCCGCAATATACAGGCACATACGCAACCATTGTTGCATCGTCAAGGTTGAAGTAGGTTACTCCGCCAACCTCATCAGGCAGCCAGTCTCTCATCTGGCACACCATTGTCATTGCACTCTGCTGGCAGCCTATTGGTCTCTCTCTGAAGAGTTTAGTGGAATCGCTGGTGTAGAGGTTTATAGATTGATGACGGTAAGGAGAACCCCACGGACCTGCACTTATATCTGCTGTCATATCCAGAGCAGTACCCTCGTAATGGTCTCTCATATCGTTCATTATATCCCTTACGCTTACAGGTTTCTCCGGCTTTATCCACAGAGGAAGTTCATCACAAATCTCCATCTTTCCGTCAATGAAAGGAAGATAACTGTCTATAACCGCCTTGTCATAGTGATGGCGGAAGAAGCTCCAAACTCTTGCCTCGCAGTATCTTATGGTAGTGAAATTCATTGGACCGTAAGCCTCACGGAAAGAGAAATCTTTGTCCTCTCCGTTAAAGTATCCCATCTCTCTTGCAAAGGAGATAACATCCGGAGAGTACATACACTCGTTTTCCACAACATAGAATCCAAGTTTCTTGTCTATCTTCTTGGCCTGAGGGAATTTACGTATGCGGCTGGAGTTGGCGTAAGCGGTAATGCAGTCATCCGGAACACGCCTTGCTACCCAAACTGCACCCTTTCTTCCTTCACCCTTTCCAATGAGTTCCATAATCCACGCCTCATCCTTATCACACACTGCAAAGGACTCTCCTGTATCATTATATCCATACTCCTGAACCAACTGATGCATAACTGCAATTGCCTCTCTTGCGGTTGCTGCTCTCTGAAGAGCAATCTGCATAAGGGTAAAGTATCCCAGCCAACCCTCTTTGTTCCTCAGTTCCTCACGTCCGCCCCAGGTAGTTTCAACAATAGATACCTGATGGTCATTCATAAGGCCCATAACTCCATACGTGTAAGGAACTTGTGGAATAAGCATATTGTCCTTCTTTGGAGAGAACCAGTTTCTTACGTTAATCATCTCCCCTGCAGCGTGCATTCCGGCAGGAGAATAGGTTAAAGATGCGGCATATCCGAATCCGTCACAGTTGTAAGTACAGATTACGCTGCCGTCTACGGAAGCCTTCTTTCCAACAATAAGGTTTGTACAGCCTTCCGTTTCAACAGGATAGGCCATGGCTCCCAAGAGAACCATCGTGAGTATAAAAAGACGTTTCATAATAAAATATGTTTGAGACAAAGATAAGGTTTTTGCAGGTTTGGCTGAAATTTTTAAAGATTTGTAAAAAAAGGGCGGTTTCAGTTAAAAATTCAAAATAATTTGTATATTTGTTGAATACGAATTGAACAAAATATTGAGATATGAAAAAAGCTTATAATTTCTTTGCAGGCCCTTGCGTTTTGCCGGAGCAGGCAATAGATTCAACAATTGACGCCCTAAAAGATTTTGCAGGTACGGGCATACCTGTAGTTTCAATTTCACACCGCAGTAAGGAGTGGGAGATGGTAATGAACGAGTGCCGTCAGCTCTGGAGAGAGCTTCTTGGTATTCCGGATAACTACCAGATTCTCTTTTTGGGTGGCGGTGCATCTTTGCAGTTCCTCTATGTTGCAATGAACCTCTTTGAGAAGAAGGCCGGATATCTTGAGACCGGTGTTTGGGCAAAGAAGGCTCTGAAGGAGGCACAGGGAATTGCAAAGAGCAGAGGACTTGGTGCAGACGCTGCTTTTGCAGTTGCATCTTCTGCAGACAAGACTTACTGCTACATTCCTAAGGATTTCACAGTTCCTACAGATTTGGATTACTTCCACATCACTACCAACAACACCATCTACGGTACTGAGATTAAGTATGATATGGACTGCCCTGTAACTTTGGTTGCAGATATGTCTTCAGACATTATGAGCCGTCCTGTAGACGTTAAGAAGTACGGCCTTATTTACGGCGGTGCACAGAAGAACGTAGGTCCTGCAGGTGTTTCATTTGCAATTGTAAGAGACGATGTTCTTGGTAAGGTTTCCAGCTATATTCCTACAATGCTGGACTACAGAACTCACATTGAGAAAGAGAGTATGTTCAACACTCCTCCTGTATTTGCTATCTACATTATGACTCAGACTCTCAAATGGCTCAGAAGCATTGGCGGAGTTGAGAAGATTAACAAGATTAACAATGAGAAGGCAGAGATGCTTTATGAGGAGATTGAGCGCAACAAGATGTTCGTAGGTACTGCAAATCCTGAGGACCGTTCAATCATGAACGTATGCTTTGTTATGGCTCCTGAGTACAAAGAGCTGGAAGCTAACTTCTTAGAGTTTGCTAAGTCTAACGGCATGATGGGTATTAAGGGTCACCGTTCAGTTGGCGGATTCAGAGCATCTATCTACAACGCCTGCCCTGTTGACAGCGTTAAGGCTCTTGTTAAGTGCATGAAGGAATTTGAGAAAAACAATACAAAATAAGTGTTATGAAAATTCTTATTGCAACAGATAAACCTTTCTCAGCCAAGGCTGTAGAGGGTATCAAAAATATAGTTGAGAGTGCAGGTCACACCTTTGCCGCTCTTGAGAAATACGGTACGGAAGATAAACTTCTGGCTGCAGTTGCAGATGCAGATGCGCTTATAGTTCGTTCAGACAAAGTTACCAGGGCAGTAGTTGACGCAGCTAAGAATTTGAAGATTGTTGTACGCGCTGGTGCAGGCTTTGACAACCTTGATCTTCAGGCACTTTCAGAGAGAAAGATTGTTGCTATGAATACCCCTGGTCAGAACTCCAACGCTGTTGCTGAGCTGGCAATTGGTATGATGATTTACATCTCAAGAAATCAGTTTACTCCTGGTACCGGAAGCGAACTCAAGGGTAAGACTTTGGGAATTCAGGCTTACGGTAACGTAGGAAGATTGGTTGCAGAGCATGCAAAATCTTTTGGTATGCAGATAATGGCATTTGATCCTTTTGTTCCAAAAGAGAAGATGGAGGCAGAGGGAGTCATTGTTGCAAAAGATTTGGACGAACTCTATTCAAAGAGTAACTTCATTTCTCTGCATATCCCTGCAAATGAGCAGACTAAAGGCTCCATTGGTTACGCTCTCCTGAGCAAGATGCCAAAGGGCGGCTGCCTTGTAAACACTGCAAGAAAAGAGGTTATTAACGAGCCGGAACTTGAGAAGGTTCTGGAGGAGAGAGATGACCTTAAGTACATTACAGATATTGCTCCTGCAAACATTGAGGTTCTCAAAGAGAAGTTTGGCAAGAGAGTATTTGCTACTCCTAAGAAACAGGGTGCAGAGACCGCAGAGGCTAACCTCAACGCAGGTCTTGCAGCAGCAAATCAGATTTGCGAGTTCTTTAAGAACGGTTGCACCAAGTTCCAGGTTAACAAATTCTAAATCAGAGTATTGAATTATGGTAAAAGTAAAACCGTTTGCAGCTATCCGTCCTCCAAAGGAGATAGTTAAAGAGGTTGCTTCACGCCCATACGATGTCCTCAATTCAAAAGAGGCAAAGGCTGAGGCAGGAGAGAAATCTTTGCTTCACATTATCAAACCTGAGATAGATTTTGATCCTATTGCCGGAGAGCACGAGCAGAGAACTTACGACAAAGCTGTAGAGAACTTTAAGAAGTGGCAGGAGAAGGGCTGGCTTAAGCAGGACCCTAAAGAGCAGTACTACGTTTATGCTCAGACCATGGACGGAAGAACTCAGTACGGCCTTGTAGTTTGCGCCAACACAGATGATTACATGAGCGGTGCAATTAAGAAGCACGAGCTCACCCGCAAAGAGAAAGAGGATGACCGTATGATTCACGTAAGGATTCAGAACGCCAACGTTGAGCCTGTTTTCTTTGCTTATCCGGATAACGCAGAAATTAATGCAATAGTTGAAAAGACCGTTAAAGAGAAACCTGCAGAGTATGACTTTGTTGCAGAAGACGGCTTTGGTCATAAGATGTGGGTGATTGATGATGATGCAACCATTGCAAGAATCACAGAGATTTTCTCCACAATACCTGCTTTCTATGTAGCTGACGGTCATCACCGTACAGCTGCTGCAGGAAGAGTGGGAGCAGAGAAGAGAGCACAGAATCCTAACCATACCGGCAATGAGGAGTACAACTACTTTATGGCTGTTGTATTCCCGGAGAGCCAGCTTAAGATTATAGACTACAACAGAGTAGTTAAGGATCTTAACGGTTTGAGCAAGGATGAGTTTATTAAGAAACTTGAGGAGTTCTTTACAGTTGAAAAGAAGGGTGCTGAGATTTACCGTCCGGCTGCTCTTCACAACTTCTCTATGTACATTGGCGGGGAGTGGTATTCACTTACCGCTAAGCCTGGTACGTATGATGACAATGACCCTATAAAGGTTCTTGACGTTTCTGTATTCTCTGAGTACATTGCAGACAAACTTCTGGATATCAAAGACCTCAGAACTTCCAACAGAATAGATTTTGTTGGCGGAATCAGAGGACTTGGTGAGTTGAAGAAGAGAGTGGACAGCGGAGAGATGGTTGCAGCGTTTGCGCTCTATCCTGTCTCTATGCGTCAGCTCATTACCATTGCGGATACTGGCAACATTATGCCTCCAAAGACCACCTGGTTTGAGCCAAAGCTCCGCAGCGGCATCACAATTCACTCGCTTGCAGACTTTAAGAAGTAGGCTTGTAAGTTGCTAAGATGCAATCCGTGCAACGGATTTGATTGATTTACAACATTTTATAAATCTCCCTGGTAGCGATTTTCGTGATAGGGAGATTCTTATTTTACTGATTATCAGCGGTTAACGTTGCACGGATGAGTGGGCTGGTTAATAAGGCAAAGTGATAACTTTGCCCGGCCGGTAGGCCGCATAGCCCCTAGAGGGGCCGGCAAAGCCGGGGGTGAAAAAGTAAAAAGGATGACCAAAAAGTTTTTTGGCCATCCTTTTTTTTCATTTAAAGGCTGTTAATGTATGAAGCCGGCAAAGTAGTTGGAGAAGACGGTGCTGGTAAGCAGGTAGCCAACAACGGTGGAGACTCCAACGGAGATCAGACCCGGAATCATAAAGCTGTGGTTCAGCAGGTACTTACCAATGACCGTTGTGCCGCTTCTGTCAAAGTTGACGGTTGCAATATCTGACGGATAATTTGGAATGAAGAAGTAACCGTAAACGCTTGGGAGTACGCCAAGAAGAACAGGTCCTGCAATTCCCAGTTCGTAAGCCAGAGGAAGCATTGCAACAACCACCGCTCCCTGAGAATTGATGAGCACAGATACCAGGAAGAAGACAAGTGCAATAGACCACGGATAGTTGGTAACAACCTCTGCCAGCATTGCCTTCATATCCTCCATATAGTGGCTGAAGAAAGTATCTGCCAACCATGCAATTCCATAGATTGCAATAACGGCAACCATTCCGCTCTGCCATACAGGTCCCGCAACCGCCTTCTTTGGCTCAGCCTTGCAAAACATTATGTTACAAGCAGCTGCAACCAGCATGATAATCTGAATGATGATGTTCATCTTAGGGATTCCCATTGCCTTTGCAAGTGTAACGCTCTCATCTCCTTTGGTTACGTGAATCATCTGGCAGAATGCAAAGAGAACAATTACAAGCAGAGAGCCCAGGAAGATATAAACGGAAGCCTTTGCTTTACCGGAAATCTTCTTATTCAAAGTGGTAACATCACTGTCATAGATAAACTTCTTCTGCTCAGGGTCTTTCAGCTTTGCCTGGAACACCGGATCCTTATCCAGATCCTTACCTCTGTGGTAAGAGAAGAGGGCTGCACAAAGCAGACCGCACATGCAGGCGGGTATTGTAACCATCAGAACCTGAGGAATTGCCACCATAAATCCGTTGGCGTTGGAGATTGCAACAAAGGCCACAACTGCAGCTGCAATAGGTGAGCAGGTGATACCAACCTGAGATGCAATTGATGCAACGGCGCACGGTCTCTCCGGACGTATCTTTTCCTTTAAGGAGATATCACAGATGATAGGCATAAGAGTGTAAACCACGTGTCCCGTTCCTACCAAAACGGTGAGGAAGAAGGTGGTGAAAGGGGCCAGCATTGTGATTCTTGCGGGATGCTTACGGAGCATCTTTTCCGCCACTTGTATCATCCAATCCATACCTCCGGATGCCTGCAGGGTTCCGGCACAGGTAACCGCTGCAATTATGATGTAAATGACATCTGTTGGAGGAGTGCCGGGTTTCATTCCAAACCCGAATACAAGAATGGCCAATCCTATTCCAGATATGGCACCAAGCGCCAGACTTCCGTAACGGGAGCCTACGTAGAGAGCCGCCAATACAATCAGCAACTCAATTATCATCAGTGTACTCATAAATAATTATTTGATAGTGAGGGTACAGCGTACCTTACCTTAATTAATAACCGTTGGCAACCTCTGTGAGGAACTTGATGCGGATAAGGCGGATTTCCTCCTCCGTGTAGTCACGGCCCAGGGCCTTCATTGCATCCATAACCGAATCTGACTCAGCCTCCTCTTTGAAGTAATCATAGATGTCCTCTATCTTGTCCTCATCTACCGCCTGACGGATGTAATAGTCTATCTTAACCTTGTTTCCGGCGGCTACCATTGCCTCAATCTTGGTAAGAAGTTCATCCATATCAAGATTCTTCATACGGGCAATCTCATCAAGAGGAATGTGCATATCAAGACCGTGAACAATGAAGCGGGTCATCTCCGTCTTGTCTCCGCCTATGCTGCGGATTTTAAGGTCTATATCCGTAGGACGCTCAATCTCATTCTCTTCCACATACTTTTTGATGAGTTCAACAAACTCTTTTCCGTACTTCTCCGCCTTGCCCTCTCCAACACCGGAGCAGTTGGTAAGTTCCTTAAGGGTAATAGGATAGAAGATGGTCATATCTTCAATAGCAGGATCTGTGAAGATGATGTAAGGAGGGAGGTTGAGTTTGCGGCTCATATCTTTGCGCAAATCTTTGAGTATGGCCAGAAGTGTCTGGTCTCCGCCGCCGCCGCCCTTCTTGCCGCCTGCCATCATATCGTCATCAACATCATCACCTTCTCCGCCCTCTTCAAACTTGCGGTCTTCCATAAGCATTATGGAGTAAGGCTTTGCAAGGAACTCTTTTCCTTTGTCTGTCAATGATATAAGGCCGTACTGCTCAATGTCTTTTTTGAGGAACTGACCAACGCAGGCCTGACGTATTACCGCCAGCCAGAACTTCTCATCCTTCTCTTTGTCTATGCCAAAGAAGCGGCTGGTGTTGTGGCGGTAAGAGGTTATCATTGCGTTGGTTACGCCGCCCAATATGTTGGCAAGATGGTCACTCTTAAAGTTCTCCTTAAGTGAGCGTATAAGTTGGAAGAGCGTAACAAGGTAATCTTTGCCCTCAAAGGTTGGCTGCTTGTGCAGACAGTTGTCACAGTTTCCGCAGTCCTCCTCAGGATAAATTTCACCAAAGTAGTTGAGCAGAGTCTTTCTTCTGCACTGGTTGCTCTCTGCGTATGCTACTGTCTCTGTAAGAAGTTGTTTTCCAATCTCTTGCTCGGCGACAGGTTTACTCTGCATAAACTTCTCCAGCTTGAGAATATCGTTGAAACTGTAGAAGGCAATGCACTGTCCCTCTCCGCCGTCTCTTCCTGCTCTTCCGGTCTCCTGATAGTAACCCTCCAGAGACTTTGGTATGTTGTAGTGAATGACAAATCTAACATCCGGCTTATCTATTCCCATACCGAATGCAATGGTTGCCACAATTACATCTATCTCCTCCATAAGGAACTTGTCCTGGTTCTCCGCTCTGGTTGCGGCATCAAGTCCGGCGTGGTAAGGAGCAGCCTTTATTCCATTGACATTCAGCAGTTGAGCCATCTCCTCCACCTTCTTTCTGGAGAGGCAGTAGATAATACCGCTTTTGCCAGGGTTGTTGCGGATGAACTTAATAATCTCCTTCTCCGCATTTACTTTTGGACGAATCTCATAGTAGAGGTTAGGTCTGTTAAATGATGATTTAAAGACCTTTGCGTCTGACATACCCAGGTTCTTGAGAATATCTGACTGCACCTTAGGAGTTGCGGTTGCGGTAAGAGCAATGATAGGGGCCTTTCCAATCTCCTGAACTATAGGGAGAATACGCCTATACTCCGGGCGGAAATCGTGCCCCCACTCGGAGATACAGTGAGCCTCGTCAATGGCATAGAAGGAAATTTTGCACTGCCTTAAGAGCTGGATGTTCTCATCCTTTGTGAGTGACTCCGGCGCAACGTACAAAAGTTTGGTTACGCCCTTTAGCAGGTTGTCTCTAACCTCCTGAACCTGAGCCTTATTCAAAGAGGAGTTGAGGAAGTGGGCAATGCCCTCCTTTTCAGATACAAAGCCACGGATTGCATCCACCTGGTTTTTCATAAGGGCAATGAGTGGGGAAACCACCACCGCCGTACCCTCCATAAGCAGTGCAGGCAGTTGATAACAAAGTGATTTGCCGCCGCCGGTTGGCATTAGGACAAAACAATTGTTACCTCTTACCAGATGCTTTATGATATCCTCCTGCATTGGTTTGAAAGTGGAGAATCCAAAGAATTCCTTAAGCTGCTTGCGCAGAACCTCCGAAGTTATGTTCATTCCTATTTTTTATCTACATTTGTGCTTACTAATGTACTCATAAGATTTTTTTTGTCCAAATTTTTTATGAAGAAATCAAATGTAAAGATTGCAGACCTGGCTAAGAAGGTTATTACGCAAGAGGCTGAATGTGTGGCAAAACTGGCCTCATTTGTAGATGATGAGTTTGTGGAGGTGGTAGATCTGATTTTCAATTCCAAGGGTCGTCTGATAATTACCGGTATAGGTAAAAGCGCCATCATAGGAACCAAGATAGTTGCAACAATGAACTCCACCGGAACGCCGGCAATCTTTATGCACGCGGCCGATGCCATTCACGGAGATTTGGGAATTGTTCAGCCGGACGATATTGTACTCTGCATTTCAAAGAGCGGCAACACGCCGGAAATCAAGGTGTTGGTGCCTCTTATTGCCCGCATGGGCAACAAAATAATTGCGATGGTTTCATCTACTGACTCCTTCCTTGCTACCCACGCAGACTATATCATAAGGGCTACCGTAGACAAGGAGAGTGACCCTAACAACCTTGCACCTACCTCATCTACAACCACTCAACTTGTTATGGGTGACGCACTTGCAGTCTGCCTGCTGCAGAAGAGGGGCTTTTCACAGGAGCAGTTTGCAATGTACCATCCGGGAGGCTCTCTGGGCAAACGCCTCTACCTCAGAGTTTCAGACGTTATGGATATGAACGTAAGACCGTTTGTTGGGCTTAACGAATCCATTCAGAAGACCATAATCAACATCTCTCAGAACAGACTGGGTGCAACGGTGGTTCTGGACGGCAAAGGAAACCTCAAAGGAATAATCACAGACGGTGACGTAAGAAGAATGCTGGAGAAGGGCCACCCTAATGAAAAGACTGTGGCAAAGGAGATTATGAGCAAGAATCCTAAGCAGATAGATATCAATGATATGGCTGTTAATGCCTTTAACATAATGCAGAAGAACAAGATAACCTCCGTTGTTGTAATGAAGGAGGGGCGTTATGTTGGTCTTATTCATATTCACGATATCTTAAGAGAGGGAATAGTTTAATCTGATTGTATATGGCTGATAAGAAGCAAGATATAGAGTTTGACGCATGCGGCGTGGGAGTTCCCAACGGCCGCTTTTTTGGAATGCCTTTTCCTAATGACGAGTGCCCGGTGGTTTTGATTCCTGTTCCGTGGGATTCAACCGTTTCATACTCTGCCGGAACTGCTGAGGGACCCGCTGCAATCATAGACGCCTCCGTTCAGGTAGACCTTTATGATGAACTTTTGGAAGGCTCTGATTCAGTTAAGATTGGAACGGATGAGACGCTTATAGATTTGGACCGCAATGAGGGGGAGAAAGATTCTGATGACAAGATACTTGCATCCGATTACATTAAAGCCATAAATGATGAGTGCCGCCCAAAGGCCTGCAAGATAATTGAGTGCCAGGCAATGGGAGATGAACTCAGCAGAGATCTTGAGAAGGAGCTGGAGGAGGTTAACCAGGCAAGTGAGGCGGTTAACTATCTGGTTGAGCAGATTTGCAGCGGCTATATTGCTCAGGGAAAGGTTCCCGGAGTTGTGGGAGGAGAGCACAGCGTAACCTTTGGCGCCGTTAAGGCAGCCGCCGCTTCTCTGAAGAATGGAGAAGAACTGGGAGTTTTGCAGTTTGACGCCCACGCAGATTTAAGAATGGCATACGAGGGTTTTGAACACTCCCACGCCTCAATAATGTTCAACATACTCTCCAAAATACCGGGAATCAGCGCTTTATGCCAGGTGGGCATAAGAGACTTCTCATCTGAGGAGCACAAGACAATAAGAGAGGAGGGAAGGATTACAGCCTTTACAGATACCCAGATTGCACAAAGACTGGCACAGGGTGAGAACTGGCTCACAATTTGCGGGGAGATTGTCTGCCATCTGCCTCAGAACGTTTACATAAGTTTTGACATAGACGGCCTGGAGCCTTCACTCTGTCCTAATACAGGAACTCCGGTACCCGGAGGATTGACTTATAATCAGGCGGTTATACTACTTAGAAAAGTGGCAGAGAGCCGCAGGATTGTAGGTTTTGATCTTTGTGAGGTGGCTCCTGCAAGAGCAAAGGGAAAGGGTGCAGTTGGAGGAGAGGAGAACGAGTGGGATGCAAACGTGGGAGCAAGACTTCTCCACAAACTCTCATTGCTTACCGCACTTAAGAGCAAGTGATGAAATTTGAGTATATTTGCGCCGCTAAAAAGAGAACTAAATATTTTTAAGGAATATGAAAACTATTAAGACAATTCTTGCATGCGCTCTTTGCGCAGTTATTTTGGCTTCTTGCCAGCCTAAGAGCAAACCTCTTCCCGGAATTACTCAGGGTGCAGTTGATTCTGTAAGCACTGCAGTTGGCGTTGCTTTTGGTAACATGCTTAAAAGCTCTAACCTTGAGGGCCTTAACTATTCAAAGATAGTTGCAGCCATTAAGGGTGTTATGGCAGGTGACACTACTCTTATTTTTGACGGTCAGAGTGCACCTATGTACATTCAGGATTATATGATGAAGGTAACAGACGCTCTTGCTATTCAGAAGGAAGAGGAGGAGAAGAAGTTCTTTGAGGAGAACAAGAAGAAAGAGGGCGTTCAGGAGACTGAGAGCGGACTTCAGTACAAGATTGAGGTTGCCGGCAGCGAGGTTAAGCCTACAGAGAGAGATACCGTTGAGGTTAACTACAAGGGTATGCTTTTGGACGGTAAGGTTTTTGACTCTTCATACGAGAGAGGCGAGACCGTTAAATTCCCTCTCAACTCTGTTATTAAGGGTTGGACAGAGGGTCTTCAGCTCATTGGCGAGGGTGGTAAAGAGACACTCTGGATTCCATTCAACATGGGTTACGGCTCAAGAGATATGGGTCCTAATCTCCCTGCATTCTCAACACTCGTATTTGACGTTGAGCTCGTTAAGGTATTCCCTTACGTAGAGAAGGAAGAAAAAACCAAGAAGTAATAAGCATTTAAAAGGCCGGCAAAGCCGGGGTTAAAAGTAAAAAAAGAGGGGGTGACTTCATTGTCACCCCCTCTTTTTTTATTAAATTCGCACGGATTATACACTTATGAAAAAGGGCTTAAAAAAATTATATATCGCAATAGCTTCCGTACTGGTTCTGGTTGTGGCTTTATTGCTCATATTCAGAACAAAAGGCGAGGAGGAAACAGAAGAGAGAGAGGTTAAGGTGCTCTCGCCAAAGACAGAGGCGGCTTACAAGGCGGTACCGAGCGATGCGGTTCTTATCTTTGATTTTGAGCAGTTGGATCATATTGCCCCTCTTCTAAGGGATACCTCCAACTATTTTTACGGTCTTATTGACCCTTCTTCTGAACTTGTAAAGTTCCAAAAGAGGCTGCAGGATTTGGGCGCAGGCAACTGCCATACCCTCTACTCCCTTCACTATTCGGCTATAAACGAGGTGACCCTGCTGCAGATTGCAGACCTTTCTGATGCCTCATCAAAGGAGGCAATTTTGCACTATCTGGATTCCATTCCACATACCAAGAGGGAGTATAATGAGGCATCTATGCGGGTTTACGATAACGGCTTTAAGGTTGCCGTTAAGGATAACTACCTGCTGGCCAGCACCTCAACCATTTGCGTGGAGGGTTCTCTAAGACATCTGGCAAACGGCTCCTCTGTGCTGGATAACCAGGAGTTTTACTCAATGCTCCGCAGAACGGGAGGAGATGAGTGCCTCTACGTAAACCACAAACAGATAGGAAAACTCTTCTCCGGAAGCGTTACATACGGATTCCTTAAGTACTCTGATTTCATAATGAGAATGGCAACCTGGAGTGCCCTTGTGATGAATCCGCGTCAGAAGAACTTTATAAGTTTTGAAGGGTATCTTAAAGGTAATGAGGACCTTATAAACTTTTCTACCGTTCTCTCCAATCAGAAGGGTGAGAGTTTCCGCTCTGCGGAGATTCTTCCGGCAAGCACTATGTTTGCAGTTTGCCTGAACATATCTGCGGTTAAGAGTTACCTTAAGGATTTCCAAAAGTATTTGGATGCCAACAAGAAGATGTCTTCATACGCTGCAAGGATGGAGAGGGTTACTCTTTTGGATGCTCCTGCTCCGTTGGAGTGGGTTGCTTCTGAGGGCTTTACAGAGTTTGTATCTGCATTTATACTTGTAGGAAACAAATATGAGTGGATGACCTTTGCTTACCATAACTCTCAAACCTGGCTTAACAGGATTACCGGAATTAAGGGCAAGGGGGAGATTACGGAGCCGCAGCCTTATATTTACAAGGGCTATCTTGAGGCTCTGTTTGGAGAGTCTTTCTCTCATACTCAGGAGGATATGTTCTGCAAGGTGGGAGAGTGGACTGTAATAGGAAGCGCTCCGGCCGTTGCGGAATTTGCTAAAGGCAAGGCCAATATTGTAACTCTGGATGATTATCTGTCACATACTCCGGCCTCATCCTTCTTCTCAGACAAGGCTGCTGTTAAGGCTTTTGCAAACATTAAGGAGGGGTCAGACACCCTCTTCTCCGTTCTGAACAAATATTACAGAAAGCGTTTTACCTCATCTATTCAGAAGAAGAATTTTGAGTATGCAACCCTTAGCGTTACTCCTAAGGGCAAGGATGTTCTGGCAAGCCTCAACTTTTATGCAGCCCGTCTTTCCGAGGTTCCTCAACTCTTTAACGAGGAGGAAGGAAATCAGGTATTTATAGACAGTACAATAAAGACCTTCTTTGGTCCGTTCCCTTTGGTAGAGAACGGAGATACAACCTGGTTTGAGCAGTCACAAAAGTGGCTCTCCGTTGCTTATCAGGACCGTAACCATAAGGGAATCTGGGGAATACCAATGAAGGACACCATAAAGAATTACGCCTCTCTGGTAACCATGCCTGATGAGAAGAAACATATTATGTTCATACTGGGCAACAAGCTCTATGCAATGAGCCGCAGGGGAGCTCATTACACCGGTTATCCTAAGGAGCTGGACTGCGGAGTTGCTCTGGGTCCTAAGGTTGTGACGGAGAAGGGAGAGACCCGCCTTATGATTCTTACAGATGAGAACATTGTAACAAAGAGAGATTTGGAGGGAAAGAGAGTGAGCGGATGGGAAGATATTCACGCAGATGAGTTCACACGCACCCTTCCGGACGAGATGACGCTCTTTGGTCAGAAATATCTGATTCTCAGAACGGTGGGTAAGACACGCATTTACCTTCCTAACGGAGAGGAGGTAACTGCAAAGAATATTAAGAGACCAATCTCCAAGGAGAGTCCTATTGCGGAGGCGGAGGATGGTTATGTTAAAGTTATGGGGGTAGACGGAAAAGAGTTTCTGTTCAACCTCCGCAGTGGAAGAATTAAAAAGTTGTAACGATATATGAAAAGTTTCTGGAGGCTTCTCAACTATGCAAGACCATTCCACAGGTTCTGGCCCGGATATATAATTCTGGCCCTGTTGAGTGTGATCTTTGGAGTTGTGAATTACACCTTAATCTCACCTGTTTTGAACCTGCTCTTTGAGTCTCCTTCTCAGGCGGAGGTAACCGCTCAGATGGCAACTCTGGCGGAGAATACCAAGGAGTTTGCCTTTACAAAGGACTGGTTTATAGATACTTTCCAGTACTATTTGGATAAGGTTTTCCTGGCTCACGGAGCACTTAAGGCGCTGCTCTTTGTATGCGCCCTGCTGGTGGGAGCCTCAATGCTTTCAAACCTTGCAAGATATCTCAGCCAGACCATTCTGGTGAGAATGAGAACCCACATTATGAAGAACATCCGTACAGATCTTTTCCATAAGGTCTCCACTATGGATGTGGGCTTCTATCACACTCAGCAGAAGGGAGATATCTTAAGCAGAATATCCAATGACGTTACCGAGGTGCAGAACGGAGTGGCAGACAGTTTCCACATGATTTTCAGAGAACCGCTTTTGATTATTGGATTCCTCTCTGCCTGTTTTATCATCTCTCCGCGTCTTACACTTATGACACTTGTAACCATTCCAATCTCTGCTCTGGTTATTGGAGGCATTACAAAGAAACTGAAGAAGAAAGCCGTTACTACCCAGACACTTATGGGAAGAATAGTGAGCCACTTTGACGAGGCTATAAGCGGAATAAGAATAATAAAAGGCTTTAATGCTCAGAAGTATGTGCAGGAGAATTTTGAGGAGACAAACATTGCCCACAAAAAGAGCAGCCGCAAGATGCTCTACCGTCAGCAGTTGGCTCATCCTCTTTCTGAATTCCTTGGTATTACCATAGCTGCAGCGGTTTTGATGTATGCCGGCTGGCTTCAGATTGGAGGAAAGTTGGGAATGAGTATGAGCACCCTTATGGTTTACATTCTCTGCTACTGGAGGGTGCTTGAACCTGCAAAGAATATAGCAAATGCATACGCCAGCATTCAGAGAGGAATGGTGAGCGGAGAGAGACTCTTTGCAATTCTTGACGCCCACAACAAGATTACGGAAAAGGCTGATGCCAAGACTCTTAAAGAGTTCACTGCAAACATAGAGTACAAGAATGTTAACTTCTCTTACGGAGAGACTCCGGTGCTTAAGAACATCTCCGTAAACATTCCTAAGGGTAAGATGGTTGCACTTGTAGGACCAAGCGGTGCTGGCAAATCTACCTTTGCAGATCTGCTGCCGAGGTTCTATGATGTGGTTGGAGGTCAGATACTTATAGATGGAGTAGATATTAGGGATTACACTCTGGATTCTCTCACTTCCGTGATGGGAATTGTAACTCAGGAGTCTATTCTCTTTAACGATACCATTTACAACAACATCACCTTTGGTATGAAAAACGTTAAAAGAGAGGATGTTATAGAGGCGGCAAGAATTGCCAATGCTCTGGAGTTTATTGAGCAGATGCCTCAAAAATTTGAGACCAACATAGGAGATAGGGGAGAGAATCTATCGGGAGGACAAAGACAAAGAATAGCAATAGCCAGAGCGGTATTAAAGAACCCTCCAATCCTTATTCTTGATGAGGCCACAAGCGCACTGGATACTGAGAGTGAGCGTCTTGTGCAGGATGCGCTTTACAAGCTTATGCAGAACCGTACATCTATTGTGATTGCTCACCGCCTCTCTACAATCAGATATGCAGATGATATTATTGTGCTTAAGGAGGGAGAGATTGTGGAGGAGGGCAACCATGACCAGCTTACCGCAAAGGGCGGAATCTACGCCGGTCTTTGTGCTATGCAAGTATTTAATTAACAGAAACTAAAACCTATTACAATGTTATATAATTCCGATTCAGTAAATAAGATTATTGAGGAGAGCATTAAGCATCACTGGAATCTTCCGGCACTCTCGGATTACAAGGGAATCACTCTTTACTACAGAGACGTGGCCCGCAGAATTGCAAAGATTCATATTGTCTTTGAAGAGGTGGGCGTTAAGAGAGGAGACAAGATTGCAATCTGTTCCAGAAACCAGGCAAACTGGGCTGTGGTATTTATTGCCTGTCTTACATACGGAGCGGTTCCGGTTCCTATTCTGCACGAGTTCAAACCTAGCAGCGTGGAGCATATTGTGAACCATTCGGACAGTAAGATTTTCTTTGTGGGAAGTGCTGTTCTTGAGGGAGTTACTCTGACTCACATGCCAAAGCTGAGTGCTACAATTCTGCTGGACGATTTCTCTCTGGTTCAGACCAAAGATCCAAAAGGTTTGGAGACAATGGAACACCTTAACGAACTCTTTGGAAGAAAGTTCCCAAAGAGTTTCAAAGAGGATAATATCTGCTATGAGGAGGAGAGCAGCAGAGATGAACTTGCAATGATAAACTATACCAGCGGAACCAGCGGATTCTCCAAGGGAGTTATGATTCCTTACAGGGCAATTCTCTCCAATGTTCTCTTTGCAGCTGAGGTGATGCCTCAGGTTAAGGACGGCTCTAATGTGGTATCTATTCTTCCTACAGCACACATGTACGGAATGATGTTTGAGTTCCTGTATGAATTCTGCGTAGGTGCTCACGTTCACTTCCTTACAAGAGTGCCAAGCCCTAGCGTAATAGTTAAGGCCTTTGAGGAGATTAAGCCAAAGATTATCATCTCCGTTCCTCTGGTAATTGAGAAGATTTACAAGAACCGTCTGCAGCCGTTCCTCAAGACGCCGGGTGTAAGATTCCTGCTGCGTTTACCTATTGCAGATAAAAAGATTAAGACACAGATTAACGATACGCTTACCAACTCATTTGGAGGGGAGTTTGAAGAGGTTATTATTGGCGGTGCGGCTTTCAATAAAGATGCAGACGCCTTCTTTAACTCTATAGGTTTCAGATATACAGTTGGTTACGGAATGACAGAGTGCGCTCCTATTATTGCATACGCAGGTTGGAAGGAGAAGAAAGTTGGCTCCTGCGGAAAGGCTGCTCCAAGAATGGAGATAAGGATAGACTCTGAAGATCCGCAGAGGATTCCTGGAGAGATTCACGTTAAGGGAGACAACACAATGCTGGGTTACTACAAGAACGAACAGGCTACAAAAGAGTCATTTACAGATGACGGCTGGATGAGAACCGGAGATTTGGGTCTTGTAGATTCAGACGGATTCCTTTACATAAAGGGCAGAAGCAAGAGTATGATTCTTGGCCCGAGCGGACAGAATATTTACCCTGAGGAGATAGAGAGTGTAATTAATAATATGCCGTATGTTGTTGAGTCTTTGGTTATTGAAGATGACGGCAAACTGGTTGCTCTTATCTACCCGGATATTGAATCTGCAATGAACGAGGGGCTTACAACTCAGGAGATGATTCTTGCAAAGATGAAGGAGAACATTACCATAGTGAACGAGGAGATGCCTAACTACTCAAAGATTTCAGACGTAAGAATTATGCCTGAAGAATTTGAGAAGACTCCAAAGAGAAGCATCAAACGTTACATATATCAGAACTAACTGAAAGAGAGTAAAATGGATAAACAGTTACAGTTTGATTTAAGTTATCTCCAGATGGCCGGTGTTTGGGCCAGAAACTCATACAGCAAACGTCTTCAGGTGGGTGCGCTGCTTGTAAAAGACCGTATGATAATTTCTGACGGTTACAACGGAACACCATCGGGGTTTGAAAATGTATGTGAAGATGAGAACGGAGTAACAAAGCCGTACGTGCTTCATGCGGAGGCGAATGCAATTACCAAGGTTGCAAAGAGCAACAACTCTTCCGAGGGTGCAACGCTCTACATTACCGCCTCTCCTTGTATGGAGTGCTCTAAACTTATCATTCAGAGTGGAATACGAAGAGTGGTATACAGAGACGCTTACCGTTTGGATGACGGCATAAAACTTTTAAAGCGTGCCGGCATTGAGGTTGAGCAGATAGACAAGGATAAAATTGCGGAGCTTGAAAAGGAGTTAAAAGAGAAGGAATAATTTTTAAGAGAAGGAGAGATGCCTGAGAAATTAAAGGAACTGTTAGACAATCCCTGGTTTAAGGGGTTCTTGATACTGCTTCTTGCAGCCTTTCTTCTGGGTCACGCCAGAAGATGTTCAAGGAGTGTAAAGCCCATTCCTACAGGAGATAATGCAAAGTGGAGCAAGCTGATGCTGGTCATTGACCAGATAGAGAAAAACTATGTGGATACCATCAGTTACAAAGAGATAATTGAGAAGGCCATTCCTTCATTGCTGGAGAGTTTGGATCCTCACTCTGTTTATCTTCCTCCAACAGACCTTCAGAGAGCAGACGAGTCTCTGATTGGCAACTTCTCAGGTATTGGTATTGAGTTCAACGTTCCTAACGATACTGCGGTGGTAGTGAGCGTAATACCTGGCGGGCCATCAAGCCGTGCAGGACTTCACAGCGGAGACCGCATCATTAAGGTTGATGAGAGAACGGTTGCAGGAGTGAGCCTTCCTCAGGACTCTCTTATAAGATTGCTCAGAGGACCAAGAGATACCAAGGTTACCGTGGAGATTCAGAGAAACGGAGTTAACGAACTTATTCCGTTTGAGATTACAAGAGGGGTGATTCCTATCAACAGCCTGGATGCCGCTCTTATGATTACTCCAACCCTTGGCTATATTAAGCTTTCAACCTTCTCACTCACAACGCATTTGGAGTTCTTAAAGGCGGCCCTTGAACTTAAGGCTCAGGGAATGAAGACTCTGCTGTTGGATTTAAGAGATAACCCCGGCGGATTTATGGAGCAGGCCGTTCTCATCTCCAACGAGTTCCTTAAGAAGGGAGACAAGGTTGTTTATATGCAGGGCAGGATGCGCAAGAGAGAGGACTTTAAGGCAAGAGGCACCGGAAGACTCAAGGATGTTAAACTGTATGTTGCTATAAATGAATCCTCTGCATCATCCAGCGAGATTGTTGCTGGAGCAATTCAGGACAATGACCGCGGAACAATCATAGGCCGCCGCTCATTTGGAAAGGGACTGGTTCAGGAGCCTATCCGCTTCTCAGACAGCAGCGGAATCCGCCTCACCGTTGCCCGCTTCTACACCCCATCCGGAAGATGTATTCAGAAACCTTACACTCCGGATTATAACTACGATATACTGGGCAGATACCAGAGAGGAGAGATGCGCAGCGCAGACTCTATAAAGGTAAATGACTCACTCAAATACACTACTGTAGGCGGACGCACCGTTTACGGCGGAGGCGGTATTATGCCGGATGTTTTTGTGCCGATAGATACCGTAGGAGTAACTGACTTCCTCATTAAGGTGAACCGCAAGAGCCTGCTGATGAAGTTCTCATCTCACTTTGCAGACCTTAACAGAGCCGCTTTGGATACTGCAAAATCTCTGGAAGATCTGGAGGTGATTTTTAACAGCGAACATCTGCAGAACCAGTTCCTTCTCTATGCAGCATCTGAGGGAATACGCCCTAAGGGATACGAGTGGGAGCAGAGCGGATTTATTGTAATTCAGCAACTTAAAGGACTCATTGGCCGTTACTCCGCAATGAAGGAGGATGCCGTTTACCCTTACGTTCTTAAGATAGACAACCTTGTAGATAAGGTTAAAGAGCTTGAGGGCGAGGCAGATACGGAGAAGCCGGAGGTAAAAACAGTATTAACTGAGAAGTAAAAGCAGGCAGCAAAATAGAGAAACGTTATGGCAAAGAAAGTTATAGTTGGAATGGCGTCAGACCACGCCGGTTACAAACTTAAGGAGCACCTCAAACCTTTCCTGGAGAAGCTGGGCTACAAGGTAAAGGATTTTGGAACCCACTCTGAGGAGAGCATGGATTATCCCGATACCGCTCACCCACTGGCTTTTGCAGTGGAGAATAAGGAGGTGGATTTTGGTGTTGCAATGTGCGGCAGCGGTAACGGAATAACAATGACTTTGAACAAGCACCAGGGAGTGCGTGCCGCCCTCTGCTGGACTCCGGAACTGGGAGCTCTGGCAAAGCAGCACAACAACGCCAACGTTCTCTCTCTCCCTGCAAGGTTTATCTCAGAGGCTGAGGCAGAGGAGATTGTAAAGGCTTACCTCAACGCTGAGTTTGAAGGCGGCCGCCATCAGAGGAGAATAGACAAAATTCCAGTATGCCAATAATACAGCCTGTTGTAATAGATAAACACTGCGCTGCAAAGTTGGAGAGGGACCTTGCGGCCTACCCTCAGGGCATAATCTTTCCTGTGGACAAACCCTACAAGTGGACCAGTTCAGATGTTGTTCGCAAGATAAAGTATGCTCTGCGTAACTACTTTGGTACCAAGAATATAAAGATAGGGCACGCCGGCACTCTGGATCCTCTTGCAACCGGCCTTCTGATTATCTGCGTAGGCAAAGCCACCAAACTTTCAGAGCCGCTGCAGGCAGAAAAGAAGGAGTATATTGCGGAGTTCACACTTGGTGCAACCACTCCCTCTTTTGACCGTGAGCATCCAATTGATGCCCTCTATCCTACAGACCATATTACTCCCGATAGTTTGCATAATGCTGTTGCTCAGCTAACCGCACAGACGGAGCAACTGCCTCCCGTCTTCTCTGCAAAGTATGTGAACGGCACCCGCTCTTACTTTCTTGCCCGTCACGGAGAGGAGGTTGAACTAAAACCATCCCCAATTAAAATCTACTCCGCAGACCTTTTACAATACACCGGTCTGTCTTCTTTAATTAACGTAAATAAGGGCAAATCAGACAATAGTAAGGACTCTAAAAATGATGATTCTGTTGTTTGCGGGGTGAGTGCATGTGAAGGAAAAATTGCTTGTGAGGGAAAGAGTGCTTGTGAGGGAATGGGAGATGTGGAAAATTATTGGGGTCTGGTGAGGCCGTCGTATGGGACTGATGCTGAGCATAATACATTTATGGTAAAGAAACGCATTGCCAGCCAGGAAGATAATCCTGTTCCGCTTTATACTGAGAACTCGCTGCTTACTCCGGAGCAGATTAACGCACTTCCAAAGGCGGTAGTAAGAATTGAGTGCAGCAAGGGAACCTACATACGTTCCGTTGCCAGAGACTTTGGTTTGGCGTTGGGCAGCGGTGCCTTTATGTCCGCACTCAGAAGAACAGCCTCCGGAGGATTCAGAGTTGAGGATGCTATAAACCTTAAGGAATTCTTCATTTCTTTGTAACCTTTTCCTTTTTCTATCGTATACTCTTTTGCCTATCGTGCATGGGCAACACGTACAAAAGCGTTATTTATGAAGTTATCACAGTTTAAATTTCCGTTTAGAACGGAACTTATTGCCAAGGAACCTCCTCGCTTCAGAGATGAGTGTAAACTTATGGTAATGCGCAGAATCTCAGGTAAAATTGAGAACAAAATTTTTAAAAATATCTTGGATTACGCCCGTGAGGGAGACATCTTTGTTTTGAATGACACTAAGGTATTTCCTGCTCGTCTCCACGGAAAGAAGGAGAAGACGGGAGCAGATATTGAGGTATCACTCTTAAGAGAACTTAACAGAGAGCAGCGTCTTTGGGACGTTCTGGTAGATCCGGCCCGTAAAATCAGAATTGGTAACAAGCTCTATTTTGGTGAGGATGAGGCTCTTGTAGCTGAGGTTATAGACAATACAACCTCCAGAGGAAGAACCTTGCGTTTCCTTTATGACGGAAGTTATGAGGATTTCCGCAACACACTCTTCAGCGTGGGAGAGTTTCCTATTCCAAAGGAGATACGTCTGCACCCTAACGAGTCTGACGTAGAGAACTTTAACACCATCTTTGCAAAGCATGAGGGTGCCGTTTCTGCACCTGCTGCAGGATTGCACTTTAGCCGTGAACTCTTTAAGAGAATGGAAATTAAGGGTGTAGATTACACCTTCATTACCTCTCACGTAGGACTCAGCCACTTTGGCGGAGTAGACGTTGAGGATCTTTCCAAGCACAAGATGGGCTCAGAGAGAATGATTATATCAGAGGAGAGTGCAGAGAAGATTAACAAGGCTAAGGATGAGGGCCACAAGGTATTTGCAATTGGTATTACCGTAGCAAGAGCTTTGGAGACTCCGGTAACAACCACAAACCGCGTTAAGCCTTTTGACGGTTGGACCAACAAGTTCATCTTCCCTCCTTACGATTTTAAGATTGCAGATGCACTTGTAACAAACTTCCATCATCCTCTCTCCACCATGCTTATGTGCCAGGCGGCATTTGGTGGTTATCAGAAGGTTATGGCAGCTTACAAGCAGGCAATGCACGGAAAGGACGCCAAGGATATTTACAAATTTGGCGTTTACGGAGATGCAATGTTGATTGTTTAAGAGTCAATTTTACTCTGTGGCAACCGGTTACGGCGGCAGATGATTATCTTGCCGCCGTTATTTTTTATGAGTATGAGAAAAGAAGCGTTGATTTGTGCAATGAGCCGGTTGCTCATTCATCACCCACTAACTGCCAGAAAACTGATTGAGGCCTCCGCCAAAGCAGACTCCTCAAATGAAGGCCTGGAAGGCTTGCTTAAAGGCGGAAAATCCTTTGTGATTGAGGTACTTGGAAAGGAGAACGGAGAGGAGGTTGGCTCCCAGCTCTTCTCCCGCGATATGCTCCGTTGGGCGGAGAAGGAGGCGGATTGGTATATGAAAAAGAGGGTCTTGATTATCCCCATAACTTCTCCTCTGTATCCTCCTCTTTTGAGGGAGTGTTCAGATGCCCCATTTGCCCTCTACTATAAAGGAATCAGAAGTGAGGAAAATTCTGAAAGTAAGATCTTTGGAGGACGGATGCTGAGTATTGTGGGAACCCGCCTGGCCTCCCAATACGGCAAGGAGTACTGCACTTCTCTTGTTTCAGAACTGGCGCTTGAGGTTTCCAAACTCCAGATTATAAGCGGATTGGCTATGGGTATAGACAGCTGTTCCCATCTTGCCGCTCTGGATAACTCCCTGGAAACCTTTGCGGTACTGCCATCTGGCATAGATCAGATTTACCCCGCCTCCAACAGAAATCTGGCTGTAAGAATTTTGGAGCACGGGGGAGTTCTTACGGAATACCCAAGAGATACTAAACCTTTGAGATTTAACTTTTTGCAGCGCAACAGAATAATTGCGGGAATGAGTGATGCGCTGCTGGTTGTGGAGAGCAGAATAAGCGGCGGCTCTATGATAAGCGCCCAGTACGCATCGGGATACGGAAGAGATATCTTTGCCGTTCCGGGCAGAATGAGCGATGCCAACTCCTACGGCTGTAACTATCTAATAAACAGAAACGTTGCGCAACTGGTGCTCAACGGCGCCTCCATTGTAAACTCAATGGGATGGGGCAAAGACAGAATCTCCGATATTCTTCAGCAGCCAACTCTCTTTTCTGCCACCCGGGAGTTGAAGGCAAAAATATTACTATCTTTATCATCTGTTAATGGAATGGATGAAGATGCGCTTATTCAGATGTGCGGAGGTGATGTTGGAGATATGAGCCTTGCTCTGTTGGAGCTGGAACTGGACGGAGAGGTGCGGAAGGTTGCCTCCGGAGGATGGATAAAGTGCTGACAGACTGTAAATAAAAGAGATTTGGAAAAGCTGCGTTTTATAGATACCCACACTCATCCTTACGATGAGGCTTTTGATGAGGACCGCAAAGAGGCTCTTCAGAGAGCTTTGGATGCCGGTGTGGAGATGTGGATTTTCCCCGGAATAGATATCTCTACCTACAAGAGCCAGAGAGAGTTGGCTCTCTCCTACAAGGGGAACGCCTTTATGGCTATGGGGCTCCACCCAACTTCTGTCTCCGCTAACTGGAAGGAGGAGTTGGAGTTTGCGCTAAAAAAACTTGAGGAGGACGGAGACTATGTGGCTGTGGGTGAGATTGGTCTGGACGGTTACTGGAGCAGAGAGTTTATGGATGAGCAGAAGCAAGTGCTTGAGGCTCAGTTAGATTACGCCGTTTCAAAATCTCTGCCGGTGATTATACATGAGAGGAGCACAACTGAGGAGATGCTGGATATAATGGAAAAATACAGAGGGAAACTATTTGGAGTATTCCATGCATTTACCGGCAGCATAGAGACTTACAGGCGCATTCACCGCTTAGGCGGGTTCAAGGTTGGAATAGGGGGAGTGGTTACCTTCAAAAATGCTGGAGTGGCTAAAACGGTGGTGGATATTCCGCTGGAGGAGATTCTGCTTGAGACTGATTCACCGTGGCTTACGCCCGCCCCGCACCGCGGAACACGCAATGAGAGTTCTTATATTCCGCTGATTGCAAATAAGATAGCGGAGTGCAAAAATCTATCGCTGAGCCAGGTGGCAGAAGTTACCACCCGCAACGCAGAGGAGTTGTTCAAGTTGTAAAGAGAGAAACAGAGATATGAAAAGGAAAATTTTGATGATTTATACCGGTGGAACCATCGGGATGAAGCAAGATGAAAAGTCAATGGCACTGGTGCCGGTAGATATCAGCCAGATTCAGGAGGAGGTGCCGGAACTCAAAAAGTTTGGTTACAGCATAGACACCTATTCCTTTGATCCTGTGATAGATTCCAGTGATATTACACCGGAGTTCTGGGTGAATCTGTGCAACCTCATTAAGAAGAACTATGAGAAATATGACGGCTTTGTGATTCTGCACGGCACTGATACTATGTCATATACGGCATCGGCCCTCAGTTTTATGATGGAGAATCTGGCTAAGCCGGTGGTGCTTACCGGAAGCCAACTCCCTGTGGGAATGCTCAGAACGGACGGCAAGGAGAACATCATTTCTTCCATAGAGATTGCCGCAGCGGTAGACGAGACGGGCCACGCAATGGTGCCTGAGGTCTGCATATACTTTGAGAGTCAGCTATATAGGGGTAACCGCACCACCAAGTACAATGCAGAAAACTTCCGCGCCTTCCGCTCCGCAAACTATCCGGTTCTGGCAGACGTGGGCATTCACATTAAGTTCAACCGCTCTCTTATTCAGTACCCTAAGAGGTGGGATCTGCCCCTTAAACTGAGAACAAAACTGGACACAAACGTGGCCATACTCAAGATTTTCCCGGGCATTACCCCGCAAGCCATAGATGCGGTGATGGGAACCAAGGGGTGCCGCGCCGTGGTTCTGGAGACATTCGGCAGCGGAAACGCCCCAACAACCAAACAGTTTGTCTCTACCATCAAAAAGTGGGTGAAGAAGGGGCTGATTGTGGTAAATGTGACTCAGTGTCAGGCAGGTAAGGTAGATATGGGAGCCTACGCAACCGGCGTTGCCCTCAGAGAGGCGGGCGTTGTGAGCGGCTATGACAGTACTACAGAAGCCACTCTATGTAAGCTCTTTGTACTTCTGGGCCGCTATTCTTCCTCCGCGATGGTTAAAAAAGAGCTGCAGGAGTGCCTCTGCGGTGAGATTTCAATAAAATAGGGAGGCGAGTATTACGGAGTCAAAATTTTTGCTAACTTGCACCTTGATTCAGCGACACGTTGAAACTTTAGAAAAATAATAACAGATAAACATTGTTTAATACTTTAATCACAACAAAATTTATGAAAAAAATTTTCATGTTTTTGGCAGTTGCAGGCCTAATGGCTATCACTGCCCAGAACGCAGTAGCTCAGGATGAAACACAGGCTGAGAATGCAACAGAGCAGGTAGCTCCGGCAGCTCAGGATGAAGTTCAGGCACCTGTTGATGAGCAGAACATTTTCAACCAGAAGTCTGATAAGCCTCTTTATCAGCAGATTAAGACTAAGTTCATTGAGGGTGGTCCTGCTTTCATGGTATGGGTTGTTCTCTGTCTTATCCTTGGTCTTGCTGTTGCAATTGAGAGAATTATCTATCTCAGCATGGCAACCACTAACACCAACAAACTCATTGCTGATGTTGAGGATGCACTTAAGGCTGGTGGCGTTGAGAAAGCAAAGGATGTTTGCCGTAACACCCGCGGTCCTGTAGCTTCTATCTTCTATCAGGGTCTTGACCACTACAATGAGGGTCTTGCAAGCGTAGAGAAGAACATTACTGCATACGGTGGAGTTCAGATGGGTAGATTGGAGAGCGGTCTTTCCTGGATTGCTTTGTTCATTGCTCTTGCTCCTATGTTGGGATTCTTGGGAACAGTTGTTGGTATGGTTAGCGCATTCGATGCTATTGAGGCTGCAGGTGATATTTCTCCAACCGTTGTAGCTGGTGGTATTAAAGTGGCTTTGATTACAACAATTGCCGGTTTGATTGTTGCCGTTATTCTTCAGATTTTCTACAACATCATTGTTGCAAAGATTGACTCCCTCGTTAACTCAATGGAGGATGCTTCAATCAACTTTGTTGACGTACTTACTAAATACAATAATAAATAATTGGTTCAAAGAGTTATGAAGAACAAATCTTTGAAATTATTCTTTTATGTACTGCTGATTATCTCAGTTGTCATTGGCCTTGCGTTCCTCTTCTTCAACGGCGATGAGAACAGGATGGTCTCTCCAATTCTCAATTGGGCGTACATCCTTCTGTTCATAGGAATTATCCTGGCAGTTGTTCTGCCTTTGGTTTTCCGCAGCGGAAGAGGTGGAAAGAAGACTCTTTGGGAACTGGTCATTCTGGTAGCAGTACTGTTGGTTTCATTCCTGCTTGCTTCAGGAAATTCAGTATCACTCTCTCCGAGTGTACCTGAGCCAACACACGGCACTTTAAAGATGACGGACACCGTCCTCATCACATCTATTATTCTGCTGGTTGGTGCTATCTTGGCAACAATCTTTGGCAGCTTGTTAAGAAAAAAGTCTTAAATTTAGGTAAGTAACATGGCAAAGAAAACACCCGAGATCAATGCTTCCAGTCAGGCGGACATTGCGTTCTTGCTTTTGGTGTTCTTCCTCATTACCACAACAATGGATGTGGATAAAGGACTTCAGAGGAAGCTTCCTCCGATGCCGGAAGAGAATCAGCAGCAGGACGAGGTGAAGATCAACCGTAGAAACATTGTGGTTGTAAAAATCAACGCACAGGACAGAATTATGGTTGGTTCAAAACCTTCTGACGTTAGCGAGATCAAGGATCAGATAGTAGAGTTCTTGACCAACCCTAATGATGACCCTAACAAACCTGAGAAGGAAGTTAAGTTCATTAAGGGCTTGGGCAATTATGCCGTATCCAAAGGTGTGGTTTCATTGCAGAATGATAAGGGTACTTTGTACAACACGTACATTCAGGTTCAGAATGAGATTGTGAGAGCAATCAACGAGATTCGTGACCAGTTCTCTACCCAGCATTACGGCAAGAAATTCGCACAGTTGGACAAAGATCATCAGAAAATTGTCAAAGAGGCTGTACCTCAGAACATTTCAGAGGCAGAGCCTAAGGACGTTAAAGGTAAGAAGTAGGAGGTAATTATGGGAAGATTTAGAAAAAGTGGAAAAAAGAGTGCACCTGCAATCAGTACTGCATCTCTTCCTGACATTGTGTTCATGCTTTTGTTCTTCTTCATGATATCCACCTCTTTCCGTCAGACGGACAAGTTGGTTCAGGTTAAACTCCCTGGAGCAACTGAGAACGTTAAGCTTGAGAGAAAGGATTTGACATCCTATATCTATATAGGTTCTCCTATCCCTTCAAAACAGGCTCAGTACGGTACGGATTCACGTATACAGCTGAACGATTCCTATAGGACAATCAATGAGATTCGTGACTTTATTGCATCAGAGAGAGAGTCTCTTTCTGAGGCAGATAAGGCAGAGATGACCGTTGCTATTAAAGCTGATGAGAACGTCCGCATGGGTATCATTACAGATGTAAAGCAAGAACTTAGACGTTGTTCCGCCCTCAAGATTATGTACGTAGCACGTCAGAGATAATCTGAGGAGAATGATTGAAAAAAGCCGCGGCCAAATGGTCTGCGGCTTTTTTTGTACCCTCATTTTTAGTAAATTTGCGTCTGATGTACTGAAATAATTCTAGTTGTTATGAAATACAAATCATTTATGTCAAAGGTAGCCGTTGTATTTGCTGCTTTAATGTTTTTGTTCTCAGTCTCTTACGCGCAGGAACACAAGCATTGTCAGAAGGAGGAGCCTAATGCAAAGTATGTTTTCCTGTTTATAGGTGACGGTATGGGCTTTGCCCATGTTGCTCTTACTGAGGCATATAAGGCGGCAGTAAAGGGAAAGATTGGGAGCGAGCCGCTGCTCTTTACCCAGTTCCCTGTAATGGGTATGGCTACTACCTATTCCGCTTCTAACATTATAACCTGCTCATCTGCAGCTGCTACGGCGCTTGCATCTGGCATAAAGACATTCAACGGAGCGGTAGGTGTTTATCCCGATTCCATACCGGTTTATCAGATTTCATACAAACTGAAAGATCTTGGTTACAAGATTGGTATAACAACAACCGTAAACATAGACCACGCAACTCCTGCGGGTTTCTTTGCTCACAACATAAGAAGGAACGATTACTTTAACATTGCAATGGAACTTCCGGAATCCGGCTTTGATTTCTTTGGCGGCGGCGGATTTGGCGGAGCAGCGGCAAAGGGTGTAGAGAACCCGGAGCAGCAGATTTATGACAAGGTTGCAAAGTTCGGTTACACAGTTGCTTACGGAGTTGATGATTACAAGTCAAAAAAGAGTTCAACCGACAAGATGATTCTCTTCCAGGCAGATAAAAAGCAGAAAGATAAGATTCTGCCGTATGCTATCGGGAGAAAGAGCAGTGATCTCTCTTTGAAACAGGTTGTTGAGTCTGCAATTGACTTCCTTTACACTCCGGAGGGAAAGGGTTTCTTTATGATGTGTGAGGGTGGAAAGATAGATTTTGCGGCACATAATAATGATGCGGCAGGAACCATTACGGAGACCATAGATATGGATGAGGCTATTGCGGTTGCTTACGAGTTCTACAAACAGCATCCGGATGAGACTCTGATTGTTGTAACGGCAGATCATGAGACGGGCGGTCTTACTCTTGGAAGAGAGAAAGGTTACAAGATGTATCTGAATGAGGTTGAGAAGGTTATAAATGAGGCTAAGAAGTCTGACATTACTCTGGACAACTATATGACAAAGGATGTGAGAGATACTTTGAGTAAGAAGGCCCGCATTGGTTGGACTACCAGAAGCCACACGGGAATTGCTGTTCCGGTATTTGCAGTTGGTTCTCACAGCAGCCTCTTTGCAGGAAGACAGAACAACATAGATATTCCTAAGAACATTATGAAGGCTATGGGTGCAACTGCTGAATATACAGACCATTACTATAAGAGAAAGGCTATCTTTGACAAGGAAGCTCCAATCAATTCCAATGATATTGTATTCCTTGGCAACTCTCTTACAGAGGGCGGAAAGTGGAGCCAGTATTTTGCAGATGTAAATGAAAAACTTGCAAAGAAGGGTGGTGCAATACGCAATCGCGGAATAGTTGGTGATACCTTTGGAGGTATAGATGCCCGCCTGGATCAGATACTTCCGGGCCAGCCTAAGACCATCTTCTTCCTTACAGGTGCAAACGATGTAAGTCACAATCTTACAGCAGATTCCATTGCCAACGGAATTATTAATGTTGTAAGAAGAATTAAGAGAGAGAGTCCTAAGACCAAGATTTATCTTCAGAGTCTGCTCCCTATAAACGAGAGCTTTAAGAGATACAGACTTCTTACAGGAAAGACTGCAATGTTCTCTGAGATAAATGCCAAACTGAAGGAGATGGCAAAGGAGGAGAAGGTTACCTTTATTGAGATCTATCCGCTCTTCCTTACAAACGGACCGGAGGATTTGAAACTTCCTGCATCTGAGCAGGTTCTCAATCCTAACATTACCCGGGACGGACTCCATCTTACTCAGGAGGGATACAAAATTTGGACAGAAGCAATTAGAAAATACGTGAAATAAATAATAAGAGATATGGGAGAATTTACTAGAAAGAATATTAAGCAACTTCTTAAGGAAAAACCTGGTTGTGAGGTTGTTGTAAAAGGATGGGTAAGAACCAAAAGAGGTAACAAGAATGTCTCTTTTATAGCACTTAATGACGGCAGTACTATAAACAATATGCAGGTTGTCTGTGCCGGAGATAAGTTCACAGAGGAACAGCTTAAAGATGTAACCACCGGAGCCTGCCTGTGCGTTAAAGGTATGCTTGTTGAGAGTATGGGTAAGGGACAGAGCGTAGAGGTTCAGGCAAGTGAAATTGAGATTTACGGAAAGGCAGATCCTACGGATTATCCTCTTCAGAAGAAGGGACACTCAATGGAGTTTTTGCGTGAGATTGCTCATATAAGAATGAGGACCAACACCTTTGGCTGCGTTATGAGAATCCGCAACGCAATGGCCTTTGCAATTCATAAATACTTTAATGAACACGGCTTCTATTATCTTCATACTCCGCTCATTACAGAGAGTGACTGCGAGGGTGCAGGTGAGATGTTCCAGGTAACTACAATGGATTTGAAGAACATCCCAATCTCAAAAGAGACCGGTGAGGTTGACTACTCTTCTGACTTCTTTGGAAAGCAGACGGCTCTTACCGTAAGCGGTCAGCTGGAGGGCGAGTTGGGAGCAACCGCTCTTGGAAAAATCTACACCTTTGGTCCTACCTTCCGTGCAGAGAATTCCAACACTCCGCGCCACCTTGCAGAGTTCTGGATGATTGAACCGGAGATGGCTTTCTATGACAACAATGATAACATGGAACTTGCAGAGGACTTCATTAAGTACCTGGTTAACTACGCTTTGGAGAACTGCCGGGAAGACCTTCAGTTCCTTAACGATATGTTTGACAAGGGGCTCATAGAGAGAATGAAGAGCGTTACTCAGACAACATTCCAGAGAGTTACCTACACAGAAGCCATTGATATACTGGAGAAGAGCGGTGAGAAGTTTGAGTTCCCGGTTCACTGGGGCACAGACCTTCAGAGCGAGCATGAGAGATATCTTGTGGAGAAGCACTTTGGTAAACCGGTGATTCTTACAGACTTCCCTAAGGATATTAAGGCCTTCTACATGAAGCAGAATGATGACGGAAAGACCGTACGCGGTATGGATGTCCTCTTCCCTAAGATTGGTGAGATTATTGGCGGAAGTGAGAGAGAGCCTTCTTACGAGAAGATAATGAAGAGAATAGAGGAACTTAAGATGGATACAAAGAACCTCTGGTGGTATCTTGATACCCGCCGCTGGGGAACCTGCCCTCACGCAGGATTCGGATTGGGCTTTGAACGTCTGCTCCTCTTTGTTACCGGAATGCAGAACATTAGAGACGTGATTCCGTTCCCAAGAACTCCAAAGAACGCAGAATTCTAACAGAATGCAGCGCCCTAAAGAGATTGCAGCTAAGGCATTAATGGTAAAATCAATAACATAAACTTATACAATTATGTTAATCATAGGAATAGCCGGCGGTACCGGAAGCGGAAAGACAACGGTAGTCCGCAAACTTAAGAATCACTTTAAGAATGAGGACTTTGTAGTTGTTCCTCAGGACTCTTACTACAAAGACAGTAGTTTTATGACTCCGGAGCAGAAGGCTGCAAACAACTTTGACCACCCTAACTCCGTAGACTTTGATCTTCTCATTTCAGATATCAAAAAACTCAAGAGCGGACAGAGTGTGGAGCAACCGGTTTATTCCTATATAACATGCTCACGCTCAACCACTGAGACGGTTCACGTAGAACCTGCAACCATCATTATTGTTGAGGGCATTCTCATCTTTACAAATGAGGAACTCAGGAACATGTTTGATATTCTCATCTATGTAGATGCAGATGCAGATGACCGCTTAGGCCGTGTAATTCAGAGAGATATAGAGGAGAGAGGCAAGACGGTTCAGCAGGTTTTGAAACGTTATCAGGAGACCGTTAAACCAATGCACCTTCAGTTCATTGAACCAAGCAAGCGTTACGCAGATATCATTGTTCCGCAGGGCGGTCATAACACGGTGGCTATAAGCATTTTGATAGCAACCATTGAGAAGGCTCTCCTCACCAAGGGAGAATAGGTCTGACCTCCTTGCATAAAGAAACGGATAAGGAGACATCTGAACTGGAACTCCTTACCGAAGAGGGAGAGAAAGCAGATGGATAATAAGTTCCTTACAGATGAAGAGTTAAAACGTTTCTCTGAAAAAGATAAGCGTAGCAGGCGTATTGGACTCTATATCACTGCCATATTCCATCTGCTTTTAATCATTGTTCTTCTTATCTTCTCCATCTCTTATATGAGACGGGAGGAGGTCTCCTTTATTACAGACAGTGAAGGACGTATAGCAAAGGAAAGACAACTGGCAGAGGAGCAGAAACAGGAGGAGATTAAAGCTCTGGCTAAAAGCCAGTTGGAAGAGCAGATGGCTGCTGTTCCTCAAAACCTCAAGGCTATTCCCGTTTCTTCCAACACTTCTCAGTTGAAGGATGACCGTAACACAGATACCAAGCAGCTCAAAGAGGATATGGACCGCCTTGCCGGAAAGGTGAGGGAGACGGCAGCCATTGAGACTCCTAAAGGGGTTGACGATGTGCCTGATGCAGGGCCTGTTACAAGCCAGGAGCCTCCAAAGAAAATCTATATTGGGCCATCTGTACTCAACTGGTCTTTGGAGGGGAGAAGGGCCTTTTCTCTTCCTATTCCGGTTTACAAGTGCCGCGGAGGAGGTGATGTTACCGTCCGTATTTACGTGCAGAGAAACGGATATGTGCAAAAGGCTCAGGTTGAGGAGAATGCATCAGTGCCGGACGGCTGTATAAGAAACGCCGCCCTTGCCGCCGCTAAAAAATCCAGGTTTTCTATGTCTGATACTGCACCTGAACCTCAAATAGGTCAGATTACCTACAGATTTGTCTCCCAATAGTTTACAGAGTCTTCTGCCAGTTCCAGGCTGAACGAAGCACATCTTCAATAGGGGTATCTGCACTCCAGCCCAACTCTCTCTTTGCCTTTGAAGGATCTGCCCACACCTGCTCAATATCTCCCGCTCTTCTTGGTGCAATCTCATACTTCAGATTGACTCCCGTTGCAGAGATGAACCCTCTAACAAGCTCAAGAACAGAGAGTCCGCGGCCCGTACCCAGGTTGTATACAAACCATCTTCCGGTCTTTGCAGCATCTACGTAAGTAGGTTCATCAATAACCTCAGGCACTGTAACTGTCTCTTCCATAAGCTTATCTATGGCCTTAACGTGCGCCTTTGCAAGATCTACTACATAAATGTAATCCCTTATGCAGCTGCCATCGGGAGTATTATAATCATCTCCAAACACATTCAGATGATCTCTGATTCCCGCAGCGGTTTGAGTGATAAAAGGTACAAGGTTCTGAGGCACTCCTCTAGGCAGTTCACCAATGAGTGCAGAAGGGTGTGCTCCTATAGGGTTGAAGTAGCGCAATGCACATACTTTCACGTTGTTATAAGCAATGACGCTGTCAGACAGAATCTCCTCTGCCATCTGTTTGCTCTTGCCGTAAGGGGAGAGTGACCTCTTAAGTGGAGCATTCTCTGAGATAGGCAGATGCTCCTTATCCGGCTGGCCGTAAACCGTTGCGGATGAAGAGAATACCAAATTGGCTCTCTTTCCAAAGTCTCTCATCAGCTCAATGAGGTTGAGCAGAGAAACCATATTGTTGCGGTAGTAATCCAGCGGTTTTTCAATGCTTTCACCCACTGCCTTGTATGCCGCAAAGTGAACCGCACCAACAATATCGGGGTGTTTCTCAAAGACCTTTTTGAACTCCTCTTTGTTTGAACAGTCTGCCTTTTCAAAGACAATTTTCTTCTTCACGATAGTTTCTATTCCTTTGAGTACCTTATCATTAGAGTTGTAGAAGTTGTCCACTCCAACCACATCATAACCTGCGTTGATGAGTTCCACCCAAGTGTGCGAGCCTATAAATCCGGTACCGCCCGTAAGAAGAATTTTGCCTTTACTCATAATGTTTCAAAATAATTAAGTTGTAAGCACAAATTTAACAAATAGGGCCCATAACACAAACAAGCCGCACTCAAACAGTGTCAGATTCCTAACTTTGTTCTGTGAAAGGAGCGCAAGCAACTAACACAATGCATACATAATTGGATAAGAATTCATTATTAATAACTTAAAAAACAATTCATTATGAAAAAGATTTTTTTCAGCGTCTTTACAGCAGCCGGCATAGTTGCTTTGTTGGCTTCCTGTTCAGCTAAGCCTGAGAAGGTTACCGCAATGGTAGCTCCCGGTGACAAAGTTGCCGCAGTTGTAGTTGAGTTTAACAAGGCTGTTTCTGCAGAGCAGATTTCAGCAGATGCTTTTGAGGTTGAAGGTCAGGAGGTTGTTGCAGCATTCGTATGTGACCAGGATCCTACCGTATGCCCGGAGCCAAAAGAGAAACCTGAGTGCAAGAAAGAGTGTGACTCTACAAAGGCAGAGTGCACAGAGGCAAAACCTGAGTGCAAAGAGGGTAAACCTGAGTGCGATGGCAAACATGAGTGCAAAGGTGAGAAACCAGAGTGCAAAGCAGAGTGCGACTCCACAAAGGCTGAGTGCCCTGAGGCAAAACCTGAGTGCAAAGGCAAGGACGGTAAGTTCGTAGTATTGGTTCTGAAGCACGAGTGCCCAGAGGCTCCAAAGGCAGAGTGCGATTCTACAAAGGCTTGCCCAGAGGGAAAACCTGAGTGTGGCAAACCAGAGGGATGCCCAGAGGCTAAGGCTGAGTGTGACTCAACAAAGGCTTGCCCGGAGGCAAAGGCAGAGTGTGACTCTACAAAGAAGTGTGAGAAGCCTGAGATTGCTGTTCCTGAAGTATCTGTAAAGCAGGTTAAGGACATTGCAGCAGCAGACGGCACAACTCTTAAGGCTTGGAGCAAGGCATTCAAGGCAACAGCAGCAGCTCCTGCATTTATGGGTCCTAAAGGCCCTAAGGGTCCAAAGCACGCTTGCAAAGGTGAGAAACCTGAGTGCGAGAAGGCTTGTGAGAAAGCAGAGCCTGCAAAGTAATTTGCAAGAAGCTTAATGCCCGCACCTGGAACGTAAACGTACGTTCATTGTGTACCGCAAAATGAACGGAGAGGTCAAACGCCTCTCCGTTTTTTATAAAAACACTATCTTTGTCCAGGTAACAATATTACATCCAAGGCCCGTGTAACGTAAAAGTCTGAAACCCAGTACATTGCGTAATTGTCTGGTATGAAAAATGTTACCAGGCAAGTTGTTAAGTAATTGAATAATAATTAATTGCGTTGCACAAGGTTTTGAGAAGAAGTATGGAAAGAGAATTTTGAAGAAGTATGGAACGTAAAAAGATAACATTTGATTCATTCATAAGAGGCATTTTAATTACTCTTGTTGTTGTAGGCATATTCTTTCTTATCAAAAGATTAAGCAGCGCACTGCTTCCATTTGTAATAGGCTGGCTCATAGCCTACTGGATGTACCCGCTGGTACGCTTCTTCCAGTATAGATGCAAGATGAAGTACAGACTGCTTGCAATGCTTGCCGCCTTTGCCACGGTTGTAGGAGTTATCTGGCTCATTGTAATCCTTATTGTTCCTCCTATGCTGGAAGATTTTGTGAAGGTGAAGGATATGCTGGTTTCATACGTTCAGGGCAACTACAACACAAGCGGACTCTCTGCAACCATACATCAGTTCCTTAGCCAGAAACTCCACCTCACCCAGTTTACGGGCGGAAACTTTGATCTGGAGAGTTTCTCCGCCATGGCCAAAGAGATTATGCCAAAAGTTTGGAACGTTCTAAACTCCTCATTCAGGGCAGTCTCCAGTATTCTGAGTATTGTAATGATGCTACTTTACATAGTCTTCATCCTTTTAGACTACGAGCGGCTTTCAGAGGGTTGGAAAGACCTTCTTCCAAAGAAAATCCGCAAAGGCACCATTACACTTGTAAGCGATGTGGAGACCGGAATGAACCGCTACTTCCGCGGTCAGGCACTTGTTGCACTCTGTGTGGGTATACTCTTCTGCATAGGCTTTCTCATTATAGGTTTCCCTATGGCTATCCCAATGGGTCTTATGATGGGCGCTCTTGCCATGGTGCCATACCTGCACTTTGCCGGCTTTATCCCAATCTTCATTCTTGCCGCCGTCAAATCTGCCGAGACCGGCCAGAGCTTCTGGCTCATTATACTGCTTGTTATTATTATCTTCACCGTGGTTCAAATTATTGAGGATGGCTTTCTCACCCCAAAGATTATGGGAAAGGTAACGGGCCTCAGCCCTGCCATCATCCTACTCTCACTTTCCATCTGGGGCTCTCTGCTGGGCATACTGGGAATGATCATTGCCCTTCCAATGACCACCATCCTGCTTTCATACTACAAGAACTACGTTCTCCGCCAGCCCGCCCCAACAGACCTGGAGACCACAGATCACCAGGAGGATGTTAATGACTGACGGCGTGGCGGACGGCCCATTCCTCAGTAAAGATTGAAGCTGAGGTGAACGTATAGCAAGAAGCAGTTGGAATCTTGAGTAAATTTGAAAATAATACAGATATGGACAGAGCGGATCACTCAGTTGAGGTAAAACATGAACTTGGATTGAATTGTTGCCAGGCAGTCCTCCTGGAGTTTGCCCCGGAGATTGAAAAGGCTCGGCAGTTGACCAAAGAGCAGCTTCTCAGCCTCGGTTCCGGATTCGGAGCCGGGATAGGCTCAATGAACGGTACCTGCGGAGCGCTTTGCGGTGCTGCAATGGTCGTAGGCCTGCTCAATAACTCAGAAAAACCAACCACCGCCATCACCAGAGAGCTCTCCAACGCCTTCAAGGCCAAAGTGGGCGCCCTCACTTGCAGAGAAATCAAAGGTGCAGATACCAAACAGCCCCTCTGCTCCTGTGACAACTGCGTCCGCCACGCCGTCCTCCTCACAGAATCCTCTCTCTAACCGCATATAACCGCTTTCTAGTCCCTAAAATGCAGTTTTTCTTACTTTTATGCGGGAGAGCTTTTCTATCTCCCGTTTAAACGTGATAGTTACATTTAAGTAAAATTTACTTTTATATTCAAAATTTTTATATCTTTGCCGCCCTTTCCCAAAAACGGAAGGCATTTGGAAAGATTTTTGATTTATTGCTAGATATACAACTACTATTTGAAGAGTGATAGAGTAATGAAGAAGCAGTTTTACATAGCACCATTTTCTGAAATTGTTGGTATTTCAAGTGAGGGCTCCCTTTTGTTTACGGCAAGCCAAGCTCTTATAACGAATTTCTGGGAAGATTTAATGGATGGAGGAGAACTGTAATGAAAAGAGTATTAACAAATAAATATGTTCTGAGCGTAGCCTTAATACTGCTCACAGTTTGTCTGTTCTCATGTACAAAGGAAGACAGGTTGGCCCCCGTTCCTAAAGAGGAAGAGCCTATCGTTGAGGAGGGTAAGCATGGTTTTCATTTCACCATTACGGTAAAAGGAGTCTCCTCTAAGGCGGGTATTGAAAGGATAGAAGATAAGGATAAGTATGTCTTCCGTGAAGGGGATAAACTTTACGTAAGTGACCAACCGGCTGGTACAGTACCGTCTGTATGCGGAGAACTCTCATTGACTTCACTGCCAGGTCAAACAACAGGCACATTTGAGGGTGATTTAAATACAGATCCTGTAGCCGGTACTAAGTTTTATGTGACGTTATTGAGTGCTGAGGATAAGATACACACTATGTCCGGTACAGCTCCTCTTAAATACGTAGATACTGTAAGAACCTTCCCTACAGGCTCACCAACTACACCTGCTTCAACTTCAGGAGCAATTGCTTCAACATTAGAGCAGGCTATTAATTGGTACAGTGATTTTACCGGATCATTTATTTACGGAACAACCAATTGTTTACTCAGCCAGAAAACCTCTTTTATAGAATTCAATATCAGATACTTGGATATTGCTACAGATGTAGAATTTCCAGCTGAGCAAAAAGTTGTTACCGTTAGTTTTACCAATACTTCAGACGGAACTACCTTAGATGCTGCGTCTTGTAGATATGGACGTTTTGATTCTTTTGACAAGGACCCGGCTAATTATGCTTACACAAGCTTTTTTGTTGGTTTCCCAGGGGGCACAACATCACTTAAAAATGCTGAAGTAAACATTCATATAGGAGGTCCGGTTTTCCCGGAAAGAACTTTCACTGTAGCTGATGTTGATTTGGCGTCAAGCAAAAAATATAGAGTTAACAGAGATATTTCAAATGAATTCTCTATTAGAACTACAGCGAACGGAACAAAAATAACATTTGACAGTCAGTACTATACTGGTGATAGGGGAGGGTCTGATGTTCAATTCATGATTGGCGATGGTGATTGGAAGTCTTATAAAGAAAATTATTCAGACCTTGAAAACTTAAATAAAGACCTGGTTGTAAAGTTTAGAGCAAAACGTGTTACCATAGAAGGTGAGGGCATGTATGATAATCAGAGTTATTATGATGAGAAAGGTAAGCGTAGAGCATGGCCGGCAAATAATAATCATCCAATTTTTACCTTCTCTAAAAAGGTAAAAGTATATGGAGATATTATGTCTTTGTTATGTGATGATAATTACAGTAAATCAAACCATCTGAATGAGCATGACTTTGCAGGTGCTTTCTGGAAAGTTTCTAATATGGATATTAATGAGGGACGTAACCTGGTTCTTTCTGCTCAAACTCTAACAACAAACTGCTATCAAAACATGTTTAGGGAAAGTTCCATTGTTCTGGGAAAGCACATAGTTGTTTCAGCTTTAACCATGGGGGAATACAGTTGTAACAGTATGTTTAAAGGGTGTTCCAGTATGACTTCCGCTCCCGTACTTAAATCAACAACAATGGCACCTTATTGCTATCAGTCAATGTTTGAAAATTGTACCAAATTGGCTGAAGCTCCGAAACTTCCAGCAGAAAATCTAGCAGAAAGCTGTTACAGGCAGATGTTAAGAAATACAGGTATAACAACTGTTCCTAATGATTTATTTAAATCTGTAAAGGCTTTACAACCACTCTGTTTTTATTCAATGTTCAGTGCTTGCACTAAATTGACTAACACACCGGATCTCCCATTTTCTACTCTGAAGACCAATTGTTATGCCTATATGTTTGCCGGTTGCACAAGTTTGAACAGCACCTCACAACTGCCGGCCACAACACTTGCACCTTATTGTTATCATAATATGTTCTCCGGTTGTACAAGTTTGACCACAACACCAAACCTTCCGGCAACAAATTTGGCAGATTTTTGTTACCGTATGATGTTCAGTGGTTGCGTAAATTTGACTACCGCACCGGAACGGCTGCCAGCCACAACACTTGCAAAATCTTGCTACTGTTTAATGTTTAATTACTGTAAAAAATTAACAGTGGCTCCTGAACTTCCGGCAACTAATCTTGCAGACAGCTGTTATCGTGAAATGTTCCAGGATTGCGCTGAATTAGCATCAGCTCCAGCACTTCCTGCAACAACTCTTGCAATTGCCTGCTACAAATCTATGTTTAAACGTTGCGCTTTTTTAAAGGAATCCCCAATACTTCCGGCAGAGACTTTGCCAACTAAATGTTATGAAGAAATGTTTTATGATTGTCTTCAATTAGAGGTTGTGACTTGTTTAGCAAAGAATCATGGAAGTAATTCAACATATCACTGGCTACTTGGAGTCAATGATAATCCGGGCTTTAACAATGTTTTTAGGTACAACAAAGATTTAAGCCCATTTGCTCCTGAAGGATGGTTAATAGATAATCCATCAGGAATCCCGCAATATTGGGAAAAAGAGCCATATAATCCAGAATAATGTTTTAATAAAAATTTGTAAAGTATATGAGGCTCGCCGGGTTGGCGGGCCTTTTTTGCTGTCTTAACTAAAGTAGTTGGTACAACTTAGGGCAGTTTTAATTAAATTTGCGTTTGCATAACCTTTTGGCGTGAGATTCTTCACTTCAAATATTAGTCTGTTTGAAGCCCCTTCTTTTGTTAACGGGGGGGGGGTACAACAATTTAATTATCAAACAATTATACAGTTTTGTCCGCGTGGCCGTTTTGGCTTACGCGTGCTTTGCTATGCTGTTTCGCTAACACATTGTTAACTAAAAACAAAAAAACTATATGCTTATGGAAATCAAAAACAATAAAGAGCTTTACGAAGCACCCTCGATACAGATGTTCGAGGTGAAAACAGAAGGCGTTATTTGCCAAAGTCCGCTGAATGACCCTTCTGACTATGAGAGCGGAGATGATCCATTCAATTCATAAAATAAGGAGGATACGATTATGAAGAAAGTATTTGGATTTATTGCAATGGCTCTTGCATTAGCAGCCTGCAGCAAGAATGAAATGAATGTCCAGAAGGTTGAAGAGACTGATGGTATTACCATTACAGCCCAGCTGGCACCTAAGAGCGCCATCTCCAAGGCCGTTAGTGAAGGCACCAACAAGATTGTGGCTCAATGGGCTGTGAATGAGCATATCGCCATTTTCTATACAAAAGATGAAACAGAATACGAGGCGGATGCCAGAATCACAGCTGTGGATGGTGGCACAGGCGCGGCCACCATCGAGTTCACCGTTGAAGCCGGCACGCCAAATAACACTGCCTGTACTTTGGTTTATCCACGCTCGGCAGCTAAGTCTAACCCCGGCGGGGTAAAGGATGCTGCAACGCTTTTGGCAGCACAGGACGGCACGCTCAATGCCAATTTGGATGTCCGCGTTGGCGCAGGTACTATCCAGACCACTACTCCAGGCCTGACGGTAACTACCCAGCCCGTTCCGCAGTTTGCCATCTTTAAGTTCACCGTAAAAAACTCTGACGGCTCAGCTATAATTGACGTGAAACCTCTGACAGTCTCCATCGACGGTCAAGACTATGTCATCACCCCATCTGATGCCACTAGCACACTCTACGCGGCCCTACCAGCCGTTTCCAGCAAGACTGTGAGCTTCACCGCCCATGGCAGCGACAGTAAGATTTATGAATATTCTAAGGCTAACGTTACATTTGCTTCTGGCAAATATTACCAGAGCACTATAAAGATGCCGGAACTTCTTTGCGTTTTCACCGTCAACGGAAGTGGTAAGAAGGTGACCTTTGCTCCCGGCAATCTGCAAGCCACTTACGATGGTACGTCGTGGAACTGGCACTTTGCTGATCACCAATGGGACTATATCGGCAATAACTCTGGCAATACAAGCATCAATGGCAACGGTACAATTTCAGGCACCGGTACCGTCGACCTCTTCGGATGGGTTGGCGCTTCAAGCTCTTGGACGGGTGCCGCTTTGTATGGTATCAGCAACTCTAAAACAAACAGCGATTACGGCACTGGATCCGGTGAAGCATTGAAGAGCGACTGGGGTACTACTATTGGTTCCGTCTGGAGAACACTGACCAAGGCTGAGTGGGTACATATGTTGAATACCCGCAGTGTCAACGGAGGCACAGGCAAAGGACATAGCTACACTTTAGGTCAGAGTGTTAACGGCAAGTTAGGTCTTGTCATCTATCCTGACAGCTACACAGGCTCGGAGTATGCAGGCAGCGATTGGGCTACGTTTGAATCTTTAGGCTGTGTTTTCCTGCCTGTAACTGGCTATCGGTCTGGTACGACAGTTAGCTCTCCTGATGCATATGGCGTATACTGGACTGGTAGTTCTAGTGGCGATAACTGGGCAGAGTATATTTACTTTACCAATAGTAGTGTTAATACAGGTTCTTACACAAACCGGTACACGGGGTGTTCGGTTCGGTTGGCTCGAGTTGTTGAGTAAAAATGTTATAACAATAATTGAATAAGTTGGGTCTCATCCATTGAGGGTGAGACCTGCTTTTTTTGTTGGGGTGAGGGGAACTATCGCGGAGGAAAGAGGTTGATTAGATGGCGGGGGTGAGGCAGGTGATGCCAAGGGCTTTGATTCGTTCAAAAAAGTGTGAGATTTTGCAAATATTCGTTCAAAAAAGTGCGCTGAATTTGGGTATTTTCTTGGTTATACATACATCTGAGCAAGATTATGATTATCCGAAGAATTTTGTTCAAAAGTCGTGCTTATGAAAAGTATTTTATTGTTTGCTGGATGGTTAGAAGGTGAGGGAGTAGGGAGGGTAGGAGTGGAAGCTCTAGTGGGATGATTTGGCTTGGGAAAGGAGGGTTTGGAATTTGGGGTTGGTGTGGAGGGAGGCTACAATGGCGGAGGCGAGGATGCGGCGGGCCTGGATTAGGTCCTGGTTGGCATTTTGATTGATGTTTGAGTTGATCTCCGGGCTGCCAAACATCCATCCTACTTTTAGAATGACATCTTGAATTTCTGGTTCTATTTCTGCATAAATCAGGGCCATAGCCCATCCTACATCGGGAGAAATGACGTCATAATTTTTTTGTTGCAGTGCATCGTTTGCCATTGCAAATACTTTGATAATTGGAGGTGTTGGTATCCTCAATTCATTGAGAATGGCGTTCTTAATCTCTGAGAATGTTTGCAAGGATATATTCTCTGTTGGGGTTTCTTTGATGATAGGAGTGCCTGAGTACAAAGTTGGATTGTTGTGCTTTATGAGGAGGGTGTCCAGAATTTTACTATCGTGAGGAAGATGAAAGATAGGGGCGTTCTGGCTGGAAGAGGCGGAGGTGCTGAGGGTGCTGGATGAGGAGTGGTTGGAGGTGCTGGCAGTGAGGCGGTTCCGGTTGGCAGTGAGGCGGTTGTATTCCTGTTGGGCGGCTTTGAGGTGGGAGATGAAGCGGGGGTTGTTGTGCATTGCGGCAACGGCGGCGGAGGCAACATGGTAGCCGGCATAGACATCGCTCTGCCAGTGGGCGCCCACTATGACGCGGCTCTCTCCGTACTGGTAACCTCTTCTGAGAATGGTGTCTTGGAGCTGCGGGGCAACCTCAACAAGTGCAAGCGCTGTGGCCCAGCCGAGGGCGGTATGGCCGGATGGGTAGGAGCCGTTGTTGCGAAGATCGTCATAGTCAAACTCTCCCCAAACCTTCTCGTTGGCACGGGCAAACGGACGGATGCGCATATATGTTTCCTTTGCGTGGGCAGTGCTCTGATGGGCGGTTTCTCCAACGTAGAGCATAAAGCGGTAGATGGCCGGAGTTGTTTGAGAATCAATCTTTAAGCCGAGTACCTCAGAGTAGATGGTACACATTCTTACAATGCCGTAAAGGGACTCAATGCTGGCCTGCTTTCCGCGCGGAGTAGGGCGGATGGTTTTGCCCCAGAGCCAACGGTTGTAGTCCTCTTTGAAGATTTCAGAGGTGGTATCCGGCGGGGCGGGAAGATAGACAACGGCATCCGGCAGTTGGTTCTTTTGCAGATAGAGAGAATCAAACGGGAGTTTCCATTGCTCTATGATTGCTGTTCTCACCTTTTCAATGATGTTGGCTCTCTTTGGTGCACAGCCGGTTGCAGCTGTGAAGAGGATTACAGCAATGGCAATTAAGGAAATTATTCTGTCTATCCTTATGTTTTTCATTTATTGTTACTCTTGAAGGCGTTTTTGAATGCGCGCCAGCCGTCTTTTGCTCCCTTGGCTGCTTTGCTTGCGGTTCTCTTAATCCAGTCTCCGGAGTCCTCAAGGGCATCTCCGGTCTTGTGGGCTACGTCTTTGGATTTGCCTGCTACATTGTCTTTTACAGTCTTGCCGGCCTGTTTTACTTTGTCTGTTGTGTTGGAAACTTTCTGACCGAATCCCTCAACAGCATCGCCGATAGATTCCATAGTAGCCTCTGTTGCGGTCTCTCTGAAGTTGAATGTTGCAACCGCAACACTGTTGTCTACCGTGGTGAGTGTGATGTGGTTACGGTAGTTATCTCTTTCTCCTCCCGACAGTGAACCCCAATAGCAGGAGACATCTCCCTCTTCATCTTTGAGATTATCTACTGCAGGGATGTCATAGTTGTCTATGATCCAGTCTTTTAGAACGTCATACTTAAGTTTGGTAGCCTCCGGCGTGTCTTCTGCGGTGCTGAGGATAACCTGCTTAATGGTCTGGTTATCTGTGCCTTTGCCCGGTACTATTGCAATGGTTGAAGGCAGACCGCTCACCTTGCCGCTCATCATAATCTTCTCTTTGTCTCTGGAGGTCTCTTTCCAACCCTTTCTGGTTAAGCGTTTTACAAAGTACTCTTCATTGTTGTTGAGAGATACTCCATTAAAGCTGAGCCTTTTGATGCTTCTCTGTCCGGTTGCCGGGAGGGCTATCAGCAGGGCAATAAGTGCTATGATGACGTTCTTTGTTTTCATATTTCTATGTTTTAAAATTTATAAATTCATTAACATCAATGTTATACAACTATTAACAATAATTCTTCCTTCTTTGCTGTTTCTACTTTTTCTTTTTCCCTTTCTCTCTTGAATGATTGTTTGTTAGTTGTATGAACTTTGGTTGCGGCTGGTTAGCAGGCTTTTAGGCCGGCCTCTATTCTCTTAATTGTACACTCCTTACCAATGAAGTAAATGATATCTGAGATACCCAGGCCTCTGGTGTTGCCGGTAAAGAAGAGGCGCAAGGTGTTCATTACCTGTCCCATCTTCCACTCCTTGGCTTTGATGTAGCCGGTAAGTAACTCCTCTATCTTGCTGCAGCAGAGCTCTTTGTAAGTTGCGGGCTGAGGTGCGGCGGACTGCTGGTTTGCATCAGTTGATGCCGGGGCTGTGGATGCATTTGCTGCCTGGGTGGCGGATGCGTTGGCTGCTTGAGCGGTGGCGAGGAGGGCGGTGCGCTCATCCTGGTTATCTGTGAATGTTGGGAAGGTGCTCTCTTTTATGAGGTTAAGGAGTTTTGCAACGTGTGCTTTGTTCTCTTCTGTGCAGAACTTTTTAACGTCTTCCAAATTATAAACTGCAACTGGAGTATCCGGCTGTGCTGCTGCAGTTACCTGGGCGGCACCTGCAGGGCAGAGGAACAAGGCCTTGCTTATATCCCAGAACTCAGTGGAGAAGTGAGCGCGCTCTTTGATGAGCGTACAAACCTCTTCCAGAAAGAGTTGCGAGTACTCTCTGCCGGTCTTTTCCTTAACCGTAGGTGCAAACTCCTTTGCCAGCTGAGCGGCCGTTCTTCTTCTTAAGAACTGTTCGTTAAACCACTTTGCCTTTTCAACATTAAACTTTGCTCCGGATTTGATAACTCTATCTAAAGAGAATACAGGAATCAACTCTTCTAAAGTGAAAATCTCCTGCTCCGTACCTGGGTTCCAACCCAGGAGTGCAAGCAGATTTACAAAGGCCTCAGGGTAGTAACCGTCTTCTCTGTAACCTCTTGAAACCTCCTGAGTTTCTGGATTTACCCACTTAAGAGGGAATACCGGGAAACCTAAACGGTCACCGTCTCTCTTGCTGAGTTTTCCCTTGCCGTCCGGCTTAAGAAGAAGGCTCAGGTGAGCAAAACGAGGCATAGTATCTTCCCAACCGAATGCTTTGTAAATCAGATAGTGGAGAGGAAGTGAAGGGAGCCACTCTGCTCCTCTGATAACCTCCGTAATCTCCATAAGGTGGTCATCTACAATGTTTGCCAGGTGGTAAGTAGGGAGCTGGTCTGCAGCCTTCCAAAGAACTTTATCATCCAGAGTATTGGTATCTACCTCCATCTCTCCGCGAATAAGATCGTTCATCTTAACGGTCTCATTCTCCGGAATCTTGAATCTTATTGTCCAGTTGCTGGTTGTATTTATTAAACGCTCTGTCTCTTCCTTGCTGAGAGTAAGGGAGTTGCGCAGCTGTTTGCGAGACTCGTAGTTGTAGATGAAGGTCTGCTTATTGGCCTCTGCCTCCGCTCTCTTTTGATTGAGTTCCTCTGCGGAATCAAAGGCATAGTATGCAAAGCCTTTACTTACAAGCTCTTCTGCGTACTGCCTGTAGAGAGGTTTGCGCTGGCTCTGACGGTAAGGAGCGTGAGGGTTCTTTTCACTCTTCTCCTCCGCCAGTACGTAATGTGGCGTACCGTCCTCATTTACACCCTGTTGTACAATACCCTCATCCGGAACTATACCGCACCACTGAAGAGCCTCCAGTATGTATGCTTCCGCACCCGGAACAAATCTCTGAGAATCTGTATCCTCTATTCGGAGGATAAATTTTCCGTTGTTCTGTTTTGCAAAGAGGTAGTTGTAAAGTGCTGTTCTAACTCCTCCCATGTGCAGCGGTCCGGTAGGACTCGGCGCAAATCTAACTCTTGTTTCTCTTGCCATAATATGTTAATCCTGAGTCTGGTGCAGGTATCTGTTGTTAGGTGTGATAGCCTGCCCCTCTGTTGTATTTGTAATGGAGAAAGCGGCAATGTCTGTCTGTATTCCGCCGTTGTTCTTTCTGCTCTTTCTTATGTAAGCTGGAACATTTTCCAGTTCTATAATTTCATTTTCATCTTCCGTAACCAAAACCGGACGGTTGGTTCCCGTTCTTCTTATTGGTTTGTCCGGCATTGCAGGAATGATTGGCTCTATCTCTTTTTTCTTTGGTTCCGGAGTAGGGGTCCAAACTACCTTGTCTATACTTCCGTTTTCTGCCAACTCATCAGGTATAATGATTGAATCATCCAGAATATTAGGCAGATTGAGAACTTCAAAACCTGTTGCTATGATGGTAACGAATACCTCATCATCCAAAGAAGGGTCATTGATAATACCTCTCTTGAACTTGTTAGGAGAACCGGTAAAACTATTAACGTGTTCTACAGCCTGACGCAGTTCTGCCATAGTCACCTTCTCATCTGAGCAGGTGATGCAGAGCAAAGCGCCTTTAGAAGTCTTTAAGTCACAGTCATTCAGAAGAGGGGAGTTGAAGGCCATTTCTACGGCTTTCTCTGCTCTGCCTTCTCCCTTTGCGTGGCCTATACCCATAATGGCCATACCGCTGTTCTCCATAATCATGCGGACGTCATTCATATCCACATTGATACCACCTCCCTTAGTAACCACTTCAGATATACTCTTTACGGCGGTAACAAGAACATCATTTGCTTTCTTAAAGCCCATCTTCATAGGCAGATCTCCATACTCATCATAAATCTTCTGATTATCTATGATAAGCAGGGAGTCTACGTGCTTTTTGAGTTCATTAAGACCACCCATAGCTCTCTTCATAAACTCAGATCCCTCATCTCTGAACGGAATGGTAACAACACCCACAACGAGTTTGTTCATACTCTTTGCAATCTCTGCAATAACAGGTGCTGCACCGGTTCCGGTACCTCCTCCAAGACAGGCGGTTATAAAGACCATCTCTATGTTGCCCTCCAGTGAACGGATAATCTCCTCCCTGGATGCTATGGCAGAATCTCTTCCCTTCTTAGGGTTAAGACCCGCTCCCAAACCCTGGGTTCCAAGACGGATTTTCTCATTTACGGGGTTGCTATTAAGAGCTTGATTATCTGTGTTGCAAATCATCAGGTCTACATCCTTGAGTCCTGTCTTGTAAATTTCTGCAACAACGTTACAGCCTCCGCCGCCAACTCCAATCACCTTTATAATGGAGCGGCTTTGAGGAAACTCCAACGGATAGTCATTAAAATTATCGTCCCTAAGTTCCATAGTGCAAATCTTTTAAACCTCGTCATTGTTATCAAAAAGTCCCGTTCCGTCCAAAACGTTCTTAATCTTTACGCTCTTAAAACGGTCAAACAATCCTCTGCCCTTTCTGCCTGTATTATTTCCCTTCTCGTTCTTCTCAACTTTTACAGTCTCCATCTTTGGATCAATGCCCTCATCTGAAAACAGTCTATCTTCCTCTTTCTTAGGGGTAACGGTTGCCTCAACCTTAACGGTTGCATCTTCCAAACAATCCGGGAAGAATACTCCCTCTTCATCCATCTTCTGGAATGCGTAAATGAGCATACCAACTGCCGTTGAAGATGTTGCATCTTTAGCTGCCTCTGAAGAAGCAGGGTCAATAGAGAATGCATTAGGGGTAGCCACTCTTGCCTCATAACCAGTAACATAATTGGCAAGGTTGGTAATGTTTCCCATCTTTGCACCGCCTCCGGTAAGAACCATACCGCTGCGGATAACATCTTTAAATCCACTCTGTTCTACGTGCCAGCATACAGCCTCAAGAATCTCTTCCATACGGGCCTGGATAATTTTGGAGAGAGTCTTTATCTGAATCTCCTTTCCGCTTGTTCCTCCAACAGATGGAAGCACAATCTTCTTGCCCGCCTCTGCGTAATCGGAGAAGCAGCAACCGTAGTGAGTCTTAATGTATTCTGCATTCTTTTGTGATATGCCGCAGCCAGAGCAGATATCTTCCGTAATGATGTTTCCTCCAAACGGAATAATACCGGCATATCTTATAATGTTGTGATGGTAAACAATCACATCTGTGGTGCCGCCTCCTATGTCTACCATAATGCTGCCCACCTCCATCTCATCCTCTGTAAGCACTGCCTTTGCAGAGGCAATAGGCTCTATAACTATCTCTATAGGTTTGATGTGTGAGAGTCCTAAAGTGCTCTCTATCATTCTTCTGGAGTTCTCCTTTCCTGCAAAGAGTTTGTACTTTGCAACAATGTTACGTCCAATCATTCCTATAGGCTCGGAAACGCTCATATAGTTGTCTACATTGAAGGACTGAGGAACGGAGTAGATTACTTTGTAGCCGTCTTCCAAAACGGTGTTGTAGGTGTTGTCTGTAATCTCCTGAATCTCCTCCTGAGTAATCATCTCATTGAAGTTCTTTCTCTGAGTCTGGAACGGTGCGGTGGAGATACATCTGATATCCTGGCCTGCAATTCCTACAAACGCGTTCTTGATTCTTTGTCCGTCTAACTTACTCTCCACTCTTGTGAGAGCGTCTTTAAGTGCCTGATTGGCAAGCTTTACGTTTTCTACTCTTCCGCGTTTTATTCCTCTGGACGGCGCCTCTGCGTAGGCAACCACCTTCACTCCCTGGGGAGTTTTCTTTCCGACTGCGGCAACTACTTTTGTGGTACCGAGATCGATGGCAGCGATCAAATCTTTCATATTGTTTTTATTGTTACTGGTTAATTTTTATGGTTAAGTGTGTTATCTCTTTTTTGTGCAGACTATCTGTCCTTTATATTTCAGGTTAACAGTCTCATATTTGTCCCATCCTACCTTAGGAACAACTCCCTTGTAGTATGAGTAAAGTTTGGAGAACTTCTCACTGAGGTTGCTGAGGTCTCCAAGTATAATCCTCTCTTTTCCAACTCTTGTGCAGAGTTCAACCTCTCCCTGAGGATTAAAGTATATCTGCTCTACCTGGGCGTTCCAGAAAGGATTCTGCTCTAAGAACAATCCCAAAGAGAGCATCTGATTTATGGAGTTGAGAGAATCTTTTGTTATTGGGATATTTCCCGTAATAACAGGCACATAGGAGGTGTAGTTAGGGATGAGCGGGAATATGTAAGATGTCTCATCTACATAGAATCCTCCCTCTGCCGTCTCTATTCTTATTACCGGTCTTCTCTGGCGGATAGATACTTCCATAAGACCATCGTGAGTAATATGTATCTGACTCTCTTTCACTACACTGCGATGGTTGAGCATATTCTCTATCTGCAGCAGAGGAATACTGTCTGTCTTCTTCCCGATAACTTCTCCGTTAAATCTCTCTATAATCTGAACAATCTCCTCCTTTGTCACAAACTTGTTCAAAGAACTGTCTAACAGAGTGACCTTGATGGCTTTGCACACCTCACCGCTCTTTCCTTTGCCTCTTAACTGGGAGGCAAAGTAGAAGTAGGCAATTGCCACAGCGGCAAGTACCACGTAGAGTGCAGTCACCAAAGTATTTTTCCAAACCCTGTTCACGTTTACTTCTTTAAATAGTTGTTAATCAGTTCAGTTATAGGCTCTATAAATCTGTCTATGTTGCCGGCTCCAAAGGTTACAATAAGATCTTCTTCTCCCTTTTCCACTCTCTCTTTCAAAAGAGCCATCAATTCCTCTTTCTTAATCAGAACCTTATCTGTTGCCGTAATTTTGTCAAATATTATCTCAGATGTAACTCCCTCAATAGGAAGCTCTCTGGCAGGGTAGATATCCAGCAGAATCACTCTGTCTGCAAGGCTTAAAGCCTGGGCAAACTCCGGAGCAAAATCTCTGGTGCGGGTGTAGAGGTGAGGCTGGAATATGGCCGTCATTTTTCTGGACGGGAAAGCCTCCCTAATGGAACTTATTGTTGTTGCAATCTCCTGAGGATGATGTGCATAGTCATCTATGTAAACCATCTTTGGAGAGTTAACGTGAATATCCATTCTTCTTACAACACCCTTAAAGGATGCAAGCGCATCCTTAAGTTCCTCCTCATTAACGCCTTGCAGCAGTGCAATTGCGGAGGCGGCAACCGCGTTCTCTATGTTCACCCAACCCGGAACTCCAACGCTTAAGGTTTCAATTGCTCCGTTAGGGGTGTGGAGAGTGAATGTGAAGAGGCCTGTCTCTTTGCCCTCCTTCATTATTGGCTTTATATCAGAAGCGTAGAAGTCTGCAGTGTTGCTGCTGTAAGAGTAGGTGAAACGTTTTGCCTTAACGTTGGTGGTATCCAAAACAGCTCCCTCTTTAACAATCAGATATCCGTCTGCATCTATCTGAGAGGCAAACTGGGCGTATGCTTTTCTCATCTCCTCCACCGTTCCGTAGATATCCAGATGGTCTGCATCTGTTGCTGTAACTACCGCAATGTGAGGATATAACTGATGGAATGAGCGGTCAAACTCATCCGCCTCCGCAACCAATACGTTATTCTTTGATAGCAGAAGGTTGCTGTTGTAGTTCTTGGAAATTCCTCCAAGGAAAGCGTTGCATCCCATTCCGCTGCTCTGAATAATGTGGGCCAGAAGGGTACTTGTTGTGGTCTTTCCATGGCTTCCGCTAACTGCCAGACAAACCTGTCCTTTTGCAAGATGACCCAGCGCGCGGCTTCTCTTAATTAGTTCATATCCGCCCTCTTTGGCCTTTACAAGTTCCTGAAGATCTGACGGTATGGCCGGTGTGTAAATTACCAGGGAGTTCTTTGTGCTCTTAGGAAGAAGGGTTGGAGTATCTTCATAATGCACCTCAATCCCCTCACTCTCCAGCGCTTTGGTAAGCGGGCTAGGGGTCTTGTCATAACCGGAAACCTTAAGACCTTTGCTCTTGTAATACCTTGCTATGGCGCTCATTCCAATGCCGCCTATTCCAATAAAGTAAACCTCCTCAATACTCTCCTTGCTGCAGTTCTTTGGGCTCTCTTTGCCGCAGAGTTTAAGGCACTCCTTTGCAATTTCTGCAGTAGCATTGGGCTTAGCAAGAGTAAGAATATTCTTCTCCAAAAGTTTAATCTTATCTTCATCTGCAAGCAGCGCTTTTACCTCACCCATAAGCTTTTCCACAGCCTCAACATCTTTGACTATCATTGCTGCGTTCTTGTTTACAAGAGCCATTGCATTGTGTGTCTGATGGTCTTCTGAAACGTTAGGTGAAGGAACAAATACGGTGCACTTTCCTGCAACGCAGAGTTCTGAGATTGTACCCGCTCCCGCACGGCTTACTACAACATCGGCGGCGGCGTAGGCAAGGTCCATTCTGCTAATGAAATCTGTACAATAAACACACTCATGAGATTCAGATTTCAAAAACTCGTCTATCTCTTTTTTATAGGCCTTGCCGCACTGCCAAATAACCTGGAAATCTGTGATTTCCTTCTCCCTCACCGCCTTTATCATACAGTTGTTGAGAGTACGGCAACCAAGGCTGCCTCCCACAACAAACAGCGTCTTCTTGTTAGGATTGAGTCCGTAGAATTTAATGCCCTCTTCTCTCATCTGAGGAGTGCAGCGGACTATCTCTTTACGTATAGGGTTTCCCGTAAGAAGTATCTTCTCCTTTGGGAAGAATCTCTCCATTCCGTCGTATGCAACGCAAATCTTCTGAGCCTTGCCGGCGTTCTTTCTGTTCACTATTCCTGCAAAGGAGTTCTGCTCCTGAAGCAGTACCGGAACCTTCAATGCTGCAGCGGCAGAAACAACTGCTGCTGAGGCATATCCGCCCACGCCCACAACAAAGTTAGGCTTAAAATTCTTTACAATCTTCTTGGCCATTGAGCGGCAGCGCAGGTAATCTATTGCAACTCCAATATTGGCCAGAGAGTAGAGAGGTCTCTTGAGTCCTCTTGCCGGAATACCCTTAATAGGGTAGCCTGCCTGAGGTACCTTTTCCATCTCCATTCTTCCGCTTGCGCCAACAAACAGAATCTCCGCATTTGGACAGAGTTGCTTTATTCCGTTAGCAATTGAGATTGCCGGGAAGATGTGGCCTCCCGTTCCGCCTCCGCTTACTATGACTTTTATCTTTTCCATTGCCATATTATTCTTGGACTTCTCCGCTTATATTGTTCAAATTTTCCAGCAGGTTACGGGCCTCTTCATCTGTTGGACCATCCTGCTGTTCTGCTGCTTTTTGCGCCGCTTTCTTCTCCTCTCTGGCGGCTCTCTTCTCCTCCTTTTCCTGCTGCTCCTTCTCCTGAATTATGCTTTCTGCCTCCTCTCTCTTTCTGCTTACGGAGAGGATGATACCAAAGGCTCCGCTAATTATCACAAAGGAGGTTCCTCCCAATGAAACCAGCGGAAGGGTGTGACCTGTAACCGGGAATATGCCCACATTCACCAGAATATGAAGCATTGCCTGTATTACAATTACTCCGCCCAATCCTCCAACCGTTATGGCGGAGAAGGTGGTGCGGCACCCTCGCACTATGCTTACGCACCTGTAAAAGAGCCAGATATAGAGGAAGAGCACAAAGACTCCTCCAATGATTCCATACTCCTCAATGATGATTGAGTAGATGTAATCTGAGTAAGGGTGAGGGAGTACGTAACACTGAGTACTCTTGCCCGGTCCCTTTCCAAGCAGTTTGCCCTCCTTAACTGCAATCTGTGCCATATCTGCCTGAAGCGTCTCATCTGCAAGACGTTGCTGCTCTGCCTTGCTGAGGGTTGAAGTGTTTACGGTCTGTTCGCTCTGGAAGAATCTGCTGAATCTCTCCACTGCCGTATCCATTCTTGGGAAGATATGGAATGCCAGGTGAAGCAGAATCAGAATTATTACTCCGGCCGCTGCAAGTCCCGCAGTCTTAAAGATATAGCTGTAGTTGACTCCGGAAATAAGCAGCACTACAAAGCAGATAAGAGCCATATACATTGCGGCGGAAACGCTGCCCACCAATACCAGCACGCAAACAAGTCCTATTGGTGCAATAATTTTAATGAGGAATTGTTTGTAGGTATCAATCTGCATAACCTCAAGCGCTCTTGCCAGGTAGAGGACTATTGCAATTTTGGCAATCTCTGCAGGCTGGAACTGGATGCCTCCAATAGATAACCATCGCTGAGCATCATTCATAGAACTACCTGCTACCAAGGTTATTAAAAGGAGCACTACGCTCACCAGATAGATAAGGAAGGAGAGGCGGCGGTACCACTTTGGAGGGACTTTGTAACATACGTAGAGAGCAACAAAACCTATGATGACAAAGCGGAGCTGCTTCATCAAAATTCCAAAGTTTGTGCTGCCCTTCATATAGGCCAGTGAACTGCTGGCGGAGTAGATAAGGGCAATTGAGATAAGACAGAGAAGGAAATAGATGATCCAGATTACACGGTCTCCGTGCAACCTGTTCACCACAGCCTCCTGGGTTTTCTCAAATTTTGTGCTCCTCTTCTCTTCCATTTGGTTACAATTCTCTTACTGCTTTCTTAAACTGCTCTCCGCGGTCTTCATAACTCTTAAAGAGGTCAAAGCTTGCACAGCAAGGGCTCAACAGAACGGTATCTCCGGGAACGGCGTTCTCGTAAGCCACTCTTACTGCGTCTTTTGCGCTTGTGACATCTATAATTTTATCCACTTTGTCTGCAAAACATTCGTGGAGTTTTTCATTGTGAAGTCCCATACAGATAAGAACTTTTACCTTATCCTTTACAAACTTGTAAAGCGGAGAGTAATCATTTCCTTTGTCTTTTCCTCCGGCAATCCATACCACCGGAGTTGTCATGCTCTCAAGGGCGTACCACGCTGAATCTACGTTGGTTGCCTTGGAGTCATTAATGTACATAACTCCCTTTATGGAGAGCACTTTCTCCAGGCGGTGCTCAACGCCCTGGAAGTTCATAAGTGACTCTCTTATCACCTTGTTGTCTATGTTCACCGCCTTTGCCGCAATAGCAGCCGCCATTGAGTTATAGACGTTGTGCTTTCCCTGCAAAGCCAGCTCTTTCAGGTACATAGAGTATTCGTCTTCCTCATAGCGTACAAAGAGACGGTCTTCATTTATGAAGGCTCCCTGGTCTACCTTCTTCTTCTGGGTGAATGGCAACTTCTTGGCTGTTAGAACTATACGGTCCAACTCCGCTGCGGTAATAGGGTCATCTGCGCAGAACACAAAGCACTCTTTGTCTGTAAGGTTCTGAACTATACGGAATTTGGCGTTTATATAGTTCTGCATCTTAAAGCCGTAACGGTCCAAGTGATCCGGAGTGATGTTGGTAAGAATTGCAATGTCTGCCTTAAAGCTGTACATTCCGTCCAACTGGAAACTGCTGAGCTCAATTACGTAGTAATCAAACTTTTCCGTTGCCACCTGATAAGCGTAACTCTTTCCGATGTTGCCGGCAAGACCAACGTTCAGACCGGCGTTCTTTAGCATATAGTAGATAAGGGATGTGGTGGTTGTTTTTCCGTTGCTTCCTGTAATGCAAATCTTCTTTGCATGGTCATATCTTCCGGCAAACTCAATCTCTGAGATTACAGGTATGCGATACTCCCTAACGCTCTCAACCATAGGGTTATCCTCAGGTATGCCGGGGCTCTTTATAACCTCATCTGCAGAGAGGATTCTCTCCGATGTGTGGCCTCCCTCTTCATACTCAATGTCAAACTTTGCAAGCGTCTGTTTGAAGTTAGGTTTAATGGTTCCGCTGTCTGAAAGGAATACGTCAAATCCCTTAACTTTTGCAAGGACAGCAGAGCCAACTCCGCTCTCTCCTCCGCCAAGAATTACAATCTTTTTCTTTCCCATATCTGTTATACTATCTTATCTTAAGTGTTATCACTGTTAAAATTCCCAGGATTATTGTTACAATCCAGAAGTGTACGGTAATCTTTGCCTCCGGTGTTACGTGGTGCGGCCACTGGATAATTGCATCTGGGTTCTCCTTCTGGAAGTGGTGGTGTAACGGACTCATTCTGAATACTCTCACGCCCTCTCCCGTCTTCTTTTTGGTATACTTGAAGTAGTATCTCTGAATGAGAACGCTCAAACTCTCCATAAAGAAAATTCCGCAGAGAAGAGGAATCATCAGTTCCTTTCTAATCATAATTGCCGCAACGCCAATTATACCTCCAATTGCCAGAGAACCGGTGTCTCCCATAAATATCTGAGCAGGGTAGGTGTTGTACCAGAGGAAACCGATGAGCGCGCCCACAAAGGCTGCCATAAATATCACAATCTCCCCTGTATTAGGGATATACATTATGCTCAGATAGTCTGCAAATATGGCGTTACCGGAGAGGTAAGCCAGTATTGCAATGGTCACTCCCACTATGGCGCTTGTGCCGCTGGCCAATCCGTCCATTCCGTCTGTTAGGTTGGTGCCGTTGGAAACCGCTATCACTATGAAAGTTATGAGGATTACATAAATGATGTTGGTTGCCCAATCGCGGAAACGACCTTCTCCCGGAGCCAGCCAGGAATACTTGAACTCATTGTGCTTTAAGAAAGGAATGGTTGTGGTACGGCTCTTTACATCGCGATAGTAAATAACCTTCTGATCTCCAACTCCCTGCACAACTTCACTCTTTCCGCCTGAATGAGGGTTCTCACTGTAAAGACGGATAACGTTCTGAGGGCTGGCAAGCAGAGTTATTCCAACTACCAATCCTACAGCAAGCTGCCCGAATATCTTGCTCTTCTCCTTCATTCCCTCCTTGTTCTTCTTAAAGACTTTTATGGAGTCATCTTTGAATCCTATAGCACCAAGGCAAACCGTGGTGAAGATAAGAAGCAACACGTAAACACTTGTGAGGTTGCAGAATAGAAGCACAGGAACCAGGATGGAGGCAAGTATGATGAGTCCGCCCATAGTAGGGGTGCCCTTCTTGGCAAGCTGACCCTCCAGACCCAGATCTCTGATCTCCTCTCCAATCTGTTTCTTCTGAAGCCAGCGTATAACCTTTGGGCCAAGCCAGAAGACGTTGACAAGCGCAAGTATTATACAGACTGCACTTCTGAAGGAGATGTAATTCATAAGGTTAGCACCCGGGAAATCCCATCCCATCTTCTCAAACCATTGGAATAAATGATATATCATAGCAACTCTCTATTATTCTGTTAATTACATATTACTCTGTTCTCTCAGGCGGAAGGCATCTCTAATGGTCTCCTTGTCATCCATGTGGTGCTTTTCCGTTCCAATTATCTGGTAATCTTCATGTCCTTTGCCGGCAACCAGAATTATGGAATCAGGCTTGGCACCCATTACTGCATTCTGAATTGCCTGAATGCGGTCTGGTATGAACTTGGCCTTGAGTACGCTCTCTGCATCCATTCCCGCCTTAATGTTCTCTATAATCTCCATAGGGTTCTCTGTACGCGGATTGTCACTCGTAACAAAAATCTTGTCTGCATAATTACCTGCTATGGAGCCCATTACTGGACGCTTGGTGCGGTCTCTGTCTCCTCCGCATCCGAATACCACGGTGAGTCCGCCCTTTGGTTTGAGCGCCTTCAGAGTCTTGAGCACATTCTCAAGAGCATCCGGAGTGTGAGCGTAATCTACTGCAGCAATTATGTTGTCTTCTCCGCGGAAATACTCCAGACGGCCGGAGACGCTGTGCAGTGAACTCATTATCTTAACTACCTCATCATGAGGGGCTCCCAATAGTATGGAGGCACCGTAAATGGCGGTGAGGTTCTCTGCGTTGTACTCGCCAATGAAGTTGCACCAAACCTCTGTTCCGTTTATGTTGAGCTGCATACCGTCTATGCTCTGCTCAATTATTCTGGTCTTAAAATCTGCAACGTTGCGGGTGGAGTAGGTGTGTACCTGCGCATTGCAGTTCTGAACCATAAACTCTCCGTTGCGGTCATCTATATTGGTAAGCGCAAAGGCTTCTTTATCAAGTGAATCAAAGAATTTCTTCTTGCAGTTGCGGTAGTTCTCAAAGGTCTTGTGGTAATCTAAATGATCGTGAGTCAAGTTTGTGAAGATTCCTCCGGCAAACCTTACTCCCATAATCCTCTCCTGGTCAATGGCGTGAGAGGAGACCTCCATAAAGCAGTACTCGCACTCCTTTGCCACCATCTGGTCCAAAAGTTTGTTGAGTTCCAGCGGACCCGGCGTGGTGTTAATGGTTGGGAGTTTCTGCTCGCATACGTAATTTGCTATGGTTGAGATTAATCCGCACTTGTGTCCCAGAGCGGTGAAGGTGTTGTAGAGCAGAGTTGCAATGCTGGTCTTTCCGTTGGTTCCCGTAACTCCTATGAGTTTCAGCTGGTGAGAAGGATTGCAGAAATTGTTTACTGCAATCATTGCCTCCGCCTCACGGCTGCTCTTTACCACAATGTAAACCACAATGTCTCTGTCTCCTCTTCTGATAGGCGCCTCCTCGTCCTCTGGAATATTCTCACACACAATGTATTGTGCGCCTCTCTCAATGGCATCTCTTATGTACTTTCCGCCGTCTGCAACCGCACCTCTTACCGCAATGAACAATGAGCCTCTTGTGCACTTTCTGGAATCTGCCGTAATGCTCTTTACATCATTGCTGTTTACCAGAGAGAACATGGCGGTGTCCGGGGAGAGTTCCTCTCTTCCCTGAAACTCGCGTATTATTCTGATACCCTTTAGTAACTGACTTAGTCTCATTGTTCTGTGATGTTATTAGTTGTTTCTGGTTCCGTTTCTTTCTTAATCTCTGCTTTTTTGCTCAGTTGGAGAGTTATTGTTCCTCCCTTCTCTGCGTGTACTTTAGGGGTCTGCTCCACAACTCTTCCGCTTCCGTTGAAGGCCACTTTGAAGCCCTGATTCTCAAGTATGTAGAGAGCATCCTTAAGTCCCATTCCAACAACGTTCACAAGTGAATCCTTCTCAATTGTGAAACTGTCTGCCTTTATTCCGGAGGAATCTGTTCGGAAACTTACATATCTGCTGTTTCCTATCTGAGCAATCAAATCCTTGCTGTTGGTGGAGGAAAGAGTGCTCATCACAATTTTGCTCTCTTTGCCCATTCCCTTGGCTATCTGCGGATTTGAACGCTTTGCGCTCTTCTGGCTTCCATCAAGCAGCACGTTCCACTCCGGAGAATTTGCATAGATGAATCTTGCAATTTTGAGGAACGGAGGGCCCGCCTGGCTTGCTCCGTAGAAACTTCCCGCCGTCTGACCTGAATAGAGGATTACAATCACAGTGTATTCAGGATCTTCAGATGGGAAGAATCCGCAGAAGGTTGCCTGATATCTTCTCATTCCGTTTCTCTCATAACCGCCTCCGTCAAAGGCAATTCTGGCGGTTCCGGTTTTGCCGCTTATGTGGAACGGCTCATTGTTCATCATCTTCCCAGTACCGTCTGTAACAACTGCACGCAAAGCCTCCTGCGCCATCTTGGCTGTCTTTTCTGAGCAGATGGAACCGCTTATCTCCTGAGGCTTAAAGCGCTTCTCAACCTTGCCGTCTCTCTCGTAAGACTCTATGAAATAAGGCTTCATCATCTTACCGTTGTTGGCAATTGCGTTGTAGAAGGTAAGGGTATGAAGAGGGGTTATAAGCATTCCGTATCCGAATCCCATTGAGGCTAAAAGTCCCGGAGTCCAAATTGACTCATCCGGTGAGTGAATCACCGCGGTTCCCTCTCCCTGAATATCCAAATGGAATCTCTCTCCCAACTTCATATTCTGCACTCTGTTCACAAACTTCTTAGGGTCTTGTGCATAGTTGCGTGTTACAATCTTTGCAAAGCAGACGTTGGAGGAGTGAGCAAAGGCTCCCTTAACTGTCTGCATTCCAACGGCGTGGCTGTCTGTAACTTTCTGGTTCATATAGGTCCACTGGCCGTTGCCTCCGTCTACCATAGAACTCAGTGTCTCAACTCCGTCTTCCAAAACCGCCACCAGCGTAACCAACTTAAGAACGGAACCCGGCTCAGTTGCCTGACCTACAGCATAGTTCAGAGACTCATCATAACCTCCCTTGCCGTCATTCTTTAAATTGGAGATTGCCCGTATTGCTCCCGTCTTTCTCTCCATAACCACCGCTGTTGCACCCGCCACGTTGATTCCCTTTGAGAGCTGCTCCTTAAGTGCATCCTCCACAGCTTCCTGTAAATCAATGTCTATGGTGGTTCTAATGGTGTAACCGTCTTTAGGTGCAAAGTTCTGGTCTGAGTTGATTGGAACCCACTCTCCGCCGCTCATCTTCTGGTACATCTGCCTGCCCGGAGTTCCCTTAAGGTAGTAGTCACAGCTTCCCTCAATACCGGTTCCAACACCCAGAGAGTTAATGAAACCTATTGTTCTGTAGGCAGTTCTGCCGTACGGATACTTTCTCTTTGACTCCTCCTCCACAATGATTCCGCCTCTGTTGGCGCCCTTGTTAAAGAGCGGAAAAGTCTTAACCTGAGCAAGTTCAGAGTAGTCCAGCAGGCGGTTGTTAATGGTCAGATATCTCTTTCCCTTCTGGCTTGCCTCCACAATCATCTGCTTGTACTGAGCCGCTGTCTTGTCTTTGTAAAACTCTGCAAGTGAGGCGGCAAGACCGTCTATGTATTTGTTGAAGGTATCCTTCTCCTGCACCGTGCAGTCCATCTTAATCTTGTAGTAAGGAACGCTGCTGGCCAGCAGACGGCCGTCCTTTGCAAGTATGTCTCCCCTAATTGAAGGAATCTCAAGTGTACGGTAAGCAATCTTGTCTCCGCTCTTAATGTCCTTCTTAAAGTACTGTACCACAATAATTCTGGCAATCACAAGGAAGAGAATCAGCAGCAGGAACTGAAATACCTTGGCCGAACGCTTGAATATGAGTTCATGTTTCTCCATCAGATATCCTCCTTGCTCTCCATTCGTTTAACTCTGTATGCCGGAGCGGTAGGGTCCTTTAATGTTGAACCGCTCTCCTGCAAACGCAGTTTAATTTGTCCGCGGCTGCTCTGTGCCTGCAGTTTTGCCTCCTTGCTGGTATAATCCGCCTTAAGATTTTTGAGCTCTCTCTGAACTCTGCTTGTGTCTTTGTGTGTCTTTATAACAGCCAGATTTATAGTGATATACAGGAAAATCAGGAAGAAAATGTAGATAATAAAAAACCACTGGCCGGCCAGCTGCTTGCTTGAAAGGAACTGTCCGCCCAATAGATCTCTTCTGATGTTAAACTTGTTTGCCATCTTTACACTTCTCTTCTTCCCCGATAGATATATCACTAAACCCTGTCTCTTACCACTTGACCTTTCAACCTCTATAACTTCACTCCCTTACGCGCTCCGCAACTCTCAATTTAGCTGAACGGCTGCGTCCGTTTGCGGCCATCTCCTCCTCTGTAGGGAGAATAGGTTTCTTGTTTACAAGAGAGAAAGAGCCCTCTGCTTTACTATCGCGGAGGAAATTCTTTACAATCCTGTCTTCCAGTGAGTGATAGGTGATTACAGAGAGTCTGCCGCCGTTTTTCAGTACTGCCTTTGCGCCGCAGAGCAGATCTTCCAGCGCTCTCATCTCTTTATTTACCTCAATTCTAAGCGCTTGGAATACCTTGCCCAAAAACTTTCTCTCTGTCTGCTGATTGTAGAGTTTTTCCAACACTCTCTTAAGGTCTGATGTTGTGATGATTGGCTCACCGCTCTCCCTCTGCCGGCAAATAAGGGTAGCCACCTTGCGGGCATTGTCCAACTCTCCGTACTCTCTGAAGATTCTTGTAAGATCATCCAGGCTGCTCTCTGCAATAAGTTCACGGGCACTCAGTTTCTGCTTCTGGTTCATCCTCATATCCAGCTGAGAATCAAATCTGTAGGAGAAGCCTCTCTCTGCAGTGTCAAACTGGTGGGATGAAACTCCGAGGTCTGCAATTATTCCGTCAACCCCCTCAATCTTATGGTATTTGACAAAGTTTTCAATGAACCTGAAATTGCTCCTTACGGCAATGACCCTTTTGTCATCAGGAGCATTTTCAATGGCATCCTCATCCTGGTCAAAGACCAGAAGAGTGCCGTTACTTCCCAATCTATCAAGTATTTCCCTTGTGTGGCCTCCCCCTCCCAGAGTGGCGTCAATGAAGACACCATCCTTTTTTTCCTCAATGCAGAGGGCATCTACGCTCTGCTCCAACAACACGGGTTTGTGATACATTTTTCAGCTATCCAAGGAGTTCTTCTGTAAGCGATTCAAAATCAGTTTCGTTAATCCTGTTCTTTCCGTAATTCTCCTTAGCCCAGATCTCAATCTTAAAATCATTTCCAAAGAATACAATGTCTTTCTTCACGCCAATCCTCTCCAGCAGACTCTTTGGAATGATAATTCTTCCAACCTTCTGGTCTAACGTCACCATAGCGCGGTCCATCATATACTCTCTGTACCAGTCCTGATCCTTTCTGCGGAAAAGATTCAGACGGCTTCTAATCTGCTCACTCTCCTGGTCCCACTGCTGGTAGGTGAACATATTGAGACAGTTGGCGTAGATGTCCTTTTTGATGACAAAGGAAACCTCGCCGCCCGGCTCAACGCCCAAATACTTACTAACCAAAGACTTATAAGCAGCAGGTACAACAACTCTGCCCTTATCGTCAAGCTTAGCCTCGTATGTTCCAATAAACTTTACCATTTTGAATTGCCTATAGGGGTCTTACCCGCAACAAAATTAGGAATTCTTTTCCCACTTTTTCCCACTTCATTCCACTTTATATTAAAAAAGTTATCAACAATTAAAGCCCCAACTTTGTGCAAAAGTTAGGGCCTTAACCTAAATGTGTATGATTTAAATGATTATAAACGCAATTTGAAGTGCGCTAGAGGCGGTTTTAGGGCCGGTTTACTCGTCTTCCCTTACAGAAAGCTTGGCCTTGCGGAGGTCAAAGTTGGTTCCCAGGTACTTCTTACGTACATCCTCGTTTGCCGCCAGCTCCTCCGGGGTGCCTTTATAGAGGATTTTTCCCTCAAAAAGCATATAGGCGCGGTCTGTAATGGCCAGGGTCTCGTGAACGTTGTGGTCCGTAATAATTATACCAATGTTCTTCTTCTTCAGTTTTGCAATAATGTGCTGAATATCTTCAACTGCAATAGGATCCACACCCGCAAACGGCTCGTCCAGAAGTATGAACTTAGGGTTTATGGCAAGCGCACGTGCAATCTCGCATCTTCTTCTTTCTCCTCCCGATAGCTGAATACCATAACTCTTTCTAACTTTCTGAAGGGTAAACTCTTCTATCAACTCTTCCAGCCTCTCCTTACGCTGTGCCGCGGATATATCTGAGAGTTCCATAACGGCGTTAAGGTTGTCTTCCACAGAGAGTTTACGGAAAACGGAAGCCTCCTGGGCAAGGTAACCCAACCCTTTCTGCGCACGCATATACATAGGAAGGGTGGTTATCTCCTCGTCATCCAGAAAAATCTTTCCGCCGTTAGGCTTAACGAGTCCCGTAACCATATAGAAACTAGTGGTTTTGCCCGCTCCATTAGGACCCAGAAGTCCCACAATCTCTCCCTGCTCCACATCGTATGAGACATCGTTTACAACGGTTCTCACACCATATTTTTTTACAAGATGTTCGCAACGTAAACGCATAGTGAATCTTATTTAAGTTCCAGCCCCAAATCTTTCTTAAAGGAGGCAAACTGAGGGTTTGTCTGATCAAGGTAATTCTCCTTATCCTGAGGCATATACATCTTCTTTATTATATCATCTTTGCTCTTTATCTTAACAGCCAGACGGACTTTGTCATTCTGCAGAGCCTTGCGCAGGAAAGCACCCATCTGGGCTCCCGCCTGCTGCTCCATCCAACTCTTTTGGCTTGAGTTACTTACAAAGAAATCAATAGTAACGTTATCCTCTTCCAGCTGAGGCTGAGTTCCTCTGAGCGCCGCAATAAAGCGAGGCAGACGAGGTGTTTTGCCCTCATAGAACTGAATCATCTTCTCCCAGGCGCCGTCTACATCCTGCTGAGTAACAGGCTTCTGCGTAGATGCGCCCATAAAGTCCAGAGGCTTCTTCTCCTCCTCTTTTTTGCTCAGCAGGCCGTTGATTGAGAGGCCGCTGCTGAACTGCGGTTTAGGTGAAGGGGCCGGATCTGTGGCAGGCTCAGCTGCAGGCGTTGGTTCAGGGGCAGGCGTTGGTTCAACCGCAGGCTGTGGTTCAACTGCTGGAGTAGGCTCTGGTTCTGAGGCCTTTACAGGCTCTGGCTTGACTTCCGGTTTTTGAGGTTCCGGCTCTGCAAACAATGCAGGCTCTTCAGCCTTAGGAGCTTCTGCAGTTTTCTCTGCAACTGCCTCAACTTTAGGTTCTTCCTTTTTCTCCTCAATAACTTCCACCTTAGGCTCCTCAACTGGTTTCTCTGCAACAGGCTCCGGAGTAGGGGTTTGCACGGGCTCTTCAACCTTCACTGGTTCCGGCTGAGGTTCCGGCTTGGCAACAGGCTGTGATGCAGGAGCGGCCTGTGGTGCCGGGGCAGCCTGAGGCCTTGCTACCGGTTGCGGCTGTGGTTGCGGTGCCGGACGCGGCTGGGCAACGGGTTGCGGCTGTGGTGCTGCAACTGCCGGCTGCTCAATAATTTGGCTTATGCGGACCAGCATAAATTCAACAAGCAGACGCTGGTTGTTACTGCGGGCATAATCACTCTCACACTTCTCCGTTGCGGAAAGAGCGCGGAAGAGGAATTTGAGAGGCGCTCTCTGTGCCTGATCCTTGTAACGCTGTTCTAACTCCGGAGAAACTTCCAGCAGTTTGCTGGATGCCGTCTCCTTGCAAATGAGCAGGTTACGCAGATGATTTCCCAATCCCCCAACAAAGTAGAGTGCGTTGAATCCTTTGGATAGCACATCATCAAAGAGAACCAGAGACTCTGCAAAGTTGCCGCTCAGTGAGTTATCTATGAGTCTGAAATAGTAGTCATAATCCAGAACGTTGAGGTTCTTTATAACTGAGTTGTAATCTACTGTGTTTCCGCAGAATGCAACAACCTGGTCAAAGAGAGTTAGGGCGTCTCTCATTGCTCCGTCTGCCTTCTGGGCAATGACGTGCAAAGAGGAATCATCTATCTGAACCTGCTCTTTGCCTGCTATCATCTTCAGATTTTTAACAATATCCGGAATGGATATTCTGTTAAAATCATAAACCTGGCAACGGCTTAATATTGTTGGAATTATCTTATGTTTCTCTGTGGTTGCAAGAATGAATATTGCATGTGCCGGCGGCTCCTCCAGCGTCTTAAGGAAGGCGTTGAATGCGGAGGTTGAGAGCATGTGTACCTCATCTATAATGTAAACGCCGTACTTTCCAATCTGAGGAGGTATCATAACCTTCTCTGTAAGAGCACGGATATCATCTACTGAGTTGTTGGAGGCGGCATCCAGCTCATGGATGCAGTATGAGCGTCCTTCCTGGAAAGATTTGCAAGATTCGCACTCTCCGCAAGGCTCCATATCCTCACCCGGGTTCATGCAGTTTATAATCTTTGCAAATATTCTGGCAGTAGTGGTTTTACCAACGCCCCTAGGACCGCAAAAGAGGTATGCATGAGCAAGTTGTCCTCTCTTTATTGAGTTCTTGAGAGTGGTTGCTATACTGTCTTGTCCTATAAGGGTCCCAAACGTTGCGGGGCGGTATTTTCTTGCAGAAACAATAAACTTTTCCATAGGATACAAATTTATGAAAAAACAGTTCACCAGCAAACCATCAACTGAAAATACGATATTTTGTAAATAACACTAAAACTATTCGAGGGGCGTTCTGGATTTTCTGCTAAATCTATGAAAAATTTCAAGATTTAGCAGAAAATAATTATCTCGCACCATCAAAAAAGGCGCCCGTGCATCACAGTACGCCGGAAGTTTACAGTGGTTGGAAGATGCCGGAATCATCCACCGCTGTTATAACACCGACATTCCCGAACTTCCGCTGGACGGAAACGTCAAACCGGGAGTTTTCAAAGTATATCCCACAGATATCGGCATCCTTATGGCCATGTTCGATTCCGGCACCCGTGCCGATGTTCTTCAAGGGAACCTCTACGGTTATAAAGGAGCTATCTTCGAGGGTATTATGGCCGACTTCCTTCACAAGAAAGGTCAGAATCTGTACTACAATCATAAAGATGGCGGCCTGGAGCTGGATTTTCTGATCCGCCAGAAAGGAGAGTGCGTTCCTTGCGAAGTCAAGTCCACGTCCAACAAGGCTAAGAGCGTGAAAACTGTGCTTGCCCATCCCGAGAAATACCACATCACACAAGCCCTAAAATTTGGCGACTACAACGTAGGGCGTGACGGCGCCATTCTCACATTACCATCCTATATGGGCTTTTTCCTTGAGTTTGAGGGCGTTGAAGATATAGATCTGCCTATCCTGGATATTGATGAGGTGAACCGCTTGGCTGGCACCATGTCTTTTGAACAATAGAATTTTTGCAATGGAAGTTTCCTAAACTTTAAATAGAGGTTCGATTCCTCGTGGGGCTACAAGAAAAAGCCGGGCACAACGCCTGGCTTTTTCTGTTTTATTCTCCCGGCGGAACCGAGAGCAACTAATCATTGCTTATTTCTTTAATTATGGACGGGGCGAACGGTAAGACCGTATTCACGGTAAATGTAGTCAAAGTCGATATGATTATCATCGTCGAATATGAGATAGTTAGCTGTATCGCTTTCTTTGTACGCAGAAGACCAATAGTAGCCAAAAGTGCCAAGATACCAAAATCCAGCGCCCTGGTAGCTTCCTGCAGCAGGCAGGAACAGATTTCCTTCGGATTCGTGACCGGCATCTGGAGAGAAAAGACGACCATTCACGCCGTTAATGGTGGTCCAGGTGGAAGGATGTGCATATGTCCAAGGATCTGTTTTTTTTGCTAGTTCTTCGAGTTGCGCCTTGGTAGGCATTCTCCAGTTGGTTCCCATCTTCTGGTAAGCAACATCTTTGTCGGTGGTTAAATTTGAGCCGATGGAACCTTCCTTGTAATCATCTTCCTTATACCTATACTGAGGATAGATGGCCCCCCAGGCATAATAGTCGCCATAACCTTCTTGGGTGCTTGCGCCTACGTTCCATTTAGCCCATTTTATGCCTCCGACTGTTACATATTCCGGCTCCGGGACCTTCCATGCGGATGAACTGATGAGCGGGAACTTGATGGCAGACTTGGCGGCAATGGTCCTATTGCCCGAAAGGGTGTAGGTTACATCATCATAAGTAGCGACTGTACCCATGTTGTTGACAAAGGAGAAAGCATAATCCGTGGCCGTTCCGGGGGTTCCGAGGATGCCGCTGAAGTTGATGGTGCGGGCGTTCCCTTCTCCGTATAAGTAACCGGTGATGGGATCGCCGGCGCTGTAACCCGTCTCGTTGGATATTGTACCGTCTGCCGCGACGGAAGCAAACGCAAAGGGCGTAAGGTGGGCTTCACTCAGTGTATAGGCGCCAGCCGTCTCACGGAAGAATTGGGTGGTGCCATTGGTAAGAGGCATGGCAAACTGCACAAGACCATCGGGGGTCACCATGTTCAGAGTGCCGCTGACCACGCCGCCGGAAACGGTATAAGCAGCCTTTTCGGCTTTGAGATAATAGCTGGTGTAGGTGTTGCCAAACTTGAAGTTGGTACCGTCTGCTGATACCGTCTCACTATTGCCGTAAGGCAGGTAGATGGCAGTCATTGTGCCGTCTACTGTAATTCCGAATGTTCCAACTTTGGTGCTGGTCCAGCTGCCGCCGGAATAAGATAACTTGACATAGTTAGGAGCGGCCACAGTGGAGAAGAACAAGTAAACCACGTCTCCGTCTTCCCAAGCTGACTTCACGGCCTTGGTGTCACCCTCTCGGGTAATAGTAATATTGAAAACCGTCGAGGTGTCTTCCGGCTGAATAATTTCCTGATTGCAGGCAACGAATGCAAGAATAGCACTTAAAATGATAATTGTCTTTTTCATAATCATGTCCTCCTCTTTTACCAATCTTCTTCGTCATTAAACGGTTTGTTCCACTGGGGGGCTGGTAAACTGGCGGCAATTACGCCCTCGAGCTTCACCTCGAAAATGTGCATCGAGGGAGCATCATAAAGTTCTTTTTTGTACTTGATTTTCATAAGCTTATGTTTTGTATGATTAGATTCGGTTTGACGCGTGGGCACACGAAAGACGGCGGCACTTCTTTTGAAGGTCGCAGCTATTAATATGTAAATTGTTGATTAAAAGATACTTACACCCCCCCATACAGAAGGAGCCTTAGATAGACTAATATTTGAAGTGAAAAATCTCACTGTAACACCTTTTTCAAAGGATAAAAGTACAATTATTTAGGCCAATGTGCAATAGAAAGATACTCGTTGCCAAGAATAATTTCTATTTTTGCCGAACTTGCTTAACTAGAAAATGAATTATTCAGATAAAGGCCAGTAGATGAACAGAGAATCTTTGTTATTTGCCTTCAGGCAGACCAAATCCCCGGTAGCGTATTGCATATTGAGTATAGGAATGGGAACAAGGGATGAGAATCCAAAGTATAACGGATTGGCTCATCTGACAGAGCACATGCTCTTTAAGGGAACTCCTTTTCACTCATCCGTAAGTATTTCTTCCATTTTGGAGAAAGTGGGCGGAGACCTTAACGCCTTTACTACAAAAGAGCGTATAGTGCTCTATTCCACCACCTTGAAAGAGGATGTAAAGAAGGCAGTCTCTCTCATCTTTGAACTTGCCTTCCACTCCACATTCCCTAAGGAAGAACTCAAAAAGGAGAAAAGCGTTGTTTATGATGAGATTATAACTTACCAGGATTCTCCATCGGAACTTATCTTTGATGTATTTGAGGCTGAACTCTTTAAGGGGACTCCGCTGGGTTACTCCATCCTGGGAGAGAAGAAAAGTCTGGAACATATAGATTCCAAAATCCTCTCAGATAATCTTGCAAAGTTCTTTGTGCCCGGCAATATGACCTTCTCCCTCAGCGGAAACTTTGATGAGAAGGAGATCTATTCTCTGGTGGAGAAAGAGTTAAAGAAGTGGCGTCCAAATGCCTCTCTAACAAAGAAGTACGGACAGGTTCCTATTACCAGCAGCCCGTTTGTAAATAAATTTAAGAAGGGACTTCCGTTTAAGGAGGGCAAGAAGTTCAACATCAGTACGGACAAGAAACTAAAGCAGGCGCACTGCGTTTTGGGATGCACCGCATACCCTTACTATGAGAGAAAGAAACGTGCCTCTTTGTCCCTGATAACCAATATTCTGGGAGGACCGGCATCCAACTCCCGTCTCAACCTTACCCTCAGAGAAAAGCACGCACTTGTATACCACATTGATGCAAGCTGCATCTCTTACAAAGACACAGGATTGTTCTGTATCTACTTTGGATGTGATAAAAAGTATCTCGATAAATGTATTGCTCTTATTCGCAAAGAGGTCTCAAAATTTTTGGATGAACCTCTAAGTGCAAGAGCTCTGGCTGCAGCAAAAAAGCAGATGATAGGGCAGCTCTCCATTGCCAGTGACAACGCAGAGTCTCAGTGCCTTACAGCAGGCAAATCTCTGCTGCTTACAGGAAACGTCACCTCTTTTGAAAAGATTAGAGAGGAGATAGAATCCGTTACGGCGGAGTCTGTACAGGAGGTTGCAAAAGAGATCCTCTCCTGGGACAGAATGAGCCGCCTTGTTTTCTACTAACCCAGCCTGCCAACGGAAACTGATAAAGCCAACAACGCCAACCCCCAAAAACAACGGAACAGCAAACTGGTAAATCCAAACGAACTGATATAATCAACGGAACATCAAACAGATAGAAATAATTAGTAGAAACCATCTCTAAGAACATCAAACTGAAAGATCAACTGAGAAATCAGAAAAATAATAGATAGAGCGTGAACAAAAAGGAGATTAATATAAGGGAGATCGTAGAAAAGGCTGAGGCTTTGAGTAAAGCCCCGGCTTCTGCTCAGTTGTCTTCTGCGCTCAGATGGGTTGAACGTCAGACTCATACACGTACTAACCACGCGCAGATGCTGGTTGGAAAAGATGAAGGTCTCTTCCTCAACGCCTTTGTTAAATGTGTGAATGCCAAGCGAGTTTTGGAGATTGGCACTTTTACAGGGTACTCTCTTATCTGCCTGGCAGACGCTGTTTTACACAACGCCAAGCTCTGCAAACAATCCAGCAATTCTGAAAACCACTCTGTTCCAAATGAAATTAAAGCATGCAATTTGAGTGACTTTAAATATGTTTCTAAAGAATCCGAATCTCGTAAATTACAAGATAATAGTACTTTGGGAGAGGATGGCTTCTGCGTGGATGCTTTGGAGATAAATCAGGAATTGGAATACATTATTGCAGAGGGGTTGCAAAGAGCAAAAGTTGAGGAGATTACAAGGGTCTCTTTTGGGGATGCAAGGGACCTGCTGCAAAAGATTGCAAACAGAGCTGCATCAAAAGAAAGCCGGAACTTTTCTAATGAAGACGAAACATGCGAGCAAGGGAAGAATGAAGAAGATAATTGTGGGTGTGAAAAGTGTGGGCAAGAAAAGTATGATGTAGTCTTTATAGATGCAAACAAGAGAGAGTATGCGGAGTACTACAATCTTGTTTTTCCGCTGGTTAATGTAGGCGGTTACATACTGGCAGACAACGTGTTATGGTACGGCAAGGCAGGAGCAACATCAGCGGGTGACGTTAACCATCGCGATAAAAAAACTGCGGGCATCATTGAGTTCAACTCTCTGGTTGAAAATGACACCCGCGTTTCAAAAATGCTCTATAAAATAAGAGACGGTCTCTATATCATAAGAAAGGAGAGAGACTGAAAGTAGTTGAAACAGAGATTAGTACTGGTACTCTGCCTCCATCCAGCACTTCCAGCCGTTGCTTCCGTTAAGTACGTTTCCGCCCTTCCATTCAACTTCTCCCATCTGGAAATCTACCTCGTCATAGTGTGGGTAAATCTTTGCAGGATAGAGCGGTGCCCATGCGCCGTAATCATCGTTTACAATGTAACGGAAAGCATCCAGTCCGCGGCTGAAGAAGAACTTCAGACGCTGCTCATCTTCAGTGAGTTCTCCCTTTGCAGCGTAGGTATCCCGGTCTCCGCCTGAGTAGCCGAAAGACTGGTCTACAGGAACCCAGCCAACGCCCTCGTAGTAAACCTCTGCCCAATCGTGAAGATTGACGTGGTTAGGGTGGAGCATCCAGCCACTCTGCCATCTTGCAGGGACTCCTTTGTAACGGGCCATTGTTATGAAGAGCAGTGATACCTGTCCGCAGTCTCCGTGGTGGTGTTTAAGAACATACTCAGGGATGTTAGGTATTGTGGAGTAGTCTCTTGCGCCGGCCCAAGGAATGTTTTCAGTAACCCAGCACCAGATTCTCTTAACCTTCTCGTAAGGTTCTGTTGCATCTCCTACAAGGCTGTCTGCCAGTTGTTTGATCTTGTCTGTGAATACTATGTGACGCTCTCTTTCTGCAGTGTATCTCTTGTAGATTGTGGAGGTTGTATCGTATGGTTTAATTCTTTCCTCCAGGAATGCAAAGTACTGATTGAAAGAGGTGAATGAGAGGTCATAACCTACCTTTAAAGTATCTTTTCCGTTGGCCTCCATTTCAAAGTACATACTCCTTCTGGTGTTGTTGTTTGAGGAGATCAGGTAATCTCCGGTGTAGAAGCCGTTTACAATGTCTTGTGTTTTTGGAATTTCAAGATTTGTGTATTCTGAATTGTGAGCGTTGAAGACTCTCTCCACGGTTATAAGTTTCTGTCTTTCATTCTCTTTTGGGAACGGAAGCCACATTCTTACAACTTCTCCTGCAGGTACGGCATCAGGCATAACTCTCATTTTAATATGGACGGTTATTCTTACCGGATTGGAGAGAGTTGCCATGCGGTCTTTGTTCTTCTTCTGGGTTGCAACGGAGCCTTTGATAACTGGAGGGAGGTAATCTTTTAGGAAGTCTCCGGTAGTTCCGGTCTCCTTGCCCTCTAGTTTTTCTCTTGCTGCAACGCACTCAGGATTAACTAAAAAGAGGTTGCCCAGCGTTTTACGGAAATAGAGTCTTTTGCCGTTGATGGTTTTGCACTCAAGGTCTCCATGCTGCCTCCAGGCTTCCATCTGCTCCTCTGTAACATCTGGGATATACTTCTTTACATACTCCAACGCCTCTTCATCCGTAACGGTGAATTCGTTGAGCATTCTCTGCATCTTGTCCTTCTCAAAATTGATTATGTATTCGTCTGCCTTTGAGAGGTTTGCACCCTTTGAAACCTGGCTGATTATTTCATTTGCCTTTTTGAAGTCTCCCTTTTCAATGAAGTAATCCAGAGTGTCTTCATCTACTGAGGCAACCTTAACAGCCTCTTTGTCTACAGATTTGCAGCCGAACGCCAGCAGGGCCACAACAGCTGTGAGCGCTATCATTGAAGAACTTGTCCGCAGGGCAACTGCTTTGAATGGAGAGAATAATTTTTTCATACGATTGTTGAGGTTTATTTTTCCAAAGATACTAAAAAAGGAAGACCTTGCGATCTTCCTTTAAGATTACGGGGCTCGGAGTGAGCCGGGGGGCAGCTGCGGGGCGGTTAGCCCTTTACTCGCTCGCCGTAGGTTCTGTCCTCTACCTTTACGCTGATCTTCTCACCGTTCTGGATGAAGAGAGGAACCATAATCTTTGCGCCGGTCTCCAGAGTAGCCTCTTTGAGAGCGTTGGTTGAGGC
>JAFZIN010000028.1 GCA_017554305.1 Bacteroidales bacterium | reverse complement strand
TGGTATGAGAAGGTGTTGTTCTCCGGGTAGTGCTTTATGGAAACGCTCACCTGCGGCTTTGCGGAGATTTGGTTGGTACTCTTTGGAAGCAGCAGTTTGAGAGCGTTAGGGTTTATAAGTGTGGAGGTTACAAGGAAGAAGATGAGCAAAAGAAAGACAATGTCCGTCATTGAAGACATGCTGAATTTTGCATCTACCTTGTTTCTCTGTTGAATAGCCATCTTTTTCTGTTTTTATTTTAGCTTTTCTTTAAGTTTTCAGCCTTTTTTAAGATCTCTGTCTTATTATCTATTTGATCTTCAGTCTTTTTTTTATCTGATGAAGCTTTTCTGTTGAGGGCTGTTATTGCTGCTACTTTCCGTTTTTGTCTGCGGGCTCGTGGAGCAGATCCATAAACTCTATGGTGTTGCTCTGGAGTGTGAAGACCAGGTCTGAGACCTTGGATGTGAGGTAGTTGTAGCCAAAGTATGCAAGGATACCTACAATAAGACCGGCAACGGTGGTAATCATTGCGGTGTAGATACCGCTGCTTAAAAGGGTGATATCTATGTTGTTACCTGCCTGGCTCATATTGAAGAAGGCCTGTACCATACCCAGTACTGTTCCCAGGAATCCGAGCATAGGGGCACCGCCGGCAATGGAAGCCAGTGAAGGCAGGCCCTTCTCAAGCCTTGCAATCTCTATGTTTCCCATATTCTCCACAGCGGTCTGAATATCTGTAAGAGGTCTTCCCATTCTCTCAATTCCCTTCTCAATGAGGTGAGAGACAGGAGTATCCTGCTGGCGGCAGAGGTTAAGTGCTGCTGAGATTTTACCATCGTGAATAAAATCTCTTATATCCCTCATAAAGTTAGGGTCAATCTTAGAGGCACGGCTGATTGTCCACCACTTCATTCCGAAGATGTAAATAGTTAATACGGAGAGAATTACAAGAGGAATCATAAGCCATCCGCCCTTAACTGCCATGTCTATCATGGAGAGGGAGACCTTTTGGCTGGAGGCAAGTGTGCCGGCTGCCTGGTTTACGGCTTCTACGGCGTCTGCCTGGAGAAAAATTGTGATCAAACTCATATCTTTAATTATTATTTATTTCAAAAACTATATCATTTGCAAGCCTGCATAAACTTAATAACTGTCCTTTAATAAGCATTAACTGTTCTTTAGCAGGCAAAAGCCGTTCTTTAGCAAGCAAAAAGTGTGCAAGAGCTACTTAATTGGATAGGGATAAGTTATCCTGGTCAAAAAGAGGGCGTTACCGGCAACACTTTGGGCAGCGGAGGAGCGGTTCTTCTTTTTAAGCATCTCCTCAATCCACTCCGGCTCCCTCTTTCCGAGTCCCACTTCCAGGAGGGAACCCACCATGGCTCTAACCATATTTCTGAGGAATCGGTTGGCGGTAACGGTGAAGACGTACCTCTTTCCACGGCAGCCGGCATTGAACGGAGCGGGGAGTGGAGCTCTCTTCCAAACCGCCTCTGTAACAGTGCATACGGAGGTTTTATTGTCACTTCCAACCTTCTGCAGGGAGGCAAAATCTTTTGTCCCGATGAAATATTGGGCCGCCTTGTTCATGGCCTCTATGTTGAGACTTTTGCACTTGACATAGAAGGTGAAACGGTCATCAAACGGGGAAGGCTCGGTTGAGATGAAATAGTTGTAGGTGCGGCTGGTCGCATCAAAGCGGGCGTGTGCCTCCGGGTGCATTTTGTAAATGCCCTCAACCCTGATTTGAGGAGGTAGAATGGCATTTAATTTGTATAGAAATTGCTTTTGAGATTTTCCACTGAGAGCTGTCTGGGATTGGATATCTGTGTGGGCAATGTAGTTGACGGCATTAACGCCGCTATCTGTTCTACCGGCACCTGTAATCTCAATCTTCTCCTTCAGCAAAAGTGAAAAAGCTTTTTGAAGTTCCTCTTGAACGCCGGTTGCGTTCTTTTGAATCTGCCAGCCGCTAAAGGGGGCTCCGTTATATGACAGACGAATAAAGTATCTCATATAGCGCAAAGGTAAGAAATTGAAAGTAAAAAGAATAACAAAGTAATTTAAACAATTATGGAGAACGTTAACATAAAGGAACTGAATGATAGGATTCAGAAAGAGAGCGCCTTTGTAGACATCATCTCTATGGAGATGAACAAGGTGATTGTAGGGCAAAAACATCTGGTTGAGGATCTGCTCATTGGATTGCTTGCAGACGGACATCTGTTGTTGGAGGGAATGCCTGGTTTGGCAAAGACCCTGGCTATAAGCACATTGGCAGATATCATTGATGCAAAGTTCAACAGAATTCAGTTTACTCCGGACTTGCTTCCTTCAGACATTGTGGGAACAATGATTTACAGTCAGAAGAACGAGCAGTTCCAGGTAAAGCAGGGACCTGTCTTTGCAAACTTTGTATTGGCGGATGAGATTAACCGTTCACCTGCAAAAGTTCAGAGTGCTCTGTTGGAGGCAATGCAGGAGAGAGCCGTAACCATTGGAGACAACACTTACGCTCTTCCTAAACCTTTCCTTGTAATGGCAACACAAAACCCTATAGAACAGGAGGGTACATATCCGCTGCCTGAGGCTCAGATGGACCGTTTCATGCTTAAGGTGATTGTTAATTACCCTAAGAAGGATGAGGAGAAACAGATTATTAAGATGCACAACGCACAGGAGTTCCCTAAGGCCAGCACAGTTCTTAAGCCTGAGGATATTGTTCGTGCAAGAAGCGTTGTAAAAGACGTTTACATGGATGAGAAGATTGAGCGTTACATTGTAGATATAGTTTACGCAACCAGAACTCCGGATGAGTACGGACTTGGAAAGATTAAGAATCTGATTCAGTACGGTGCATCTCCTAGAGCAAGTATCTCACTTGCAAAGGCTGCCAAGGCTTACGCTTTCATTAAGAGAAGAGGCTATGTAATTCCTGAGGATGTAAGAGCCGTCTGCTACGAGGTTATGCGTCACCGTATAGGTCTGACATACGAAGCTGAGGCAGAGAATATTACGACAGAGAATCTGATTACCGAGATAGTAAATATTGTACCTGTTCCATAAGGAGTTATTTGTATGGACAACGAACTTTTAAAGAAAGTACGTAAGATTGAGATAAAGACAAAGTCTCTCTCTCACCAGATCTTTGCAGGAGAGTACCACTCCGCCTTCAAGGGCAGAGGTATGGCTTTCAGCGAGGTACGTGAGTATCAGTTTGGAGACGATGTCCGCAATATGGACTGGAATGTTACGGCCCGTTTGCGTTCTCCTTATATAAAAGTGTATGAGGAGGAGAGAGAACTTACGGTTGTTCTGCTTGTAGACGTTAGCCAATCCAGTATATTCGGAACAGTGGAGAAGACTAAGCGTGAGCTTGTTGCAGAGATTGCAGCGGTGCTCTCCTTCTCCGCCTCAATTAATAACGATAAGGTTGGAGCGCTCTTCTTCTCCTCAAAGGTTGAGAAGTTTATTCCGCCAAAGAAGGGAAGAAGCCATCTGCTGAGAATCCTCTCTGAACTGTTGGAGTTCAAACCAACCGGACAGGGAACGGATATCTCAGAGGCGCTGCGTTTTCTCTCAAACGCCATTAAGAAAAAGTGTACAGCCTTTTTGCTCAGCGATTTGTTAGACGTTGATTCAGAGGGTCATCCACGTTACGAGGAGGCGCTTAAGATTGCCGCCAACCGTCACGAGATTTCTGCCATCAATGTCTATGATCCAAGAGAAAGGGAGATTCCTAACATTGGATTTGTGAGAGTAAGAGATGCGGAGAGCGGAAAAGAGGGATGGATAGATACCTCATCCAGAGCGGTTAGAGATCACTACAAGGATTGGTCTAACAGAGTTCAGCAGAGCGCACAGCAACTGTTTAAGAGATATAGGGTGGACAGCGTAAGCGTCTCCACTCAAGATGATTACGTTAAGAGTCTTATAGCCTTCTTTAAGAAGAAATAGGAATTATGTTTAGAAAAAGTTTAACGGCGTTGGCCTTTTTGGTGATGCTTTCCACCACGGTTTTTGCTCAGAAAGTTCCCAAGTCTTACCTTACAAAAGACTCGGTTCTGATTGGAGACCAGGTGGCTTGGATTACCGAGTTTACATTCCCGGAAGGGGTTGACCTCAAGGCCATTCCATATAAGCAGACCCTTGCCGCAGATACCACTTTAAGGGGGGCGGCAATAGAGGTTGTGAAGGATCTTCAGATAGACTCCGTCTCTCTTAAAAACGGACAGAGAGAGCTGAGGGCCAAGATGATGCTCTCCGCTTTTGACAGCGGTTCATTCCATCTGCCGGCTCCTGTTATTCTCTACTCCATTGAGGGCATGGCGGATACTCTGAGTATAGATCCACAAGACCTCTATGTGAATACAATTCAGATAGATACGGCCTCATTCAAACCATACGAGATTAAGGCGCAGGAGAAATATCCTATAACGGTGGGTGAGGTTCTGCCGTGGGTTCTTCTGGCACTTGCAGTTGCTCTGATTATTTGGGCAATATGCAGATATATCTCTATGAAGAGAAAGAACAAGAACTTCTTTGGCAAATCTGTACAGGTAGAACCGCCTCATATTACGGCGCTTAAGAAGTTGGAGAAACTCCGTTTGGAGAAGATTTGGAAGGTTGGAAAGGAGAAGCAGTACTACACAGGAATTACGGACGCTCTGCGTAACTACATTGAGAGCCGTTACGGATTCGGTGCAATGGAGAAGACCTCTTCGGAGATTATGGACTCTCTGAAAGACAAGAAGTTGGATGAGAAGATATTCAATGACTTGGATGAGATGTTTGCAAGGGCAGATTTGGTGAAGTTTGCCAAATATACGCCTAGCGAGCAGGATAATGAAAATGCAATTCCGGTTGCGGTGAACTTTGTGAACTTTGCTTATATGCAGCAATTGGAAGAGGCTAAGAAAGAGGAGGTTAAGTAATGTTTTTCGAGTATCCAAAACTATTATACCTGGTGCTGATTATCCCTTTGATGATTCTTCTTTACGTTTGGAGGGAGATTAAGGGAAGGCAGCCCTATCTGACCGTTTCAAACATCTCTCCGTGGAACTTTAAAAAGGAGAATCTTTTAAAGCGCATTCTGCGTCATATTCCGTTTGTACTGAGATGTTTGGCGGTATTATTCCTGGTACTTGCAATAGCACGTCCGCGCTCCGCTTCCAAGTTGGAGAAGGTGAGTACGGAGGGTATAGACATTGTGCTTGGAATAGATGTTTCCACCTCTATGTTGGCAATGGATTTCAAGCCGGACAGAATTAACGCAGCCAAGCAGATCGCTACTGAGTTCGTGGCTCAGAGACCTGCAGACAGAATGGGCGTAGTTGTCTTTGCCGGTGAGAGTTACACGCAGTGCCCTCTTACTACTGACCGTCAGTCTCTCATTAATATGTTAAAGGAGATTCAGTGCGGAATAATTGAAGACGGCACCGCTATAGGAAACGGACTGGCAACAGCTGTTGCAAGGTTGAAAGATTCAGATGCCAAGAGCAAGGTTGTCATTCTGCTTACGGACGGTGTGAACAACACCGGAGAGATTTCTCCGCAGATGGCAATTGAGATTGCAAAGACCTACGGCATAAGAGTTTACACCATAGGTATCGGCGCAATGGGTGAGGCTCCGTATCCTACACCTTACGGCGTTCAGACAATGAAGGTGGAGATAGACGAACCGCTTCTGAAGCAGATTGCCAAGGAGACGGGAGGAAAATATTTCAGAGCTACGGACAACACCAAACTGGCCGCCATCTATACGGAAATCAACAAGATGGAGAAGAGCAAGACCATTGTGGACTCCTTCCCTCAGTACAAGGAACTCTTTATGAACTTTGCACTGGTTGCCTTCCTGGCTGTTGTTCTGGAACTTATTATGAGACTGTTTGTTACCAAACATTTACCGGATTAAAGGAGGGGATATGATACAATTTGCAAAACCGATATTTCTACTATTCATACTGGCTATTCCTCTGTTTTACATCCTCTATGCTTTTTACAGAAGGGGAAGAAACAAGAGGCTGAAGAAGTTTGGAGATCCAAAGTTGGTTGATTCTCTGATGCCTGAGAGGTCCAAGGGAAAGGGTTGGCTTAAGCTTACATGCTTCTCTCTGGCCTGGCTGTTTCTGATGTTGGGACTTGCCCGTCCTCAGATTGGTGCAAGACTGAAGGAGAGTAACAACACGGGCAGTGAGATTATGATTGCGTTGGATGTTTCCAACTCCATGCTTGCAAAGGATTACTCTCCTAACCGTCTGGAAAGAGCCAAGATGGACCTCTCCAGATTGATGGACCGCCTGCACAATGACCGTGTTGGACTGGTGCTTTTTGCAGGAGAATCTTTTGTTCAGCTTCCGGTTACGGCAGACTACGTCTCTGCAAAGATGTTCCTATCGGGAATAAATACATCTTCAATACCGGTACAGGGTACTGCAATAGGTAATGCCATAATGACCTGTGCTTCAAGCTTCTCTCAGGAAGGTATGGAGGGAGAGGGAAACAAGGCCATTATAGTAATCAGCGATGGTGAGAATCACGAGGACGATGCTGTTGCCGCTGCCGCCGCAGCAAAAGAGGCGGGCATAAACGTCTACTGTATAGGCGTGGGATCCGCTCAGGGTGAGCCGATTCCGGCAGAGGGGGGCGGACTTATGAAAGACCGTCAGGGCAACATTGTGGTGACCAAACTGGATGAGGATATGCTCAAACAGATTGCCACCGCAGGCGGCGGAATCTATGTAAGAGCCTCAGATACAAACTTTGGCGTGGGTGAGATTGTGGAGAAGGTTAGAGAACTTAAGAAGAACGCTTATAAGGAGATTGCCTTTGAGGAGTACAATGAGCAGTTTATGTACTTCTTGGCCATTGCATTGGCGTTCCTCATTCTGGAGTTTTTGATTGGAAACAGAAAGATGAAAAGACTCTTTACGGTAGTTCTGGTTATGCTTCTTACTTTGAGCCAGGGCTTTGCACAGGCAGACAAGAAAGAGGTGAGAAAGGGTAACCGCTACTTTAACAAGAACGAACTTAAAAAATCCGAGGTTGAATACCGTAAGGGACTCCTCAAGGATTCGCTTTCACTTGCCGGAAATTACAACCTGGCAAACAACCTCTTCAAGTTGAACGATTCTGAAAACGCTCTTAAAATCTTTGAGAGCCAGGCGGATACTATGACCAAGATTCCTTACGGGGTTAACTGGAAGGGCGTGGTTTCAAAGAAAGATTATATAAAAGAGCAGGTTACGGCACCGGGGGCGAACGGTAATCCATCGGGAGGAAAGGAGGATCCTTTCTTAAAGGAGCAGGGCAAACCTACGCTCACCTCAAAATACTTCTTCAACCTGGGTAATACCTACCTTGCCAAACAGCAGTATGACAAGGCAATGGAGGCTTACAAACAGTCTCTTATGAGGAATCCTGCAGATATAACGGCAAAGGCTAACTATGCTTACGCTAAGAAGATGCTGGAGAATCAGCAGCAGCAACAGCAGCAGAACCAGCAGAACCAGCAGAACCAGCAGAATCAGGACCAGAACCAGGACCAGAACAAAGATCAAAACAAAGATCAGAACAAAGATCAAAACAAAGACCAAAATCAGGACCAAAACAAAGATCAGAACAAAGATCAGAACAAAGACCAAAATCAGGACCAAAACAAAGACCAGAACAAAGACCAGAACAAAGATCAGAACAAGGACCAAAATCAGGACCAAAATAAAGACCAGAACAAAGATCAGGATCAGAACAATCAGGATCAGAACAAGGATGACAAAAACCCTCAGGGTCAGCAGCCGGATCAGCAGAAAATGAGCCAACAGGCGGCAGCTCAGATGCTTCAGGCCATTCAGGATAAGGAAAATCAGACTCAGGAGAAGGTTAAAAAGGCAAAAGCCGCCGCAAGGAATAAACAGAAAGAGAAGAATTGGTAAATTTGCATTCAGCCAAATGGGTATGAAAAGAGGTTATTCAATACTATTGTTGTGTTTTACTCTCTTAATCTCGCTCTCCGCAGCAAAGGGGCAGAACACCTTTAAGGTGGAGGCTCCAAACATTGTGGGAAGCGGGGAGAGATTTCTTGTTAAGTTCATTTCTGACGGAGACGTTACAAATTTTGTCCGTCCAACCATTACGGGAGCAGATGTGATTGCGGGTCCTTCCACATCCACATCAAGTTACACCTCCTGGGTAAACGGCAAGAGGACAGACTCTTACACGGTTACCTACACTTACGTTCTGGAGGCGGACCAGCAGGGTCAGATTAACATTACTCCTGCAACGGCTACCATTGGAGGGAATACTTACTCCACCCGTTCCATTACAATTGATATTGTGAAAGGTGCCCCTTCTCAAAGCAGCGGCTCTCAGACATCTCAGGGCAGTCAGCAAAGCGGCGGAAACCAGAACGGAAATCAGGACCCGTTCTCCTCTATGGATGAAGATGACCCGGGTATTACCTACGGCAAGGCAGACCTCTTTTTAAGACTCTCCTTTAACAAGACCAAGGTTGTAAAGGGCGAGCCTATTATTGCAACTCTGAAACTCTACACCCGTTCCAATATTGTGGGGCTGGAAGATGTAAAAATGCCTGTTTTTAACGGTTTCTGGAGTCAGGAGATAGAAGTACCTCAGAACATCAACTTCACCCGTGAAAAGGTGGGAAATCAGATTTACAGCAGCGCTCTCATAAGACGTTATATGATAATGCCTCAGCAGAGCGGCGCTCTTACCGTGGATCCTTGCGAGATGGTCTGCCAGGTGCAGGTTTTAACCAAGAAAGCCCGCAGCCGCAGCATCTTTGACGATTTCTTTGACAATGATACTTACGATGTTGTAAAGAAGAAACTCAGCACCGGAAAGCACGTCATTCACGTAAGCGAACTGCCTGGCGGAGCGCCTGAAAGTTTTGGCGGCGGAGTTGGAAAACTCTCAATGACTGCCCGTCTTACAAAAGACAGCCTTAAGTCTAACGAGGCCGCTTCACTTATTGTAGAGCTCTCAGGTTCAGGTAACTTGAACCTTATAGAGGCTCCAAAGGTTGAACTCCCTCAGGACTTTGAGAAGTATGACGCCAAGAGTACCAACAACTTTAACAATACCGCAGAGGGTGCAGTGGGCAAGAAGGTTTACGAGTATCCATTCATTCCGAGGGCGGACGGAACCTACACAATTCCTTCTATTGAGTACTCTTATTTTGATCTGAACCAGAGAAGATATGTGACTTTGCATACGGAACCTATTGAGGTTAAGGTTGCTAAGGGAAGTGCAAATCCTAACGGAGCAACATTTATTCCTGCATCTCAGAAGAGTGTGGGCAATCTGGGGGACGATATCAGATACATAAAGACCGCAATGCCTTCATTTAAGAAGGCGGGCCGTTTTACAGTTTTGAGCTGGCCGTTCTATCTGATTGCAGCACTGCTTATTGCAGGCTTCTTTGGAATAAAGAAACTTACCTCCAGCCGCATTGCTCTGGCAAAGGATGTGATGCGCACCCGTAACCGCAAGGCAAACAAGGTGGCACGCACGCGTCTGAAGAAGGCTCAGAACTACCTCAGCCAGAACAAGGTACAGGAGTTCTATGAAGAGCTTCACAAGGCTCTGCTGGGTTACACTTCAGATAAACTCTCCATTCAAAGGTCTGAACTCCAGAGAGATGTAATTGAAGAGACATTGCTTGGAAGAAACGTTCCAACGGAGCAGGTTGCCTCTTTAATCTCCCTTTTGGATGACTGCGAGATGGTACGCTATTCCCCTGAGGGAGCGGCGGGTGCAATGGATGCACAGTACAAAAAGGCTGTTGGGCTTATCTCCGATTTGGAAAACAAACTGTAAATGACTATCGCGATGAAAAAGACTCTATATACACTTTTGGTTCTGTTTGTTTCCCTCTCCGCCTTTGCGCAAAGTGCCGAGTGGAACAGTGCAGTAGCGGCTTACTCTGAGGGGAAATATGATGAGGCTGCAAACGCTTTTCTCTCAATTGAAAAGAGTGGAGAGGTCTCTCCGGAGCTCTTCTATAACCTTGGAAATACCTATTACAGAGCCAATAAGATAGGTAAGGCCGTTCTCTATTATGAGAGGGCTTTAAAGCTGGACCCATCCAACAAGGATGTGCAGAACAATCTTCAGCTGGCCCGTCTTAAGACTCTGGACAAGATAGATGCCGTGCCTGAATTTGTGCTTCTGACTTGGATTAAAAACATTCGCTCCTCCATCTCTTCAGACGGCTGGGCTGTGGTCTCCTTAGTCCTTCTGGCTCTGGCACTTATGCTTATGCTGCTCTACCTTTTCTCCAGAAGAAGCCGCATTAGAAAGTTGTTTTTTATACTCGCTGTGGTTTGCTTCTTTTTTACTGCGGTAAGTTTCCTCTTCTCTCTGGCATTAGCCTCAAATGCAAGGGGGAGCTCATCTGCGGTTGTGGTGGAGAGTTTGGGAAGCGTAAAGAGTTCTCCGCAATCCGGAGGCAACTCAATTTTCATTCTCCATGAGGGAACAAAGATGAAGGTACTGGAGAATGTGGGTGAGTGGTACAAGATAGAAATTGAAGACGGAAGGCAAGGATGGATTAAAGCGGGAGATGTAGAAATAATCTGATACTTAAATAGATAGAATGAAAAGAGTAAGATTTATCCTGTTACTGGTGGCAGTTGTCTTTATGGCATCTGCCATCTCTGTTTATGCACAGAAGGTAGAAAACGGAACCTTCAGCGGAACCTATATCCCTCAGAAAGCGGACGGCTCTCTGCAGTTTGCAGTGCTGAGTGACGTGCACATCTCTCTTGGCAGTGCCAGCGTAAAGGGAACTGAGGCTTGCGTGGAGGATATCAATAATAATCCTAACATTCAGTTTGTTATGATTACCGGAGACATTGCAAACTTTGGTTCCGATGATGAGATTAAATGTGCAAAAAGGATATTTGACGCTATAAAAGTACCTTGGTTTATAATTCCCGGAAACCATGACGCTACCTGGAGCGAGAGCGGAACCAACTCATTTACAAAGATATTCGGCTATGAGAGGTTTGAGTTTGAGGCGGGCAAATTTAAGTTCCTGGGTGTTCCGTGCGGTCCTAACATAAGGATGGCTCCCGCTTTGGTTCCAAGAGAGAGCATGTTGTGGCTCAAGGATGAGGTGAAAGCTCTTCCGGAGGATAAGCCTCTCTTCTTTGTAACTCACTATCCGTTAGACTCTTCTCTTATTAAATATGATGACGTTCTTAACACCATTAAGAGCAAAAACATACAGCTTGTATTTTCCGGTCACTGGCATCAGGACCGCGCAATGGTTTATGATGGAATTCCTGGTGTGATTGTCCGTTCAACTTTGGCAACTTCAAAGGGTGATGTGGGTTATGTGATTGCCACAATCAAGGGTTCAGTAATTACTTTCCAGGATAAGATTGTGGGAAAGAAGGAGCCGGGAAAGATTTGGTACACAGTGCGTATGAGCAACGGCCCAGCATATCCGGACAACGTAGAGTACCCTCAACCGGTTAATGACTACAACGTTCGTTTCCCTCAGGTTACCCAGGTGTGGAGATATGAGAACAATGCAGATGTGGGCTCAGGTGCAGCCATCTGGAGAAAGGGTAAAATGGTTATGCCAAAGGAGGGAGTGAACGCGCTTCCGTCTGTTGCTAACGCCGTGCAAAAGGGTGATATTGTGATTTTTGCAGACGAAGCGGGAATGATTTACGGCCTGGATGCAACCTCCGGAGATAAACTCTGGAGTTTTAAGACGGATGGCAAGACCTTCTCAACTCCGGCCGTAAGCGGAGATTATGTTGTTGTGGGAAGTTCAGACAACAACATCTACTGTCTTAATCCTAAAGACGGCTCTTTGAGATGGAAATATACCTGCAACAAATCTGTGCTGGGTACTGCAAATATCTATAACGGAGTGGTTTACATTGGCTCGTCAGATAACATTTTCCGTGCGTTGGATCTTAAGACTGGCAAACTCAAATGGAGTTATGACAAGATGAAGAGCTTTGTGGTAAGCCGTCCGTATGTAGATAAGCAGCAGGTGGTTATAGGAGACTGGGGCAACACTCTCTACTCCTTCAATCCAAAAGACGGCAAGCTCCAGTGGGAGTGGATGACTAAAGTTAAGGTGCGTAACTACTCTCCTGCCCAGGTATGGCCCGTTAAATCCAAGGGCTACATAATGATTTCTATCCCAGATAGATGCAGCTATGTTCTGGAAGCCAAGACAGGCAGGCAGATTGCAAAGGTTTACGGCGGAAGAGAGGCAATAGGTCTCTCTCCAAACGGAGAAGAGTACTACATAAAGAACATGAAGGATACCGTTAGAGCATACTCGCTGGATAAGATTCTGAGCAAGGCAGACAACGGAGCGCAGCTCAACGCTCAGGATGTTAAGACCTGGCAGACCATAACCGAGTATGGCTACGAGATTGGACCAACCCCTATAATTGCCACACCTACAGGCGGTAAGGACGGCAAAGGACTGGTATTCATTGCAACCAGCCGCGGCTGTATCTTTGCCCTCAGAGTCTCAGACGGTGCAGTGGAGTGGCAACACGAGGTATCAAAGGCTTTGGTAAATTATATTCTCCCGATAGGTGAACATCAACTTCTGGTAAGCACAATGGACGGAGTTATCACCCTTCTTTCCTACTGATAATGAAAAAGATAACCCTCATAACGTTGCTGCTTCTTCTCTCCCTTACCGCATTTTCCCAGAGCAAAAAGGAGAGAGAAAGAGAGGAGCGTATTAACCAACTTATGAACCTACTCTCTATAAGAGAGAAGGTTGCACAGCTTTTTATCTTTGATACATATCCAAAGCCGGATGAGAAACGTACCGCTTTTGAAGACTCTCTTGTAACTGAATACGGAGCGGGAGGTATCATTGTTATGGACGGTTCCGTCTATGATATAGTTGGAAGGATGAACGCTCTTCAGAGCAAATCCAAGGTTCCTATGCTTGTTACCATAGATGCGGAGTGGGGTGCGGCTATGCGTTTTGAGGAGTACTTACGTTATCCCAAACAGGAGCAACTCTCCAAACTTCCCAATGCGGAGAAGTTTGTTTACCGGATGGGGCGCAACATTGGCAAAGAGCTTAAGGATCTGGGCATTGCAGTGAACTTTGCTCCGGTTGTGGATGTAAGTCCGGATAACGATATCGTAAGGCAAAACAAGCAGAAGACAGCCATTGCTCCCCGTTCTTTTGGCAGTGATCCTAAGTGGGTTGCAACTCTGGCCTCCGCCTACCTCAGAGGTATGAAGGAGGAGGGGACATTTGGCTGCGGCAAACACTACCCGGGAATAGGGGATACCTACATAGATACTCACGATGAGATGCCTACCATCCACCACTCCAAAGCGGTGCTGGACAGCGTAGATCTCTACCCTTACAAAAGGCTTATAAATGAGGGGCTTGAGATGGTTATGGTGGGGCACATTGCAAGCCCTGAGATAGACCCTTCTCTTCTCCCGATGTCTCTCTCAAAGCCTTGCATTGAGAACCTCTTAAGAGGAGAGCAGAACTACAAAGGAATCGTCATAACTGACGCCATCGTGATGAAAGGGATATCAGAGGGAAGGGATCCGGTTGAGGTGACGGTTGAGGCTTACAAGGCCGGCTCGGATATTCTGCTTATGCCTATAGACATTAAGGGTTCAATTGAGGCAATTGCAGACTCCGTTCAAAGGGGAGTTTTCTCACTGGATGAACTCAATGCCAAGGTAAAGAGAGTGCTCACTCTCAAGGCAAAAGCAGGCCTTTTAGACAAGGACTACAACCCTGTTGTAACAGATATTGAGCGCAAGGTAAAGCGTGCCTTCAAAAGAGACAACCGCCTAATTAAGCAGATGAAAAAGGCAAAGGATAAGGCGGAGAGAATCAACCTTGTGGAGCGCCCATATTTTGCAGGCGGCGCTGCCGGCATAAACTATTAAGAATCAATTCAGCAATACAATATGAAGAGCAGAATCATATCACTTTTAATCATTATGGTATTATCTCCAATAGCACTCTTTTCTCAGAGCAAAGCGGATGTAAGACATCAGAAACAGGTAGATGAACTAATGAGTAAACTCTCTGTAAAACAGAAGGTTGCACAACTCTTTATCATAACAATAAGCCGCAACCCTTCTGAGAAGACCAAGGCTTTCCAGGACTCTTTGGTAAGAGAGTACGGAGTTGGAAGCATAATCATTATGAGAGGTCCTATTGCTCAGTTTATTGAGAGAGTTAACTATCTGCAGTCTATAAGCACCATTCCTCTTTTGGAGATGACAGATGCAGAGTGGGGTGCCAATATGCGTTTTGCGGAGTATCCAGCTTATCCGCGTCAGGCACTGCTTGCAAGAATAGAAGATAACCCTCAGAAGTTTCTCTACAAGATGGGAAAGAACGTTGCTAAAGAGTTGAAAGACTTGAACATATACGTTAACCTTGCTCCTGTTGCAGATGTCTGCCCGGACCCTTACAACAAAGCGGACGGCCAACGTTCCTTCTGCGGAGATCCACAGGTTGTGGCAGACCTTGCCACCGCCTATATGAAGGGAATGCAGGATAACGGAATTTATGCCTGCGGAAAACACTACCCGGGCCACGGAGATACATACGTAGATTCCCATTATGAAAAACCTATCATAAATCACACAGTGGAGCAACTTTATAGCCAGGATCTCTATCCTTATGACAAGATGTTCGCCAACAATCTGGCGATGGTTATGGTTGGCCATTTCTCCTATCCTGTAATAGATTCCACCGGTACTCCTATGTCTATCTCCGAGAACTGTGTAAAGGGACTCTTAAGAGGCAAGCAGGGCTTTAAGGGTGTGATTATGACAGATGCGGTCACTATGGACGGTCTTGCCAAGGGCAAGGATCCAATAGACATCAACACAGCCGTTTACAAGGCCGGTTCAGATATGATTCTTATGCCGGATGAGCCAATCAAAGCCATAGAGACTCTAACCCGGCTTGTAGAAAACGGAACACTCTCTTTGGATGAACTCAATGAAAAGGTGAGAAGGGTTCTTACCCTCAAAGCCAAAGCTGGCTTTTTTGATAAGGGCTACAGCCCAATTGTTAAAGACCTTGACAAAAAGATTGCAAGGGCAACAAGAAGAGACAACCGCCTCATTCGCAAGATGCAGAAGGCCATGGCCAAATCATCCAAGCCTGAAATCACCCCGCTCGGCCAGGACCGCACCCTCATCCTTGATAATCAGGGTAATAAAAAATAAGTAGTGGCCCCTTTTCCGAGACCACTACAGAATGGGGGAGGGCACATTTTCTTGGTATTAGATAGTCTCACCCACATAGTTATTACTCTTTAATGTATCTATTGAATACACTTTCTGGAACTTCCGATTGTCTTTTAAATGACAGTTTAAGCAAAGAGTTGGTAATCGTATCTGAACTGTCTTTTTCAAACACCAATCTTCCAATTAAAGTGCGATCGGTACCCTTATAATAAAGTGAATCGTAAAAAGATTCTGGGTAATATCGAACACTTGTAGTGGGATACTTATCATTTTTTGGGGAATTATTGAATATAAGTTCCATATGACTACTATCTATCATTCTCCATTTTCCCTCTCCATATTTGTATCCTTCTTTAAAATGAAGAGTGATATGGAATAAACTGTCTGTAAATATGATATCACCCCGTTCACCAGTGTAATATGAGAAAGATTTATCTATTCTTTGTGGAATTGGAGCAAGATTTTTCTTGATAATAATTGATATCCCATTGGAAATAATGGAATCTAAAACATTTTGGAAATTGTGTTGGTTTACAATTATCTTTTTGCCCTCACTCTTGACATATACATTCCCCCTCCCATCTAGTCCTATAACAGCTAATTCTTTAAATCCATTCCGATAGTTAATAACAGATTTTCCATTTTTGTCATACCATATAGCTGCGTAGTCTCTTTCATATTTGTAACTTGAGTCATCTCTAACAAAGATAGATGCTTCATTCTTAATAACATAATAGAGTTTTCCGGCTATGTGTTTTCTTTTTTCTTCTAAAAAAAGAGCCGGTGTATTGTTAGGTGTAGTATTTATGTGGCAAAGTAATCCTGAATTGATAACATTAGTGTTTGAAATAGAGAGGATTGTTGTCTGATAATCCTCCTTAAAAGCTCTCATAACGATCTCTGATTCAAAATCCTTGTTCTTAATACTGACCATCTGCTGAAATTCATTGGATTTGAATTTGGAGGGAACGATAATTTTTTCCTTATTGTTGTTTATATACTCTTTGCTTTCATTGAACAAGTCATTAATCTTCCTATAAAAGTCAGAGGAAGGAGAAGTGGATATAACGTTACTGTTATTAGCTCTCATATACAAGAGGTATATGATGTTAACGGTTTCTCCAGGTGTAATCCTTGGCAATAGGCAACTGTATAAAACATCGGTTAATGTACTATCATTTATAACCTTATATGCTTTGTCCTTTCCAATGTTATATAAATAGATTTGCAGACTGTTTAGGACTTCGTTATTTTCATATTTCAGAATGTAAGACTCTGACGGGTAGTTTCTATTATAAAAATCATGAGGGAGAATAGTGCCTGAGGTAACTGACATGTATGGAATCTTCGTAAAGTAAATACCACAGCAAGTTGTGATTAACATCAAAAAACAGTAGAGTACAACTTTTAATAGTTTTAAACAGATTCTATGACAATATTCTATATTCATTATGCTTTAATAGTCCTATTTATGATTGTTAATATCGAAATAATAAGAAACTTGGGCTATTTTTTGCCGTATAATTTCTCTAAATCATCTTGAGTTATTTCGCTCTGTTTAGTTGCCCTTTTATGAGCTTTTTTATAATATTTTCTATAATGACGGTCTAGTAATTTTTTTGTCTTTTTATTGTAAGATTTTTTGGGAATATCTGTCAGTGCAAACATAACAGTTGTATTATCTCGGATCCCAAGTTTTCCTCCCTCATATGATTCAGTAATTTCATGCATTAAATTCTTTCCAATAGGTTCTTTTTTATATATCTCAATATCTTCCAATACATTAGGATCTACCCACTGAAAGGTGTTTCTTATCCCGTCTATATCTGTATTACCTTTGAACTCACCTCCTGCTTCGCTATTTACCTTTCGAGCACTAACATTCACTCTAATGTTTTTATCATCGATGACTTCCATTAATCTCTTTGAATACTCTTGGTCAATTTTCTCATCATTATTTGGTTTATATGTTATTTCCCCTGTTTCTTCATTTCTACTTAGTGTTAGAAAATTTTTGACCAAAGATTGTAGCATTTCAAATGCCTTTTCTGCGTAAATTCCTGTGAGAAATAGAGTTTCACCATTATTATCTGTGAAGATAATAGGATTTCCTACACAGTAGACATAAGGGGAAGATGCATAGTATTTCTCACTCAGTGGATCCGGTGCGTTCCATCGAGTTGTGATAGGGTTGTACTGCCTTGCTCCGTAGTCAATCAGGTCTGTCTGCGCTATTAGTTGCAGCTCTTTCCCGTTGTAAAGCAGTTTGTATGGCTGAATTGCAGTAGTGGGAGAACTTAGTGAAATTGTGTTGTTTGCGGAGAATGACGTGTTGCTTGGTAGCCTTACCCTGTATTTCTCAGTGAGGGTAGGGTAGCTTCTCCCCATATCCGTACGCAGTCCATACGGATAGTTGTCGTTTCTTTCCAGAATGTTTCCGTTGGTGTCTGCAATAGCCCTTACGCTTCCCAGGTGATCTTTTATCAGATAAAGTGTCTCGTAGTCAACGGTGTATGTGGTATCCCCTCCCAGAGCGCTCTGCGGTGTAGCTGCAAAAGCGAACCTTGCCTCTGCTCCCAACGCCTCTGCTGATTCTAAAAGCGTTACTACAGAGGTTGAGTTTAGAGTTGTTGTCTTCTTCCTGGCCAGAGTGAACGGCCCTATGTAAATCCTGCTCAGTCCGTTGTTGTCTGTGAGTGAGAATTTTGCCCCATCTGCAAAGTAAGCGTATGTAGCAATTATCGTCTCCTCCAAAGATGGTGGTCCCGGCGGCCTGGGTCCCTTGCTCATTATCTGCATGTTTGTCTTCCTTACTCTGAATACCTGGTTGTTCAGCCCGTATGATAGCCTTACCTGCGCCAAGCCGTCCATCAGCTGGTTTCCGTTTCCGTCATAGTTGTAAGCCGCAGTTACAGCTGTTCCTTCCTTTGTTCCGGATATTGAAGTCAGACGGTCTCCGTCATAGCTGTAATTGAAGTCGTGTAGTGCGGAGAGTTCGTTCCCTCCCACCCTTGACATTGTCAGTATGTTTCCGTTACGGTCATAAGATATGTTTCTCTCTGTGAATGAAGTCAGAGGAGAGTTGTCATTTCCCACAAATCTGTTGCTCTCTATGAGCCTTCCAACGTTGTCATAGTCAAACGCATACGTACTGCTGCTTTCGTTTCCCTGCTTAGACTCCCACTCGGATATGTTTCCTCCGTATAGCGGCGTTGTCCCGCTTTTTTCAGTGTTAAAATATCTTAGCTTCTGCTCCAGTATGTTCTGCGTTCCCTTCTTTGTTATCACCTGTGTCATCCAATCCTGGATGTTGTAAGAGAGTTCCTGAGATATGCTGCTTCCCATTGTCTTTCCCACCAGATGCCCCAGTTCATCGTAAGAAAAAGAAGCGGAGGCGTTTGAGGTTATTGTATCCGAGTAGGCGAGTGCTCCTCCCTGCTGGAGTGTCATGAATGTCTTTAACTCTGAGCTGGACGTGAGCATCCTTCCCCGCTTGTCATAAGTAAAGCACTCTGTCAGTATTGCGTTCAGAGAGTCCGTCTGATACGGGCTTATCACTCCCAGATCATTCCCCTGTGGCACGGTTATCCTTACCACCTGCTTTACAGGCACACCCTGGAAGTTATACTTTGTTGAAGCACGGATTATAGATCCGTCCGGATATCTTGTTACCGTCTGCACCGGCCTTCTCCAGCAGTCATAGAAGTAAGCTGTGTATCTGTAGAGTATCTCACTCTGAGCAAGCGTCTTAGCCGTAGAGTCCGCTTCCGCCACTGCCACGAGCTTTCCCTCCGGCGTAGAAGTCATTGCGCTCTTTTCCCAAAGAAGTGATGCAAATGCCTCCGTTGTTACATCTGTTGCTGATACTGTCTCAGCCTCCGGCAGGAAGTAGAGTGTCACAGACTGGTTGTTGTCTGCCGGAATTACCGCCTGCATCTCAGTTTTTCCAATCTGGCTGTAAGAGAGAGAGATGTTATCTGCCAGATTATACACTGCCGGGTAGAACGGTGCCGTCCCACCCTGATTGAAGTAACTCTGTACGCTCTCATACGAGAAGTACCCTCTCATATTACTTTCACTTATGCTCTGCTGTGTTACCATAACCTCCACAGGCTTGGATGCTCTGTCATAACGTGTTAAGAGCCATCTTCCAGCCTTTCTTAATAGTGAATCCTGTGATGCCACCACCCTTCCTGCCGGATCCACTACCAGTAGCTCTTCTCCTCTCTGGGGCCATCTTCTGGAAATCATCCTTCCCAGTGCATCATACTTGTAGATATAACATCGTTTTTTTGCCCACGTGCTTTCTGTGCTTATCTGTAAGAGGGATTTGTCTCTTTCTTTCTCACCCTCAGGTGTTATGACGGCTGCCAGCAACTCTTTCTTGTTGTATACATAAACCAGATCACTCCATCCAGCCAGAGCTGTAGTATCTGCAAATCCTCCCATGTAAGTCCTTACCAGAATGGTTCTTTTGTTCTCATCCGTAAAAGTAGCTACGGTTTTCCCGTCCGGATCTGTGGTTGTGGTCTTAAACAACGCACCTCCCTTGTAAAATCCTCTGTTAATGATGTTTCCGTTTTCTTCCATAAGGCACGGAATGCTGTCCCTGCTACGGTTCAGCGAGTAGTTGTTTGCTAAGAACCTTCCGGTGAGGTCTTCTCTAGTCTTCTGCACTCCGTCAGAATCATAAGCGAGCGATGTATTTTCGTTCCTCATGCTTGCTCCCGGCGAGAACTGTGCCAGTGTCCTGTCCGTTGTTGCCTCCGTAACCGTCTCAGCATAAGGATAAATCTCAGACAATCCGTAAAGACCTTGGTAGTAGGTGAGTTGCTTTGTTGCGGCATCCGTGTCATATCCCTCTGCATCCGAGGTAGATACATAAGGCAGATACTCTCTGATCATCTTTCCCATAGGGTCATACTGTGAGTTTAAGATGATGTTTTTCTTTGCGTTGGCGCTTGCTCCCACCTGTACGGTCTGCTTTTGTTGCCCCAAACCATTATAATAGACTATGTCTACAATGGAGTCCGTAGGAGTATAAGTATTCTCTCCAATATAAGTAGTTTTTCTTCTCCAGTTGGAAAGCTGTTCGCTCTCCTGCAAGGCATTAGGGGTATGATCTATAACCGGCTCAGTAATTGGAGTTCTTTCATCCGGCCAGAGAGGGAACACCTCGGGCCTGTCTGCTCCTTTCTCTTGAGAGACACTTATGTAAAGATTTGACCCCGTGGAGAGAGGAAATATAAGATGAATCTCCCTTTCCACTGCTTTTGTCTGATCTGTAGGAGAATAAGTGTTGTTTGGCAGTATGGTAAGTGAGAAGTCATACCACATCTGCCCAAGGTTTGTCGAACAAGATGTGAACGTCATCAGCGTATCTGCGTGAATTCCGGCAAGACACTGGTTAAGATACTCAAGATCCGTGATTCCCAGATTAGGATCAACAGGATTATAATAAGCCGCAAAGGTAACCGTTCCTCCATTGGATGGTAGTGAGTAGCTAAGTTGTTGTGTGTATTGCTCATTGAGCTTTTCTACCGGCATGGGCACATTTATCTGGACAATCATCTCGGGCGGATCAATTGGTCCTCCCGGTCCTTTTTGAGTCTCCTGTGCCATGGCCGTTGAGGCCGTTAAGAGACTCAGTAACAGAGCTATCAATGAAACGGAAGAGAATCTTCGCTGTCTACTTTGTTTGGTATTTTGGTGGATGGATTTCATTGCCGATTCAATTAATTGTCATTTGAATATGTATTTTTCTCTGCCTTTACGGTAGTAAGGTCTGTCTTGTAGCGCTTTGTCTCTTTTAGTTTTCCCCATTGAGTATAGGTGTATTCCGTTGTCATTCCCGTATTGTCCCTTATCCTCTGCGGTCCAAATCCGCAGGTATATTTTATTGTTGTTATCTCTGCGTTGGGGAACGCGTTCCTCAGTTGCGCCTCCTGGCTGTCCGGTATTCCGTTTGCCGCAGTTATGGAAGATGGATTGGATATGTATTGTAGCAATTGGCTCTGCGTGAGCCCTTTTGTCTGCAATAGCAGGTATTGTCCGTCACTGCTCCAGAGATAAGAAACCGTGTTCTCGAGGTTGTCCTCCAGCTGCGTGATGTTTCCAAAGGCATCATAAGATATCAGCTTTGCCTCTGTCTTCCACGTCTGACTTTCAGTATCATATACTTCTACAAGAGTGGGCTTTATGAGTGTGTCTGATGTGAACGGAATAATTGAGTAGGTGCATCTTGTTCCTGAAATCATTTCTTTGTTACCGCCCACTGCTTTTCTGTATGTCTTTACTTCTAATGGCAGGTTTAAGATGTTTTTCCTCTTCATAGCGGCAAAAACGGTATTTGCTTGTATTGCGCTATCTGTTAGATCTCTAAGATGCGTGTATTCAGTAAATACCGAATCTCCTTCCGGTGTTATCTGGGTAGATTGGATAACTTCTTTAAACCTGTTATATTTCAGAAGGCTCTTTACAATCTTTTCATCCTTCATATCATCTGATCTGGAAATGGAAACGTTCTCTTTAGGCATATGTTTTCCTGTGAAGATAGGATATGTTCCGAATCTTCTTACCAGATAACAAGGTAGCTGTGTGAACGCGAGTGAATCTATCAGGAAATCAGTTTTTTGAATCCATGAAGCAGACAAAGTCGTATCGTTTTTATAAACTCTGCTCTCTCTTAACTGTCCTCTTTGAGACTGGAACGAAGTGACTGGTGCTACGGCGAAATGGACACTTTTCAGTGGTTGTCCGTAGTACGGATACATATTCCACTCAGCTGTTTGCCCGTTTGCTAACAGAGCCTTTTCTTTTTCCGAACTTTCCCATGCTACATTCAGCTCATCTTTGAACCATTTCCCGTCTGCACTGGAAGTGAATATGTTAAGAGTCCTTGTGCTGTCTTTAAGATGTTCTGTCGCATAATGATACTCCACATTAGCAAAGCCATAGTCTTGTAAAGAAGAAGAATAGTATGATGAGTTTTCTTTGAGGTTGTTTGTAGCTTGACAACTGAATTGAACTTTGTACCTTGGAACCCATGTCAGTATTCCCGAACTTTTTCCAAGAGCATCCTTATATGTGTAATTCTTTTCCAGATTGAGCGTTCCGTTACTCAAGTAGGAAGATATCTTTTTAATTCTCAATCCTCCTGCCGTTCCTGTCTTCTCTATGAGCCTGGGTTGGAAGCACTTTGTATAGAGCGTGTCATAAGTTCTGCTTACGGCCACGGAATAATCATGTGGTTCATACTCAAAGGTGCTGTATCCTCCTGTAGGGTAGGTGATTCTCTCAATCATTCCACGGATGGCATAGTTTGCATCGGCATCCCTTGACTGTCCCGTAATTACCTCATCCTGAGTATTTACATTGAACTGTGAGGTTGGATAATAAAGTCCTTCTTTTCCATTGAAATATCCCCAATGGTCAACCTGGAAGCAGTTGTGATGTGGATAAGGCTTTGAAGAGTCATTCCAACCAACATATTGGAACGAGTATGTTCCTTCTCCCTGGATAGTAATTGATTGCAGGTAGTTGGTTTTAGCTCCGTTGGTATTCCTTGCATATGTAAAAGAGGCGTTGGCAACTTGAGAATTACTTCCCGCCTTTACCACACTTATTGTGTTGAGTCTTATTGTATTGGAATAGGTGGAGATTGATGAGGCCGGGTCTTGGCGGTACTCATCTCCGGAAGAGGAGTTTAGAACATTATAAGTGAGAGAAATATATGAACCATCGCTGAGAGTTATGTTTGTAAGGACAGCGTTTCTGGTTTCTCTCTCCTGGCTTCTGTTATCATCTGTCTTTCCACTTGCATTGTAGTAAGGGATAATGGGATCTTCAAAATAGTATTGAGTATCCTCCACTCCTCCTGAAGTTCTTATATTTCCCGGGGTGTAAGTTGTGTGTTCATAAGAGTTATAAGAGAATGCCGCCCACCTTCCATTAGGTGACTCAATCCTATTCAGATGCCACGCTGTAATCATGTCATATCCAATCCTTTCCCCGCTCTTTGCAAGGTCCACGCTGTCATATTCCGGGTATCCGAAAAAGATATATTTATATCCGTCTGGAGTGGTGATTGTCAGTTTGTTAAAACGGGTGAATCCATAAGTGCCAGAAGAGAGCTCTCTTGTCTCAATATCCAGTTTATATCCTTCCGGGTCAGCGGTAGTGTTGTAGAACACCACATTACCTCTGAACCCCAAGTGAAAGCTTCCGCTGTGCCCAGGAATGGTGAAGTGAAAGATATCCGGCTGTGTATCCAACTCTCCCTGGTGGTTATTGGTTGGCTTGGTTCCGGGGCACCAGAGAATCTCCGGCGCACCTGTCCCTGAGCCGTTTTGAAGCAGAGAATACATAAACCTCCACCACTTGGCGGGTTCAAATCCGTTGTGATAGAAGTCTGTATGCATTGAATAGAAGCCGGGTACATGTTTAACATTCTCTCCATAGTCCGGTATGCCATTGGTTTCAAGAGTTATACATCCGCCCAGCTGTAGATTCCATCCGGGACCAAGGATACCCGGAAGTTGATTTGGGGTGTTGCCGTTTGAAGAATATGTTGCAACTAAGGGGAAGTTAAAGTCTTTGTCCTTAAAGTTATATATTGGAATTGAGAGGTTTATGGTACCTGTATAGAGAGATGGAGATACGTCTCCCTGCCTTATGAAGTTCCAAGCATCTGTCTGCGGAAGAGATATCTCATCGTAGAATTTGAATGAGGATTGTGCAGAAAGAGTTAATGTGCTGAAAAATAGCAGAAACAGATAAACTGATTTTGTAATGCGTGAGGATTTGAGAAAGGAGTCCATCTTGTGACATTTTGAATTTGACACAAGATAGTGAAATGGCGGGGATAATGAAAGAAAAAACCCGAAAGTTTTGGGCTTTCGGGAGTTGTTCTGCTTGAGTTGTTGTGAGTGTCGGGCTATTTGATAAGGCCACGTGCTTTTAGCATGGCGTCCGGGTTTGGCTGGGCGCCGGTAAACATCTCAAAGAGTACCATAGGTTCCTCACTGCCACCCTTTTCCAGGAGGGTCTTGCGGAATTTGTCTGCAACCTCTCTGTTGTAGATGCCGTGCTTTTTGAAGTAATCAAAAGCGTCTTTTTCCAACACCTCACTCCAGAGATAACTGTAGTAACCTGCACTGTAACCGGAGTTGAAAATGTGGTTGAAGTAGGTTGTGCGGTATCTTGGAATTATCTCGTCTATGAGTCCCATATCCTTGCAAACCTTATCTTCAAATGCCTTAATATCAATGCCGTCCAACTGGTCCTCATCAAGTTCATGCCACTTCATATCAAGTATGGAGGCGGCTGCAAGTTCTGTGGTTGCAAAACCCTGGTTGAACTTGGATGAGTTGTTGATCTTGGCAACTAGAGAATCCGGAATAACCTCACCAGTCTTGTAGTGCTTTGCATAGAGAGCCAGAATCTCCGGCTGGAATGCCCAGTTCTCATTGAACTGTGAGAAGGTCTCAACAAAGTCTCTTGTAACGTTGGTTCCGCTGACGGTAGGGTAGTGGCACTTGGTAAGAAGTCCGTGGAGTGCGTGACCGAACTCGTGGAATACGGTCTCAACCTGGTCTATGGTGAAAAGTGCAGGGAGAGAGTCTGTTGCAGGAGTCATGTTGCCTACGTTTATGATGATAGGTCTAATGTCATTGCCATCCTTGTCTACATACTGCTCTCTGAAGTTGGTCATCCAGGCACCGCCTCTCTTGGTACTTCTCGGGAAGTAGTCCGTCATAAAGATACCCAGCAGAGAGGAGTCTGCATCCATTACCTTAAAGACCTCAACCTCAGGGTTGTAGAGAGGAACGTTGCTGACAGGTTCAATTAAGATGCCGTATATCTTGTTGGCAGTCTTAAAGATACCGTCTCTGACGTTCTCCATCTTAAAGTATGGGCGGGTGAGAGACTCATCCAAATCATACTTCTGCTTTCTTACCTTCTCTGCATAGTAGAACCAGTCCCAAGGCTCAATCTTGCTTCCCTTAGGAAGTTTGCCCTCCTTAATATCCTGGTTCATAACCTGCTGCATATCATAGACTTCCTCCTTGGCTTTGGAGACTGCAGGAGCAATCACCTTATCCAGGAACTCATCTACGGTCTTAGGATCCTTAGCCATCTTGTTGTCCAACTGGTATGCGGCATAGTTCTCAAAGCCCAGAAGTTTTGCTTTCTTTGCTTTGAGTTTGAGGATGTTAAGACAAAGAGCCTTGTTGTCAAACTCGTCATTGTTGTTGGCGCGGTTTGAGTAGGCAAGGAACATCTCCTTTCTTCTCTCACGGTCACTGCAATTGGTCATCTCATCTTCATAAGATGAAACCGGAATGCCGAACTTCTCCTTAAAGCGGTTGTTCTCGGCTAATAGGTTGTTTCCAAATTTCTGCTGAGCCTCAGTAAGTTGGAGGTTGATATCCTTGAGTTTTGCCTGAGCATCCTCAGTAAGGTTGACACCGTTACGGGTAAAGTTCTCATAGTATTTTTTAAGAACCATCTGCTGCTCTCTGTTGAGATGAATCTGAGGAGCGTCATAAACGGCCTTAATTCTTTCAAAGAACTTCTTGTCCATATAAACCTCATCAGAGAAGGCGGTTACAAGCTTTGCAGCCTCTTCTCTAATGGCGTTGAAGGTGCTGTCACCCTCAGTCTCGGCAAGGTTGAAAAGAACGGCGGTAACTCTCTCCAGAAGTTGTCCGGAGAGAGCTGCAGCCTCTATAGTGTTCTTAAAATTTGGAGCCTCTGGGTTGTTGATAATGGCCTCAAGTTCAGCTTTATGCTGCTTGATTCCCTCCTTAACGGCAGGGATGTAATCAGATGGTTTTATCTGCTCAAAGGGAGGAATACCGTAAGGAGTATCCCACTCGGTGAGCAGGGGATTCTTTGAAGTACAAGAGATTACGGCCATAGCAGCAATAACTGTGATAAATAATTTTCTCATTATCATTTAGTTTATTAGTCTACCGGAGCTTCTACTTTAATGCAGGAGTCATCCAGAATGACAAACTGAGGAGTTCCTCTGTAGTTGGTGAGAATACCGGTAAGACTGTAAGTAGCCTTCTTAGCCAGCACATCCTCATCCAACTTATAATCTGCAAATTTGGAGTATCCGCTGGTACGTACCTGAACCTGTACGCCACCCATGGTGAAATAATGGGATACATAGTTGGCAGAGATGGAAAGGGCGTTCTGCTCTCTCATTTCTGCAACGGTCATAGTTTTGTCAGATGTAACTGCGGCGTCCCAAATTCCGGAATCCAAATACTTCTGCATCTGGTTGGCGCTCATTGCCCAGGTGTTGATGCCCCAGGTCTTGTCTGAGAGGTAAACTCTCTTTCCGTTACCTGCGTTTTCATCTGCAGGATAGAGGATTGCAAAGACCTCGTTGGCGTATGTGAGCCCCTTGAGCGTTACAAGAGTCTGGAATTTCTCCTTCTTTGTAAGATCTGCAGGAGCAATTACCTCCGGAGTAACAGGGTCTGCAATTTTGCCCTTGAATACGTGAAGTTCTATGATTCTCTGAGCGTCCAGATAGGTGGTCTCGTATTCACCTGTAGGATCCTCAAGACCAATCTGAAGCATGCCTTCGTATGCACCCAGCGTAAGGCCGTCCAACTTAACATATACCCATCTGCCCGGCTGGTAGTCATTGTAAAGACTTGTCTTACCCATCTTTATCTCGATGGCGCCCGTAGCATCCTGAATATACAATGAACGGTAAACGTTACCTCCCTGGTCTGAAGAAATCACCTGACCGCCAATGATAAGGTCCTTCTCAATGTGAACCGGTTTGTCTACATAGAGAGCCTTAATGGCTGCTATTGTGGTGTTTGCCTTAATATCAACTACCTCGTCACTCTGTGGTTCATCATACTTTTTCAGAACCGGATCCCACTCGTGGCATGAAGATGCGAGGAAGAGTGCAACAGCAAAAATGAATATAATAGTGTATAACTTTTTCATAGTCTTTGCGTTTTAGAATCTGAAATAGAGATTAACCATATAGTTGAGTCCAGGCATATAGAAATACTTGTTGTCAAACTTGTAGTAGCGCTCCTTGCTTACGGTGTTCTCCACAAGGCGGCTCTGCTCAAATCCTCCCGTCTTTACACCCTTGTTGTTGAGAAGGTTGTTGACGTTAACATTGAAGCCCAACTGATATTTGCGCTTGATGTAGAAGGATTTACCAATGCTGAGGTTTACTATCCAAGCCTTCTTGAACTTCTCCTGAGCGGCCATATACTCAACCTCTGCAGGGGTGATAATCTTATCAGGTCCTGCGGTTGGAAGGTCTGTTCTCAGGAACGGGTTCATGCTCAGGTAAGAGCGGTCAAAGTAGTTGACGTTAGCATCTATGAACCAATAGTTGAAGTTGTATGAAAGTCCCATAGAGGCAGCAATTTGCGGAGTTCCCGGAACATAGTGCTTCTGGAACTTCTCAACAACGTATCTGCCCTTCTCATCCTTAACATAGTTGCCGTTTCCGTCTTTGAGGAATACCGGATGACTCTTCCAGTAAGGTACAACCTCATCATTTACAATGTATTCGGTTGTGTTATCAAAGGTCTGAGTCATTCTTGGGTTGGATGTGTAAACGTACTCTCCGTAACTGAGTGCTCCAACAAGAGAGAGATCCGTAATAAAGGTAGGAACCTTGAATCCCATCTCAATACCCATGTGGCGCTCGTCCATTCCTCTGAGAGCAAAGTTGGTCATGGAGTTCTGAACGTCATCATACATACTCATAAGGTCCGTCTGATCCTTTATGGTTGTGAAGAATCCTGTGAGTCTGAAGTTTACACTGTTGGTATTGAAAGAGTAGGTTGCATCTGCAGATACAATCTTAGTCTTGTCCAGGTTAGGAATAAGAGTGTTTCTGGTTCTTGGAGAGACAAATGCCTTGTTAAACTTAGGAGGTTCTGTAAAGATACCGCCGCTTACGCTCAGGCGATGGCTGCCTCCGAATGTGTAACTTAACATACCCTTTGCACTCCAGGTTGTAAACTCAGGTTTTTCACTGGAGCCGTAAGAGGTTATAGGCTTGCCGTTTACGTCATATTTGGTAATGAGTTCTCCCTTGTAGAAAATCTCACTGCCGTCTTCATTCAGACCTGCAAAGAGGCCTTTACGGTACTTACCGTCTCTCCAGAATTTTGTTCTTTCAACTTTGCCGGCCAAGTCTGCCTGGAAGCCTCCGAATTTGAAAGTCCAGTTCATCCATCCGGTGAGGTTACGGATATTTGCAATATAGCTGTATCCGTATCTGTCTCCCTTATAGAGGATTTCTGCGTTGCCGTTCTTAAAGAAGTAGTTGAGGTCATTCTGAATGAGTGCCTCGTTGGAAGCGTAGTCTCTCTCTGCAAACTGGTCAATATTAACGTAATAATCACCGCCCAGAAGATCCTTTATCTTCTTGTAGTTGTCACTTCTGTTCCACTTGTAGGTAAATCCGCCGGTGAGAGTCAACCAGTCTTTAATCTTCCACTTGAGGTTGCCTCCAAAGTTGAAATCTTTCTGGTCTACTCTTCTCTCCTCAATAATATACTTTGAACGGAGTCCGTGAGTGGTTCTGTTGTTTTTGTTAACGTTGTAGAAACGGTCCCAATTTACGTGCGCAATGTTATCCAGATCAGCCATCCAGGCATCTTTGGTCCAGAGGTATTTCTGCATGTTATTGCGGTTATAATCAGGATTTTCATTCCAGAAGTAACTAGGAAGATTTCTGTAATAATCCGGTTTAGCGTCGTATGCGTCATACCAGTCCAAAGCGGAGTAACCGTTCATACCGAATCTGTAGAGAGCGGTGAGGGTTCCTCTGAATTTGTCTGAAGGCTCATAGTCATACTTGAGGATTGTGATAGGCTCGTGAGTCCTTCTCACTCTGGCGTTTCTCATTTTGCCGTTCTGATATCCCCAGTTAGGGTTGTACATATTGTCTCCCATAAGGTCATAAACCTCTTGTGTGGCAGCCATCTGCACGCCCCTCTGGCCCGGAGTTCCGAGTACCGTAGCGCCAATCTTGCTTCCCTTACCAAACTTCTTCTCAATACCAAAGTAGTAACCGAAAGACTTGTAGTAAACGCCCTGAATCCAGTCGTTTCCGCCTAAACGGGCAGATACGCTGAATGCATAAGACCAGCCGTTGTCCAGAACGCCGGAAGCGTAGGTGAGCATAAGACGGAGCCTGTATAATGAGCTGTTTGTCATTACGCTGGCTCTCCAGCCTTTACGGACGTTGGAAGCATTAACGGGGATGTTGGTAAGACCGTTGTAACCGCCAAAGCCGTAGCTTGAAATTTCAGAGCCGTTAACGGTGAACTTGGTTCTGGTTGCCTCGTTAAGACCGCTCCACAGAGAGAACGGAGAACTGCCGGTAGTTGCATCGTTGAGTTTGATGCCGGCAAGTTCAACTTCCTGAGACTCACTGGTATAACCACGAGCCTTAAATCTGATGGAGGAGAAGTTGTAAGAGAGGTTGTTGAAGACGTCATTCTGTCCGTAGAGAACGGTAGGGTTATCTGAATAACCGTCATCGTCCAACTCAAACTCCGCCTGATCCTCCTCAGATCCTGTGTCTGAAATTGTAACTACAGGAGATAGGGAAACGGTAAAGAGATCTTTAATCTTTCCCTCTGCAATGGTAACGCCCACCCTTGTCTGCACGTAATTCTCAGCAGCAAAGACAAGGGAGTAAACTCCATCCGCAATGTTGGAAATCAAGAAATTACCGTCGGAATCAGTGGTGCCCTTTGCAACAACCTCACCGCTCTTTGTAAGAGTAAGTGAGACGTTGTAGACCGGAGTACGGTCCGCACGGTTGATTACCGTTCCCTTTACGCCACCCGTATTACTCTGAGCCTGAAGGCTTAGGGCAGTAAAGAGGATGGCAATTACCAAGGAAATTTTCTTTAACATATTATTATCATTTATTTATTTGTTACAACTATGTAAGTAGGGAAGTGATCGCTATAACCTCCTATGAAAGCGCCGCCTTGGAATGTCCTGAAAGGCGTACCTTTATACTGTCCCTCCTGCACCTCCATATAAGGTTTGTGGAAAACTCTTCCGTAATATTTTTTCTTCACGATAGGTACAATCTTCAGAGTGCCCTCTTTTGCCTGAGCCAGGTTCTTGTTTACCATAATGATATCAAAGATATTCCAGGCACCTCTGTAAGCCAGTGAACCATAGCCGTTTTTATACATAGCGATGAATGGGTTGAAGAAGTCGTCATCTTTCAACTCATCTATCTTCTCTCTTCCGTGAAGGAATTTGGTCATACTTCTGTCCGTAGGGTTGTCGTTCATATCTCCCATCACAACTATCTTAATACCCGGGAACTCCTTCATCAGTTCAACGGCATGATCGTGAATGATTTCCGCACCGCGGCATCTCCTCTCGTCCGTCTTTGCTCTGGACGGAAGGTGAGCCACATAGAAAGCGAACATCTCTCCTCCCAACATACCGCGGGCCATAAGAATATCTCTGGTAAGAAATTTCTTCATATCCACGGTGTCCGTAAAAGTAATCCTCTTGCTGTCAAAGTTGTAAGGAATTGCATCCTCCTCCAGCAGTTGGAACTTGGTAGGGTCGTAGAGCAGAGCAACGTCTACACCTCTGTAATCCGGTCCCTCAAAGTGGACTATCTGATAGTTGGCATCCGCAATTTCCGGCTGACTTACAAGGTCTTCCAAAACGTGGCGGTTCTCAACCTCACTCAGTCCCAACACGGCGTGCCATGCTTTGTTGTCCTCCTTCATATCTCTGATGACGGTTGCCATATTGTGGAGCTTCTTGTTGTATTTGGCAGCAGTCCACTCGTTTGCACCGTCCGGCAGATATTCAAAGTCTCCTTTGCCAATATCGTGAAACGTATCAAAGAGGTTCTCTACATTGTAAAATCCAATGACATAGCTCTTACTCTTCTGAGACATCCCCGGTTTGAGGAAGACAAAGAGCAGCAGTGCAGCCAGGATTATTATTTTGTATGTAATGCTTTTCTTCATAGGTCTCATTGTTTACCACCAGTAAGAATTCTTTGTAGGGTCCTCAGCCTCAACCTGATCTGAAACACTCTGGCCCACTTTTGCAGCAAGGTTGGGGAAGAGGTCTATGCCAATCTTTGCCTCCAAGGCGTCTATACTCATCACGATGGATGTAGATGAACTGGTGATGGAGGCCTGACTGTAAGCCTTGTGCTCAAAGTACATAGCCAATCCCATATAACCGTTGTATCCCAGAGTGCTTCCGTTGCTGTATCTGAGAACCGCTTTCCAGTAAGCTACCGGAACGGTAACAGCCTTATTGTTATTGTCGTAGGCCTTCTGAGAACTTCCCTTCACAACACATCCCGTAATAACGTAGAGAGTGTCACACTTGGAAGCCCAGTTTCTCACCAGAGTCTCCGCATTGGCCCAAATACCTCCGTTAAAGGCATTTAGCTGAGGAGTCATATTGGTGAAGTAGAAGGTCATCACATTGTCCTGATAACTGAGGCGGTCTGCACTAGGAAGCTGGTGACCTCTGTCGTAACTGTAACTGCCTGTCCCCTTGTATGCTGAGAAGAGGGTAGGCTGGTCTGCGGTTACAATATCCGGGTCATAGCCCCAGGCGTCTGATCTGTTGCCGCTTCCCTTAAGGGAGTTGTTGAGCGGATATGCCACCCACATGGCAACCAAATCAGTAGGACTCCAGTCAAAAGAGAAACTTCTGCCCGTCTTGCCTGCAGATGCAAACTGGTGATAGACAAACTTATGTCCGCTTACCAGTTTAAGGTCTGGCAGTTCCAGCCACCCCGGTGAAGTAACCGTTGTGGTTGACGGGCCGGCTCCCTTCTGAGTGAGAGTTGCCGTAGCAGTTGAGCCTGAGCTGGTTAAGGTAAGTGTCGCGGTGCGGGCATCGTTGGAGGTGTTCGCCTCGTATGAGACGGAAACCGTTGAACTGTTGCCGCTTCCGGAACTCTGACTCACCTTGAGCCAACTCTGAGAAGAGGTAAGGGTCCAGGCTCCGCTTGCCGTAATGACAATGAACTGGCTTCCCTTAGCCGCCTCAACGCTAGCCTGTTTGAAGGTTACAGAGGCAGGAGTTGTAGGTTCGGGACCCGGGGTTGGAGTGGGCGTGCTACCTTTTCCTCCTCCGCCACCGCCGCAGGCGGCCGCCAGCAACATCATAGTTGCCAGGGCCGTAAACAGCAGTATGTATCTTATCTGTTTCACCTTATTCCAGTGTTACTTTTAATGTCTTTACTCTTACCTGACCACCCGTAGCGTGTGCTACAAAAGGAGTTACGGCTGTTGTTCCCTCCCAGGTAATTGTGGTACCGCTGGCTGTAGCGTTGCCGCTGCCCGGTGCAAGAATAGCCATATTGGAAGTGTAGCCTGTGCCTGTTGTCTCAATCTCAACTTTCTTAACCTTCTTTCCGCCGGTTGGGGTGATAACAAGTACTGAGTTCTTGTAAACCCTTATGTGGTCTGAATTTGCAGTCACAGCTGCACTTGAACCGGTATGCTTGTAGTAGCCAACTTTAATGTCGTTATCTGAAGCAGAGAAGCCGGCACCGTAAGTTGCGTCTGTCTCTGCTGCCCAAGTCTGGTTACCTGAACCTATAGCCCACTCCACTGTGCCGGTTGTTCCACCGCCGCCGCCACTTGTCTGTCTCTCATAGAGATATGGCAGAATGCCGTCGCTCTGAGCGGATGCGTATGAACCCCAGGATGAGTGGCCGGTTGAATACTGCCACCACTTGTTAACTGAGGTGTTCTTAATCTCAAATGTGCCGTCATTCTGCGGAGTGATTGTCCAGTATTGGCCTGTAGATACCTCCGATGCAACGTTCATAGAGTTGTAAGTTCCTGTCTGATAGTGGTATCTGCCATCTTTCTGCTTCAATGTATAAGTGGTGGTAGAACCTGTAGCTGCCTCAATCAGGAATTCGTTCTCATCTGAAGTGAGGGTGATGACACCGTTATCTTCTGTAACGTCTACCTTCCCAGGGTAGCCATAAGTCTTGTTTGCAGGGATTGGAGCGGCTGCATAGAGAGAGCCTGAAGCATCCTTAGCTACAATAAGATAAGACTTACCGGAAGTAACTGTGGTTACCTTCTTATACTTGAATTCGTCTCCGCCAGGAGTAGGATCATCCGGATCCAGTTTCTTACCCTGTGAGAAGTCAATAGCTGTGCCTGCCTCCTCAGATACGGTAACCTTGAAGTCATCTAATCTGTAGGCACTTGCAACGTCTGCGGTAATCCAGAAGAAGAGTTCTGAAACTCCGGCAGGGATGGTGATGGTAACTGAAGCCTCATCCCATCTTCCCGTCTTGTACTCTCCGCCTGCAAATGTGTATGAAAGTTCTGTCCAAAGAAGTGTATCCTTTCCAACATATACGTGGAATTCCTTAGGGTCAAATACGGAAGAACCTGAAGAGAGATACTTCTCCGCACCGAATGAAATTCTATAGTTCTGGTACTCGCTCTTGGTCTGTATCTTCTTAATCTTGAATCTATTATTATTTGCAAAGAAGAGGTTGTTAGCACCTGAACCCGCATAGTCTGAGTATGAACCGTCAGATGCGCTGTTTGCTCTTACGCTTATTCCTGCGTTGTAGTATGCAACGTTGGCTGCGCCCTCACCGGTCTCGTTTCTCCAGCAGTCAGACTGGTCTGTGTAAGGCCAGCTGTTACCCTTTGAACCGTAGGTCTGTGTAGCGGTCTCCTTATCAAAGTTGTTGTAGTACATTACAGTTCCAATTACAGGATCAACATCCGGATCTACACCGTTTGTAAAGTCTACCGGAGTTCCTGCAGTTATTGAGCGGCTGAGGTTTACATCGTCCAATCTGTAGGCGCTGGCAACGTCAGGCTTAAAGTAAACGCAGAGTTTGGTAGTTCCCTCAGGTACGGTGAATGAGGCGGTTGCAAGATCCCATCTTCCATCCTTGAATCCGTTAGGGAAGGTATATGCAAGTTCAATCATGTGCTGAGGATCCGGTCCCAACCATACGTGGAACTCTGCAGGGTCAAATACGGATGAGCCCTGTGCAAGATATTTCTCACTACCGAATGTGAGTGTAAAGTCTCTGCCAACTACGTCAATGTTGTCTACCTTGAAACCTGCCTTCTGACCAAAGAAGAGGTTGTTGGTTCCGCTACCCTCATAATCAGAGTAGTTTCCGTTGGAGTTACTGTTGTTACGTACTGTAACGCCGCTGATTGTATAAACAACATTCTTTGCGGAACCGGTTGCGTTCTTCCAGCAGTCGGACTGGTCTGTGTAAGGCCAGCTCTTTCCGCCTGTTCCGTAGGTCTGAGTTGCAGCCTCTGCGTCAAAGTTGTTCTTGTAAACAATAAGGTCCTCAGGATTTCCCCATTCACCCTTCTGGTTAACGGTTACGGTTCTGTAATCATAATCCATAGAGACCTTTACGCTTGCAGTTCTGTTGAAAAGGTCATTGCCCAAAACTGAAACTTTAATTGTCTGAGGCTCGTCAGAAGCGCTTCCGCTTGTCGGCTCAACAGAAATCCAAGTTTCGTTGCAAGTGACTTTCCAAGACCTGTTTGCGGTAATTGTGAAAGTCTGTGAAGAGGCAGCCTCGCCAAAATCTAACTGGAGATTTGCCAAGTTTACATCCATATAAGGCATTTGGATGTCGTCCTCTTCAGTACAGCCCGCTGCCAGGAAGGCGGTGGCCATAATTGATAGAAGTAATGCTTTGAATCTCATAATGTGTGTGTATATATTTGAATTTGTTATCCTTTAAGTCTTTCCAAAAGTTTCTGCATACCCACGGTAGCCTTCTCTTTTATATGCTCACATCTGTAATGTGTCTGAACATCTGCCGGGTCTACAAGGTAAATCTCCGCACTGCTCTTGGCGTAACCCAACAGCCCCGCCGCCGGATATACTGCAAGAGAGGTCCCCACAACTATCATAATATCAGCCTGCTGAACCGCTCTGGCCGCTCTCTCCAACTCCGGCACCTGCTCCCCGAACCAAACAATGTGAGGGCGCAACTGCTCTCCCCGCGGGCTCTTATCCCCCAGGTGAATATCATTATATCCTATCTCGATAGTGTTGTAATAGTCTGAATTTTCCCCCCTTGCCTTGGTCAGTTCACCGTGCAGATGGATGATGTTGGTGCTGCCACCTCTCTCGTGAAGGTTGTCTATGTTCTGAGTTGCAACGGTAACGTCGTACCACTTTTCCAGTTCCGCTACAATCTTGTGGGCAAGGTTAGGCTCTTTAGTCTTAAGGTCTCTTCTTCTTGCATTGTAGAAGTTGAGCATCAACTCCTTACGGCCGTAACAGTACCAGCTGTCCGCAGTAGCTACATCCTCCACCTTGTAGTTCTCCCAGAGGCCGTTGCTGTCTCTGAAGGTGGATATTCCGCTCTCCGCGCTGATACCCGCACCGCTTAATACCGCTATTTTCTTTCTCTCAGCCATAATTATTTGTTAATCATCGTTAAAGAAGTAGTTCTCAAACCAGAGTTTGAGCAGGGTATCGTTAAACTCTATTGTATTTTTTGAGACGAATGTCACTATCTCCTTCTTTGTAAGAGCCTCCTTGAGCCTGTTCACGTTGGCGGAGGAGTTGAGGTGATATTTCTCCAAAACCTCTGTCTTACTGAACTTTCTCTCACCGTTGAGAATTGCCCTAATCAGTTGCAGCTGGTGAGTGCTCAAATCATATATGGTATTGTGAAGCTCGTAATCATGAATGTTGAGCAGGTGGGAGATGCCCTCGTTTACAATCTCCGGCGTAAGTTCCTCTTTTGTCATCAGATAGCAGATCTCCGCAAGATGCTGAACATACCACGGGTCTCCTCCCACCGCCTCGTAAATGGTGGAAGCCTCTTTTGCAGAGGCCTTTTTGCCGTTCTGAATGAAGCGGTTGCAGATGTACTCTGCAAAGACCTTCTTGTTTACAGGCTTTAAAGGTATCTCCGTCACCAGGTTTCGGAAGAAGTTCATCTGGTTGAAAATGGAATCCATGGCGTTGCGCTTGTCTCCCACAATTATGCAGGAGACCTGTTTGGACTCGGAAAAGGCGGTCTCCAAAAGGGAGAGGACCTTCTTTGGCTTGTCAAAGAGCAGAAGATCCTGGAACTGCTGGAAGTAGATGTACAGGTGCACCTTTTTAAGCTGTGCGGCAGCCTGAGGGTAGTTGAGCAGCGTTTTTATCTGCCTGTCTGAAAGGTCATTGCGGGTATCCATCGTGAGAGGAATACCCTTTAAATAGGTAGATACGGCTCGGTTTTTCTCCTCCTCCGTCTCAAAAAGTGTGTTGGTGACGTGCTTGGCCAGACGCTTCAGAAGCTTGTCTATATGCCTGATATTGAAGATATCTATATCACAAATTGCAATATTCTCCCCTCTAAGGTCCATCTGGGAGAGGGCGTTGAAGACCAAAGATCTCTTGCCTATCTTGGGCGGACCGTAGATTACAACACTTTTGTGCCTGGAAATCAAATCCTTTAGGCGTGAGACTTCCTTCTCACGCCCTATGAACTGATCCCCCGTCACTATGTTGTTGAACTCAAATGGAGATATTGAATCCATACAATTTGGGGCATTGGCTAGCAAATTTACTGAAAAATTTTGCATTTTTCAATAAATGCGTTACTTTTGCACTCCTAACACGAAAAAGATAGTGGAGCTTTTTATAAGAGTCTGTAAATCAGGCCGCTTGCTATCAAAACTTAAAAGTTTTTGCTAATATGTACGCAATTGTAGACATTGCAGGTCAGCAGTTTAAGGTAGAGGCCGGTAAGAAAATCTATGTTCATCGTCTTTCAGACGAGGTAGGTTCTACCGTTACCTTTGATAAAGTTCTGTTGACAGACAACGACGGAGCGGTTACAGTCGGCACTCCGTATGTTGCAGGTGCAGCCGTAAAGGCAAAGGTACTTGAGCACCTGAAAGGAAACAAGGTTATCGTTTTCAAGAAGATTGCCCACAAGGGTTTTGACAAGAAGAACGGTCACCGTCAGTATTTAACCAGACTGGAAATTGAATCAATAGCTTAAAGTAAAAAGTTATGGCACACAAAAAAGGTGTAGGTAGTTCTAAGAACGGCCGTGAATCACAGAGCAAAAGACTTGGCCTCAAGATTTTTGGCGGCCAGGAGTGCAAAGCCGGTAACATTCTGGTTCGCCAGAGGGGTACCGTTCACTATCCGGGCAAGAACGTAGGCATGGGTAAAGACCATACTCTTTTTGCTTTGACGGATGGAATTGTTACCTTCAAGGTTAAGGCTGAAGGTAAGTCCTATGTATCGGTACTCCCTAAAGAAGAGGCAAAGAGCTAATCTCAAGGGACCGGTACGTTAATTATTGAGTTTGAGAGGCGTCCTTTGCTTGCATGGGGCGCCTTTTACTTTGAATTAAACAATTTACTATATGCTAGAACTGAAATTATTGCGTGAGAATCCACAGTTTGTGATTGAGCGCCTTGCAGTTAAGAACTTTGATGCCAAAGAGATAGTTGAGGATATCCTCAAAGTGGATCAGAGCCGCCGCTCCGTTCAGACGGAGTTGGACTCCAACCTTGCAGAGCAGAACAAGACTGCAAAGAGTATTGGAATGCTTATGAAAGAGGGGAAAAAGGATGAGGCAGAGGAGGCAAAGAAGAGCGTTGCTCAACTCAAGAGCCGTTCGGCAGAACTGCAACAGACTCTGGATCAGTTGCAAAAAGAGCAGTTGGACAAACTGGTACTTCTTCCTAACCTTCCTTGCAGCCAGGTTCCGCTGGGCAAAACAGCCGAGGATAACGTAGTTGTAAAGGAGGGTGGTCACAGGGCCGTTCTTCCTCCAAATGCAAAACCTCACTGGGAACTTGCCAAAGATTTGGATATCATAGATTTTGACCTTGGAGTAAAACTTACCGGAGCAGGTTTCCCCGTCTATCTGGGTAAGGGTGCCAAGATTCAGAGAGCGCTTATCTCTTACTTTTTGGACCGCAACACCAAGGCAGGATACCTTGAGGTTCAGCCGCCTCTGGTTGTAAATGAGGATTCCGCATTCGGTACCGGTCAGCTGCCGGATAAGGGTGAGCAGATGTACTATGTGGGTCTGGACAAATTCTATATGATTCCAACCGCAGAGGTACCTGTTACCAATATTTATCGCGATTGCATTGTCAATAAAAAGGACTTCCCAATTAAGATGACCGCCTACACTCAGTGCTTCCGCCGTGAGGCAGGCTCTTACGGAAAGGATGTGAGAGGATTGAACCGTCTGCATCAGTTTGATAAGGTTGAGATAGTGCAACTCTCTCTGCCTGAGGAGTCTTACAAGGCTCTGGACGGAATGGTAGCTCACGTGGAGTCTTTGGTTTTGGAACTCGGTCTTCCTTACCGTATTCTCCGTCTTTGCGGCGGCGATATGAGTTTCACCTCTGCAATCACCTACGACTTTGAGGTTTACAGCCAGGCTCAGGGCCGCTGGCTGGAGGTAAGTTCCGTTTCCAACTTTGAGACATACCAGGCTAACCGTCTGAAATTAAGATATAAGGATGATGACGGCAAGATGCGTCTTGCTCATACTCTGAACGGCAGTTCTTTGGCTCTGCCTAGAATTCTGGCTGCAATTTTGGAGGACAACCAGATGGAGGATGGCAGAATCAGAGTTCCCGAGTGTCTGAGACCGTTCACCGGATTTGACTTTATAGATTGATCCTAAGGCAGATGGCATCCAAGAGAGTAATATTGGGAATTGACCCCGGAACCAGAATTCTCGGTTTTGGGGTTATTTCCGTTATTGGCAACAAGCTCTCTCTAAAAGAACTGGGTGTCATAAATCTTAAGAAGGAGGAGACTCATTTCCTTGTGCTTCAGAGGATTCTGCTGGAGGTCTCCAAACTTGTGAGAAAGTACAGGCCGGATGAGATGGCTATTGAGGCTCCTTTCTACGGAAAGAATCCTCAGACTATGCTCAAACTGGGAAGAGCTCAGGGAGCGGCAATTTCCGCAGCGCTGCTTAAGGATATTCCAATCTATGAATATGCTCCAACGAGCGTAAAACTCTCCGTAACAGGTAAAGGTGCGGCCTCCAAGGAGCAGGTAGCCTCTATGGTTCAGGCAATTCTGGGTTTCAGCTGCCAGGTGAAGTATCTGGACGCTACGGATGCGGTGGCCATAGCGCTCTGCCATTATTATAATAGTAACACCCTCTCCTCACAGGTTACAAAGGAAAAGAAAGTGGTATCACTTAGCAGAGGAGTAGGAAAGAGGGGATGGGAAGATTTTGTAAAGGCAAATCCATCCAGAACAATAACGGGTATAAACAGAAGAAAAAAAACTACTGATTAATTTTACGTTGAATAGTTATTTCAGTCTAACGGCTGTAATTTTAAAAATATGAAGAAAGGTTTATTTTTCCTTGCAATAACAGTAATCTTATCATCCCTTGTTTCTGTAAAGGGATATTCTCAGAACTCATTGAAAGTGATGGTGCTAGACAGTGCGTCAAAAGCACCTGTGGAGTTTGCCACAATGTCTATCAAGTACATTGGCGAGCAGCAGGCCAAGCGTTATGCTCTCTCAGACAGCACCGGATTTGCTATCATTAAGAGCGCTCCTATAGGAAGAGCAACCGTAACTATTGAGTGCGTAGGTTACCGCCAGCACAAGCAGCTCTTTGACGTTCACAAGGGAGCCAATGATCTGGGAACCGTTTACCTCAACGGTCAGAACACCCTGAATTCAATTGTAGTTACCGCTGCAGGTAACCAGATGATGGTTAAACAGGATACAATTGAGTACAACGCCAACGCCTTTAAGGTTAACGATACGGATATGCTTGAGGAACTCCTTAAGAAACTTCCTGGCGTTGAGATAGGTGAAGACGGAAGCATTACTGCAAACGGAAAGACCATCTCCAAGATTATGATTGATGGTAAGACCTTCTTTATGGATGACCCTCAGCTTGCTTCCAAGAACCTGCCTGCCAAGATTATAGAGAAATTGAAGGTGGTTGAGAGAAAGAGTGATGAGGCCCGCTTTACCGGTATTGATGACGGTGAGGAGGAGACGGTTCTGGACCTCAGCCTCAAAAAGGGAATGAGTGAAGGTTGGATTGGAAATATGGGAGGCGGTTACGGAACTCAGAGGAGATATGAGGGTAGCGCAATGATTGGAAGATTCACAAAGAACATAAACTTAAGTTTCATAGGTAACGCCAACAACACCAACAACCGCGGATTCAACGATATGGCCGGCTCTATGATGAGCGTTATGATGAGTTCCGGAAGCGGCGGAATGGGTATGGGACGTGGTCCGGGCGGAGGATTCTCCTTTACCGGAAACGGTATAACCAGATCCAAGATGGGCGGTTTCAACGGCAACTATGAGGCTGACAGCAAGAAAATTAAGGTTAACACCAGTTACCTCTATTCTACTACAGACAAGAACGTTGAGGAGGAGAAGAACCGTACCACAATGCTCTCTGAGAACCTTAACCAGTACAACTGGTCTAAAGGTAAGCAGAACACCATTGCACGCGGTCATAGAATGGATGCTGAGATTGAGTACAACCCAACCGACGCAACTTCCGTCATCTTCCGTCCTTACGTAAGATTCGGTAACGGAGATTTTGAACAGCTCAACAGATTCAACACTTTAAGAGGTGCTGATTCTACCAACAGAGGTTTCAATACCTCATACGGAGACAATCATTCTCAGCAGATTGGAGGCCGTCTGGTATTCCGTCAGAGACTCTGGAAACCGGGCAGAACTCTCACTCTGCGTATTTTCTACAACTTCTCAAACAACTCTTCAGACGGATACAATATCTCCAAGACCAACTACTTCACCGGCGGTGTAATAAGCCAGACCTCTGAGGTTAACCAGTCTTACCACCAGAATCAGAGATCTAACCAGATTGGTATTAACGGAACATATACCGAGCCTCTGGGAAAGAACTACTTCATTCAGGCTTCATACAGATACTCCATCAACCACTCCAATACGGTTAAGACAACATACGATTTTGATCCTTTCACAAATCAGTATGATATTAAGGATGAGGAGTATTCAAGCAAGTATATGGGTAACTTCACCAATCAGAGATATGAACTTGCTCTCCGTAAACAGGAGGAGAAATACAACTTTATGTTCGGATTCTCTGCAAGTCCTGCAAAGACAACAAGTGAAGGAAGGGGAAGAGATACCTCTTATACGGTAACCAACTTCTCTCCATCTGCAAGGTTGGATTACAGAATTTCCGAGAGCAAGTTCTTCCGTTTCTCTTACTGGGGCAGAACTTCTCAGCCATCTCTGAACCAGTTGCTTCCTATTCCGGATAACTCCAACCCGCTTTACGTTCAGGAGGGTAACGCAAGCCTGAATCCTTCATTCACTCACCAGATAAGCAGTGAGTATAGAACCAATAACCGTCATACATTCAGTTTCTTTGGAGCATCCATTGATTTCAAGTATACTTCAAAGAGCATCATCAACCAGAAGAGATATTCAGATGACGGAATTCAGTACAGCAAGTATGTCAATGCAGACAAGGGAGTTTACAACATCTCCGGAAGATTGTTCTACAACTCCAAGATTGCAAAGAGTGACTTCAACATCCATGTCAACTCCAATATCTCCTACGGTAACGGATTCAGTTATGTTGCAACCAACGGCAACTTTGCGGAGAACGAGACCAAGACCTTCAACATTAACCTCAATACTCGTCTCTCTTATAGAATAGACAACTTTGAGGCTTCAATTGGCGGCGGGACCAACCTCAGAGACGCCAGATACAGCGTTAAGTCAATTGATGATGTACGCACTTGGTCTAACCGTGTAAGCGGCTCATTCAACTGGACTTTCCTTAAGACCTTCAATATTACCTCGGATATCAACTACCGCTGGTACAACGGTTACTCCGCAGGTTACGGTCAGAGTCAGACAATATGGAACGGTGAGATTTCAAAGACATTCTACCACAACGCATTTACCTTCAAGGTAAGATGTTATGATATTCTCAACAAATCACGCAACACCTACAGAAACAACTCGGAGAACTACTTTGAGGATGTAACAAACAATACGTTAGGACGTTACCTTATGTTCACCCTTACCTTCAGATTCGGTTCGTTTGGAGGAAAGAGCATGCGTGATGCAAGACGAGGCGGCGGATTTATGGGCCCTCCTCCAGGAGGCGGACGTCCGGGCGGCGGAAGAAGATAAGCGTTGAAAAGCTTCAGAATAAAGATATTACAAGTTACCTTAGTCTCCCTGGTCTTACTTCTGAGTGGCCGGGGAAACTTCTTATATGCTCAGAACTCTCTAAGCGTAAGGGTTTTGGACAGCACTTCCCGTACTCCGGTGGAACTGGCAACCTTCTCCGTCAAGTACATAGGGGAGAGCAATCCCCGTTACACCCTTACGGACAGCAGCGGTGTTGCCGTTCTGAAAAAGGTTCCAATCGGTAGGGCGGAGGTTAAAATTGATTTCATAGGATACCGCAGCAAGAGTTTCAGTTTTGATATCCATCGCGGAGCAAACGATATAGGAGAGGTGCTGCTCTCCTCAAACAACATGCTGGATGCTATAACGGTCAGCGCCGTTGGAAATCAGATGCTTATAAAGCAGGATACCATTGAGTACAACGCCAACGCCTTTAAGACGGAGGAGTCCGATATGCTGGAGGACCTTATTAAAAAACTGCCGGGTGCGGAGATTGAAGACGGCAAGATAACGGTAGACGGAAAGGAGATTACCAAGATTATGATAGACGGTAAGATCTTCTTTATGGATGACCCTACGCTGGCCTCCAAAAATATCCCGGCAAAGATTGTGGAGAAGATTCGTCTTCTGGACCGCCAAAGTGACGAGGCACGCTTTACCGGAATAGATGACGGACAGGAGGAAACCGTTCTGGATCTGAGCCTTAAGAGCGGTATCTTTGACGGCTGGTTTGGCAACATAGGCGGCTCTTACGGAACAGACAAACGCTATGAGGGGGCGGCTCTTGCGGGAAGATTTACCAACACCTCTCAGCTCAGTCTTCTTGCAAATGCCAACAACACAAACAACAGCGGCTTTAAAGATCTGGCGATGGATATGCTCACCCAAATGGTGGGCAACACTGCAACCGGCAGCGGCATTACAACCAGCCGGATGGGGGGAGTCAACTATAACTACGAGAGCCGCAACAAAAAGCTTAAGAGCCACAACAGTTACCTCTATTCCTCTTCAGATCAGCGCATTGAGCAGAGCATTGAGCGTGTTTCCACCATCAGCGATGATGTAACCCAGTATAGCAACTCCTCCAACCTCAACAAGAATAAGGTGCGTGGTCACAGATACAACGGAGAGACAACCTACTCTCCAACGGATAACACCTCTTTCACTCTGAGGCCTACCCTTCAGGTGGGCAGTGGCAGTTTCTCCAGAGAGCGTCTCTTTACCACTCTAAGAAACTCGGATTCAACCAATAAGGGCTGGAGTTCTTCCTTTGGAGATAACAGATCCCTTAAGGCGGGAGCAACCTTTATCTACCGTCAGAAACTTGGAAAGCCGGGCCGCACTATGGCTCTGGTTCTAGCCTACAATTTCTCTACCAACAGCGTGGACGGTTATAACCAAAGTGCTACCAATTACTTCAAAAACAATGCGGTAAACAGAACCAAGGAGATAGACCAGTTCTATCACCGTAACAACAGAAGCAACGCATACTCCGCATATATCACTTATACAGAACCTCTTGGAAAGAACTACTTTATTCAGTTTGCATATCGTTATGCTGTAAATCACTCCAACACTCTGCGTAATACGTATGATTATGACAAGGAGACACAGAGGTATGATATTCCGGATGAGGAACTTACAAGAGATTACTTTGGAGATTTTACCAACCAGCGGTATGAACTCTCCTTTCGCAAGCAGGAGAAAAAGTACAACTTTATGCTGGGCGTCTCTTACCAACCCTCTAAGACTGAGAGCAAAGGAAGGGATAAGGATACCACATACTCTCTGGGCAACTTTGCTCCTACCGCAAGATTTATCTACAAGTTTACAGATACAAGATACCTTAAGATTACTTACCGCGGAACTACCAAGCAGCCAACGCTCAACCAACTTCTTCCGCTGGTAGATAACTCCAACCCTCTTATTATCCAGGTGGGTAATGATAAGTTAAATCCTTCATTTACACACAATTTGGATATGGAGTACCGCAGCGGAAAGAGAAATCGTTTCCGCTGGTTCAGCATAAGTTTCCGCGGCCGTTACACCACCAACAGCATAATCAATCGCAAGAGTTACACGGAAGACGGAGTGCAGGTACGCCGTTATATCAACTCAGACAGAGGGGTTTACAGCGCAGATCTAAGAGCGATGCTAAACAGCCGTTTAGGCCAGACGGACTTTTTCTACAACCTTTGGACAAGGGCCGCCCTGAGCAACGGCATAAGTTATATACTTGAGGATGGGGAGTTTAAGGAGAACGTTACCACCAACCTCAACCTCACCGTAAATCAGAGATTCTCCTACAGAATTGATGATCTGGAGGTTGCCGCCAGCTGTGCTCTCTCATACCGCAACGCCTGGTACTCTCTCTCCTCTTTGGATGACATCTCCACCTGGAACAACAGAGTGGGGGCCAGCGTTAACTGGACCTTCCTTAAAACCTGGAACATTACAACAGACGTAACTCACAGGTTTTTCTGGGGTTACGACAATGATTACGGCAACTCCCAAACAGTTTGGAACTGCTCGCTTTCCAAGACATTCTACAAAAAGAGGATGACCTTAAAGTTTAAGGTTTACGATATCTTAAAATCTTCAAAGGCAATAAACAGAACCACTGCGGAAAACTATTACCAGGATGTAAGAACCAACGTACTAGGAAGATACGCCCTGATTACTCTGCTTTATCGTTTCGGAGTTTAGTGTACTCCCTCATCTTGTTAATAAGGGCAGTCATATCTGCAGGAACGGGTGAATCAAAGTTCATCTCCTTACCTGTTGTAGGGTGCACAAAGCCGAGCGTCTTTGCGTGAAGTCCCTGGCGTGGCAGAATCTTAAAGCAGTTCTCTATGAACTGTTTATACTTGGTGAAGATGGTTCCCTGCAGAATCTTGTCTCCTCCGTAACGCTCATCGCTGAAGAGAGGGTGGCCCAGATACTTCATGTGCACTCTTATCTGATGGGTTCTGCCCGTCTCCAGAATGCACTCAACCACAGTTACATACCCAAACCTCTCCAACACTCTGTAGTGGGTTACGGCGTGCTTTCCCTTGCTAGAGTCTTTAGATACGGTAAAGCGCATTCTATCAGATTCATCGCGAGTTATGTTGGCATCCACCGTGCCCTCATCCTCTTCAATGTTGCCCCATACAATTGCCACATACTTTCTCTTTGTGGTGTGGTCAAAGAACTGCTTGGCCAGTTTCATCTGTGCCTCTTCATTCTTGGCAATCACCAGAATGCCGGATGTATCTTTATCTATTCTGTGAACCAGTATTCCGTTCTTTCCTCCCAGATGATATGCAACCGCATTAACCAGCGTGCCTGAGAAATGGCCGTGGCCCGGATGGACCACCATGCCCGCTTCCTTATTGATTACCAGCACGTCATCATCTTCATAAACCACATCAATAGGGATGTTTTCCGGCCCAATCTCTCTAACTCTCTTCTCGTATGGGAATACCAGAGATATCTCGTCCAGAGGCTTAACCTTGTAGTTTGATTTGGCAATATTCCCGTTAACTCTCACGTAACCCGCCTCAATAGCCATCTGAACCCGGCTGCGGGAAGTCTCTGTCATCTTGGATGTTATATACTTATCCAAGCGCACCATAGATTGCCCCTTGTCTGATACAAACTTGTAGTGTTCAAAGAGTTCCTCTACGTTCTCATCATCTGTGAAATCAGGCTCTTCAGAAACGCCCATCCCTGCAAGCACGCCGCCTGAAGCACCAGCCAGTACGCCGTCCTCACCGCCGCTCAAGCTTACGGCATCTTCATCATCATGCTCAATGCCGTAGCCCTCAGTGCCTGCAATGCCCTTAGCAGCAGCATCAAAGGCGCTGAGCTTTTCTGCCAGCTTCTTAACTGTGTTTTTCTTTTTGGATGCCCCCATAGACAAAAACCTTACAGAACAGGTTCGTCTCCGCTCTCCTGAACCTCCTCATCCTGAACGCTCTCTGTATTCTCTTTAGGTTTCTCGCTCTTTAGAGTATCCACCACAATAGGATCCTGAGCCTTAACGCTGAGCTTGTTATGCTGAGCAAGGTTCTTATCCAAAGTAAGATAGATTGTAACTCCCGTTCCCATAAGTACGGAACTTGAAAGAGTAGGGCCCGGCTCCTGGCGGTAAACCACTGAGTTAACGGTATCTGCGTAGGTCTTTACCGTCTGGTCAAAGACCATTCTGTTAAGATTCAGAGAGTGATAGATAAGTTCACTGCGTACCTGATGATACGGTACGGTTATAAGGTTAGGAATGTTGGTGCGGTTATCTGAGGAGTTGAGTCCCAGAGTTAAATCCAGATAACTCTCCTGAGGAATTGAAGTCCCAGGCTCAATAGGTGCTCCCTTAAAGCTCTGAGCCAATACGTTATTGGTTGCTATATCAGAAACGTACCTGAGTTTTCCAATCTTTAGGCCAATGGAGTGCAGAGAACTCTCTGCCTGGCGGAGAGATACTCCCACAACGTTAGGAACCTTTACCATAACCGGAACCAGAGAGTTTATGGTAACCAGAATTCTGCGGTTCTTCTTCACCCTGCTTCCCGCAGCCGGAATCTGCTTAATTACCTGTCCTGCATGCAGTTGAGGAATATAGACGGAATCCGTGGCATCTATCCTTACGTGGTTCTTGCGAGCCAGTTTCTGAGCCTCGCTTATTGTCATGTTTGTAAAGTCCGGAACCACCAGACTCTTACCGTGTCTTGTAACTGATTTAAGCAGCCAAAATAGAAGGATTACGGTAACTACCGCTGCCGCAACAGCCAGCACTACCTGCTTGAATCCCCAAGACTTATACCATTTAACCTTATTGTCCTTTGCCATAACTTTACAAAGATATAAAAAAAGAAACCGGCTCGTCCTTTTAATGAAAGATTGTCTGCCGTACTCCTTTCGCCTTCCGCTCCGCTAACGCGGAGCTCCATCCCGTCCGGCAAGCCGGACACCCGTTCATGAGGCCACGGGCGGCCACAGGCTCTGAGGAGTAGGCAGACAATCTTTTCATTATATGTCTTTGTGAAAACAAAAAAGGAAGATCAAAAGAATGACCTTCCTTCTAAATTCTTGTGAATCTAGTAATTAGAATCTATCCTCACTAGAAACTGTCAGTTTTTTTCTTCCTCTTCTGCGACGTGCTGCAAGAACTCTTCTTCCGTTAGGAGTACTCATTCTCTCTCTGAAGCCATGCTTGTTGCGTCTTTTGCGGATGGAAGGCTGGAATGTACGTTTCATATCTTTTTCTATTTATTATTTTCGTCAATTGGGCTGCAAATATAGCATTTATTTTAAAGAATACAAATTTTATTTGCTCTTGTCCGGCAGTATAATAACCACCGTACCCACTTTTACCCGCTCTTTAAGGTCTACAATGTCCTCGTTACGAAGCCTTATGCACCCCTCGGTGGCACGTGTGCCAATGCTCTCCGGGAACGGAGTGCCGTGAATGCCAATATCTATGAACCCGGGAACGCTCAGGCGCAGAAACCACGGGCCGTAAGCATCCTTAATTGGCCCCTTGCCGTCTTTAAAGTCATGGGAAAGCCCTTTGGCGTAAAGCAGCTGTGTAATCTTAAAGGTCCCCTCCGGAGTCTTGTGGTCTCCCTTCTTTTGCTTTGGGCCATAATTCACAGCGCAAGAGATGCCGTACTCCTTAATGGCAGCCCCCTTTGTGTCTACAAGCGTAAGTTTAAGGGCCGGCTTATCTATCACAATAAACGGTGCCCCCTTTGCCTGATCCAAATACTTAGCAAACGGCGTCTGACCCCAAATGCCCGCTGAAACAAGCAATGCAAATATTACAACTAAGAGTCTTTTCATAACGCATTTACATAGAGGACCTTTTTTTCTTGGAAGTAATCCTCTTCAAACCAGTCTGTTATATCTTTGGTAAAGAGGTGTGAAGGGGAAATGTGCAGGCGTTTAACGCACTCATCTATTTCAGATTTAATATCTCCGCCCTTAAGGCAGATGATGCCCTTGGTGTATTTGCCTTTAACCCAAGGGATAAAGTTGACAAGGGAGGTGACGGCCCTGGAGACAACCAAATCTACCTTGCCCGTTGGGGTATACTCTTTCAGGTTGACCTCTTCTGCACGGCCGTGAAGGGCTGTAACATTCTTAAGGCCAATCTCTTCTGCAATACTTTGAGCAACTTTTATCTTCTTCCCGATAGAATCTGCCAGAATGAAGTTTGTCTTTGGGTAGAGGATTGCCAGCGGTATGCCGGGGAATCCGCCGCCGCAGCCTACATCCATAACGGTAACGCCATTGGCGTTAGAACTATCGAGAGTAGGAAGGAAAGAATTCAAATACTTTGCAATGGCAAGAGAGTGGAGTATGTGGTGGAGGTAGATATTGTCCTCATCTTTGCGGCTGATAACGTTGATTTTAGCGTTCCACTCTCGGTAAAGGGGAGCAAGCCGTTCTATCTGTTGCCTCTGAATATCAGAGAGATTGGGGAAGTATTTGAAAACAATATTGGGAGTCATTATCTGGTCTTTTTTGAGTTTGCCCTCTTCTGTGCTATTGGGCTGTCTGAGAGTTTTTCTGCAAGGAGGTCTTTGCCTCTTTTCACTCTCACCTTGGCGTTGGAGAGGGTGATGGAGAGGGAGTCTGCAATATCGTCCAAAGCGTAGCCCTCAATGTAGAGCATCATTACATCTTTGTAGATATCCGGCAGTTGGCGCACCGCCTCCATTGTCTTTTCTATCTGCTGGTTCTCTATGAGTTTGTCTTCCGGGGTATCTCCGCTGTGAACGTTTCTCACCTCAGAAGACTCCGTGGAGGAGTTGCTCTCACCTGCTGTCTGGCGGAAATAATCTGTAAGAGAGTTCTTTGCAATCTTATAGAGCCAGGTGGTGAACATATACTTGGAATCGTATGAACCAATGTTTATGAAGGCCTTGTTGAAGGTATCCAGGCAGATGTCTTCAATCTCCACGCTCTTGTTTTTTAGCAGCGTACCAGACTGTCTCTTAAGGTAATCCGTAAGTTGGTTATGGTATCTTTCAAAGAGGAAGGTGAAGGCCATCTGCTCTCCGGCCTTTGCCCTCTCCACAAGTTGAGGCACATCCATGCGGATGTAGAGATTAGTGAGCTTGTAACCAATTTTTGCCATAACCGCACTCTGCTGTTAGTTTGACTTTAAGATTTGCAACAGCCTCCATCTCCTCCTTTGCAATCTGCATTACAATATCCCTCTCATCTTCTGTTGCATCAAAGACAAGTTCGTCATGAACCTGAAGAACCATTCTGCTCTTTAAGTTCTCACTCTCCAATCTCCTTGATACGTTGACCATTGCAATTTTTATAATATCTGCGGCACTCCCCTGCAGCGGGGCGTTTACCGCATTGCGTTCGTTGAACTTGCGCACGTTGGCGTTGCGGGAGTTTATATCCTTAAGGTAACGCCTTCTGCCGTAGATAGTTTCTACATAACCCAGCCTTCTTGCCTTCTCCACGGAGTCTGCTATGTATGCGCTAACTCCCGGATACATAGCAAAATACTGCTCTATAAACCTCTTTGCCTCCTTAACTCCAATCTCCATTCTCTCAGACAGGCCAAAGGAGGAGATGCCGTAAATGATTCCAAAGTTTACGGTCTTTGCCTTCCTTCTCTGATCTTCTGTAACATCATTAATATCAACGCCAAAGAGCCTTGCCGCAGTGGCCTTGTGAACATCCTGGCCGGAGTTGAATGCCGCAATAAGATGCTCATCCCGGCTTAGGTGCGCCATAAGGCGGAGCTCTATCTGGGAGTAATCTGCAGAGACAATGTAGCCGTTCTCTGTAGATGGAATAAAGGCCTTGCGAATCTCCCTTCCTCTCTCTGTACGGATTGGGATGTTCTGCAGGTTAGGGTTGTTGGAAGAGAGCCTGCCCGTTGCTGTAAGTGCTTGATTGAAAGTGGTGTGTATCTTGCCGTCTTCCGGGTCTATAAGCTGAGGGAAGGCATCTATGTAGGTAGAAAGAAGTTTCTTCAGGTTGCGGTACTCCAGAATCTCTCCAATGAGAGGATGAGCGTAGTAGAGAGAGCGGAGCGTCTGCTCATCTGTAGGGTAACTGCCTTTGGCACTTTTCTTAACGGAGTCACTCACCTTGAGTTTTTCAAAGAGCAGCTGTCCAATCTGCTTTGGAGAGGAGAGGTTGATGTTGGGATCTTCTGCCAGAGCCTTTGCATTAGCCTCAATCTCATTCATTTGCTGAGTTAGTTCTTTGCTGTACTCTTTAAGCTGGGCAGTATCTATCTTAACTCCAGTAAGTTCCATCTTTGCAAGAATTCCCTCAAGCGGCATCTCAATATCTCTGTAGAGTTCCGCCTTTGGGATCTCCTTTAAGAGCCTCTCTTTAAGGTAGATACTGAGCAGTGCCTCCTTTGCTCTCTCCTCCGCCTCTTTCTCCAAATCTCTTTCTACAGATGAGAACAAATCACTCTCTTTCTCCTCTGGGTTCTCCGTAGAAAGTTCCAATCCAAACCTCTCTTTTATGATGAAGGCAGGGGAGTGGCTTACCTCCGGATTAATCAGATAATGGAGCAGTTGAATGTCATAAAGTTCCTCCTCAGAGAGAATCTTTGCAACATCCAAATTGCCGGTGTAACTCTTTGATATATGCCTTATTATCTCCTTTAAGGAGAAGCCGGTCTTAATGATTTTGGGATTGATTACAAGGCTCAGGCACTCATTAGGTTTGATTAGAAGTGCCAGCCCCTTTGGCTCCTTAAGAGTTGAATCCGAATCTGTAGTGCACAGTATAACTTCCTCACCGTCAGTTGGGAGTGCCATTGCAAGAGTGTTGTTCTTTTTAACCGCGCTCTCAAAAATCTCCTTAGATACAAACTTGATTTTTGGCATTCCCGCCTCTTCTCTCTTATTCTCCTGAACGGGAGCGTAACTGTTAAAGTAGTTTCCCTCAGTAGGGTAATCGTCTGCAGGAAAATCATTTACCGCCTCCTCAGTTTTGAACTCCTTAATCATCTTCTTAAGGGAGGAGAACTCGTATTTTCCAAAGACAGCATCTACCTGTTCCTTGTTTGCAGGAGAAATTTTGATGTCATCCAAAGAGAGCGGAAGATCTATGTCTGTCTTAATGGTAACAAGGAAACGGCTCATATTCAGATGCTCCTTTGCTGCCTCAATCTTCTCCTGCTGCTTTGCCGGAAGCTCCTTAAGGTGATTAAGAAGGTTATCCAGAGTCTGATACTCTCCAATAAGTTTCTTGGCGCCAACCTCTCCTATTCCCTTAACACCCGGAATGTTATCCGATGCGTCTCCCCAAATTGTGAGAATATCTATAACGCTCTTAGGGTCACAGATTCCGTACTGGGAGCATAGTTCCTTTTTGCCAATAATCTCCACCTCTCCGCTGTTGCCTTTGGAGAACTTGTACTGGAAGATGTTGTCATCTACAACCTGCCCGTAATCTTTATCGGGAGTAACCATATAGACCTTTGAACTCTCTGAAGACCACTGCTTTGCCATAGAGCCAATAACATCGTCTGCTTCCACTCCCTCAATGCCGATTGCCGGAATGTTCAGCGCTTTGAGAATCTCCTTAAGCGGTTCCAGCGCATCTACCACAAGTTCCGGAGCCGGCGGACGGTTGGCTTTGTACTCCTTGTAAACCTTATGACGGAAAGTCTCCGCATGCAGATCAAAGGCCACGGCCAGGTGGGTAGGGTTCTCTTTTGCAATGAGTTCCAGCACCATCTTTGTAAAGCCGTAGAGTATGGAAGTATCTATCCCCTTGGAATTTATAAGGGGATGGCGCATAAAGGCGTAATACATCCTAAAGATTTGCGCGTGTCCGTCTATAAGGAATATCCTGTTCATTGGTTATCTTCCTCTCTCCACTCCGCATAGTTCTTCTCCGTCTCCCACAGACGCACAGATACCAAAGTCACACTCTTTGGCAGAGCCTCCTTCAGAATCTTTGCAAAGTGAATGGTAAGCATCTCGCTTGTAGGCTGAAAATCAACCGTTACCGTATTGCCGTAAAACCTGGTAATCTCCTCCGTGAGTTCCGCACCCTTTACAAGAATAAGCGCATGATCCAGCTTCTCTATAATCTTTTCAGAGACAATCTTCTTAAGGTCTGTAAAGTCAATTACCATTCCCTTTTTGGGAGAGTTCTCCTCCTTTATAGGTTCACCCATAACGGTGACAGCCAGGCGGTAAGAGTGCCCGTGAATGTGGCTGCACTTGCCGTCATACCCCTTGAGTGCGTGAGCTCCCTCAAAGCTGAACTCCTTTGTAATTCTGATTTTTGCCATCTCTTTATTGTTTGGTGGGAACAAAACTCTGTTTCTCTTTGTCAAACCTAACTCCCTCAACATCAAACATCTTCTCAATCTGCCCGTTCTCAATAAGCTGTGCGGGAGAACCGCAGAAGAACCCTTCTGATGTCATAACCCACAGCCTGTCACATACTTGCAGCGCCAATTGCAAATCGTGAGTAGAGAATATTATTAACTTTTTCTCCGCGATAGTTTTTAACAGCCCGGTTATGAGGTATTTGTTTGCTATATCCAAAAAGGCGGTGGGCTCGTCCAAAAGGATGATGCGGCTGTCCTGAACAATTGCACCGGCAATGGTGGCACGCTGGAACTCACCGTCACTAAGGCTGGTACACTCCCTCTCTTCAAACCCCTCCAGTCCAACCATCTTAAGAGCTTTGAGTATTTTCTCCTCTTCACTCTTATTTATGGATCCCATCCAATCTGTTCTGTAGTAAGTGTTTATGGAGACCAGGTCTTTTACCTTCAGATAGGGGGCTCTCTCCGTTACAGGGCTGACGAATGAGACCATCCGGCTCATCTCCTTTTTGGAGTAACAGGAGGCCTCCTTTCCGTTGTAGAGAATCTTTCCTTTTGAAGGTTCATATATCTCCTCCAGGCGGGCTATGGTCCTCAGCAGCGTAGATTTACCTCTGCCGTTGGAACCCAAAAGAGCAATCAGACACCCCTCTTCTTCAGAGGCGTTGATATCCTTGAATATGGTTTTTGAGCCATACCCCAAAGAAAGATCCTCTATTTGAAGAAGTGCCATTTTTGTTATCTGCTGAATTTCTCCGCCTGTGAAGCAATCAGAGCCGCATCATCAAAGTAGTTGATTTTCATTGCGTTCTTAACTTCACTCATGGTCTTTGCAGCAACCTCTCTTGCCGTCTGGCTGCCTTTTTTGAGCATATCGTAAACTGCAGGAATATCCTTTTCAAACTCCTTGCGTCTTGCTCTTATTGGTTCAAACTCCTCATTCAGAATCTTTGAGAGGAACTTCTTAATCTTAACGTCTCCCAATCCGCCCCTCTGATAGTGAGCCTTGAGTTCATCAAGGTTAGCATAATCCGGCAGGTAGAGAGCAAAGTGCTCATCCTTGCAAAACGCATCAAGATAGGTAAATACGGTGTTGCCCTCAATGTGGCCCGGATCATTTATGCTTATGTGATGCGGATCTGTATACATACTCATTACCTTCTTGTTGAGTTCATCTGCAGTCTCTGAAAGGTAGATGCAATTGCCCAGAGATTTGCTCATCTTGGCCTTGCCGTCTATACCCGGAAGACGGAGGCAGGCACTGTTCTTTGGGAGAAGAATTTGCGGCTCTACCAGAGTCTCACCGTAAATGGAGTTGAACTTGCGTACAATCTCCACGGTCTGCTCAATCATAGGTTTCTGATCCTCTCCGGCCGGAACGGTGGTTGCCTTAAACGCCGTAATATCAGCTGCCTGTGAGATAGGGTAGGTGAAAAATCCTACCGGAAGTCCGCTTCCGAATACCTTCTCCTGCCCATCTTCAGCCTCCTTGCTGAACCCCCTCATTGCAATCTCTGTCTTAACGGTTGGGTTTCTCTGCAGTCTTGCAACCGTTACAAGGTTCATATAGAAGAAGGTAAGTTCCGTAAGTTCAGGAATCATACTCTGAACGAATATGGTAACTTTATTAGGATCCAATCCTACGGAGAGGTAATCCAGCGCCACCTCCACAATATTCTGACGAACCTTCTCCGGATTGTCAAAGTTGTCTGTAAGTGCCTGTGCATCTGCTATGAAAACAAACATTTTCTCATAGTCTGCCTCATTCTGAAGTTCAACCCTTCCTCTTAGGGAGCCAACATAGTGGCCTATGTGAAGACGGCCGGTAGGGCGGTCTCCGGTAAGTATAACTTTTTTGCTCATAATCTACTATTCGGACAAAAGTAATCAATTTTTCACTTGTCCGTTTACTTTTTTCTCTCCATCAGAGACCAGATTCTCCACATAATCCATCCCCATCCAAAAAAGAGAAGGAGGTAAATCCAGAAAGGGATGGGGGGCTTGTAGGAGCTTTCTCCTATAACTTTATCGTAATCAGGAATATCTGCATAGTAATAGGCCCCCGCGCCAAAGTCATATTTCTCTGCAAGACCCAGGCGGAAAGCCATAATCCAGAGTACACAAACAAGGACGGCAACTATCATTATGACAGTTACCGCCCTTATGATTATCTTCTCGGTTTTAGGATTCATACCTAAAATTTGCCCAGATAGTAAGTGGAGTTAAGGGCTGTCTTTGCAGGCTGAGGAGCCGGAACAACCTTAGGCTCAACCTTTTTGCTGCCGTAGTCATCCAGTTTTGGAACAGGGAGGAACCTGCCGGAGAGCAGCATCCAAACTGCAAAGAATGTGAGGGCAATGTTGAATAACTGTCCAATGACATAGAGCCAGAGAACCTTACCGCCCTGCATCTTCTTAATAATCTCCTTAAAGTTGGTATCCAATCCTATGCTTGTGAAAGCCAGCACAAAAGCCCAGTTCTTGTATTGATCCAGAGTCTTGTTTATTGCACTTACGTTATCACTTCCGTAGAGCGGAAGAATTATAAATGAGGCAACAAGTGAGGCTGCAAAGAATCCTATAATGAACTTAGGGAAACGGTGCCAGATTTCACTTGCTCCAACCCTCTGGGTTCCAACGCGGTCTACCTTTGTGGCAAAGAAGAGTGCAACAAAGAAGGCTATGAATCCAATGAGTATGTTCTGAATGGATTTAACCAGAACGGCAGCCTGTTCCGCCTCCGGTCCCAATGCGTTACCTGCAAGCACAACCGCTCCGGTGGAATCTACCGTTCCTCCAATTAGAGAACCTCCCATAATCTGACTCATTCCAACCCAGCGGATTATCATAGGTTCAAAGACCATCATCAGAATGGTAAAGATTATGGAGATGGAGATTGCAATTGAGAGGTCATCCTTCTTGGCCTTTGCCGCAGCACCCGTAGCAATGGCTGCGGATGTTCCGCAGACACTTGTTGCTGAGGCCATTGTAATTACCAAAGGCTTGTTTTCAATCTTAAAGATTTTGGTTCCCAGCCACCACATAAAGAGGATTACAATAGGGGTAACAATCCAGGCAATTCCAAGACCGTAGAGTCCAAACTTTGCAATGTTAGAAAAGAGCACGGAAAATCCCATTACAACCAATCCAGTCTTAATGTAGAACTCTGTTCTGATTGCCGGCTTGAGCCACTGCGGAACACCCACGGTGTTGGAAATTAGAAGTCCCACAATCAAAGCCCAGAAAGCCCACTCCAAATATCTGTTGAATGTGAACTCCGCGCTTATGATTCTTACAATCACAGCCAGTATGAAGAGTCCTAAAAAGGCTCCAAAGAACTTTGTTACTCTCTCTCCCTGAAGCTTTATGCCAATGGCAAACAAAAAGGCCAGAACCAAAAACGTACGGGCAAGCTTAATCCAGAAGGCGCCGTCCATCTGCCCCAGCAGACTCTTCTTTTCTGCTACTCCTTCCCAGAGATGCCAGGTGGAGAATTTAAGTGCTGAAAAATCAAATGCTTTAGTGAGAACGGCAAATGCCGCAACAACAATGAGAACTACTCCAATCCAGACGGCCAGCCAGTCTTCCTTTTTCCAGAGATCGGAGAGGGTGGATTTACTACTCATGAACTATTTAACTTTAGATTTAGGTTTTACAGATTTTTTCTTAACGGGATCTTTGAACGGCAGACTCTGCTGGGTGCTCTCCATATCTATAAGGAACCTCTTAACCGGAAGACCTCCGGCGTAACCCACTAAGGATCCGTCACTTCCAATTGCCCTGTGGCAAGGGATAATAAGAGAGAGTGCATTGTCTCCGCATACGTTGGCCACCGCCCTTATTGCCTCAGGCTCCTCAATCTCTTTTGCTATATCTGCGTAAGAGGTTGTCTTGCCGTAAGGTACGTCTTTAAGATTGTTCCACACCTTTTTCTGGAACTCTGTTCCCATCTCAAGGTAAGGAACGTTGAAACTCTTTCTCCTCTTGGAGAAATACTGGTTCAACTGCTTAATAGCCAGCGTAATGGTTTTGGATGAAGGCTTTTTCTCCTTCTCTTCCGGAAAGACAAACTCCACGTTTAAAAGTTTGGAGAGTCTGGCCATGGCGGCATCTGTTCTTTTGCTTCCCTTCCAGGAGCAGAGGCAGAGTTTGCCTCTCTTTACCGCAAGAAGGAGTGTCCCGCAAGGGGAGTCGTATTCGTAGATATTTACTTTTAGCATACTCTTCCTCGTTAAGCACCTTCACAAATATAGTAATATTTATTAAATTTGCAGAGAGCTAAATAATGTGGTTATGGCACTGGAACAACAAATTCAAGAGGATATCAAGGCTGCAATGAAGGCCAAGGATACCGTAGCAATGAATGCTGTAAGAGCAATCAAGGGTGAGATTCTTCTCTTTAAAACATCTGAGGGCGGAAGCAAAGAGGTTACGGATGCAGACATTCTGAAGATGATTCAGAAACTTGTAAAACAGCGTAAAGAGGCAGCAGAACAGTATGTTGCGGCAAACCATAAAGAGCTTGCAGATAACGAGTTGGCAGAGGCTGCCGTTATGGAGAAGTATCTTCCAAAGCAACTTCCGGTTGAGGAAGTTGAGGCAAAAATAAAGGAGATAATTGCACAGGTTGGTGCCTCCTCCATCAAAGATATGGGAAAGGTTATGGGGCTTGCAACAAAGGCGCTGGCAGGCGCTGCAGACGGTCGAACCATCTCTACGGTTGTAAAGAATTTGCTCTCTTAAGACAAAAATCTATCGCGATATGAAAAAACTACTTTTAATTCTTGCAGTTGCAATAAGTACCGCATCTTGCGTTGATAAGAAGCCTGTAGAACTTTATGTTCCTAAAAATACAGTTGAATTTGCAGGCAACGCTTTTGCTTCATTCAGTTTAGGCGCTGATGTTAAGCTCTTTACAGCACAGGACCCGGATGATCCTTCAAAGTGGATGATTCAGGGAGTTGTGCCGGTAAGAAAAGAGGCTTCCGGCCTTATAGGCTCTATGGATATGGAGATGAACCTTTTAGATGACAGGGGAATAAGAATCAGAGACGGATTTGTTCTAAAGGCAGAAGATTTGGATAACATTGTACCTGTCTACAACTCAGGCAACAGCGTGGAGAATACCATTGTCTTCTCTGTTGGAGAGGATGGCAAGAAAGATTTCTCATACAACGAGGCTAAGGATCTGCTTAATAAGACCAAGGGCGTGAGAATGGTTTTCAACGTAATGGAGTCAGATAAGAACCTCTCCGCTCCGGAGTCTCCACAAAAGCAACAGGCAGATAACAAGAAGCCAAGCACGTTGAGTGAGCTTTTGGAATTTCACGGAATTCACGGCCTTTTAGCTCAGTATGACAGAGCGCTTAAGAACCGCAACAAGAGCAAGGCTAAGCAGATTGAAGATCATCTGTGGAGCATTGAGAAGAAGGTGATGGCAGATAACTCTCTGCCTAAGAGCGTTAGAGAGCGCTTTAAGGATTACATAGAGAACAAAGAAGACGAGATTGAAGATAAATATTAACCGGTAGCACGCTTTTTGCGTTATTACGGTAAGAGATATAATTATTGTTATGAGAAAATTTGCAACCCTTTTCAAGTTCATGGCAATTTTGGCGTTGCCATTGATTGTCATCTCCTGTTCCAAGAGCAAATCAGGCGGAGAGGTAGAACAAGATGAGACCTTCCAGACCATTAACGCGCGTATGTTTATGGAGAACGGTACCACGGTGAATATGAACGGCTTTACTATTGCCTCAGGCAGTACCATAAGGATTTACATTGGTGCTTCCTCAAGCAAAACTCCGTTCAACGGTTCAGTTAAGTGGACCGCTACAGGTTCTGCAGAACTCTCACTGACGGCTGTTGCAAAGGGTGTTGGCGTTGTACCTCCTACCAAAGCTGGTTACAACTACAGCACAACCAGTGCTACAACTTCTGCAAGCCAGGTACTTCAGATTTCTGCAAAGAGTGACGGAATGTCTACACTGCGTGCTGCAGATCCGTTTGGCAATGCAATGAACGTTGTTGTTACCGTAATAGGCTCGGAAGCGCAGTAAGAGAGTTCAGATGTCAAAGTTCTCATCTTCAGATTTGGCTAAACAGTTGCTGATAACCATATTGGCAACTGTTATCTCTATTTTGCTCACCTTTGGTGTCTCACATCTTATAAGCAAAAAACAGGAGGCAGAGGAGCGTCGTCAGGTTTCAATGATGGTTATTCATGATATTGACCAGACAATAAATACCATTAGAGATATTCTTAAGACGGAGGAGAGCGGATGGGAGAGTGCCAGATATGTCTTAGACCATAAAGATAACATAAAGAGTATCTCAAGAGATACCCTTATCTCCTTTATTAACTACCTGATTCCTAACATTCTGAACCCAGATCTGAGATTTGACCGTTCCAATGAGTCTATCTTTAACAGCAGCCAGGATTCCTGGAACACTCTGGATGATATGACCTTTATAAAGAACGTTCAGAAGTGCTATGATCTCCGCTCTATGCTTATTGATCAGATGACGGATTGGGTCTACTTCAAAAAACCTCTTACAGATGAGGAGACCTACAAGATTGTTATGGCATCTGACGCTCTCTTTGATGAGGGCAGTTTCTATAAGCTCTGTTCAGAGAAACTTTCAGATATACGTACAAAGATTTACATAGACTACGTAGAGATGCGTAAGTATCTCTATAACTACGTATTGGATAAGTGTATAGAACTCAACGAGTCTAACAAGTTCCTTATGAACATTACAGATAAAGAGCTTAAGGAATTTGAGGAGAAGAACATCAAAAACGTTCACAAGGCTACGCCAAAAGAGGTTGAAGGAATCTGGACTGCCCTCTCTGCAGAGAACTACTCTCTGGAGGTGACCTTCAACAAAGACCACACCTTTGAGTATAAAATAAACAACACACTCTCAGGCTCTGTCTTTGCCGGCAAACTTGTTCAGCAGTACTTTATTCCGGGTAAGTGGGAGATAAAGAAAGATTCTCTCATCTTAACTCCTAACAATGAGGCCATGAAATTTGATGTAGACCAGAGCGGCATTTCCTACAAAGAGGAGATGGCAGATTCCGTTAAGTCTTTCATTAATAACCTCTTATCTGATGAAGTAAAGGAGCAGATTAAGGCTCAGATAAGTATGAACAAAAAGGTTTCATACGCCACCAATATAGATGCTTCCGGTAAAAAGCTGGAGCTTACAGGCAAAGGCGGCTCCCTCCACCTTGTCCGCAAAGAGGAGTAAAGCTTAACTATCGCGAAGAGAAAAGATTAGCTATAAAAAAGTATTGAATATGAGGAAAATATTGCTTCTTGTGGTGTTTGCAGTGGTTCTGCCGCTGAGTGCTTCCGCCAACGGAGACCCTGTTGTATGTTTCTCATCTGTAACGCGTTCCTGCAATCCAATTCCGCGTACAATAAAAGATGTTGCCATAGTAAAGGAGAAACTTGTATTCCAATTGGGCATTCCATATACCACAGTAATAGTAGATTACACCCTTAAGAACAACTCCTCAAAAGAGATAAAGGATATAGACTACGGCTTCCCTATAGATTACGTTGGTACTCCTAAAGAAAAGAGCGGTTTTGTAGGTGACGATTGGAATGAGTCTATCTATGAGTGCGGATGGTGGGACGGCAATGTTAAAGACGTTCAGTTCTTCCTCAATGACAGCCTCTTGCAGTGGCACTCCGCTCACCAGGCGGTAACTCCTTGGCACCAAGAGTATGATGAAGCTATGGAGGATTCCGTCTCAGTTTGGGCAGAGTCCAGACTTTGGACCTACACCAAGTTCACTGTTCCTGCAAACGCTGTTGTAAACCTGAGAGTTAAGTACTCCGTCTATAATTCAAACTACACGCCGGCATATCCCTATTCCTTCATTCAGAGATATACTACATCTAACGGTTCCATTAAATATGATTTCCAACCTGCAAAGCATTGGGGCAACGGTAAAACTGCACAATTAGAGGTAGTTGTAGACGGTTCTGCTCTTCCTCCGGATATATGTTGGCGTACTGAGAGGTATTTTACAGACGATGCAGATATAGACAAAAGTCCAAGCATCAGTTGGGAAGGATTTAAGAGAGAGGGTAAAACTTGGTATTACACCATCAAAGACTTTGATTTCTCTACCGCTAAAGAACTTAAAATCAGCTTTGACAAGAGGGAAGGGTACGGAGTCTCACCGGTTAAGGAGACTTGGGTACCGGTAGAAAAATTCAGGATTTCCGGAGCCAACTACGGGGTTGTTGCAAAGAAAGATACGGTAGATATCTATTTTCCTAAGCCAATGACCGTTACAGATATCTCCTTTATGGATAAGCAGAGACGTCTTAAGAAGGTTCCTACCTGGGTTTCAAATAATCCAAAGAACTTTGTAGTCTATGTCATAGTTACTTTTGCAGACGGATTCGTTCAGGAGTATGCGGTTGACAGGTACAGCATTGAGCCTCAGCTCTTCCAGTTGATTGAACACTCCTACGATATTGATTACAACGAGCATCCATACTACATTAACATCTGCAATATCAATCTCTTAACGGACGGCCGCTTTGTTACGGAAAAAGATCAGAACGGTGAAGAGACAGGCAATTATGTTATAGACGAGAAGGCAGACAACCGCGTAAAGAACATCCGCCTGATTGCCACGCCAAAGGAGAGGTTTGTCCCTTACACCTCTAATCCAATCTCCGAGATCAAAGTCTACGACTTCTCCCAACGCCCATAGGGGAGCGCCCGCTATTTCACTGTGCCCATAAGCGCCAGCCCGCTACTTCACTGTGCCCCAAGCGCCAGCCCGCTACCAATCAGGCAAAAGTGTGCAAGGTGTCCCACTTTCAGCACCACCTTGCACATTATACCCCCAAAAACGTGCAAGGTGTCCCACTTTCAGCACCACCTTGCACATTATACCCCCAAAAACGTGCAAGGTGTCCCACTTTCAGCACCACCTTGCACACTTTCAACCTCTAAAACTATCGAGAATAAGAGAAGTTCTTTCCAAAGGGAGGTTGAGCACACGGGAGATTTGATTGATTCCGGCAGAAAATCTGTAGCGCAGCTGTTTCACTAACTCGGCCATCTGGTTCTCCGTCAGCTCCTCAACAGACTGAGTTTTAAAGACAGACTTACACAATACAGAAACTGCTGATACTAAAAATTGGTCATTGAATGTTGGTAACTCGGTGTTTCTGTTTTGTGCAATTTTGGCCTTGGATGATTTGTTAAGGAAGAAGCGCATTCTGTTCGGAGTCTTAAAAACAGATTCTACAAACCTTACGTCTACGTATGAAGAGGGGAGAATATACCCATCCTCATGAACCCAAAAATGTGAAGGCAATGGTTCTCGGCTATGCATTATAACCGCTCTTTTTCTTGCGGAAAGGTCTCCTAAAAGTCTGATGTTAAGCGGTTTTTCTCCAAAGAAAGAGCTGCCGGTACCCCACTGATAAGAGAATGAATCAAATACCAAATTTGCAGCAACGCTGTTCATCTGCACGTATGCTACGGCATTTATGAAGGAATCATCGTTTAAATAAACCTCCTTAAAATCTACCATACATTTCCTCAGTAGCTCCTTGTAAGAATACTTATGACTGTAATACTGAGAATACAACTTTTTGAACTTCAGCACAAAGGCCTCTGCATCAGCCAATTCACACTCCAGAATAAAATGAATGTGATTTGACATAAGAATGAAAGCCATAATCTTAATACGCGGCAACTGTGAACATAGAGCAACATAGTTCATTCCCGCTTTGAAATCATCTGAGTCATTGAATAAGAGTCTCTCTTTCAGATGCTCTGTTGTGACCAACCAATACTTCATACCCTTCATTTTTTAACTACACTAATTATCAGCTGTCAGTAACCCCCTCGAATCTATTCGCCTCTAAGAAGTCTCTAACAAGTATGATAGAACGTAAAACAGTACAAATGATTGTACCTTGAAACAAAGGTAGTAAAAAAAGCTATTTAACTGTTTCCAAGGAGTGCTATTTGAGTCTATCCAGATGGCAGAACTTAAGGGAGCCGTCTGAATTTCTTAAGTGCATTCCACCTCCCTCGCAGTAACGGAAGAACTTGCAATTATCGCACTCATCTTTCTTCATCCAGGAGCGGTCTCTGTATGGCTGGAACCGGTTGTTCCATACCTCCATAAAGTCATCCTTGTAGATATTCCCCTGATTGTAATCCGCTCTGATACTTACACATGCAGAGATGGATCCGTCACTGAGAACAGAACCGACGTTAATTCCTGCATGGCATCTGAAAAGGTTATTGCGGACTCTGCCCTCCAAAGGACCCAGGAATCCTTCACAGGCATAACTTGTTTGTATCCGTCCCTCTTTCCTTGTTTCTTCAATGAAGTTCATTACACCGCGGAAACGCTCATTATCAAGTTGTAACATTGGATCATTCTCCGCTCTGCCGGAAGGAAAAACTGTAAAGAGTCTCCAACTCTTAAGACCTATAGAGATTAATAGTTCCTTAATCTGCTCAAGTTCTGTATAGTTACGTTGATTAACGCAAGTGACCACATCAAACGCCAAGTCTGTTTTGACGGCCAGTTTAATGGCAGAAAGTGCTCTTTCAAAACTTCCGGCTCTTCCTCTCATCCAATCGTGAGATTCCTTAAGACCATCCAAACTTACTGTCATTGAGTGCAATCCCGCGGCAAGCAGCCTTTTGAATTTTTCGGGAGTCATTGCATATCCATTGGTTACCATTCCCCAAGGGAAGCCTCTTTTGATTATCTCTCTTCCACACTCCTCCAAGTCCGGACGCATAAGCGGTTCTCCTCCGGTAAGGATTACCAAAATGCTCCCTATATCATCTCCAACTTTCTGGCTGTAAGCCTTTACGGAGTCAAGGACTTTTAAGAAATCCTCTCTCTTCATAGCTGCAGACGCAGGCAGGTTCTTGCAGTCACTTCCGCAGTGACGGCAGTTGAGATTACAGGAAAGAGTGCACTCCCAGAAGAGCTGTTTGAGTTTGTGCTCTTTTATATCCAAGTGCCTGACTTTCCGTTCTATCTCACAGGCCAGCCAAGTTTTAAACGGTAAACCTCTCATTTTCTTCTAAGTTTCATGGTAAATTCCATGCGGTATGTGCCTTCATACCAGGAATTTTTCATCTTACCGCCGGATTTAGTTTTTTTATTGATAACTCTCAGAGAATCATCTACATACTTATCAGCAACAGACCTATTGTTTTTCTCATAAAAGACTACATTGGCACCCTCCTCAAGACGCCAATTAAGACCAGTAAAGTCCTTCTTGAACTCTCCGTTATTATCTGTGGTAATCTCCCAAAGCCTGAGGTTTTGGTTTAAATCTTTCAATTCCAACTTTATCCCCGGAACCGGGTTATTGCTCTCATCCACAACGTTTGCTCTTATTTTTATTTTGGCATAAGGGCTTCCATACATACCGCAACCCATAAGAGAACTGATTCCAAGAATTCCCAGGAGGGCCGTCAGTATCTTTCTTCTCTTTGTTCTGAATAACTTTTTCATCTTGGATTCAAACGTAAGGTTGTTAACTGCACAAATTTACACAATTTGTCATTCTGAAGAAATAAATTACCTTTGCATCCGCGTTTGCGGGTATGGCGTAATTGGTAGCCGCGCCAGACTTAGGATCTGGTGACGTAAGTCGTGGGGGTTCGAGTCCCTTTACCCGCACAAATTTCTGTTCAAGCTTGATAATTATGAAAAGAATCTTGTTGATATTGTTTGGCTTGGGCATTTTCTTAATCATTTCTTGCAACAAATATCGTGACGCTCTGACTGATAAATCGTTTGAGGGTAATTATTATTCTATAGAAGGTATTACTATTACTTTTAATCCGAATTCAAAAGTCAAAGCACGTATTTACGGTCTTGAGGTTGTTGGCGGTTTTAATATGGAGGTTTATGGGCACTACCGTTATAGACATCCATACGTTGATATTGTTTGGGAAAAGATGGACAATAATGGTTGGCACCGTTGCAAAGAACTGAAACACAGTCCTGATTCTGTGCTTATCAACGATTCCATTAATAAAATGTCTTTATTTGAAGATGGTAAGTGCTATCTTCTTTCTCATTCTCAGGATAATTCTTCTATTTCTTGGAATACGATTCTTTTCATAACCGTTGATGGCTGTGTTTTGTTATCGTTATTGTTGTGGGGTATTATTCATGTAATAAGGAAGAAACGGATTGCTAAGAAGAAGTCCTTCTCCCCTCATCTTAAACGCTAGAGCAATTTTATTCTCTTCTTCTCGATAGTTTTAGAGGTTGAAAGTGTGCAAGGTGGTGCTGAAAGTGGGACACCTTGCACGTTTTTTGGGGTATAATGTGCAAGGTGGTGTCAAAAGTGGGACACCTTGCACACTTTTGTGTGGTTTCAATGTCTGCATATTAAGATAGAAGAACAATAGTTGGTTCAGATAGCACATCTGGGAAACAGAAAGTTGACCTTAATGATGATTATTTGGAATTTGTTATTATCTTTGGGGTGATCTTTGTAATAGGCTAAAAAAAAAGAAATTATGGCAAAGAGAACGATATCTTTATTCAAGTTCTTGATGGTTGGCCTTCTGGCTTTACTTGGTTTTACCTCTTGCTCCAAGAAGGATAATGAGGAAATAGTTGATATGTACGGTACTCCATACGCAAAAATCAAAATAAAGGCTACCGTTGTTGATGATCAGAACACACCGCTTGGAAATGCCAGAATTAGGGTTAGAACAGTCCTCCCAGGAATTCATTATACTCCAAGTTATTATGAAGATCCGGTAGGTGAGATTTATTCAATTAGACAAAAGACTAATAACTTGGGAATTATAGACACTACGGAAACCGTTTTCTCATACCCTAAGTCTGGTGAGACATTTTTGGTTTACAGAGAATCTGACAATCCTTCTCTTAACGGTGTTTTTTCAGATGATTCAGTACATGTTGAGCCTGTTCAGCTAGAACCCGCAAATGGTTGGTATAACGGAGCTTGCAAGGTTGAGGGAACCTTAAAACTGAAGAAAAAGAAGACCAGTAATTAAGGTAATTTAGGCCAGCAATTAAGGTAATTTAAAGCCGGTAATTAAGGTATAGTAAGCTAGTAAATAAGGCGTTATGAGGGTGTTGTTTGTGTGCCATGGGAATATTTGCAGGAGTCCGATGGCGGAGTTCATTTTTAAGGCGTTGCTGAAGGCTAAGGGGCTGGAGGGGGTGCATGATGCGGAGTCTGCGGCGGTTTCTACGGAAGAGATTGGGAATCCCATTTATCCGCCGGCAAAGCGGTGCCTTAACCAGCACGGGGTATGGTTTGATACTGGAAAGAGGGCAAGGCAGGTAACGCGTTCAGATTATGACCGTTATGATTCAATTGTCTGTATGGATGCCTCAAATCTGAGGCTTATTAAGCGTATAATTCCGGATGATCCAAAGGGGAAGATTCATCTTATGATGGCCTTTACGGGGGTGGAGCGGGATGTTGCTGACCCCTGGTACACGGGTGATTACGAAACAACCTTCCAGGATCTTCTGGAAGGCTGTAACGCTATGCTTCTTTAAATGTTTTCAAGTTTGAGAAGCTCTTTTTCAACGGCCTTGAACTCAATGTTTTAGCCAGGCCTGGAACGCCTTGAACTTAAAGCTGTTGGCCGGGCAGGCAGCATTCAGGGACGTGAAGCGGCCAAATTTCGCAGCGTGACCGGACGTGAAACGTCTGTGGCCGGCAAGTTGCTTGGACCAACAGTAGCCTTGGCGGGGCGGGGGCTCAATTAGAAACTCTTGGCAATGGCCAGGAAATCGTCTGCCTTGAGGGAGGCGCCGCCGATAAGGCCGCCGTCTATATCCTCCTGGCTGAAAAGCTCTTTGGCGTTGGATGGTTTGCAGCTGCCGCCGTAGAGAATAGGGGTCTCCTCTGCCAGTGCGTTGAACTTCTCACGCAGGGTCTTGCGGATAAATGCGTGAATCTCCTGAGCCTGCTCCTTGGTTGCAGTCTCGCCGGTACCTATAGCCCAGATTGGCTCGTAAGCAACAACAACGTTCTTCATCTGCTCATCTGTAAGGTTGAAAAGCACCTCTTTAATCTCATTCTCAACAACCTGGAAGTGCTTGCCGGCCTTTCTCTCCTCCAGTGCCTCACCAACGCAGTAGATAACCTTAAGACCTGCAGCAAGAGCCAGTTTCATCTTCTCAAAGAGGATGGCGTTGGTCTCACCGTAGTAACCTCTTCTCTCTGAGTGGCCCAATATTACATACTCAACGGCTGCTCCGGTTGCTCCCTCAGGTGCACCGGCAACTGTTCCAACTGCCTTACTTACAGAAGCTAACATCTGAGCGGAAACCTCTCCTGTGTAAGCACCTTTCTCCTTGTCTGCGCAGTTCTGAGCGCCCAGAGAAATTTTGCTCTTGCAGAATGGACACTTTATGTCACCGATAATTTTACTTACTGGGAAGAGATGTGTAAAAGGCACATTTACAATAAGATGTACGCTCTCCGGCACCTCTTCTATTTTTCCTACAATCTGATTTACAAGTTCAATTCCTTCTGAAACTGTAGTGTTCATCTTCCAGTTTCCTGCTACAATTTTCTGTCTCATAATGATATATCCTTTATTATTATCTTTTTTCTATTCATTCACATTCAGCCTGTTGTATTAGTCCGCTGACTTGCCCATTGTCTAATCCGCTGCTTTAACTTATTGGTTTAGCGGGATGGATTTATTTGTATATGGGTTTGTGATCTTTTGGCGTTGCAAAAGTAGTAAATAGTGGCTATTTTTGCTCCACTTATTGAAATTTGAGAAGCGTTGAAGCGTAAACCCTTATATTTTATTTTGTTCGCCCTTCTGCTGGTGGTTTTCTTTGCGGCCGATCTGCTGCTGGGTTCATCATCTCTCTCCGTAAAGGATTTGTTCTCAACGGAGGTGGGGCGAGACATTCTGCTTTCTTTCCGCCTGCCTAAGGCTATAGTGGCAGTTATATGCGGTATTGCGCTGGCAACCTGCGGATTGCAGATGCAGACGCTATTCAGAAATCCCCTGGCGGACCCTTATATTCTGGGAGTGAGCAGCGGAGCGGGGTTGGGTGTTGCCCTTTATATTATGGGAAGCACACTCTGGGGCGGAGCGGAAAGAAGCGCGCTGGCTGTCTCATTGGGAAGTGCCGGAGCGGCATTGGTTGGGGCCTTTGCTGTTACAATGCTAATTCTCTACATCTCCAACCGTGTGAAGGGGAACCTTACCCTGCTAATCTTTGGAGTGATGATTGGTTTTATTGCCAGCGCAATAGTGAACCTGCTGCAGTATACCTCTAACGCTCACTCACTTAAGGCGTACGTACTCTGGACAATGGGAAGTTTTGCTGCCCTGGATAAAATGCAGATAGCTGTGCTGGCAGTGTTGGTTGTGGTGGGTTTAACTATCGCGATATGGAATATAAAAAATCTGAATGCCATACTGCCGGGAGAAGAGTATGCGGCCTCTATTGGGCTGAATGTTAGGGGTATAAGGAATAGGATTCTTATTTCCACAACTCTTCTGGCAGGAGCGGTGACGGCCTTTTGCGGCCCTATAGGTTTTCTGGGAATTGCGGTGCCGCACATTGCCAGGTTTATCTTCAAAGATGCCAACCACAGGGTGCTTTTTCCGGCATCGGCGCTGCTTGGCGGAGTGCTGACTCTGCTTGCAGACACGCTGAGCGAACTGCCGGGCACGGGGAGCATAATCCCAATCAACACAATGGCGGCCCTGCTGGGTATTCCGGTCATCCTGGTGATACTGTTCAGAAAATCTAAATAATGATTAATAAGTTTTGAGGCCGGCATACGGTCTTACTTTTGATTATAAGGCACATTTTGCCTATATTTGTCCCCCTTTGGAAAATATAATTATTGATAGATATGAAAGTAACTAAGAAAGAAACAGAACAGCTTACCTACCTTCTGACGGTCTCTTTAGAGAAGGCTGAGGTAAATGAAAAGAAAGAGAAACAGCTTCGTGAGTATCGTAAAAAGGCAGAGATCAGAGGATTCCGTAAAGGTATGGCTCCTATGGGTCTCATAGAGAAGATGTACGGTCCAAACGCAATGAACGAGGCGGTGAACAATCTTATTACAGACGGTATTAACAACTTCATAAAGGATAACAACCTCAATCTCATAGGTGAGCCTATTCCTAACGAGGAGAAGCAGAAACAGATTGATGTTGAGAAGGATGAGAAGTTTGAGTTTGTTTACGATATGGCCGTTAAGCCAGAGGTAAACATTGCTCTGGATAAGGCAGATAAGGTTGATTACTATGATCTTAAGGTTACTGAGGAGGGGCTCAGGGCTTACAAGGCAGATATGCTCCGCCAGTTTGGTAAACTTGAGGATACAGAGAAGGCAGGCGAGGAGGATTTCCTGGTTGTAAATATGGAGCAGGGTGACAAGAAGGTTGAGAAGACCTACATCACTCTTAAGAGCATGGACGCCAAGACCAAGAAGCAGTTTATGGGCAAGAAGGCCGGTGAAAGCTTTGAGGTTGACGTAGTTAAGTGCTTCCCTAACGAGACAGACAGAGCTTCTCTGCTTAGAATTAACAAGGATGATTTTGACGCATCCAACCCTATGTGGAAGATTACCGTTGAGGAGGTTAAGACTTTTGTTCCGGCTAAGGAGGAGCAGGATCTCTTTGACCGTCTCTTTGGAAAGGATAAGGTAAAGAGCGTTGAGGAGTTTGATAAGGCTCTGGAAGAGAGAATGAAAGGTGAGTTCAAGCAGGAGAGCGAGTGGCGCTTCAGAAGAGACCTCATAGACTATATGGTTAAGAAGGCAGACCTTCCGCTGCCGGAGAACTTCCTTAAGAAGTGGCTCTTTAGAGTTAACGAGGGTAAGTTCACTATGGAGCAGATTGAGAAGGAGTTCCCTCTCTTCCTCCAGGATTACCGCTGGCAGATGATTTCCAGAAAGATATTTGAGGATCAGAAGATGAAGATTGGTAAAGAGGATTTGCTTGCTGTGGCTAAGGAGATGACCGCCAGTCAGTTTGCAATGTACGGTCTGGCAAACGTTCCTGAGGAGACTCTCAATCAGTATGCAGAGCAGATGCTTAACAATGAGAAGGAGATTAACAGAATATATGAGAAATGTGAGGAGGGTAAGGTTGTTGACTATGTAAGAGGTCTTATAACCGCAGTTACCAAAGAGGTTACAAGAGAGGAACTTACAGAGCTCAATGAGAAACAGGCCGCTAAGGCTGCAAAACCTGCAAAGAAGGCTCCTGCAAAGAAGAGTGCTAAGAAGGAGGAGAGCGAGGAGAAGCCTGCTGAGGCAAAGCCTGTAAAGAAGAGCACTAAGAAAAAAACAGAATAGTATGATCAAAGATTTTGAAAAGTACGCCCTTGACAAAAACATAGGGTCTTTGAAGTTAAGCGGATACGCTTCACTTACAGCTGCTTACATTAATCCTACAATTATTGAGGAGAGGCAGCTGAACGTGGCCAGTATGGATGTATTCTCCCGTCTTATGATGGACAGAATAATCTTTTTGGGTGTACCTATCAACGATGATGTTGCCAACATCATTCAGGCGCAGCTGCTCTATTTGGAGAGTGCAGATCCAAACGCTGATATTCAGCTCTATATCAACTCTCCGGGCGGTCATGTATATGCAGGTTGGGGTATCTATGACACCATGAATCTGGTAAGCCCTAAGGTATGCACCATCTGCACCGGAATGGCAGCCTCTATGGCAGCGGTTCTACTAGCCGCAGGATACAAGGGCAGGCGCAGCGCACTCCCTCACTCAAGAATTATGATTCACCAGCCTATGGGCGGAACTCAGGGCCAGGCATCTGATATTGAGATAGAAGCAAGGGAGATTATTAAGACAAGGAAAGAGCTCTATGAGTCACTTGCCCAGAATACCGGCAAGAGCCTCAAGCAGATTGAGAAGGATGCAGACAGAGATTACTGGATGACCTCCGCTGAGGCTAAAGAGTATGGAATGATAGACGAGATTCTTTCCAAGCAGAAGAAATAGAGATGGCTGTAAAGAACGGAGGACCAAAGGATAAGGAGAGAAGATGTATCTTCTGCTCCCGCGGAGAGAAGGACGGAGTTCTTCTTTTGGGAGGAGATATGGGATGCATCTGCTCTGAGTGTGTTGAGAGGGTTCACGAGTATCTGAAGGAGATGAAACTCTCTCCGGTAAAAAGCAACTACGGAGAGAAGGTGAAAGAGGATTTCAAACTCCTAACACCTAAAGAGATACACAAGTACCTCAATCAGTATGTGATAGGGCAGGAGGAGGCCAAAAAGTTCCTGAGCGTTGCTGTTTACAACCACTACAAAAGAATTCTTTACAAAGGCCGGGAGGAGAAATCTGACCTGGATATTGAGAAGTCCAATGTCTTGATGGTTGGACCTACCGGAACCGGTAAGACGCTTCTGGCCAGAACAATAGCCAAGATGCTCCATCTTCCTTTTGCCATTGTGGACGCTACCGTTTTAACGGAGGCAGGCTATGTGGGAGAGGATGTTGAGAGCATTCTTACACGTCTTTTGCAAGATGCTGATTATGACGTGGAAAAGGCACAGATGGGTATTGTCTTCATAGATGAGATAGACAAGATTGCCCGTAAGAGTGACAACCCTTCAATTACACGTGACGTTTCCGGAGAGGGAGTTCAGCAGGCAATGCTCAAAATTCTGGAGGGAAACATTGTGAACGTTCCGCCTCAGGGAGGCCGCAAACACCCTGAGCAGAAGATGATTGCGGTAGATACTACCAACATCCTCTTCATCTGCGGCGGTGCATTTGAGGGAATAGAAAAGAAGATTGCTCAGAGACTCAATACCAAGGTTGTGGGTTACGGAGTTCAGGAGAGGCTGAAGGTTGTAGACAAGAAAGAACTACTTAAATACATTGCTCCGCAGGATTTGCGCTCTTACGGACTCATTCCGGAACTCATTGGAAGACTGCCGGTTGTAACGTATCTGCATCCTTTAGACAGAGAGGCTTTGATGAACATTCTTACAGAACCTAAGAACGCTCTCATTAAGCAGTACAGAGAGATATTCAAGATGGACGGCATTGAACTTAAGATAGATGACAAAGTGCTGGATCTGATTGTAGACACCGCCGTCAAGTACAACCTGGGAGCAAGGGGCTTACGCTCTATCTGTGAGGCTATTATGATGGATGCAATGTATGCGGCTCCGTCTATGAAAAATAAAGAATTTGAGATTACTCTCCCATACGCGGAGGAGAAGATTTCCTCTCTTACGGGCAGCATGTTTCTAAAAATCTGATTATGACTTACGATCAACTATACTCGGAAATTCAAAAGAAGGGAAGCTTCCTTTGTGTGGGTCTGGATACGGATATTGAGAAGGTTCCTTCTTGCATTAAAGAAGAGGTAAAAAAGCAGGGGCTCAGTGAGAGCGCCGCTCTCTTCCTGTTCAACAAGAGGATTATAGACGCTACTGCTCCGTATGCTGTTGCATTCAAGTTAAACACAGCGTTTTACGAGGCTCTGGGAGCGGAGGGTTTCTCTCAGATGGAGGAGAGCGTAAAGTATATCCGTGCCAACTATCCAAACATCTTCATCATTGTAGATGCAAAGCGCGGAGATATTGGCAATACCGCCCGTCAGTATGCAAAGGCCTTCTTTAAGAGAATGGATTGCGATGCGGTTACCGTTTCTCCATACATGGGCGGAGACGCAGTGCTTCCTTTCCTGGAGTATGAGGGTAAGTGGGTTATAGTTCTTGCACTTACATCTAACGTTACTGCAGAAGATTTTGAGACTCTTGAGACCTCTCCTCACTCTACCCCTTACGGAGAAGAGGATGATGTGGTAACTCCTTTGTATGAGAGAGTTATACGCCAGGCAGAGAAGTGGGGCAACAAGGAACGCATTATGTTTGTTGTTGGGGCTACCCGTCCGGGACAGCTGAACAGAATTCGCCTTCTCTCTCCGGAGAGCTTCTTCCTGGTTCCCGGAGTGGGCGTGCAAGGCGGTAATGTTGAGGATGTTGCAACGGCCGGAATGAACTCCAAGTGCGGCCTTCTGGTTAACTCCTCAAGGGGAATCATCTTTGCAGATTCTTCTGAAAAATTTGCAGAGGCCGCTGCGGCTGAGGCTGCCAGGATGGCCTTGCAGATGAAGCCTTTTTTAAACAAGTAAATAACAATCTAACAATATGAAAAAGAGCAGATTATTCTTATTGGTTGCTGCCTTTGCGTGTGTTGCTTTCTGTGGTAACCTCTATGCGCAGTCTAAGAATTACAACAACACTCTTACCCAAGAGAACAAAACCAACCGTAAGGTAAACACCTTAAAGGTTATCTTCACTTCTGACCTTCACTCCTGTGCAGACCGTTACGGCAAGTTGGTCTCTTTCATTAACAAGGAGAGAGAGAAGGCGGCTGAGAACGGTTATGAGATTATTACTCTTGATGCCGGAGATATGGCTATGGGTTCTATCTATTCCGCTTTCTATGAGATAGATGCAACCGAGTACCGTATGCTTGCATACGCAGGCTATGATGCCTTTGTCTTTGGAAATCACGATTTTGATTTGGGTCTTACCTCTCTTGCATATATGCTCTATAACTCCAGGATTCAGGACAATGACAAGAATCCTACCACCGGAAAGAGCATGGTGTTCCCGGTAAACGTTACTGCAAACATAGACGGCGGAGATGACCAGAACTTTACTAACGCCCTCAAATTCATAGGACACCAGAGATACTTCATCTTCAAAAAGGGTAATTTGAGAGTTGCAGTGTTCGGCCTTTTGGGAAACAACGCATACAACATAAGTAACGTTGCAGGCAAGATGCCTTTCCAGGATCCTATAGAGGTTGCAAAGAAGCTGCTCCCATCTATTAAGGCTCAGAAGCCGGACTTTATAATCTGCCTTTCTCACAGCGGCGCCGCTTTAAGAGACAAGAGCGAGGATGCCCGTCTTGCTAAGGAGTGCCCGGATATTGACCTTATTATAAGCGGCCATGACCATGAGGCACTCTTTAAACCTTATGTGGTTGGCAATGTCCCTATAGTTTCTGCAGGCTCTAACGGAACGGTAGTAGGTGAGGCAGATCTCTTTAAGTCTAACAGCGGAGTCACCCTTCAGGATTACGAGTTAAAGGCTGTGCCTGAGGATATTGAACCGGATCCGGGTGCGCTCTTTATGGCAAATATGCTCAAAATGAAGGTTGTAGACCAGTTTGAGAAGAGATACCACTCATCTCCGTTTGAGGTGATGGATACCGTAAAGACCCAGCTCTCAATGTTTACGGATTCAACCGGCTTCAACCCAATGGCTTACGATATTGCAAAGGCAATATTCAACTGCGCATACTTCCTTAAGGAGGTTCCAAAGGATACCTCACGTCTTGTATCCATTGTGCCTAAGGGAGTTATACGTCAGAACCTTCCTGAGGGCCCTGTCACTTACGAGGACGTATTCAACACTCTCTCTTTGGGCCGCGATTCCAGAAAGAACCCTGGCTATCCTGTAATTCTCTGCTACTTAACAGGTAAGGAACTCAAGACAATCTGCGAATACAATGTTTCTGCAGCTCCCGATAATCCAGATACTTATATGACCTTCTACGGAATGAACTACACCTACAACCCTAGGATGCCTAAGCTCTTCAGAGTTAAGGATGTATATGTTCACGGCAAGAAGGTTGAGTCTTCTGCACTCTATCCTGTAGTTACAGACCTTTACACTGCTAACTGTATCTCTCTGGTAGACAAGAAGTCATACGGCTTCCTCTCCCTCACTCCTAAAACAAAGGACGGCAAGGAGATTCTTGATATTGAGAGGAGTTGCCCGCTCAGAGGTCATGCAGAGGGGTGGTATTTGGATAACGCAGATATTGCTGAGTGGTACGCTTACGCGCTTTATCTCAGAGACAAGGTTGATGTCCCCGATAGTTATCCGGTACCTGCCGGTAAGGCTGAGCCAAGCTACACTCCGTTCATTATCTGGGGCGTTGCAGCGCTGGCGCTGATTGCTGTGCTCATCTTTTTGATTCGCACGCTCAAGCGTCGCAAAAAGTAAATGCTTAACCGTAAACGATTAACGAGGGGCTGACCAATACGATTTGGCCAGCCCTTTCTTTTGTAAAGATTGGATGCCTAACTCCATTCGCCTTCCGCTCCGCTAAAGTGTCGCTTCATCCCGCCCGGGCAAGCCGGGCACCCATTCATGAGGCCATGGGCGGCCACAGGCTCTGTGGAGTAGGCATCCAACTTTAAATGGTTTGGAGTTATTTCTTTCGAGAATCCTTAGTCACCCGCGACTATAAGCGGGAGGGACCCGCTGCTTTAGCAGTGGGAGGGACGAGCAAAGCGAGGGATTCGAGAAAGAGAATAATCTCCAAACCGTTACAGAATGTAACTTATTTCTTTGAAAGCAAAGGATCTACGCTTTCCGTCCCGGCCTTCCAGGATTAGGCAGGCATACTCATCAAGGCCTATGATTTTGGCGGTGATCTCTTTGCCGGTGGCCGTTTCTATGTAACGGTGGAACTCCCCGCGGCGGTAGAGGTTTGCCAGGTATTCGTTGTAAAGGGCTTGGTAGTTGCCGTTTGCAAGGAATTCGGCCTGTGCCTTGTCATAGTAGGAAAAGATGTCTGTGAGCAGAAGTTCAAGCTCTGACTTCAGGTCCATTTTTGCAATTGGCTTGGCGGCAAGTCGCTCAAGTTCCAGGATGGCGGAGGTGGGGTTTGGCAGATCCTTTGGGAACTCCCTTTGGTTGATATTCAGCCCAATGCCGCAAATGCTGGTAGAGAGCAAGTTGCCGGAAATTCCGTTTTCTATGAGAATGCCGCAGATCTTCCTATCTGCTGCGTAAATATCGTTAGGCCATTTTATGCAGCTCTCTATTCCTTTGTTTTGAAGGTACTTGTGGATGCCTAAGGTAACTATCGCGGAGATAATGAATTGGTCTTGTGCAAGAATAAAAGAGGGCTTGAGAAGAATGGAAAAAGTGAGGTTCTCTCCCTTGGAGGCCTTCCAGGTGTTGCCCCTCTGGCCTCTTCCCTGGGTTTGGAAAAGGGCGGCCCAGACGCTCCGGTCCTCTGCTGTAGGTATTCCGTCCTGCGCTCTGTTGTTGGTGGAATCCGTAACATCCAGCCAAGTAATATTAAGTTTTTGTGCCATAATGACTGTTGGCAAAATAATTGATGTATCTTTGAAGCAAAGTTAATAATTAAGATATGACAGAAGAGAAAAAATCTAAGAAAGCGGTTACCAAGAGCGCTGCAAAGAGCAAAGCGGCTAAAGCTCCGGCAAAGAAAAGTGTGAAGAAGGTTGCAGAGAAGAAGCCTGCGGTTAAGAAAGCGGCTGCCAAAAAGCCTGCTGCAAAGAAGGTTGTTGCAAAGAAGCCGGCCTCTAAGTTGCCAAGCGAGTTGGATGTGATTGTTGAGGCCATACTTGATAAGAAGGGGCAAAACGTTGTTTCTCTTGATCTTAGAAAGGTGGGCAGCAGCATCTGTGACTTCTTTGTGATTTGCAATGCAGACTCAACTCCTAATGTTTCTGCCATTGCAGATAATGTTGAGGATGAGATGATTGTAAAGTGCAAGAAGAAAGTTGTACGCTCTCAGGGAAAAGAGAATCGCTTCTGGATTATTCAGGATTACGGAGACATTGTAGTTCACATTTTCCAGACGGAGTACAGAAATTTCTACCGTCTTGAGGAGTTGTGGAGCGATTGTCCAAGGAAAGAATACCAAGACTAAATATATGGCAGACAACAGATTGAATAATAGGGGCGGTAATCAGAAGAGGAAAAATCCATTCTCTGTGGTATGGATTATTTATCTGCCTTTGATTCTGGTCCTCGGATATGTATGGCTAACCGGAGGCTCCTCAGGCAAACAGCTTAAGACAGAGTGGTACGAGGTTAGGGAGCAGATGATTCCGGCGGGTGATGTGGATAAGATCTCCTTCATTACCAATGAGAACAAGGGATATGTGAAGCTTAAGAAAGAGTCTCAGGAGAAGTACAAAAACCGTTTTGGCGGCCAGACTCCTAAATCTGCTCCGCAGTTCTTCTTTGTTGTACCAGGCTCATTTGAAGCGGAAAAGGAGTTCTCAGAGGCAAGGGCAACTCTGCCGGAAGAGAAGAAATTCAAATACGAGTTTGAGGAGTCCGTTAACTACTGGAGCAACATTCTGAGTTGGGTTTGGCCAATTCTGATGCTGGTACTGCTCTTTTACCTTATGAGCCGTCTCTCCAGAGGTGTCTCCAATATGGGAGCAGGTGGCGGCGGCGGAATCTTTAACGTTGGAAAGAGCCAGGCCAAGGTCTTTGACAAGAACAGCAAGGTGAAGGTAACGTTCAAGGACGTAGCGGGTTTGGAGGAGGCCAAGGTTGAGATAATGGAGATTGTAGACTTCTTAAAGAGTCCTGCAAAGTACACCAGTTTGGGCGGCAAGATTCCTAAGGGAGCGCTTCTGATAGGCCCTCCAGGTACCGGTAAAACCCTGCTGGCCAAGGCAGTAGCCGGTGAGGCAAATGTTCCTTTCTTCTCTATGAGCGGTTCAGACTTTGTGGAGATGTTTGTGGGCGTGGGAGCTTCCAGAGTAAGAGATTTGTTCAAGCAGGCAAAGGAGAAGGCTCCTTGCATTGTCTTTATAGATGAGATTGACGCAGTGGGAAGAGCAAGAGGAAAGAATGTGGGATTCTCCTCTAACGATGAGAGGGAAAATACTCTTAACCAGTTGCTTACAGAGATGGACGGATTTGGTACAAACAGCGGTGTGATTATTCTTGCCGCCACCAACCGTGCAGATATTCTGGACAAGGCCCTTATGCGTGCAGGAAGATTTGACCGTCAGATAACTATAGATCTTCCGGAACTTAAAGACAGGGAGCAGATATTCAAGGTTCACCTTAAGAAACTCAAACTGGATCCGGATTTGGATATCAGTTTCCTCTCCAAGCAGACCCCTGGTTTCTCCGGTGCCGATATTGCAAATGTCTGCAATGAAGCGGCTTTGATAGCTGCACGTCATAACAAGAAGTCTGTAGACAAGCAGGATTTCCTTGATGCTATTGACAGAATTGTGGGCGGTCTTGAGAGAAAGAGTAAGATTATTCCGCCGTCTGAAAAACGTACAATTGCATTCCACGAGGCGGGCCATGCAACGGTAAGCTGGTTCCTTCCAAATGCAAATCCGCTGCTAAAGGTTACAATAATTCCGCGTGGCAAGGCACTGGGTGCAGCCTGGTATGTGCCTGAGGAGAGGCAGATTATGACCAAGGAGCAGATGATGGATGAGATGGCTTCTCTCATTGGAGGAAGAGTTGCTGAGGAGATTATAAACAACAAGATATCTTCAGGTGCGCTCAATGATTTGGAGCGTTTGACCAAGATGGCATACGCTATGGTTGCCTACTACGGAATGAGTGACAAGGTGGGTAACATCTCTTACTACAACTTCCAGGAGGACGGTTACAACCTCACAAAGCCTTTCAGCGAGAAGACTGCGGAACTTGTAGATGCAGAGACTAAGGCGTTGATAGACAAGGCTCACCAGATGGCAAAGGATGTTCTTGAGAGCCACATGGAGGGCTTTAAGGAGTTGGCTCAGCTGCTGCTGGAGAAGGAGGTCATCTTTGCAGAGGATCTTGAAAGGATTTACGGACCTCGCGTGAAGCTGAATGACGGCCTGCCGGAGGGTGAGGCGGTTGCGGAGGCTCAGGCAGTTCAGGGTGCTGAGGCGCAGGCACTGGACGCTCCGGCTGCGAAGGGTTCTGATGCTCCGGCTGCGGAGGGTTCTGACGCTCCGGCTGCGGAAAACGCTGAGGCTAAGAAGGATGCGGATCAGAAGGATGCAGCGGAGAGCGCAGACAAAGCAAAAGAATAAAAGGAAGGGAAACTTAAAAGGAAGAAGAAAGGAAACGGGCGGGATGCGTAATGGCAAGGAAGTTCCCTGTGATAAATGAAACGTTAACGTATAATGAAAGAGCTGATAAAGAGAACGATAAGTGGCATAGTCTTCTGCGTCATACTTATATCCTGCCTCTTTTTCTGGAAGCATAACCCGCTTCCGTACATCATAGTTTTTTCATTCATAGTTTGCTGCATGGTTTATGAGTACCTCCATTTCACAATAGGAAAGGGGAAGGTGCTCCTTAAACTGATCTCAATAACAGCCTCAGTCTCAATCTTTTTGATACCGGCTCTGCTCTTTACCGTAATGGGCGGAACCCAGGAGACCTGCTCATCTGAGGTATCTGAAATTCTGCCTAACTCCAGGATGTATTATAAGGCCGCAATGCTTTTTGTGGCTATTCTGGTGCTCTGCCTCTTTATGATTCCGCTGGAGAGACTCTTCAGCAAAGAGAACAAGGGGCTGGAATTTGCCTGGTCTTCACTGGTTTACGTGGCCGTTCCATTTGCAACTCTGAACGTTGTAGGCTTCTTTGGATACAACGGTTGGAAGATTGCTTCACTTCTAATCCTCCTCTGGGCGGGAGATGTTGGTGCATACTGCATAGGGACAGCATTTGGGCAAGGCGCTAAGGGTCATAAACTTATGCCGAGTGTCTCACCAAAGAAATCCTGGGAGGGCGTCATAGGTTCTCTCATTTTCTCCGTTATTGCGGCCGTCATTTTAAGATATTTTGACCTGCTGCTTCCGGAGGCAAGTTACAAGGCCTGCACTCTTTACGCCCTCATTGTGAGCATATTTGCAGTGATGGGAGATTTGGTGGAGAGCCAGCTCAAGAGAAGATTTGAGGTAAAGGATTCCGGAAACATTATGCCGGGCCACGGCGGACTGCTGGACAGATTTGACAGCGCACTCTTTGCCTTCCCTGCCGCAGCGGTCTTCTATCTCTTTTATAACTACTTAGTATTTTGAGAACTACAATGATACACAAAGAAGGACGCATATCAGTTTTATTAACCTTTTTCTTCTTTGCGGCTGTTATCTGCGCACTCTTTCTTTTAGTAGGAATGAGTATACTCACTGTGGTTTTCTCAATCTTACTCTTCTTCCTCTTTCTGTTCATTGCCTACTTTTTCAGAGATCCCAAGCGTAAAGCCATCTCCTCCTCTGCGAACGAACTGCTTGCCTCCGCAGACGGCAAAGTAGTGATAGTTAAGGAGATGGAAGAGAATGAATATCTGCACTCCAAAGCCATACAGGTATCTGTCTTTATGAGCCTGTTCAACGTTCACGTTAACTATTATCCTGTTGCGGGACGTATTGTTTACTACAAATATCACCCGGGAGACTACCTTGTAGCGTGGCATCCAAAGTCTTCTGAAAAGAACGAGAGAACTACCGTTGTGGTTGAGACAGAGAGCGGTACAAAGGTTCTCTTCCGTCAGGTTGCAGGATACATAGCACGCCGCATTGTCTGCTATGCCAAAGAGGGAGATACTGTTGCCGCAGGTCAGCAACTGGGATTCATAAAGTTCGGAAGCCGTGTAGATTTCTTCCTGCCCGTTGATTCTGAGGTTCTTGTGAAGGTAGGGGACAAGGTCTCCGCCTGCCGTACCGTTGTAGCCCGTCTGAAATAGCAACTCCCACATATACGTTGCACGTGATTATAGCCCTTTGCAGGAGCGGGCTCATTGTGAGATGTGGGCATTAGTGCTGCAGGGTGGGTGGCCGTGGTGGGGTGGGGCTTACTGTAAGCCCTGGAGTTTCTTGATGGTTTCTGCGGGGTTCTTGGAGGAGAAGACCGCATTGCCGGCAACCACAATGTCTGCTCCGGCACGTGAAAGTTCCACAATATTAGAAAGACCAACGCCGCCGTCAACCTCAATGAGGCAGTTAGGGTTGTTGTCTTGGATTATCTTCTTTAAGTCTCTGATTTTTTTGGTGGTGTAAGGGATGAATTTCTGCCCGCCGAACCCCGGATTAACGCTCATAACCAATATGAAATCAGATACCTTTACAATATCCTCCAGAAGGTTAACGCTGGTGTGAGGGTTGATTGCAACTCCCGCTTTCATTCCCAGTTCCTTAATCTGATTGACAACTCTGTCTAAATGGGTGCAGGCCTCGTAGTGAACGCTAATGGCAGCCACTCCCATATCCTTGTAATCCTTAATGAACTTCTGAGGTTCTACAATCATAAGGTGAGCCTCAACCGGAATGGTAGCCCTTGCCGTAATTGCCTTAATAACAGGAGTTCCGTAAGAGATATTAGGAACAAACACTCCATCCATAATATCCAGATGGAAAATGTCTCCGTTCTGGTTTACCATATCAATATCCTTTCCCAGATTAGCAAAATCTGCGGAGAGCATTGAAGGGGCTACAATCATCCTTTTCATAACAATGTTTATTAATAATTCTGGTTATCCCAGTAACTTGCGTTCTTCTTAAACTGCAGCAAATCTGCCAGAGATGAGGCGTTTGCAGCTATTCTGAAACTCCAGCTCTCCCACTTTCCGTTAGGAATCCAGGAGAAGGAAATCTGGAAGCAGTGCAGACTGAATGAGCCGGAAAGCTGCGTGGTTGTAAGCTGCCTCTTGGTAAGATCAACACCGGTATTCAGTGATATGTTCAAGTCTCTGTAAATCCTTATCTGTGAACTTATACCCAACGTCATTGAGTGGTTGTGCTTTGTAATAAGCTGGTTGTTGGAGTACTGGTAGTTCTTGTAGTAGGAGTAACTGTAGTTGAGGTTTACGCTCCACGGCATCTTAGGGTCATAGTAGTAAACCCATCCGCCCGGAATATACTCACCCGTAACAGGGTGATAGTAAATCCTCTGGTAAAGATCAGATCCTGAGCTGCTTCCGCCTCTGTTAATTCCTCCCTGAGGCACATATTGAGAGCCAAGTTTGCTGGTTCCCTCTCCGGAGAAACTGTAGGAAGTGGAGAGTGTGGCTCCGGTAAGGCGGAACGGATGGAATCCCTTCTGCTGAATGTTCAGCTTGTTAATCTTAACTCCTCTATCGTTAATGGCGTACGGATCCAAGGTCATTGAACCGTTAATTGCCATCTTCCCAAAGACGGTAGTGGTCATAGAAACCGCTATGTTAGAGAGCTTTATGGAGTCTGCCAGGAAGTTGTATGAACCGGATATGTTCAACTGGTCTATAAGTCTTATCTTTCTGGTTCCCTTACCCGTAGTATCCTGCTGAGATTTTATCTTGGCTTCCAGCATGTTACCAATGTTGAAAGACATACCGGCATTCTTACCCATTCCAGGAGGCGAGTACATCTGCCCGCTGTACTTGTTGTAAACCACGGAGTGAGAAACACCGTTCATATCTACGTAAGAGAATGTTCTATAGCCGTTTGCACGGGTTCCCAACTCCGGCATATAACTGAAACTCAAACTTGGCGTAACCGTATGTCTTACAGCCTGCACCTTGTAATCCCTTCCAAAGTTGAAAAGACCGTAGAGACGGGTATTGAAACTGAGCGCAAAGTTGTAGTTCTGAGTAACTCCAAACGTGCTGAACGGATCTGAGTACTCCGTAACCACCTTCTTCTGCTGGGTATCATAGTACTGAACCGCATCGGAGAAGTACCAGTTCATACCGTAACTTACGCTAGGTGAGGCCTGTACATACTTAAGAACCGTAAAGGTTGGGAGTCCTATGGAGAAGCTGTGCTGAAGTCCGTTCTTCATCTTCTTAAAGAAGTCCGGCTCCTTAACCTCTCTGCTCTTAAAGTTTATCTTGTTGTCAAATCTTGCGGAATAGTTGAAGGTGATATCCTCATAAAACTTCTTCTTTCCCACCATCTCCTTTCTGCGGAACGGATTGATACGGCTCACGTTAAAGGTGAGGTTAGGGAAGGTAACCGCATACGAACTGTCTCTTGAATTCTGGTTGTGCAGAGCGTTAATTGAGAGAGAGAACGGAGTTCCCGCCCATGATTTTCCGTAAGAAATGGAAGATGAAATCTGGTTTGTAAGTGCCTGATTTATAGTGGTTGAGTTGTACCTGCTGTTAGACGGGCTGGAGAAGTTTACAGAGGCCCTGAACGTTGTTCCCGGCCTTGCCTTTGCATCCTGCGCGTGGCTCCAGTTGAGAGAGAAGTTCTTGCTCTTTACATAATCGGGCTGCCCCTTTTCTCCTGTAATGTCTACTGAGTATACTCCCGACAGTGAACCGGTATATTTATATCTCTTTGTGTATCTGGCATTAAGGTTGGTTGCCCAGGAACCCTTGGTGTATATGTCACAGGTTGCAGCCAGATCAAAGTGCTCACCAAACACAAAGTAGTACCCTAATCCTCTGAGGTAGAAGCCTCTGGCGGTCTCCTCTCCGTAAGTAGGGAAGAGCACACCTCCGCTTCTGTTGCTTATCTTTGGCACAAATCCGAACGGCAGAGCAAAAGGCGTAGGCACACCCTCAATCACCGTATAAGCCGGGCCGAACACCGTTTTCTTTATAGGACCGGAGTTTACAACCTTTGCGGTGGTCATCTGGAGGTAGAAGTGCGGCACTTCTGCATCACAGGTGGTATAGATACCCTTGGAGATGTTTACGGAGTTGTCCGGCATCTTCTTAATGTACTTGCCCCTGATGTTGCCCTCACCCTCCTGGGTCATCATATTGAAAATCTTGGCCTTCTTGGTGTCAAAGTTATAGTAGACGCTCTCCATGGTGAAGGTATTCTTACCCTCCTTCAGCTCCGGCATGCCCTTAATGACTCCGGTGGAATCAGGCAAACCCTTGGCAAAGACAGTCTTAGTCTGAACGTTATAGGCCATATAGTCTGCCTTCAGCTGAATGTCTCCATACGTAACAGTCACATCTCCATAGTAATAGAGCATTCTCTTACCCTCTGTCATTATCTCTACGCTGGAGTCTCTTCCGGTTGAGAAAACCGGCTCTTTGAGAGTAGAAATCTGAGAGGAATCTATAATCACGATAGAATCCCTGCTAATACTGTCCGTTGCAATAGAATCCTTGGTTGGAACGGTATCTCTAAGATGTAAAACCCTCAGACCGGGAACTTGGGAGCGCTTTGGAGCGGAAAAGCTCTGCATAACAAGAATGAGGGATACTATAATGGTAAAGTATCCCCATTTGCGTATGATTCTCTTCAAACTCATCAGATGCACTTTTTTCCGCTTTTATTTGTAATTTTGTCAGCACTGGCAAATGTAGCACAATTTAAGCAATTAACGTACCTAAGATGGCCAATCATTTTACCCGCCACGGATTAATGTGCATAATTGCAGCACTCTTCATCTTTCTCCCGATAGATGGCTACTCTCAAACAGAGGGGGGGCTGAAGTGTCTTGTGCTTGACGCCGGCCACGGAGGAAGAGACAGCGGCTGCCTGAGCAAAGACAAGAAATACAGTGAGAAGAACATAGTCCTCTCTGTAGTCCTTAAGCTGGGAAAGATGATTGAAGATGAGCACCCAGATGTTAAAGTGGTCTATACCAGAAAGAAAGATGTCTTTATTCCTCTGGCGGAGAGGGCAGATATTGCCAACCGCAACAAGGCAGACCTCTTTATATCCGTTCACGTAAACGCCAACCCGTCACCGGTACCCCGTGGAAGTGAGACCTTTACAATGGGAACTCACGTAAGTGACCGCAACTTTGAGGTCTCAAAGAGGGAGAACGCCGTAATTAAGATGGAGGATGATTACAGCACCAAGTATGAGGGCTTCAACCCGGATTCTCCGGAATCTTACATCATATTCTCCCTTTTGCAAAACGCTTATTCAGAGCAGAGTATAAAGTTTGCAAAGTTCATTCAGGATGAGTACGCAAAGGGCCCGGTAAAGCACGGCAGGGGAGTTAAGCAGGCCGGCTTTCTGGTTCTCTGGAGAACTACAATGCCGTCTGTACTTACAGAGATAGGATTCCTCTCCAACCTGGATGACCTTAAGATACTGGTTACAGAGGAGGGGCAGAGGAAGATAGCCCGCCGTCTGGCAGATGCCTTTACCAGGTACAAGGATGATTACGAGAGCCGTAACACCCTGGATAATGGTCCGGCGGAACCAAATAACGAGCCTAAGGACATAGAGCAGATGCCAAAGGTTAAAGAGCAGGAGGTAAAGCCAAACCAGGAGCCGGAGGTTAAAACCAAAGAGCCTGAGGTTAAACCTCAGCAAAATCCTGAGCCGCGGGAGAAGGATAAAATTGAACAGGTGGATAAATTTTACGCCATTCAGATAATGGCTGTAAACAAGAAACTTGCATCCAACGCTCCGGATCTTAAAGGAAGGCGTGACGCCCGTTTTATCTATCAGGACGGCAGATACAAATACTATTTGGGAAACTATAAAAACAGAGAGGCGGCAGCAAAGGATCTTCCAAAAGTGAGAAAGAGCTTCAAGGGAGCCTTTGTAATAGTGGTGAGAGAAGGGGTGATATATAGTAAATAACTTGGAAAACAACAGATTATGAAGATAAGCAACAGTCAAAAAGTAGGTCTTTTTCTGATCCTTATTCTGGCGGCCATATTCTTTGCCGTAAACTATCTTAAGGGTCATGATATGTTCAAAAGCAGCAATACTTTCTACACCTATCTGAGTGAAGTAGACGGAATTACGCCCACCTCTCCGGTATACATCAAGGGTTTGAAAGTAGGTGCAATTGACAGGATAAAATATAACGCAGAGAAGGACCGTTTTATCATAAGTATCAGTATTAGAAAGGATTACAAGCTCCCAGCAGACTCCAGAACGGAGGCATACAGTTCTAGTATATTGGGCGGTAAATCTTTACGCATTGTACTGGGAGAGAGCAAGACTATGCTTAAAAGGGGAGATACCCTGGTTGGAGCTACCGTTCCGGATATGATAAGCATTCTTTACGGCTACGCCAGTCCTTTAAAGAACAAACTGGGTGAGGTAATGGAGGAGTTGGAGAAGACTTTATCTGCTATAAATCAAACACTTGATTCCGCTGCCAGGGCAGATCTGCACTCCTCATTGCACCGTCTGAACGGCTCTTTGGCAAATGTTCAGAAACTGACCGGTTCTTTGAACGAGATGACTCCGAACCTCTCCGCTTCACTTAAGAATATCAACGCTTTAACAGATTCACTATCCTCTCCTAACGGTGATTTCCATAAGACACTCAACAACTTAAACAAGACATCAGAGGAGCTCTCCACCGTAAAACTCAGTAAGACAGTGGATGAACTCAACTCGCTTTTGGAGAAGATACAGTCACCTCAATCAACCACCGGAAAACTCATCTCAACGGACGCTTTGCACAACTCTTTGGACAGTTTGGTGGTGGAAATTGAAGATCTTGTTAAAAAGATTAAAGAAAATCCAAAAAAATACATAAGAGTAAAGGTTTTCTGATTAGATAGTTATAAAGAATATTCCTGCAAATAACCCAAAATGACACCATTACAAATGGGTAAATTTTTTCTTGTTGATTTATAAGGCTCTTATATTTATTCTGAAAAAAACAATAGCAGACGATTTTTTTTTATAACTTTTTTTTAACCATTTTTGTTCTGCCAAAACAACGGCGCTTTTTTTTTCTGGTAACATCAAAGTTTAATGAAGGAGAGAAACTACATAGAGGTTTGGGGTGAGTGCCTTAAGATAATCAGGAACGTTGTTCCGGATTCAGTCTTTAAGACATGGTTCCTGCCGGTAAAACCCGTTTCTTTGGTAGATTCCAATCTTACAATAGAAGTTCCTTCAGATGCATACTACCGCCAGTTGGAAGAGAGCCAGTTGAATGATATCCTGGCAAAGACTCTTAAGAGGGTAATTGGAGAGAACGTAAAACTATTGTACAAAGTTAAAGTTCTCAACTCCACGGTATCATATCGTCACCAGCCCGAGATTCAACTTAGAAACAGAGGTATTGCCATTCCATGGGATGAAAAGGAGAAGATGAATCCTTTTGTAATTCCGGGAATTCAGCAACTCTATATTGAGTCAAATCTTAATCCTCGTTACACCTTTGACAATTTTATTGAGGGTGCTTGCAATCGTCTTGCAAGAAGTGCCGGTGAGACCGTAGCAAAGACTCCGGGAGGAAATCCATTCAACCCATTGTTCATATACGGAGGTTCGGGGCTGGGCAAAACCCATCTGTCACAGGCCATAGGATTGAGAGTTAAAGAAAGGTTACCGGATAAGATTGTCTTGTATGTTAGTGCAAATACCTTTAAGACGCAGTTCCAGAATGCCTATGTAGGTAATAAGATACCGGATTTTCTGCACTTCTATCAACAGATAGATGTTTTGATTATAGATGATGTACAGGAGATTACCAGCAGTGGTACTCAGAATGTATTCTTCCATATCTTCAACTATCTGCACCAGGCTGGAAAGCAGATAATCCTTACATCCGATTGTCCGCCAGCCAATCTGCAGGGCTTTGAACAGAGAGTGCTGCAGAGGTTCAAATGGGGACTGTCTGCCGAGCTCCTGCCTCCGGATTATGAAACAAGACTTAAGATATTCAAGGCAAAGAGTGAGAACGAGGGTATAGTTCTTAAGCAGGAAGTTGTTGAGTATCTGGCAAATAGGGTTACAGGCAGCGTCCGTGAACTTGAGGGAACAATACTCTCTCTGGTGGCTCACGCAACACTCAGCAATGAGGATATAACCCTGGAACTTGCAAAGAAGGTAACTCAGCAGATAATCAACATAGATTCTTCTGAGATTTCTCTTGAGAAAATCCGCAATACCGTCTGTGACTACTTTAAGATTACTCCGGAGTTAATTGTCTCAAAGACAAGAAAGAGAGAGATTGTTCAGGCACGTCAGATTACTATGTACCTTGTAAGAAATCTGACCAAGACCTCTCTTGCATCCATAGGAAGTCAGATGGGCGGAAAAGATCACGCAACCGTTCTTCACGCCTGCAATACCGTATCTGATCTTATAGATACGGACAGAAATATCCGTCACTATGTGGCAGATCTTGAGCGTCAACTCAAGAGCAATAGTTAGTATTCAACTTAAAAATATAGTATTATGAACAGCAAAGACATTCTTGAAATTTTCAAGGAGATTACCACTGTTCCCAGAGAGAGTGGTCACGAGGAGAAAATTATAGAGTGGCTTTTGGCTTTTGCCAAGAAGCACAACCTTAAAGCAAAGAGAGACGAGATTGGTAACGTAGTCATTATCAAAGAGGCAGATAAGGGCAAGGAGAAGGTTCCTACCGTTATTCTCCAGAGCCATTCAGATATGGTTTGTGAGAAGAATCCGGGAGTTGAGCATGATTTTTCCAAAGATCCAATCCCTTACACAGAGGAGGACGGCTGGCTCATTTCAAAAGATACCACGCTGGGTGCAGACTGCGGAATTGGTATGGCTGCGCAACTTGCTGTGGTTACGGATCCTACAATTAAGACAGGAAGAGTTGAGGCTCTCTTTACAGTTTCTGAGGAGACAGGTTTGGACGGAGCTGAGGCGCTTAAGCCGGGATTTGTTACCGGTAACATTCTTCTTAATCTTGATTCCGAGGATGAGGGAGAACTCTGCATTGGCTGTAACGGCGGTATAGATACCACAGCCGTATTCAAATACAAACGCGTACCTCAAACCAAAGAGTACCTTAAGTATAAAGTAAGAGTATTCGGAAGTATGGGAGGTCACAGCGGAGATGATATAAACAAGAACAGAGTTAACGCCAACCAGCAGCTGCTCAGATTCTTATACAAGGTTCTGGATAAGCACCGCATTGAACTCTATGAGATTGAGGGCGGTAACAAACGTAACGCCATTCCAAGAGACGCTCACGCCCTCTTTGGATTCCCTAAGAGCGCAAAGGGCTCTGTATTTGAGATTTTTGAGGAGATAAGAGGATATGTACGTTCTGAGTTCTCACTCTCAGACCCTAACGTAGATATGGAACTTGTTCCGGTAACCTGGACAAAGGGGGCAATAGATGAGAACACCGCAGCCTCTTTGATTTTTGCCGGAGTTGCCTCACCTCACGGCTCTTACAAGATTAGTGATTCCATTAAGGGACTCATAGAAATCTCCACAAACTTTGCATCAATTAAGATGCGTCCGGGCAACAAGATTGTGATTGGCTCAAGCCAGAGAAGTGCAGTTGTAAGCGAGAGGCGCTGGATGGCACAGCAGATGGAGGCCTGCTGGGCTCTTGCCGGTGCAAAGGTGGTTCATTCAGGAGAATACCCTGGTTGGATTCCAAACCTCAACTCCCCAATCCTTGATGTTTGCAAGAAGACTTACAAACGTCTCTTTAAGGAGGATGCAAGAGTTATTGTAACTCCTGCAGGTTTGGAGTGCGGCCTCTTCTCACTTAAGTTCCCAGAGATGGATATGATCTCATTCGGCCCAACACTCAGAGGCGTTCACGCACCGGGTGAGAAGCTGGATCTCAAGTCATTGGAGCGCTTCACAAAGTTCCTTGAAGAGATTGTCGTATCAATAAAATAAAGGGGTTCTCCCCTTTATTTTTTTTGATACTTTTTATCTTAGTCACCCCATAGCCCCTCTAGGGGCACAACGGTGCTCCGCACCGGGCGCTATAGCGCCTTATTAAAGTCCATGTTTGCTTTTCACGGAAAATAGATTATATTTGCATAACCAATCCGTGCAAATCGTACGGATGTAATCCCCAAATAATCCAGAAACTAAATTATTTACATAACCTAATTGATACCCGTGTATCGGAGTATATTTTATGATTGACATTATTGAACTAAAATCTAAGAGCTTTGACGAGTTGTTGGCAATTGCAGAGAAACTGAACATTTCCAAAGCTAAGAATTATTCACAGGAAGATCTGATTTACAAGATTTTGGATGAGCAGGCTATTCAGTCTGTAGACCAGCCTATTCAGCGTCCAAAGAGACCAAAGAGAGAGCGCATACAGGTTTCTAATCCTGTAGTTGAGCAAAGAGCGGAGAATCAGAACATTGAAAAGAGCAACCCGGAGGTTGCAGAGCCTAAGAAGAGGGGAAGAAAGAGAAAGGAAGAGGCCGCACCTGCAGCACAGAATACACAGAACGCAGCCCAGCAGCCTCAGGCAGAGCAGGCTCAGCAGCAGAATGTTCCACAGCCTCAGCCTGCAAATGCGGAGGCAGCACAGCCTGCAAAGCGTAGGGGACGTCCTAAAGGAACCGGCAAGAACCAGATTGCAGCCCAGCAGGCTCAGGCAGAGCAGGCTCAGCAGCAGAGCGTTCCACAGCCTCAGCCACAGAACATTGCACAGCCTCAGCCAAGACCATCTGCTCCTCAGCAGATGCAGAGACCTGTTCAGCAGAACGCACCTCAGGGTGAGCGTCCTCAGCAGAATGACCGCCCTCAGCGTCCTCAGTTTGAGCAGCGCCAGAACGAGCGTCCTCAGATGGAGCAGCGCAGAAACCAGGAGGAGTTCCAGGAGAGAGAAAAACCTGTAAAGATTGAGTTTGAGGGAGTTGTAAAGGCAAACGGAGTGCTTGAAATTATGCCTGACGGTTACGGTTTCCTCCGTTCATCTGATTACAACTATCTGAACTCACCGGATGATATTTACGTATCACAGTCACAGATAAAGCTTTACGCTCTTAAGACCGGAGATACCGTTTACGGAGAGATTAAGCCGCCAAGAGAGGGTGACAAATACTTCCCGCTTGTAAAGATAGATTCCATCAACGGCAGAGATCCTGCCTTCATCAGAGACAGAGTACCGTTTGACTTCCTTACTCCGCTCTTCCCGGATGAGAAGTTCAACATTCTTGGCAACGGACACAACAACCTCTCCTGCAGAGTTGTAGATATGTTCGCACCTATAGGTAAGGGACAGAGAGGTCTTATAGTGGCTCAGCCTAAAACCGGTAAGACCGTGCTGCTTAAGGAGATAGCAAACGCCATTGCAGACAACCACCCGGAGGTTTATCTGATTGTCCTTCTTATAGACGAGCGTCCTGAGGAGGTTACAGATATGGCCCGCAGCGTTAAGGCTGAGGTAGTTGCATCTACCTTTGACGAGCCTGCAGACCGCCACGTAAAGGTTGCAAGCATAGTGCTTGAGAAGGCAAAGAGACTTGTTGAGTGCGGCCATGATGTGGTTATCCTTTTGGATTCCATCACCCGTCTTGCACGTGCATTCAACACAGTTCAGCCTGCCAGCGGCAAGGTGCTCAGCGGCGGTGTTGATGCCAACGCACTTCACAAACCAAAGAGATTCTTTGGTGCTGCCAGAAACGTAGAAAACGGTGGTTCTCTTACAATTATAGCAACCGCTCTTACAGAGACCGGCTCCAAGATGGATGACGTTATCTTTGAGGAGTTCAAGGGTACAGGTAACATGGAGTTGCAGTTAGACAGAAAGCTCTCCAACAAGAGAGTATTCCCTGCAGTTGACGTTACCCTCAGTTCTACCCGTAGAGATGACCTGCTGGTTAACAAGGAGGTTCTCAACCGTGTATGGATCTTGAGGAACTACCTCTCAGATATGAACAGCGTTGAGGCTATGGAGTTCATGAAATCCCGCCTGGAGAAAACCACCACCAACGAGGAATTCCTCGTTACAATGAACGGAGATGCCCTGAAGTAATCGGCAATCCGCTCATTTAAAGGCCAATAAGAAAAGAGCTCGGTATTTCACCGGGCTCTTTCTCATATTACAAAAATAGTTTATTTGTAAACTTACTTAACTGCAATAATGTCTACCTCTACCATGGCGTTCTTGGGGAGGGCGGCTACCTGGAAGGCTACTCTTGCAGGGTAGGGCTCTGAGAAGAACTGGGCGTAAACTTCATTGAGGGCTGCAAAGTTTGCAAGGTCTTGAAGGTAAACGGTTACCTTAACGGCATCGCTCATCTTGAAACCTCCCTCCTCAAGCACGTTCTTAAGGTTGGTGAATACCTGGGTGAGCTGCTCTTTGAAACCTCCCTTTGCAAACTCTCCGGTTGCAGGGTCAATTGGAAGCTGACCGGATGCATAAATTGTGTTGTCTGCTATAACTGCCTGGCTGTAAGTTCCTACAGCGGCCGGTGCCTTTGGGCTTGCTACAATCTTTTTCATATTCTTTTTCTTTTTATGTTATTATTTCTCTTTTATTTTTTCTATTTTATTTTATCTTCAATTTCTCCAACATCATTCATCTCTTCTTTATTTCTCTCTTCATTTCTTCATTTCTTCCTTCCTATTTAATCCTTTTCTTCACGATAGTTTCACTTACTTAAACTATTAAGTAGCAGGTCATTCCTGCTGCTATGGCTATTAGGGCGCAGAGCGATTTGCTCATTATCCAGCGCTTTTTGCTCTCTGCAAGCAGCGGGAGGGAGACATGGCCTTGCTGTGATATTGCGCTCACTATCAGTATGTAAAGAGGGAGGGTGCCCTGTGTGCAGAGCAGTATGAATATAACATGAGGGCCGCTCTGCGGAATAAGTCCAATGGCGGCGGCCGCCAGAACTATCAACGGCATATAGTTGCTGTGGGTTGATATCCAGCTCTCTATGTTAAGTTCCTCTGTAAGAATGCCGCAAACAATAAGGGCACCTAAAGTCCAGAGGAAGACACCCGGCAGATGCTTTTTAAGCAGGTGGTCCCAGATGTGTTCCCTTATGAAGTGCTCCTTTGCGGTGGCGGTCATAAGGAGGGTAAAGAGGGAGATAACGGCAAAGAGGATGTTTATCCACCTCTCATTGAAAATCTTGCCTATCAAATCATTACGGCCGGTAGATTCTCCTCCGTCATCTATCAGTCCGGTGAGCATTGCAACAATAAAGAGCAGAATGCCAATTATTATGACCGCCCTTCTCCAACTGAAAGTGAGAAGGTTACGGTAGGAGTTTAGTTTGAAAGGGGATGGGTTGGCCTCATCCTCGTCTGTATGAAGAGCAAATTCCTCCTTGCAGACAGGGGTGGAAGTGACTCCTCTCTTTTTCTGTACAAGGTTGATAATAAGACCAGTAACTATCGCGATGAAAGAAAGGATAATTATTACAAAGAGGTAGCTTTGAGGGGAGGTGGCGGCCATTACAAAGGCCTCGTCTCCGGTGGAGGCTATCATTGCGGCAATGAGGGCGCCGAATCCTATTACGGAGTGGGTGTAGAGCGAGACGGCGGCAAAGCCTCCCACGCAGCCGGGAATGATGCCCAACAGGGTACCTACAATAACCTGTAAAGTGTTCTTGGTGCGCAGTTTATAGAGGGTCTTGCCGTGGCTTTCAATGTTGAGAAATTCAATAAGGAGCATCATTATGATTACAAGTCCTGTAATCATAACGGCACCCTTGAGCGCCTCTGTTAAGATGGCGGTAATCTGATTCAACTTACTTCTTCTCCTCCTCCCTGTATAAATCTATGAGCTGCTCTGCTGCCATAAAGGAATCTATCTGGCCTGCAAGTACCTGCTGCTCAGTCTTCTGAAGAGCCTTATCTATCTTTGGATTATCATAGAAATCGTTCTTGAGAGTCTCGTTAATAGACTCGTACATCCAGTACTTTGCCTGCTGGCGGCGCTTGAGGTCATAGTAGCCGTTCTTCTTAACAAGCTTGAAGTACTCCTCAATCTTCTGAAGTATTACATCCAGACCCTTCTTAGTGACTGCAGATGAGGTAACTGCGGTTGGAACCCAGCCTGAATCTGTAGGCGGGAAGAGGTGCAACGCACCGGCATAGAGCGCTTTGGCTCCCTCTGCCTTCTCCTCGTTGTTGCCGTCTGCCTTGGTAATGGCAATAAGGTCACTCATCTCCATAATGCCTCTCTTAATTCCCTGCAGGTCATCTCCCGCACCGCTGAGCATCAGAAGCAGGAAGAAGTCACTCATTGAGTGAACCGCCGTCTCACTCTGACCCACTCCTACGGTCTCTATGAACACAACGTCATAACCTGCTGCCTCACAGAGCAGTATGGTCTCACGAGTCTTTCTGGTAACTCCGCCCAGAGAGCCTGCGGATGGCGAAGGACGTATAAAGACTTTAGGGTCTTTGGTAAGGGTCTCCATACGGGTCTTGTCTCCCAAGATGGAACCCTTGCTCCTCTCACTGGAAGGGTCAATGGCAAGGACTGCCAGCTTGTGCCCTTTGGCTGTGATGTAACCTCCAAAAGCCTCTATGAATGTGCTCTTTCCGGCACCCGGAACTCCGGTGATGCCTATTCTCATAGTGCGGATTTTGCTCTTGCGAATCTTCTCCTGGCAACCCATTATAATCTCCTTGGCCAGAGCGCGATGCTCCGGGTTGGAACTCTCCACCAGTGTTATTGCTCTGCCTAAAACGGAGCGGTCTCCCTCAAAGATGCCCTTGAGGTACTCCTTGGCTGTAAGCAGGTTAGGTTTTTTCTTGGCAAAAAAGTTCTTTATGTAGGGATTAACCACCGGCTGGCCGTGAACTCCGTCATTTACAATTAATGCAGTATCCGGGTTATCACACTTCTTTGGTGGCCAATCTTCTGTATTTGCCGCAATCTTGTTGGTTGCCTTCTTGCTCATATCTGTTACTGTATAACTCCGCTAACAAACAGCGTAACTATAGGGCGCTGCGGTGAGTTTGTTATTAGAGTGATTATAAATACTTTATCTAAATCTTTTGTCTGTGCTGTAATGGTTCCGGTAAGGGTGGCCGTTGCATTGGGAGCAATTCTGGCCGGGCAGTTTATCTCCATCTTGTCTCCGCCCGTCTCCACCTTGTAAATTACAAGGGTCTTTTTGCCCGGGTTGCGGAATTTGAAACTTACCGGAATCTTATCTCCAACTTTTGCAGTGCCAAAACTTATGGAACTGCGCTCTGCAAAAATCTGGGAGCCTTCATCTATCTGCTTGGAGGTGAGGCCTGTATAAGGGGTGAGAATAACAGCCTGGCTCTTAAACAATTTGCCGGTTTTCTTGCCGTCTACAACTATTGAAGCCTTGTAGTTGTTCTTTCCCCAGCGCTTTGGTCCCTTTTGGGTATTGATTGTGTATGAGATGGTTGCGCTCTCTCCAGGCTCAATTCTGGTTGGCTTTATGGAGATCTCCAAAGCGGGATCTATATCTTCAAATGAAACATTAACGGCTTTGGATGAGAGGTTTACAACATTCTCCTTAAGAGATTTTGAGAGCCCCTGTTCAATCTGCCCGCCGTTCTGAACGTCTGTCTTCATTCCAAGAGGGCCAAAATGTGCGGGATAGAGTTCAGAAATTGGTTTCTCCTTATCGTAAGCCACTCCTGTAATTCTCAACATTACAGGCTTTTGAGAAGATGAGAGATAAACGGTGAGGGTCTTGTCAAAAGGGTAGGGACCCTGATCGTTGAGGAAGGTTACCTTAATCTCTCCGCTCTCTCCGGGCTTGATAGGGGCTTTGTTCCATTCAGGCACGCTGCAGCCGCAGGAGGAGAGGATGTTGTTGATTACAACCGGCTCACTGCTCACATTGGTATATTTGAATGTGCAGCTCTTTGCACCGGATGAAGCTAGGAACTTGCCAAAGTTGTGCACAACCTTGTCAAATTTGAGTGAGGTGGTGTGGCCCGTCTGTGCAAAAGAGTTAACTATCGTGAAGAAAATTATAATCACGATGGTTAAACCCACTCTGAGGGCAGCTGTAACCCTATTTTTTTCTCTTCTTCCCATTGTTGATAATTAACCCACAAATTTAACATTTAGTTCCATTTATTTAGTATTTTTGTCTGCTTCAATTGCAAATATTCATTTTTAGACATGAAACGCATATTTAAACTTTCAACAATGTTGGTTGCAACAATCGTGCTTGCAAGCGCAATTGTATCCTGCGGTGAGAAATATACCACCGTAAAGGGAGACCCTACCGCAACCAGAATCTACACACTGGATAACGGCCTTACCGTTTATCTTTCAGTGGTTAAGAAGGAACCAAGAATTCAGACTTACGTTGCAGTAAGAACCGGAAGTAAGAATGACCCGGCAGAGACTACCGGTCTTTCACACTACCTGGAGCACCTGATGTTCAAGGGTACAAAGAGCTTTGGTACAACCAATTATGAGGCAGAGAAACCTTATCTGGACAGAATTACTGAGGAGTTTGAAAAGTACAGAACTCTTACAGACCCAGAGGAGAGAAAGGCACAGTATGCGCTCATAGATTCCCTCTCATACGAGGCATCTCAGTACTTTATTGGTAACGAGTATGACAAGATTATGGCTCAGATGGGTGCAAAAGGTTCCAACGCCTTCACCTCATTTGATATGACCGTTTATACAGAGGATATTCCTTCCAACATGGTTGAGGCCTGGGCAAAGATTCAGAGTGACCGCTTTAAGAATATGGTTATAAGAGGTTTCCACACAGAGCTTGAGGCAGTTTACGAGGAGTGCAACCTCTCTCTCTCAAATGACGGAGGCAATGCTGTAGATACTCTGCTCTTTGCAATGTTTGACAAGCATCCTTACGGCTTGCAGACCACCATAGGAACTCAGGAGCACCTGAAGAACCCATCCATTGTGAATATTCAGAATCACTTCAATAACTTCTACGTACCTAACAACGTAGCTATCTGTATGGCAGGTGACTTTAATCCGGATGAGGTTATTAAGGTGATTAAGCAGTACTTTGGAGACTGGCAGAAGAATGACAACATAAAGTTGCTGGAGTTTGAGGATGAGGAGCCTATTAACGAGCATATTGAGAAGACCGTTTACGGCCTTGAGTCTCCGTTTGTTATGGTTGGTTGGAGATTCCCTTCTGCTTACAGGGCAAACAAAGAGGGTATCAACTACACGGAGGATACTCTTTATATGGTTAAGAACATTCTCTTTAACGGAGTTGCCGGTCTTGTAGATTTGGACATTAACCGTCCTCACAAGACTCTGGGTTCTGCCGCTTACACTTACGAACTTACAGACTACACTCTCTTCTTTGCAGAGAGCGAGCCAAGAGAGGGACAGACTCTGGAGGAGGCTAAGCAGCTGGTATTTGATGAGATTGAGAAGATTAAGAAGGGTGAGTTTGACGAGTCTATGATTACTTCTATTCTCAACAACCTCAAGAAGATGAAGATGCAGATGCAGGATTCTTACCGCAGCATTGCCGCCATGCAGTATCAGGCATTCATCAATCATCTCCCTTGGGATTATGTAGTTAACCAGGTTGAGCGTTTGGAGAAGATTACAAAGGATGACATTGTTGCCTTTGCAAAGAGAAACTTTAATGACAACTACGTTCAGGTTAACAAGGTTGTTGGTCCTCAGGTAGGCGTTAAAACCCTTGAGAAACCGGCAATTACAGCTATCCGCACTAACCGTGACACCTCTTCTCAGTTCTTAAGAGACATTGAGGAGTTCATTAACGCTGCAAAACCTATTGAGCCGGTATTTGTTGATTACAAGAAGGATATGAGCGTAGATACTCTCTCTAACGGACAGCTTTTCTACTACAAGCACAATGACGATAACGAGCTTGCTCAGATAAACTACTACTTTACAAACGGTTCTAACGATAACCGCCTTCTTCCTTACGCTATCTCTTACGTAAATGCTTTGGGTACAGATTCTTTGAGCAATGAGGAGCTCCGCACCAAGCTTTACGCTCTGGCAGCCAACGTTGGAATAAGCGATTCTCCTAACGATGTAACCGCCTTTGTTTCAGGCCTCAGCTCAACTTTGGACGATGCCTGCGCAATCTTTGAGGATATGGTTAAGAACGTTAAGGGAGACGAGCAGCTTCTTGCTGTTATGAAGCAGAACTGGATGCTGGAGAAGTTCAACGCCAAGACAGACAAGCGCAGCAATGAGAACGCAGTTATGATGTATGCTGCATACGGTCCTGAGAACTCGCTTACTACAGATCTCAAACCTCTGGAGATTGCAATGCTTACTTCAGACCAGCTGATTGATGCTGTTAAGGATCTCTTCCGTCACAAACATGACATTGTTTACTACGGACCTCTCTCAAAGGATGAGATTAAGGCTAAAATTGCAGATCTTCATAAGGTTGAGGAGAATCTTGCAGAGTTTGGACCTTCCAGGATATTCAACCCTTGGAACTCTTCAGTTGCAAGAGTATTTGTTGCTCCTTACAAGGCTAACCAGATTAACCTCTACAAGGTTACTACTTACGATGATAAAGAGTACAACGCTGAGAATGACGCCTTTACAAAGCTGTATGATACATACTTCGGAAGCGGAATGTCTTCTATAGTATTCCAGGATCTGCGTGAGGCTAAGGGACTTGCATACCACGCAAGCGCATTCACTACTCTTCCTTCACGCAAGGGCGAAGTGCCTTACTATCTTGCAAGAATTTACACTCAGAATGATAAGATGCTGGATGCAATGAAGGCATTTGATGAGATTCTGACAGATATGCCTGTTGCTCAGAAGTCATTTGACGTAGCAAAGGCCAACACTCTGCAGAACCTTGCAACCCGCCGTTACAACGGAATAGACGTTATCTGGCACTATATTGCTCTGAATGAGAAGGGAGTATCTCTGGATTATGACAAGAAACTCTATGAGAAGATTTCTTCCCTGAATTTGGATGACATTGTTAACTACCAGAAGAACAACATTAAGGGACGTGCATACAACACCGGTATTCTGGGAAATATACCTGAGTTGAAACTTAAGGATATTGCTCCAAGTTACGGTAAAGTAAACATCCTTAAGACAGAGGATATCTTTGGATATTAATATACTTTGAAATTGGTCTGGAATTTGTATATTTGCCACCCAAAAGAAACTAACAACAATTAAATACTAATTATTATGGCTTACAAAATTACTTCAGATTGCGCTGCATGCGGAACTTGCCAGGGCGAGTGCCCAATGGGTGCTATCTCTGCAGGTGACATCTACTCAATTGATCCGGGTCTTTGCACTGAGTGCGGTACTTGTGCAAGTGCTTGCCCTATGGGTGCTATTGTTCAGGGTTAATTAAGTTATACAACTGAGGTTAAGGGGATGATAAACGTCATCCCCTTTTCTTTTTGTTGGTTGGAGACCTCTCTCTCTTTGTTTTCTGCAATTTTTTCTGCACATTTGTCAGATATTTCATCCAGCACCATTATTGTGTAGGGATGTGCGTAAAATGATTAATTTTAAAAAGAGAGATAGAGTATATGAGTACAATGTCAAACCTTCTTAAGAGTATCTTTGGTTCCAAGGAGGAGAGAGATTTAAAGGCTATTAAGCCTATTCTTGCAAATGTTCTTAAGGAGTATGAGAGAGTTGATCAACTTTCAGATAATCAGCTCAGAGAGGAGACAAACAATGTTAAGCGTACAATCAGAGAGAGGATAGCATCTGATCTTAAAAAGCGTGAGGAACTCAAGAGCCAGTTGGAGGATGTTGAGATTTCTGCAAAGGAGAAGGAGAAGATTGCCGCAGAAGATGACCGTATTAAAAAGAAGATTAACGAGGATATAGAAGTAGTTCTGAATGAGGTACTTCCTACGGCCTTTGCAATTATGAAATCTACGGCACGCCGTTTTAAGGAGAATGAGACCATTACCGTTACGGCTACCGATTTTGATAAGGACTTGAGTGCAAGGTTTGACTACGTAAAGATTGAGGGAGACAACGCCGTATGGGCAAACAGCTGGATGGCCGGCGGCAATATGATAACCTGGGATATGGTACACTATGACGTTCAGTTAATTGGAGGTATAGTGCTGCACCAGGGAAAGATTGCAGAGATGGCAACCGGTGAGGGTAAGACCCTGGTTGCAACTCTTCCTGTATTCCTCAACGCACTTGCAGGAATGGGAACCCACGTGGTTACCGTAAATGACTATCTGGCAAAAAGAGACTCCGAGTGGATGGGTCCGCTGTATCAGTTCCACGGCCTCTCCGTAGACTGTATAGATAAGCACGAGCCTAATTCTGAGGCACGTAAGAAGGCTTACCTTGCAGACATCACCTTTGGTACCAACAACGAGTTTGGTTTTGACTACCTAAGAGACAATATGGCAGTATCTCTGGAAGATCTGGTTCAGAGAGAGCACCACTATGCAATTGTGGATGAGGTAGACTCCGTGTTGATTGACGATGCCCGTACACCGTTGATTATTTCCGGTCCGGTTCCAAAGGGAGAAGACCAGCAGTATGAGGAGTACAAGCCATACGTTGAGAAGCTCTATAATATTCAGAAACAGGAGGCTACAAAATATCTGAACGAGGCCAAGAGACTCATTGCCGCCGGCAAGAAAGATGAGGGAGGAATGGCACTCTTAAGAGCGCACAAGGCTCTGCCTAAGTACAATCCGCTCATTAAGTTCCTCTCCGAGCAGGGAATGAAACAGCTGCTGAACAGCGTGAACAACTTCTACATGCAGAACAACAACCGTGAGATGCACGTAGTTACAGACCCTCTCTATTTTGTTATAGATGAGCAGGAAAGATCTGTTGAGATGACAGATAAGGGTAATGAGTACATTGCCTCACTGGTTAATGATCCTAAGTTCTTTGTCATTCCTGATGTTGGAGCGGCCGTTTCTGAGATTGAAAAATCCGGCAAGAGTGATGAGGAGAAGCAGACGGAGAAGGATCAGCTTATGGCAGATTACGCCATTAAGGCCGAGAGGGTACACACAGTAACTCAGTTACTTAAGGCCTACACCCTCTTTGAGAAAGATGTTGATTACGTAATCATAGACAACAAGATTAAAATTGTAGATGAGCAGACGGGTCGTATAATGGAGGGAAGACGCTGGTCTGACGGTTTGCACCAGGCTGTTGAGGCAAAGGAGAGAGTGAAGGTGGAGGCTGCTACTCAGACCTTTGCAACCATTACCCTGCAGAACTACTTCCGTATGTACCACAAACTTGCAGGTATGACCGGTACCGCATCTACAGAGGCCGGTGAGTTCTGGTCTATTTACAAGTTGGATGTTGTCTCCATCCCTACAAATAAACCTGTTATACGTCAGGATGCAGAAGACCTCATTTACAGAACAAGAAAAGATAAGTTCAACGCAGTAATTGACAGAATAGTTGCACTGCGTAAGGCGGGCCGTCCTTGCCTTGTGGGTACTACCTCTGTTGAGGTATCTGAAATGCTGAGTAAATCTCTTACACTCAGGAGAATACCTCACAGCGTACTGAACGCTAAACTCCACGCAAAGGAGGCGGAGATTGTTGCCAACGCAGGACAGGCCGGAACAGTTACCATTGCAACCAACATGGCCGGCCGTGGTACAGATATTAAACTGGGAGAGGGCGTTGTTGAGGCCGGAGGTTTGGCAATCATAGGAACCGAGCGTCATGATAGCCGCCGTGTAGACCGTCAGCTCCGCGGACGTGCCGGAAGACAGGGAGACCCTGGCTCTTCTGAGTTCTATGTATCTCTGGAAGACAACCTTATGAGACTCTTTGGTGCAGACAGAATTGCCAAGCTGGTAGACCGTATGGGTATGAAAGAGGGAGAGGTTCTGCAGCACAAGTGGCTCTCATCTTCTGTTGAGAGAGCACAGAAGAAAGTTGAGGAGAACAACTTTGGTATACGTAAGAGACTGCTTGAGTATGACGATGTTATGAATACTCAGAGAACTGTGATCTATGCCCGCAGAAACAACGCCATCAACGGTGAGAGAATGGATGTGGATTTGCAGAACATGATTGCAGACTTCTCAGAGGCAATGGCTTACCGCAAGAACGATTACTCATTTGAGGAGTTCAAACTGGAACTCATAAGACAGGTATCTTTAGATCCCGATTTTGATGAGGAGCAGTTCCTTAAGATGTCCTCTTCTCAGCTCAGCGATGTTCTGGAAGAGGCTATTACCCAGATAATTGAAAGAAGAGGTGAGACCCTTGTAAACAAGACATATCCTATTGTTGAGAGAATATTCAAGGCACAGTCTGCTACATATCAGAATGTTGCAATTCCTATTACAGACGGACAGAAGGTTCTGCAGCTCATTGTAAATATGAAGAAGGCTGTAGATACCAAGGGTAAAGAGATTCAGAAGGCTCTGGTTAAGTGCGTAACACTCATTAAGATAGACGAGCACTGGAAGCAGCACTTAAGAGATATGGATGACCTTAAGCAGTCTGTTCAGAATGCAACTTACGAGCAGAAAGATCCGCTGGTAATCTATAAGTTTGAGGGTTACGAACTCTTTAAGACCGTTATTGAGAATATAAGCAGAGATGTTATCTCATTCCTTGTAAGAGCGCAACTTGCTCTGCGCCAGGAAGAAGATGCATCACTCCGTCAGGAAGAGAGAGGAAGAAAGACAGATATGAGCAAGATGAGTATGCGTAGAGATGACGGAAGTGCGGAGGCCGCGGCGGCTGCCGGAAGAGAGGGCAGAAGCAACCAGCCGGTTCACGTGGAGAAGAAGGTGGGCCGTAACGATCCTTGCCCTTGCGGAAGCGGTAAGAAATTTAAGAACTGCCACGGTAAGGGATTGGTTTAGAAAATTTTAGAGAGACTCTATATGGAATATGACGTTATAGTTTTGGGCTCCGGCCCAGGTGGTTATGTGGCTGCCGTAAGAGCGGCTCAGTACGGATTCAAAGTTGCCGTTGTTGAGAAGGCGGAGATAGGTGGTATCTGCCTCAACTGGGGTTGCATTCCAACAAAGGCACTCCTTAAATCTGCGGAGACCTTCCAGGCTTTCAAGCATTTGGCAAGTTACGGAATCTCTTTTGACGGAGACAACATTGCAGACCCTGAGCGTACCAAGGAGCTTAAGGTAGATATTGCAAAGGTTGTTGAGAGAGAGAGGGGAGTTTCTGACAGAATGAGAAAGGGTGTGGAGTTTCTCTTTAACAAGAACAAGATTACCGTTGTAAACGGCAAGGGCAAGTTCCTGGATGCCAACACAATTGAGGTTGAGTGTACGGGAGCCTGCGCCGGCGGAAACGGATGCGGATTCATTCCGGAGGACGGGAAGTGTCATCTTAAAGGAAAATATATAATTATTGCAACGGGAGCTTCACCTAAGGCCCTTCCGTTTGCACCGTTTGACGGCAAGAAGATTGTCTCATACAAGAACGCTTTGATTCCGGAGACGCTTCCAAAATCACTGGCCGTAATTGGTTCCGGAGCAATAGGCAGCGAGCTTGCAAACTTCTATCTTGCAATGGGTTGCCAGGTTCACCTTATTGAGTTCTTAGACAGGATTGTTCCGCTGGAAGATGACGATGTTTCTGCCCAGCTGAGCCGCTCTTTCCGCAAGGAGGGAATGAAGATTATGGTAAGTACCAAGGTTACAGGCGTTACCATAGATGAGAATGCCTGCCTGGAGGACGGAACGCCGGATCCTGAGAACATTACCGTTACGGTGGAGAGCAAGAAGGGTGAGGAGAAGATTAAGGTTGAGCGTGTTCTCTGTGCCGTTGGAGTGGGTGCAAACACCGCCGATCTCAATCTTGAGAGCGTGGGCATTACCACAGACAGGGGCAAGATAAATGTAAACCAGTTCTACCACACCGGCGTTGCAGAAATATATGCAATAGGTGATGTGATTCCTACACCGGCGCTGGCGCATGTTGCTTCTGCCGAGGCAGTTGCCTGCCTTGAACATATCGCCGAGCAGGAGGGTAAAGCATCTAAGTTCCACCCGGTTAATTACGAGCACATTCCGGGCGCAACATACACAACTCCTCAGATTGCATCTGCGGGTATGACAGAGAGAAAGGCTAAAGAGCTTGGCATCAATTACAAGGTGGGCAAGTTTATGTTCACCGCTTCCGGCAAGGCCACCGCAGCGGGCAAGACAGACGGCTTTGTAAAACTCATCTCTGATGCAGACACAGATAAACTCCTTGGCGTTCACCTCATTGGAGCAGACGTAACGGAGATTATAGGCGGAATGGTTCTGGCTCTTGATTTGGGTGCTACCGCAGAGCAGGTGAAAAACACCGTATTCCCTCACCCAACTATGAGCGAGGCAATCCGTGACGCTGCAGAGGCTTTGTAATCAGCTGCTTACTTTATAGGGAAGAGCAGATCCATATCCTTTTTAATAGCCAGTTGGGCCATCTTTTTAGGGACAAATTCCCAGTGGCCTATAACCTTCTGGTTCCCTATAGAATCCGGATCCACTACCTTTTTCTCCTGAATGTACTGGTAGATAATCTCCCTGTACTCAGGGTATTTCTGAACTATTCTCTCATTGATTTTATCCGTTACAATGCCGCATTTATCCAGCAGTTCTCCTCCGCCGCTTGCACGGTAGGAGGTCATTGCAACCTTGTAGGTTGTATCTGCCTTGAACGGCTCTCCCGATGCCATTGAGAGTATATTGATTCTCTGACCCATTGGCTTGGAAATATCTACAGTATAGTTAATTCCGCCGGCGGAGTCAAAGTTGTAACTCCTCTTTATGAAAGACCATCCGTTCTGGCTGTTGCGCAGATCGTCACTGCGCTGAATCTTTAGAACGTGGCCCGGAATATCTCTTGTAACCCACTGATCGTATGATTGTTCCAGATAATCCTTAACCTCCTTTCCGGTCATATTTATAACGAACATCTGATTTTCAAACGGATAGATGGTAAAGAGGTCATTGTAAACAAGCGTGCCTTTTTCAATCTCCTTGTTGAAGGTGAGCGGAGCCGCAATTGAGATATCTGCATCACTGTGCCAGAAAGAGACTGTGTGAATGAAGTTTACATAGTCACTCATTCCCTGGTAAGCGTCTCTGGTTCTCATATTTCTAACAAGTGTTCCAATCTCCGTATTGGTAAAGGCTCTTACTTCAAGATACTCCTTTCTGAAGATGCGCCTCATTGTGGTATCTACCTTGTGCATCTTAACCGGTATAAGGTCTGCTTCCAACTCTTTTGATGCAATCTTTCCCTTCTCCACCTTAATCTTCAGAATTCCGTGACCAATGTTTTTAGCGTGGCTGCCGGAGTTTATAAGACACATAGTGTCAGACTTTTTAATAAACTGACGGTGGTCATGTGAGCAGATAAGAAAATCTACTCCCTTAAGAGTTTTGAAGAGATCCAATCCCTGGCTCTCCAGAGAACTTCCGTCTCCGTTACCTGTGCCGGAATGAACTGCAACTATCACAACCTGAGGCTTATACTTCTTTCTAATCTTGTCTACATCCTGCTGAACCAGCGGTATTAGAGATACAAAGTACATTCCGCCAAATATGCTCTCATCCAACCAGGCCTTCATGTTAGGGTTTGAGTATCCGAGGATTGCAACCTTAAGGCCTCCCTTCTCCACAATCTTAAAGGTATCAAAGTAACGCTCGCTGAACTTGTAGCCCTTACTCTTTGCCTCCTCTTCTGTGGTAGTTGCATCTGTCTTTATTGCGTTGCCGCCAAGGAAAGGAATGCCTCTCTCCTCAAGGTCTGCCCTAACGGCATCATAAACGGCGTGGCCCGTTTCAATATCATGATTACCAACGGTTACAGCATCATATTTCATATAGGCAGCCAGCCTTGCAAAGAGGTGATCTCCAACGGTATCTACATAGTTGTACATAAATGCCGCATTGTCTCCCTGCAGACAGTCTCCGCCGTCTACCAGAATTACGTTATCTTCTCCTACGCTGTCTCTCAGGTGGTTAACGGAATAACTAATGGAAAAGAGAGACCTCTTCTGGTTGTTGTCCGTATAAGAGGAATCAAACCAGTTGCCGTGTACATCATTGGTAGTAAGAAGGTGAAGGGTATACTCACCGTCTGCCACTCTGTCACAGGAGGTTGCAAGGGAGAGCACTATTGCTCCCAGCAATGCAAAGATGAAACTGATGCCTATTTTTTTCATGATAAACTGCATATAAAAAAGAGGGCATTACTTTGCCCTCTCTGTACTTAAAATTCTTTTTTAATCTGGTAATTGTTGCGGCCCTGAGAGTTACGGCTAATTAGCTCGGCGATAAATCCCGTAAGGAAAAGCATCACTCCTATAACCACCACAACCAGCGCAATATAGAACAGAGGCTGATCTGTAACCCCTCTGGGTTTAATATCCGTTACTCCGTTGAGGTTCAGCTGAGCCTGCATCTGAGCCTGCAGAACAAGTTTGCGAATTATAATCCAAAGCGCTATGGCACCGCCAATCAGGAACATAAGCGTACCCCATACTCCAAAGAGGTGCATAGGCTTCTTTCCAAACTTCTGGAGGAACCAGAGAGTCATTAAATCCAGGTAGCCGTTTACAAAGCGGTTCATTCCAAACTTGGAGGAGCCGTACTTTCTCTTGTGGTGGTGAACAGGCTTCTCTCCAATGTTGGTGTAGCCCGCCTCCTTTGCAAGGAAAGGAATGTAACGGTGCATCTCTCCGTAAACCTCAATGTTCTTAACCACCTCATTCTTATAGGCTTTAAGGCCGCAGTTCATATCGTGAAGCTTAGTCTTGGTAACCCATCTTGCGGTGGCGTTGTATATTTTGGAAGGAATGTTCTTTGTTAATTTGTTATCATATCTCTTTTTCTTCCAGCCGCTTACAAGGTCATAGCCCTCCTCCTTTACCATCCGGTAAAGTTCAGGAATCTCTTGCGGATCATCCTGGAGGTCTGCATCCATAGTGATAACAACATCACCCTGAGCCTTTTCAAAGCCGCAGAAAAGGGCGGCAGATTTGCCGTAGTTGCGGCGGAAGCAGATACCGTGTATAACAGGCTGCTCTGTGTTCAGCTCCTTTGCAATTGCTTCAATCTCCTCCCAACTGCCGTCTGTAGAGCCGTCACTGATCATTATAATCTCATGAGAGAGAGAGGCTTTGCAGAGGACATCCCTTATTCCTGAAACCAGTTCCCTCAGAGATTCCTTCTCATTAAAAATGGAGATAACAACAGAAATATCCATAATTAGTTGTTATTGTATCCTTCAGGCAGAACCTTGGTTGAGCCTGCAAGTATTGCGGAAATAATCAGACCCCAGATGGTGTAGAAGATAAGTACGCCAAAGGTGGAGATAATTTCCAGATTATCAAATACTTTCTCTATCATCTCCATAGAAATTTCCGGCCTGCTCTCTAATTGAGTCATATAGGCATCTTTAGCCAGCTGCAACTGATCCGGATTGATAAAGAGGCAGTTAACGTATGTGTAAACAGCCAGAACAATTGAAGAGAGGAATGATGTTATGAATCCGAATGTGAAAGATTCTGCGTATGTGGTCTGTCCCACAACGGCTGCATTTGCAACCGAATATCTCTTCATTGCCCACCAGAGGAAGGTAATGGTTGCTGCCAGTTTAACTATCCATATAATAGTTCCTAAACCTTTAGACTGGGTAAGACCTGCTGCCAGCATTAATACTATACTGATAATAGCCAGTTTAACGCCTTCTACTGCGGCACGGTTCCACTTTGATACCGGTTTAACATTGTTCTCCGGCTCTTGAATTGGGTTGAAATTGTTCTCCATGGTATTTCCTTTTAAGGATTGTTTTGTGCAAAGATATAAAATTTGTAGATTTGCAGGCCTTTGAAAGGTGGATACCGCAGTATGGTATCCTTTAAAAATTAATAATTAAAAATTTATGAGCATTATTAAGATTACATTTCCAGACGGAAGTGTAAAAGATTTTGAAAAGGGCGTAACGGGTTATCAGATTGCAGAGAGCATCAGTCCCCGTCTTGCCGCAGAGGTGTTGTCTGTCTCTGTTAACGATCAGGTCTGTGACCTTCGTACACCAATTGAAACTGATGCAAAATTACGTCTTCACAAGTGGGATGACGATGAGGGCAAGAAGGCCTTCTGGCACTCATCCTCACACCTTATGGCTGAGGCACTTGAGGCTATTTATCCGGGTATCAAATTCGGTATAGGACCGGCCATTGAGAACGGTTTCTACTATGATGTAGACCTGGGAGACAAGACCCTCACAGAGGCAGATCTTAAGAAGGTGGAAGACAAAATGTTGGAACTTGCCAGAACAGGTGAGGAGTATGTCCGCAAGGATGTTCCTAAAGATGAGGCTCTTGCATACTTCACAAAGAAGGGAGACGAGTACAAGACAGAACTCATTGGGGAACTCAAAGACGGTACAATCTCCTTCTATACAAACGGTAACTTTACAGATTTGTGCCGTGGTCCTCACATTATGTCAACCTCTGTAATTAAGGCAATTAAGCTTACCTCAATTGCCGGCGCATACTGGAGAGGAGATGAAAAACGCAAACAGCTTACAAGAATATACGGTATAACCTTCCCTAAGAAGAGTATGCTGGACGAGTACCTGAAGGTGCTTGAAGAGGCTAAGAAGAGAGACCACAGAAAGCTGGGTAAAGAGCTGGAACTCTTTGCATTCAGCCAGAAGGTGGGAGCCGGTCTGCCTCTGTGGCTTCCAAGAGGAGCAGCCCTCAGAACCCGTCTTGAGAATTTCCTGCGCAAGGTTCAGAGTGATTACGGCTATCTGCCTGTAATTACCCCTCACATTGGACAGAAGGAACTCTACGTAACCAGCGGACACTGGGCAAAATACGGTAAAGATTCATTCCGTCCTATCACCACTCCGCAGGAGGGAGAGGAGTTCCTGCTCAAGCCAATGAACTGCCCTCACCACTGTGAGATTTACAAGACAAAACCTCGTTCATATAAAGACCTTCCTATCCGTTTTGCAGAGTTCGGAACGGTTTACAGATACGAGCAGAGCGGTGAGCTTCACGGACTTACAAGAGTACGCGGTTTTACCCAGGATGATGCCCACCTCTTTGTAAGACCGGATCAGTTAAAGGAGGAGTTCTGCAAAGTGATTGATATTGTGCTCTATATCTTTAAGACTCTGAAGTTTGACCAGTATACCGCACAGGTATCCTTAAGAGATAAGGTAGACCGCTCTAAGTATATTGGCAGCGAGGAGAATTGGGAGAAGGCAGAGCAGGCAATTATTGAATCTGCTGCAGAGAAGGGACTTAAGACCAAGATAGAGTATGGTGAAGCAGCCTTCTACGGCCCTAAACTGGACTTTATGGTTAAGGATGCCATTGGCCGTCAGTGGCAGCTGGGTACCATTCAGGTAGACTACAACCTCCCTGAGAGGTTTGGTCTGGAGTACACAGGCGCTGATAACCAGAAGCATAGACCAATTATGATACACCGTGCACCGTTCGGTTCTATGGAGAGATTCGTAGCCGTTCTTCTGGAGCACACCGCAGGAAACCTTCCGTTGTGGCTCACTCCAGACCAGTGCGTAGTTCTTCCGGTTGGAGAGAAATATGTGGATTTTGCTAAAAAAGTTTGCAATTCACTAAAAAATTGCGAAATTCGCGCCTCCATTGACGACCGCAACGAGACAATAGGTAAGCGTATTAGAGAAAACGAGCTCAAGAAATTGCCTTACCTGCTGGTTGTAGGAGAGAAGGAAATGGAAACCGAGAGCGTGGCTGTAAGACAGCAAGGTGGTGTAAATCTTGGTGTTATGAAGGTTGAGGAGTTTGCTCAACTTATAGAGAAAAAAATTAAGGAGGAGCTGGGAGAACCGGTAACTCCTGCAAACTAAATATGTTTAACTTAAAATAGGAGGATAGTTTATCGCAACATTCAAACCGCGTCCAGGTGGTTTCTACAAACCTCAGGGAGGCAACCAAGCTAACAAACCCGGCAACGCAAGTGCCACCAATCCGGGTTTTAAGGGTCCAAATAACAAATTCCGCAAGGATGAAGATGAGGGGCCTAGAGTAAATGAGCAAATCAGAGTACCCGAGGTTAGGGTAGTTGGAGACAATGTGCCTGAGCAGAAGATTTATCCAATTGCGCAGGCATTGAAAATGGCTCAGGAGATGGAGCTTGATTTGGTTGAGATTGCGCCTAATGCGGAACCTCCTGTCTGCAAGATTATAGATTACCAAAAGTATCTGTATCAGCAGAAAAAGAAGGCCAAAGAGATGAAGGCCAACGCAGCCAAGACAGAGATTAAGGAGTTGCGCTTTGGTCCTAACACAGATGAGCATGACTTCCAGTTTAAGTTAAACCACGCCAAAAACTTCCTCAAGGAGGGCAACAAGGTTAAGGCTTTTGTATACTTCAAAGGACGTTCAATCTTGTTCTCAGAGCAAGGAGAAAAGTTGCTTTTGAGGTTTGCCGTTGAACTTGAGGAGTTTGGAAAGGCGGAGAAGATGCCTCTGCTTGAGGGCAAGAGGATGAGTATGATAATTGCACCTATTAAAAAAAAGTAAAGATATGCCAAAATTAAAGACCAAGTCCAGTGCCAAAAAGCGCTTTGAGCTTACTGGCTCGGGTAAAGTAAAAAGACATCATGCTTATCACAGTCACATTCTGACTAAGAAGACTACTAAGCGTAAGAGAAATCTTGCTTACTCAGGAGTCATTGCAAGCAGTGATGAGAAGAGAGTTAAAGAACTTATTCTCTCTTAAGTTAACTTATTTATTAACCGGATGCCCAGCAGAGAAAGTCTCTTAAGGAGAAGAGCGCTGGCTTCCAAAACATTAAAATTATGCCAAGAAGTGTAAATTCTGTTGCGTCAAGAGCACGCCGCAAGAAAATTTTAAAGCAGACCAAAGGCAACTTCCATGCAAGGGCAAATGTCTACACAGTAGCAAAAAACACCCTGGAGAAAGGATGGACTCATGCCTACAATGATCGTAAAGACAAGAAGAAGAGCTACAGAGTTCTTTGGATTCAGAGAATCAACGCTGCAGTAAGAGCTTACGGAATGAACTATTCACAGTTCATAGGCAAGCTTTCAAAGAGCGATATCTCTTTGAACCGCAAGGTTCTTGCAGATCTTGCAATGAACAATCCTCAGGCTTTTGAGCAGGTTGTAAAGTCTCTTAAATAATACTCCACGTAAAGGTGAAGTTCCTCAAAAACAGATGGTTTAAGTTTTCCTTCTGGGCTACCCTTTACATTCTGTGGGTTATATGGCTTGGAAATTACTGGTGGCTTTTAGGACTGCCGGTAATTTTCGATTTATACATAACCAAGAAAGTTAAGTGGGCCTTCTGGAAGAGAACCAAGAAGAGGGGTAACTTTACAGATACCCTTTTAGATTGGGTTGATGCAATTATCTTTGCGGTGATTGCAGCAATGGTAATCAAAATCTTCTGGTTTGAGGCCTTCACAATTCCTTCTCCTTCAATGGAGAAGACACTTTACACGGGAGATTATCTCTTTGTTACCAAACTGGCTTACGGACCAAAGATTCCGCAGACTCCGCTCTCCGTTCCTCTGGTTCACAACACCCTTCCGCTCTCAGGCAAAGAGTCCTATTCTACTCTTATTCAGAATAAGTACCGCCGCCTTAAGGGATTTGGAAGAGTAAAGAGGGGAGACATTGTAGTCTTTGCCTTCCCTAACGGAGATACGGTTTTAAAACAGGCGCCTCAGGCAGATTACTATTCACTGGTACGTCTGAACGCGGGGCAGAGAAGTTTTGTTGAGCAGAGCCTGGGTCCAATCATAGTTCGTCCTAAAGATAAGAAAGACAACTATGTAAAGAGGTGCGTAGCAGTAAGCGGAGATACGTTGGAAGTAAGAGACGGAGTAGTTTATGTAAACGGCGTAAGGGAGCAGGATAGAGCAACTCTTCAAAGTTCCTACACCGTTATTACAAAGGGCTCTCCTATAAATCAGGTAATTCTTGATGAGATGAGGATTAACCCGGAGGATGCCTCCTTTGATCCTTCACTCCCGGGATATCCGGATATTGCTCTTACAAAAGAGGAGGCGGAGAAGATTAAGGCTTTGAGCGTGGTAATAAGTATGGAGGAGAACATAGATGTATTCCCTCCTGATTACCCCGACTCTCCGCTCACACTCTTCCCGTTTGACACAACAAATCATTGGACAAGAGATAATTACGGTCCTATATGGATTCCTGTTAAGGGAGCTACCGTAACGTTGGATTCCAAGAGCATCAACCTCTACAGAAGGCTTATAACTTCATACGAGGACAACACTCTGGAGGAGAGAGACAGCCTGTTCTTCATTAACGGAGAGCAGACAACAACTTATACGTTTAAGCAAGATTACTATTGGATGATGGGAGATAACCGTCATAACTCCCTAGATTCCAGATATTGGGGCTTTGTGCCTGAGGATCATATAGTTGGAGCGCCTTCACTCATTTGGTTCTCCAGAGATAAGTACCGCAGATTCCCACAAAGTATTCGTTGGAACAGAATTTTAAAGGGTGTAAGGCACATTTAATTTGGGATTTAGAAAAAAATATCCCATATTTGCAGCCCGATTTTGAAAAATATTAAAAAATTAAATAGTTATGGCAAGGGTTTGTCAAATTACAGGTAAAAAGAGAATGATTGGTAACAATGTATCTCACTCAAAGAGACGCACCAAACGTGAGTTTGCTGTAAATTTGAGAGAGAAGAGATTCTGGCTGGAGAGCGAGAAAAGATTTGTTACTCTTAAGGTTAGCGCTGCCGGAATGCGCAACATCAACAAGAACGGCCTTGAGGCTGAGCTCAAAAAGGCTATGGATAATGGATATGTAAATATCATTTAAGGAGGTATACTATGGCTAAGAAAGAAAACAGAGTTCAGGTTATCCTTGAGTGCACTGAGCAGAGAGCTAGCGGTGTTCCTGGTATGAGCCGCTACATTACAACTAAGAACAAGAAGAATACAAACCAGCGCTTGGAGCGTAAGAAATACAACCCTTATCTTAAGAAGGTTACGCTTCACAGAGAAGTTAAATAATTAAAAACTTTTAGATTATGGCAAAGAAAGCGGTTGCAACGTTCGCCGGTGATAAATCAGCAAATAAGAATGTTGTTAAATGTATCCGTATGGTTAGATCCAAGAAGACTGGTTCTTACTATTTTGAGGAGGCTGTAGTTCCTGTAGGACAGGAGAAAGAGTTCCTCGCAGGCAAGAAGAATTAGTTTCCTTTTTTCGGACAATTATCAAAGACTTCAGGGATTGCTCCTGAAGTCTTTTTTGTTTATATTTGTAACCTTATTTTGAGCGTGATATGGGAATTTTCTCTAGAAAGAAAAAATCTGATTCTGCCCTGGATTTGGGGCTCTCCTCCACAAGAAGAGGTTTCTTCTCCAGAATAGCAAGAGCTGTTATGGGAAAGGCCAGTGTGGATGAGGATGTGTTGGAAGATATTGAGGAGGCGCTCATTACTTCCGATGTGGGCATTGCAACTACAACCAAAATCATAGAGAGACTCCAGCAAAGAGTTGAAAAAGAGAAGAATCTCTCCACAGAGAAGGTGATGGAGATTCTTAAGGAGGAGATTTCAGATATGCTATCCGCCTCCTCCACAAGCGGTGTTTCTGATGAAGAGCTGGTGGAGAATGCATTTAAGGACAACAGTGTTTTGTTTGATTTCTCCAGGAAGCCGTATGTGATTATGGTTGTGGGTGTTAACGGAGTTGGGAAGACTACAACTATCGGGAAGATAGCATCATTATTAAAAAAGAATGGCAAGAGGGTGATGATTGGTGCTGCAGATACCTTCCGTGCCGCCGCAGTTGAGCAGCTGGATATATGGGCACAGAGGGCTGGTGTTGAGATAGTTAAGCAGCAGATGGGTGCAGATCCCGCTGCAGTTGCATACGATACTGTCTCTTCTGCCGCTGCAAAGGGAGTGGACGTGGTGCTCATAGATACTGCCGGAAGACTTCAGAACAAGGTGGGTCTTATGAACGAACTCACTAAAATTAAGAACGTTATGGCTAAGGTGGTACCTGATGCTCCTCACGATGTGATGTTGGTACTTGACGGTTCTACAGGGCAGAACGCCTTCAACCAGGCCAAGGAATTTTCCAAGGCCACTCAGGTTACCTCGCTGGCTATCACAAAGTTGGACGGTTCTGCCAAGGGCGGAGTGGTTATTGGCATTGCAGACCAGTTCAATATTCCGGTTAAGTTTATTGGAGTGGGTGAGCAGGTAGACCAGCTCAAAGTCTTTAGCAGAGAGGATTTTGTGGAGGCGTTGTTTAAAGAGGAAAAAAATTAAAAAGAGTAAATATGGATATTTCTTACAATTGGCTAAAAGAGTACGTGAAGTTTGACCTCAATCCAGACGAGGTTGCTTCCGCTTTAACTAACATAGGCCTGGAGGTTGAGCATCAGGATGTTGTTGAGGAGATTCCCGGCGGATTGGCAGGAGTTATTGTTGCTGAGGTTGTGGAGTGCGAACCGCATCCAAACTCAGACCACCTCCACGTAACAAAGGTTAACACCGGAGAGGGAGAACTGCTGCAGGTTGTGTGCGGTGCTCCTAATGTTGCTAAAGGTCAGAAAGTTTTGTTGGCCACCCTCAATACCAAACTTGTAATTGGCGGAGAGGATGTAAAGATTAAGAGATCTAAAATCCGCGGAGTTGAGTCATTTGGAATGCTTTGCGCAGAAGATGAGCTGGGAGTTGGTACAGACCACGCCGGTATTATGGTGCTTCCTGCTGAGACAAAAGTTGGAACACCTGCAAAGGATTACTTCAACCTAAAGTGTGATACCGTTTACACTATTGGCCTCACTCCTAACAGAATAGACGCTGCATCATTTATTGGCGTTGCAAGAGATTTATCTGCCTGGCTTAAACTGAACAACCTGGGCGGAGAACTTACAACTCCTTCTATTGAGGCGTTCAAAGAGGGCAAGCCTTCTGCTGAGGCTGTGGAAGTTGTTGTAAATCAGCCAGACGGAGCACCTCGTTACAGCGGAGTTACCATTAAGGGAGTTAAGGTTAAGGAGTCTCCGGAGTGGATGAAGAAAAAGCTTCTATCTGTAGGATTCCGTCCAATAAATAACATTGTAGATATTACCAACTTCATTCTTATTGAAACCGGTAACCCTCTGCACGCCTTTGACGTTGAGAAGATTAAGGGCAACAAAATTGTTGTGGATTTCTGCAAGGAGGGAACAAAGTTCACTACGCTGGACGGTGTTGAAAGAGAGCTTGCAGCAACAGACCTTATGATCTGCAATGAGAGTGAGCCTATGTGCATTGCCGGAGTATTCGGCGGACAGGAGAGCGGCGTAAGTGATTCCACAACCTCCGTATTCCTTGAGAGTGCGTACTTTAACCCGGTTCTAGTTAGAAAGACATCCAAGCGTCATACCCTTAAGACAGAGGCATCTTTCCGCTTTGAGAGGGGATGTGACCCAAATATGGTTCCATACGCATTAAGAAGAGCAGCGCTGCTGGTTCAGGAACTTGCCGGAGGAGAGATTGTAGGAGAGGTTAAGGATGTGATTTCCAAACCTATAGAGAAGAAGGTTGTGGAGTTGGATTATGGCCGTATGGAGTCTCTGATGGGCTGCAAACTTGGCAAGGAGAAGATTGAGCAGATTCTCACCTCACTGGAAATGGAGTTCGTTAACCGCACGGAGACGGGTTGCACAGTTAAGGTACCAACCTACAGGGTAGACGTTTACAGAGAGTGTGATGTTGTGGAGGATGTTCTGAGAATTTACGGATACAACAACGTTCCGCTGCCTCAGAGCATGAAGTGCTCAGTTAACATTACCGCACATCCTGATCCTGAGAAGATTAGAGAGAGTGCCTGCCAGACCCTTACGGCCAACGGCTTTATGGAGATGATGAACAACTCTCTTACCAGGAGCGCTTATTATGAGAACCTCAAGACATACCCGCAGACTAACTGTGTTATGATTTGCAACCCTCTGAGTTCAGATCTTAACGCTATGCGTCAGACCCTGCTGTTCAACGGTTTGGAGGTTGTTGCATACAATATTAACCGCCAGGTTACTCAGCTCAAACTCTATGAGATGGGTAATGTTTACAGCTTTAACCCTGAGTACAAAAAGACAGATGAGGAGAGAAGCACTCTTAAGGCTTACACAGAGCGTCCAAAACTCTCACTCTTTGTTACCGGAGAGGGGCTTAAAGGCTGGAGAAACAAGACAGTAAGCGGAGATTATTTCTCTCTTAAAGGGTATGTAGAACTTCTTCTCAAAAGCTACGGTATAGAGCTCAAAGACCTTGATTATGAGGGCGCTCCTTCAGATATCTTCTCAGACGGACTCTCCTACAAACTCCGTTCAAACGGTAAGGAGATTGTAGTTATGGGAACCGTAAGCCAGCGTCTTACCAAACAGTTTGGTATTAAGCAGAAGGTTTATGCAGCAGAGTTCTCCTGGGATGTTCTGCTGGCAAAGGTTAAGAAGAACTCCGTTAAGTTTACGGAACTGCCTCGCTTCCCGGAGGTTAAGAGAGACCTTGCACTGCTTTTGGACTACAAAGTTTCCTTTGCGGAACTCCGCAACGCCGCATACCAGGCAGAGAAGAAACTCCTCACCAACGTTGTTCTCTTTGATGTCTACACGGGAGACAAGATCCCTCAGGGCAAGAAGCAATACGCCATCAGCTTCCACCTCCAGGACCCGGATAAGACCCTTACAGACAAGGCCGTGGACGCAATAATGGAGAAGCTATTGAGAATTTTCAGAGAAAAATTCGGTGCGGAATTGCGCTAACTCATAAGCGTCGCATACCAATATTTTAGGCAGGCTAAAACCTGCCTTTTTTTATGTAAAGATTGGATGCCCTACTCCTTTCGCCTTCCGCTCCGCTAACGCGTCGCTTCATCCCGGTTCGGTAAACCGAACCACCCGTTCATGAGCTTTGGCTTTGCCAAAGCCAAACCTTTCTCACCCCGTTGACACAGTCAACACCCCTCTAGGGGTAATGCTGTGCTTTCAGCACAGGGCACTTACGTGCCTTATTATTAAGGGCCTACCTTTAATCGAAGGGAACGATTTTATCTTAAATGGTTTATAGTCAGGATGATTTGTGGTTTGGGGGTATTTCTCCCGAAAGATTCTTAGTCACCCGCGACTATAAGCGGGAGGGACCCGCTGCTTTAGCAGTGGGAGGGACGAGCGAAGCGAGGAATCTTTGGGAGAGAATACCCTCCAAACCCTTAATAATACTTGACGGTTTCTCCCTTTAGAGATGTTAAGATTTTGTTTGCCAACGAGCTGGCGCCTATACGGAAATAGGATGGGGTGGTGCCGGCTGCGCCAAGCGTTTCCTTAACTATTGTCAGATAGAGGATTGCGTCTGCAGAGGTGGAGATGCCGCCGGCCGGCTTGAAGCCTCTGCGCTTTCCTGTCTTCTCCATAAAGGCCTTCAGGCACTTGCACATAACGAGCGCTGCAATAGGGGTTGCGGAAGGCTCCTGCTTTCCGGTGGAGGTCTTAATGAAGTCTGCTCCGCACTCAAGCGCCATAAGTGAGGCCGCTGCTATTCTCTCTATACCGGCCTGCAAATCAGGTCCGTAGGTCTGCAGAGCGCCGCTCTCCAGAATAACCTTCAGATGCTTTCCCTCAGTTACCTTGCGCAGGGTCTCAATCTCACTGCGGCACTCGTCAAATCTTCCGTCCATAAAGGAGTTGTGAGCCAGAACAATATCAATCTCTGTAGCACCGTCTTTTACAGCGTGCTCTGTTTCTAGCACTTTGACATCCAGGAAACTCTGAGAGGATGGGAAGCAGGCGGAAACCGTGGTGATACCAACGCCCTGCTCCTTAAGGTTCTCCTTTACAACCTTTGCAAAGTTTGGATAAACGCAAATTGATGCGGGGAGCGGGTAGTTAGGGTAGAGGGCCTTAAAGCCGTTCACCTTCTTTGTGAACTCCGCTATAAACTCCGGGGTATCAGAGGTATGCAATGATGTGAGGTCTATTGCCCCCAGGCAGATTTTGAGGTTCTCTTCATTGATGTTCCCCTCTGCTTTCTTCTTAAGTTCTGCCAATTCTTTTTCAACCTCTTCAGCTACCAGCTGCAGGTTGTATTTTTCCAAAATCTCTTTCATATTGTTTTTTATTTAATTACTCTCTTCGTTTGCTGTCCATTAGGATGGTAACGGGGCCGTCATTGAGGAGCTCCACCTGCATGTCTGCACCAAAAACGCCGGTTGCTATCTCTCTCTTTGGCTTCTCCGGGTTGGAATTCAACATGCTCCCGATAGTTTCTATAAACTTCTCATACAGAGGGATTGCCACCTCCGGTCTGGCGGCCTTCACGTAGGACGGACGGTTTCCCTTGAGGGTCTGGGCCATCAAAGTAAACTGGCTTATGACCATAATGTCTCCCATATCATCCTGAACGGAAATGTTCATTACTCCGTTGGAGTCATCAAAGACTCTTAGGTTTACAATCTTCTTTGCCAGAAAGTCTATATCTTCCTGAGTATCATCATCTACAATGCCCAGCAGAACCATAAGCCCTTTCCCAATCCTGGAATGGACCTTGCCCTCAATTGTCACACTGCAATGTTTTACTCTCTGTATAACAGTCCGCATATTTTCTCTCCGTTAATGGTTATCTTAAAGCCCTCGGCGGCAAGGGGTTGGGCTACCTGTTTCATCTCCTCTATGGTTACCTTCTTCAACCCTTGCAGCGGAGTATCTCTGTCTAATGTGTACATCATAATCTGCCTCGGCTTTAAGGCCCTCACCAAATCCAGCCATCCTGCAACGTGCTCTTTCTCTGTGCAATCCAGCTCTGCCATCTCTCCGGTAAGAGGATCTTCCGCCCTGCCTTTAAGGAACATTGTCTGCAGTATGAAATTGCCGTTGAACTTTTTAAGGTTCTCTATGGTCTCTTTCAAAGAGTATCTTTCATTTGGGCGGTTGATGCAACGCACTACTTTCTCTATGGTGGAATCTATCTTGAGGATAGGGTTATCTATCTTCATAAGCGCCTCTCTTACACCCTCTTTCCAGAGCATGGAGGAGTTGCTCAGAACGGAAATTTTTGCAGAAGGAAGATACTCGTTCCTGATTTTAAGAACGGTATCTATAATCTTTGGAAACTCCGGATGGATGGTGGGCTCCCCGTTACCGGAGAAGGTGATGGAATCTACCTTAACGCCCTCTTTAACCAGCTCCTGGGCTCTCTTTGTAAGCTGCTCTCTTACATCCTTTTCCGTTGGGAGTTGCTTATCTGTTTTATGCTCTTTGTTCCATCCGCACTCACAGTAAATGCAGTCAAAACTGCAGACCTTTCCCCTTTGCGGAAGCAGATTTATTCCCAGAGATGTTCCCAATCTTCTGCTGTGGATGGGTCCAACTATTATTGATTCAAACAGATGTGTTGGCATAATTACGCTAATCTTTGAGATTTACTTAACTCCGTGAGTCGGAAATCTTTAACATTCTCCAAAAGCACAACTCCCGGCCTCTTACCCACTTTGAGGGAGCCGCACCATCCATCAATTCCCAGTGCCCTGGCACCGTTGAGGCAGGCCCAGGTAAGTATCTCACAGAGGTGAATATACGGGAAGTTTTCCTGAATGCATTTCATCTCCGCAACCATATTCAGAAGGTGGTTTGAGGAGAGAGAATCTGTACCCAGACAGATGGTGAGGTTATAGAGCCTCATTCTGTTTAGCGGCGGCAACTCTCTGTGGATAAATATGTTGGAGAGAGGGCAAACCGTAAAATAAGGCTCCAGCAAGTTGGCGTTGGCCTTCTCTATGCTGAGGCGGTCTAAGGTAACGTTGTGCACAAGGTTTATCTTACCCGCAATCTTTGGTTTGGCAAAGGTGAGGAGTCTATCCACAAAATACTCCAGTGATGAGGTGCCCGTAACCGGCGGCACGGAAAGGTGGCGGCCCTTGTAATTATCTGAGAGGGCGCCGCTTCCGGTACGTATCATCTCATCCTCCTCCATACTTTCCTGGGAATGGAAGGAGATGAAGCCGCTCTTAAGAGCACGCTCCGCGGTAATTTCCAGGAGTTTAGGACTCATAGTATACACGGAGTGCGGGGTGACAGCGGCATCCAGTCCCATAGCAAGGGCCTCATCTGCAATCTTTTGCCCGTAGTTAAGAGTCTTTTCCGCATCCTCAGGTTCTGTACCGAACAACTCCACAAAGGTTCTGTAATAGACCGGGAAGAGTGAATTCTCAGATGTATGCTTTAGGGTGAGATATTTTTTCTTAAGAGCAAAACTCTCTGCACAATTGCTTATGTCTGAGACGGCTACAACACCGGAGCGGGAGAGGTTCTCAAACTCTCTCTCCATGGCCTCCATTCTTCCATTCTCATCTACGCTCTCTCGGAGTTCATTAATCTGGTTAATGAAGCCGCTCATTCCGGTTCCCTCTTTGAATACTCCCTTAAGGTGAGAGAGTTCAATATGAGAGTGGGCGTTTACAAAACCCGGAACAAGAATTCCCGGGTGATATTCAATATCTGAAGAGTGGAGTTCGTCCTCATTGTACTGTCTGATTTCCAGAATTTTGCCATCTTCATCTACAGTAATCAGAGGTCTTTTGAGAGGTCTTAGAAAACCAAACTCATCCTCCAGGGTGATTGCAAGGTCTGCAGCTAACTTTTTCATTTTTTCTCCATATCCATATTGAGATTGACGGTTCCGTCTTCCTTCATATCTTTTCTGAAGCGTTCCCTAATTCTGTTAGCTCTCTCTTCAACCTTCTTCTGTTCAGCCTTCTGGGCCGGCGTCATCTCCTTCTTTTTCATCTCCAGCTCATTGCGGCGCCTCTGCTCCTCCTCTGCATTGCGCTGAATCTCTTTAAGATTATCATGGAAGGAGATAATAACAATGCCGCTTCCGTCTAACCTTCTCTCCCACCATTTGTTATTGAGCGGATTATCCTCTTCAAAGGAGGCAGGGAAAGGTATCTGAACCTTGAGCCCCGGTTTAACCTTCTCATTTCTCAGCCTCTCAGACTCACGCTTGGCTATATCTGAGGCCTTTTGGAGGATGGCTGTATAGGCCTTTTTATCCGGAAGGTAGTAACTCAGGGAGTTCTGGTACTGCTCCAGTGTGGTATTGTACTTGTCAAATACGTGCTTATAGAGTAGGATGGAGTCTGCCGCAAGATTAACCTCTGCGTACGCCTTTGCGTAACTGTCACAAACATAGAGGTCTACCATAATGCGGGCCACCTTGTTCTTGCTCAATATGCCTCTCTTGTGGCATCCTGTTAGGGTAAGGAGGGCCGCAGAGAGCAGGGCAACACAAACCAACGTTCTATAGAATCTGTTCATCACCACAAATTTAATCTAATAATCTTCTTTAACAAAAGCTGAACTTAATTTATTACTTTTGCAGAGCAACACTTAGGCCATGAAGATTAACCCTCCAAAATTTATTAAAAGATGGTTCCCCTCCTTCATTTGGAAGCTTCCAAACGATAGGAACGAGGTATATCTGACGTTTGATGACGGACCGCGTCCGGAGGTGACTCCCTGGGTGTTGGATCAGCTGGATAAATATGATGCAAAGGCAACCTTCTTCTGCATAGGAAAGAACGTGGAACTCTTTCCGGAGCTCTTTGAAGAGATTAAGCGCAGAGGACATGCCGTTGGAAATCACTCATATAGCCACGTTAAGGGTTGGGGAGTAAAGACCGGAGACTATGTGCGTGACATAGATATTGCGTCTGACCTTATCCACTCAAATCTTTTCCGTCCCCCATACGCGCGCATAGGGCCAAACCAGGCCAGAGTTCTTGCAGAGAGGTACAAAATGATTCTCTGGACAATAATCAGCAAGGACTACAGCCGTCACATTAAGAGCAAAGAGTGTGTGAACCAGGTAGTTCCATATTTGGAGAGCGGAGCAATTATTGCCTTTCATGACTCCATTAAATGCGCACGCAATCTTTGGGAAGCACTCCCTGCCGTGCTTCAGGCAATTAAGGATAAGGGACTTCACAGTCAAAAAATAGAATTGTAAGCAGTAAGATATGAATGTACTCGTACTTGGAAGCGGAGGCAGAGAGCATGCAATTGCTTGGAAGATAAAGCAAAGCCCCCTCTGCACCAACCTGTTTGTAATGCCCGGAAACCCCGGATGCGCCCAGATTGCAACGCTAATTAGCGGAAGTCCAAAGGATTTTAACGCAGTTAAGGAGGCCACTCTCAAAAACCATATAGACCTTGTAGTTGTGGGGCCGGAAGAGCCTCTTGTTGTGGGGCTTAGGGATTTCTTTGAAGCAGATGACGCTCTGAAGAATGTACTCTTTGTTGGCCCTAAAAAGGCGGGCGCCCGCCTGGAGGGAAGCAAGGAGTTTGCAAAGGAGTTTATGCAGAAATACTCCATTCCTACGGCAGCGTTCAAATCTTTCTGCAGTGAAACCATCGCGGAGGCGGATAAGTTTCTTGAGACGCTAAAGGCTCCGTATGTGCTTAAGGCAGACGGACTTGCAGCAGGCAAGGGAGTGGTGATTCTGAATGAGCTGGAGGCGGCAAAGGAGGAACTGCGCAGCATGCTGAGCGGAAAGTTTGGAAGTGCCTCAAGCAGAGTGGTTATTGAGCAATTCCTCAGCGGAATTGAGGTCTCCGTATTTGTGCTTACAGACGGCAAAGATTATCTGGTACTGCCTGAGGCTAAGGACTATAAGAGGATAGGTGACGGAGACAAAGGACTCAATACGGGCGGAATGGGAGCAGTCTCTCCGGTTCCGTTTGTAACTGAGGAGTTTATGGGCAAGGTTAAGAGCAGAATCATAGAGCCAACAATAAAAGGCCTTCAGAGTGAGGGAATTGACTATAAGGGATTTATCTTCCTGGGGCTTATGAACTGCGGCGGAGACCCTTACGTAATTGAGTACAACGTAAGAATGGGAGACCCAGAGACAGAGGCCGTTATGACAAGAATAGACTCAGATTTGCTCTCTCATCTTGTTGCCTGCGCAAAGGGAGAACTCAGGAATGAGACCATAAAGATTGCAGAGGAGAACGCCTTAACCGTTGTATGCGTTTCCGGCGGATACCCGGAGAGTTATCCTAAGGGGCTGAAAATCACCGGAACTATCCTACTCAGAGAGAACACCTACAGCGGACGTGTAAAGGTCTTCCACAGCGGAACCGCAATGAATGAGAGCGGAGAACTTGTAACTGCAGGCGGAAGAGTCTTTGCGGTAACGGCCAACGGCAGTTATCTCTCAGAAGGTGATATTCAGAAGATTGAAGAGGGGAGAGCCTCTGCATACGATATTGTGGATAAGATAATCTTTGAGGGAAAGAACTTCAGAAAAGATATTGGACTGGATATAATCCGTTACATTAAAGAGAGTTAGCAATGCAAAATGGGGAGGGAATAGGTTCCGTAAGCAGAGTAGCACTCTACGTAGTGGCTCTGTTTTTGGCCCTGTCTGCCTTCTTTGTGCCAGAAAATGAGCCTGTAACCGAGTGGGTCCCAATCTTTTCAGACTACTTGGACATATCTGCGCTCTACCGTGGCCCTCTGGGAATTTTCCTGGGCCTGGCTCTGGCCGCACTTCTGCTCTTTTCCACCTACCTCATAAGTTCTACCGTAGAGCCACAGAGATGGATAAAAGTCTCATCTTTGGCTCTTTGCGCCGCCATACTCTTTGTAAACCACACAGTTATTTCATTTTCTGCAGTATATATCTCCGCGATAGCTTTATTGTGGGCTCACTTTTCTCTTCTGCAGAGGCAGTACTTTACCTGCTTCTTTTTTATGGCCGTCTCTGCAATGTTCTTTGCACCAACCATTTGGCTGTTCCCGCTGGTTCTTCTTCTTCTTCTTCTTCTGGTAGAAGAAGGAGATGCAGTAAGGAGCCTTCTAAAGTGTCTGGGCGGTTTTGCCGTACCGTTTATTCTTCTTTTGGGCATAAGATTCCTCATATTTGGAGAGATATACCCATTTATCAAAAGGATGTGGCAGGATATGACCTATATCTCCACCTCCAACTTCTCCTGGGGATTACCGGAAATCTTTTTAATTGTTGTTATAGCGGTAGTTTTGGCACACGCTATCATAAAGCTCTATTTGAACTCTAAAAGGTACGGAATAGCAGAGGCTTACGCAGTAAATACCCAGTGCATCTATGCAGTGGTTTCTGCCCTGCTCTTTTTCCTCTATGCGGGAATAAACTCATCTCCGGTATCAATTCTTATGGCCGCCCCTGCAGGAATCCTCCTGGCAAAGTTCTTTGGACTCTACGGAAAGAATGCGTGGCTGAGGGTGGAGATGATTCTGCTGCTCTGCGCCCTGGTTTTGGCCAGACTTGCTATTTTCATTGTTTAGAGTTAAATTTGACACTCATTTGTAACTAATATGAAGAGGATTGTAAACATTTTATCACTTGTATGTGCCTTTACGCTTACAGCGGGAGTTGCTATGGCTCAGGCGCAGAAATCTGCTTATACTCCACAGGGGTATATAGATCAGGTACTTAAGAAGAATCCTAACTTTATAAACGCCGTTACCGCCATTAAGGCAGTAGATGAAAACGGCAAGACTATAGCGGAGTGGAACTCTACCCATCCCGTTCTTACAGCCTCCACCCTTAAGACAATTACTACAGGTTTGGGACTTGTATATCTTGGTGAGGATTACAGATTTACAACCACTCTGAGTTACAGCGGAAAGATAAGCGGAGGGCTCCTTAGAGGTAACCTCTACATAATTGGCGGCGGAGATCCAACTCTGGGTTCAGAGGATCCTGTGGCATACAAGATAGACTCCATATTCGGAGTTTGGACAGAAGCAATGAAGGCTCTGGGAATCAACAAGGTGGAGGGAAACGTAATTGTAGATGACCGCTACCTTGCAAGAGAGGTGATTCCTTCTTCCTGGACCTGGGGCAACATTGGATATGACTACGGTTCTGCACCAAGCGGACTTCCTTTCCATGAGGATGTTCAGAATGTAAAGATTGTTCCGGGTAAAACTGAGGGTGAACCTGCAAAGGTTATTGTTACATACCCGTTTATTCCAGATTTTAAGTACGTTAACAACCTCACCACAGGCCCTGCAAAGAGCGGAGACTGGTCTGAGTATTTTGTATCTGACCTTGCAAGAGTTGGAAAATTTGAGGGTACCGTTCCAATGGACAGAGATACAATCAGATCTACCATCTCCAACAAATTTGCATACCTCTCCTGCGGATTGGCATTCAGAGACTACCTCATTTCACAGGGCATCTCTGTAGATCCGGAAATCTATGCGGTTGAGGAGGTTAAGGCGGAGGAGCCGCTCACCCAGATTGTTCAGACCACCTCACCTGAACTCTGGAAAATTGTTGAGGTTACAAACCATATCTCAAACAACTTCTATGCGGAGACCATCTTTAAGACTCTGGGTAAGAAGATGTTTGGAGAGGGTACATATTCCGCAGCAACTAAGGCGGCCATTAAACTTATTGACTCTTTGGGAGTTAACAAGGTTGGCTACACTCAGGATGACGGCAGCGGACTCAGCAGAGAGAACTACCTTTCACCGGCATTCTTCTGCCGCTTTTACACTATGATGGCAAAGCAGCCGGTATTTGAAAAATATATTGCAAGTTTCCCTTACTCCGGAGTTGGAACACTGCGTAACGTGCTTAAAGCAAAGCAGTTTGACCCGGAGATTGCAGGCAGGGTTCACGCAAAGAGCGGCTCCCTCTCCTGTGTAAAGACCTACGCCGGTTATGTTTACGCAGGTCTTAAACACGGACTCATTAAATTTGCAATACTTGTAAACAATTACTCTTGCAAGACCAGTGAAATTCAGAAGGGCCTTGAGGGCTTTATGTATTCACTTGCAAGTGCAGACTAGAAACTAAAGATCAAATAATTATAAATTTAATATTCAATCAATTATGTTAACTCTTTCTAAGAAAGCAATAGACCTTCCGGCTTCTCCTATCCGTAAGCTCGTTCCTTTTGCAGACGATGCAAAGAAGAGAGGTGTGAAGGTGTTTCATCTTAACATTGGCCAGCCTGATATTGACTCTCCTGAGTGCGTTATGGAGGCCATCAGAAACATTCATCTGAACAACCTTGCATACTCAAACTCAGCAGGTATTGAGTCTTACCGCAAGGGTCTTGCAGGATACTACAACAAACTGGGTATCAACGTAGATTACAAAGATGTAATTGTTACAACCTCCGGCAGCGAGTCTGTACTCTTTGCAATGAGCGTTATCTGCAACCCTGGTGATGAGGTAGTTGTAATGGAGCCTTTCTACACCAACTACAGAGCATTTGCAGTTCAGAACGGCGTTACTTTGGTTCCTATCTCCACAAAGATAGATGACGGCTTCCAGGTTCCTCCAATTGAGGAGTTTGACAAGTACATTACTCCAAAGACAAAAGCTATCCTCATCTGCAACCCTGGTAACCCAACCGGTACTCTTTACTCAAAGGAGTCACTCCAGAAACTTGGTGAGATAGTTAAGAAGCATGATATATTCCTCCTTTCAGACGAGGTTTACCGTGAGTTCTGCTACTCAGACGTTCCTCACTTCTCTGCAATGCAGCTTGAGGGCCTTGAGCAGAATGTTATGCTTTTGGACTCAGTATCAAAGAGATACAGCATGTGCGGCGCACGTATCGGCTGCATAGTATCTAAGAACAAAGAGGTTATGGCAGCCCTTCTGAAGTTTGCACAGAGCCGTCTCTGTTCACCTGTTGTTGAGCAGATTGCAGCTGAGGCAGCATTGGATACTCCAAAAGAGTACTTTGCAGCAGTTAAGGCTGAGTACATTCACAGAAGAGATGTTATGATAGATCTTCTTAACAAGATTCCTGGAGTATTTACTCCAAAACCTATGGGTGCATTCTACACCATTGCACGCCTCCCTGTAGATGATGCAGAGAAGTTTGCAAAGTGGATGCTTGAAGAGTTCAACTACAACGGTGAGACCACAATGGTTGCTCCTGCTGCAGGATTCTATGCAACTCCAGGCAGAGGAACAGACGAGGTAAGACTTGCATACGTGCTTAAGGTAGAAGACATTGAGCATGCAATCAAGTGCCTTGAGGAGGGCCTTAAGGTTTACCCGGGAAGAAAGTAAATTAAGTTATTGCAACAAATTCAGGAGAGCCGCCTGCAATTTATTTGGACGGCTCTCCTTTTTTGTTATATTTGTGAAGACAAGACATTATTAATTTTTAAAAAATCATTTTATGAAAAAACTATCTATCATTGTGCTCTGCGCTATGTTCGCAGCATTTATGGTTTCCTGCGGCGGTGACAAGGGAGCAAAAGGCAATCCTTTTGGAAAGATTCCTTCAATTGTTAAAAATCTGATGGATGAGGGTGAAAAGCTGAAGAAAGACGCTGAGAATATGAAGAGTCTTGGCGATATGGCTAAACTCATCTCAAAGGGCGCCAAACTTGCCAGCCAATTTAAGGAGGACGTAGAAAAGGCTGCTCCTAGCGTAGTTGGCAACGAGCTTCCTACAGAGCTTGCAGAGGGAACAACTGCTATTACTGTTGTTGCTCCTATGGCAATTGAGAAGGTTACTCCTTTCAATGACTTTGTAACCTTTACTACAAAGGGTAAAGTTGCTTTGGCTGAGGACTTTGACCTCAACGCTGAGGCTAACCAGGGCAAGAAGTTCATCAACGTTAAGTGCACAGTTCTTGACAAAGAGGGCAACCCTGTTGAGGGTTATGAGAACAAAGCAGTAGGTAACTTTGATCTTGCAAAGCTTGCTAACGAGAACAACGTTGTTGTTAAGGGAACTGAGATTGAGATTGACAAAGACCTCAAATTCAGTGACAAGAGCTGGGAGAAACTTTCAGAGCTCAGCAAGATTGTTCTTTCTTGCGAATAGAATAATCTTCACCGATAGAAAACAATAAGCCGGCCCCAAAGGACCGGCTTTTTCTTTGGAACTACTAAACCAAACTACCTGAATGACTGCAATTCACGGTATTTTGGCAGCGGCCAGAGTTCGTCATCAATTACCATCTCAAGCTTGTCTGCACTCTCTCTGATTGTCTCCATAAACGGAAAGACCGTCTCTGAATAAGCCTTTGCCTTCTTTGGAATATCTGTAATTTTGTTTGCCACCTTTCTTGCCTCAACAAGGTTGTGAACCTCTGTGTGGAGTGTATTTATGTAGCCGGATATCTTCTCAATCAGATTCATCTGCATTGCGCTCATCTCCTTGTACTTGGCCGGGAAGAGTTCCTTAATGCCCTCAACGTTCTTAATGAGAGAATTCTGGAAGGTGATAGCAGTTGGAATAACGTGGTTGGTAACAAGGTCTCCCAATACTCTGGCCTCAATCTGAAGTTTCTTAACGTAAATCTCATTCAAAACCTCATATCTTGCGGTAGCCTCTCTTGGGCTCATAATCTGCATATCTTCAAAGAGTTTGAGGTTCTTCTTATCTGTAAATTCCTTGAATGCGGCAGGCACGCTAATGCTCTGAAGCCCTCTCTTCTTTGCCTCCTTTCTCCAGGCCTCACTGTAACCGTTGCCCTCAAAGCGTATGTTTCTGCTCTCAATAAGGAACTGACGTATAACCTTCATCATAGCCTTGGTCTCCTTCATGCCCTTCTCCATATCTTCAGTAACAAGGTTCTTGAACCTTATAAGCTGCTCTGCCACAATGGTGTTGAGAACAAAGATAGATGAGGCTACGTTTGCAGAAGAACCTACCGCTCTGAACTCAAATCTGTTACCGGTAAAGGCAAACGGAGAGGTACGGTTACGGTCTGTATTGTCCGGCAGAATCTCCGGTATCTGGTTCACAATGTGGAGTTTGCTGCGTACCTTAACCTCGTTGTCTGTTACTGCGGAGAGTTCATCGTCCGGCATATTCTCTATGCTCTCAACCAGGCGGGTGAGGGTCTCTCCAATAAAGATACTCAGAACTGCAGGCGGAGCCTCGTGACCTCCCAAACGGTACATATTGTTGAGAGAGGCTACGGTGCTCATAAGCAGATGGTTATGCTCATATACTCCTCTCATTACAGCAGAGAAGAAGCAGAGGAACTGCAGGTTGGCCCTTGGGTTCTTACCAGGTTTTAGGAGGTTTACTCCGGTATCCGTTATAAGTGACCAGTTGCAGTGCTTGCCGCTTCCGTTCACTCCGTCAAACGGTTTTTCATGGAAGATAACCTTAAGGTGATGCTTTTCTGCAATGGCCTTCATAATAATCATCATCATAAGGTTCTGGTCTGATGATATATTGGCCTCTCCGTAAACCGGAGCAAACTCAAACTGATTAGGAGCCACCTCGTTATGACGGGTCTTAAGGTGAACGCCCAGTTTGTAGGCCTCCGTCTCAAAGTCCTGCATAAAGGCCATTACACGGCTTGGTATTGCTCCAAAATAGTGGTCTTCCAACTGCTGGTCTTTTGCAGCGGTGTGCCCCAAAAGTGTTCTTCCGCAGGCAGTTAGATCCGGTCTGGCACTGTAGAGCGCATCATCTACAAGGAAGTACTCCTGCTCAATTCCCAATTGAGGTATAACCTTGTTAACGTTCTTGTCAAACATCTTGCAGACTGCAACGGCAGCCTTGTCTATTGCTGCAATAGATTTAAGATGAGGCGTTTTCTGATCCAAAGACTCACCGGTGTATGCAACAAAAACAGTAGGTATACAGAGTGTCTGTCCAATTATGAAGGCAGGGGAGGTAGGGTCCCAGGCGGTGTAACCTCTTGCCTCAAAGGTGTTTCTAAGACCTCCGTTAGGGAAGCTGGAAGCGTCAGGCTCCTGCTGAATGAGGGTCTTTCCTCTAAAGTTCTCAAATGAACCGCCGCCGGTGCTGGTTACAGGATCTGAGAAAGATTCATGCTTTTCTGCAGTTGCATCTGTAAGTGGCTGAAACCAGTGGGTGTAGTGGGTTGCTCCCATCTTTACTGCCCAGTTTTTCATACCCAGCGCAATCTGGTCTGCCACGCTTCTGTCTATCATACTGCCGTTCTCAATTGCGCTAACTACAGCGTTGTAAGCCTCTTCTGAGAGGAAGAGTTTCATCTTGGGAAGATCAAATACATTCACTCCGAAGTACTCGGATACGGGACGGTTCTCTGTGTAAAAGCGTTTTGACTCATGAAGTGCGCTTTCTGCCAGGGCGCGGGTACGAACATTACTCATAATTGGGAATTTTTGGAGATTTATGCCTATTATTTTGAAAAATTACATACTTTTTCTGCTAAAGCCGCTGCAAATATAGGTATATTTTCCAAAAATTACACTTTTTGTTGATAAAAACCCGCTTTTGTTCAAAAATATTTAGTCGTTTCTCCGTTCTCCTTCCTGCTGAACTATTAAGAATTTCTTAACAGTTGCGCTCTCCTCAAAAAGATACCAACGTGACTAGCTCCAAGCTAGAGAATAGCAAGTGTGTGAATCAATAACTGAGTGCGTTTATCCTTTTGTTCAAGGAAGAGAGTTTCTCAATTAGTTGCTCGAAGGAAGGAGACTCTTCGTAGATCATCGATTCCTGCATTGCCTGGTAGTCCTTCTTCCAGGCATCGCGGACCTCTGCGTGCGGGAGGATGCTGAGTGTCTGCGGCAGTAGGGTCTGGTAGTTGAAGCCGCGGAGGCCGATGAAGGTGCGGCGGTGGTCTATCACGGAGAGGTAGAGGTCTTTGTCGGCAAGGGCTTCGTCTGCAATGGGAGTGTCGGCCATCTTGCAGATGTCGTAGATGTGGCGGGACATACGGTCAACGCGGATGTCGGCCTGCGGCTTGGCAAACTCTTCGTGCAGAAGGAAGAGTTTCTCCAGGAAGGTGCGCTGGGGCATGACAGCACGGACTTTGAAGGAAGGCTCGCTGAAAGGTGCCTCAGTATAGACTTCATCAATGTAGGAGCGAATGAGGACGTTCTCCACGGGCTCACTCATGGAACGGCCGCTGACTTCGATTAGGACTGTGGAACGGATGTAGGGGTTGGCGTCAAAGACGGGGGTGTATTCCACTTTGACGGTTTCAGGGTCGGTGGTGGAAATGGGCGTGATGTCAACCGTGACTTTGAATGCATCGGGGCTTATGCCGTCCTTTTCCAGCTGGGCAGCGAGGTCATACTGGAGTTTCTCACGCACGAAGGAGCAGGCGGCGCGGCGAAGCCGGTCGCTGATCTGCGTCCTGGTGAGATGGCCACCGAAGCCCAGGAACTCGCGGTCTATGGCAATGTCCACGTCCTCTGACATGCGCTGGATGATGTTCCAGCACTTGCTGAGGCTGGTGCCGCCCTTGAAGGATATGTGCTGGGCGTATGGCAGTTCGAAAAGTGCCCGGAGGATGGCCACAACCCACCAGTCTTTCTCTATGATCTGGAGGTCTTTGCCGGTTTCGGACTGGACACGGCGCAGGATGTCCTGGCGGTCTTGTATGTTGAGGTCGATGTATTTCACAGGACGGTGAGTTGTTTACGTACCCACAGTGGGGCAAGGGAAAGGTCTTGGTTGAATTCTTCTGCAGGGACGTTCTTCAGTTGCTCACGGATGACGGACATCTGTGCCTCGGTCACGTTTCCTTCACCGATTTCCCGGAGGGCGGTGACGATGAGGGCCATCAAGTTGGATTTGTAGGCGAAGGTGCGCATCTCCGAGGTATGTTTGAAGAGGATGCCGCGGCCTTTGCCGATGGAGACGCGCCGGGGCGAGCCGTCGGTGACGAACACTACGTTGGCGGGAATCTGGATGCTCAGGCCCAGCCTGTAGAGGGCATACGCTCCGGTGGGTGCAATGCGTACGCGGTCCCGTTCAGCGATGGCCTGGGCAATCTCATCCACGGAAGGAAGGATGACGCCTCCACCCCAGCGTTCATCGATACGGGGATAACTATATATACCTTGCGCTACGCGCGTGAGGATTCCGTTCTCGCACAGGCGCACGAGGGATGAGCGCACGGCGTCGGAAGTGCCGGCATCAGCAAAAGTGTCCGGGAAGAAGAGCGAACCGCGCCCCGATTCCTCGATGCGTTTCTTGATGGAATTGTATGTGCTCTGGTCTGCCATAATACAAGTTTTGCCACAAATATATGACAAATTTGTGGCAAAACAAACAATAATCTGAAAAATCCGTCCCAAGATATCTCGCTGAGTATTTTGAGATTCCGCTGAGGGCTACGAAAAAAGCCAGGCAATCAACCTGGCTTTTTTTGTTTTATTTCCCCGGCGGAGCCGAGAGCAATCATACATTGCTATTTTCTCTAATTCTTGACGGGGCGAATAGACAGCCCTGTCTCACGGGCTGTGAAAAACGTCTCGAAGTACCCACCGGACCAGTCACCATAGTCGAGGCTGTAGGCGCATTCGGGGTATTCGTAAGGAGTAGAGGACCAGCAGTAACCGTCTGTACCAACTTCTTTGAGCGTACCGTTCCAGTAGCCTGCAGCCGCAAGGAACAACGAAATGCCGTTACTCTTGCTGGTGATGAGATAACCTCCGTTAGGGCTGCCAAGAGTAGTCCAACCGGTCTTCCATGATTTATTTGTACTGCTGATGAGGGCCTCGAACTGGGCTTTGGTTGGAATACGCCAAGCGTTGTTTGCCTGATAGGCCGCATCGTGGTCTGTAGAAAGGGGATTCTCCATACCAGTGTATTTCGGATTTGAACTGTTGTAGGGAGTAGTATAACCGTACATGAAGTACTCACCAGCCGCAAGAGGATCCACAATAGTGTTGTTGGTCTTGTCCAGGTTACCCGTAGCCCAGAGTGGGCCGCCGTCGTAACCCAGGGATACGAACTTGCCGTTGTCCGTTAGGCCGGTGAGCTTGGCAGCAAAGCTGGCGCCCACTGTCGCGTTTACGGTCTTGGACTTGGAGGAGATGGCGTATCCATTCGCAATATTGCGCTCCACCAGCTGGAAGGTAAAGTCGTAGGTATGGGTGGTGGAATATTCAGGCATGCCCCAGAAGTAATATCCGGTCTCTCCGCCCAAGGTGCCGTGATATCCTTTCAAAGGGAAGCCGATGCTCTCGTTGCCATAAACGGCATCGCCACCCGGGTAAATATACGAGAATCCTGTCTTGATGATATGGGTAGCCGTAAGGACATACTCATTGCCGGATGCCGGTGCCGGAGCTTCTGAATCAGGAATGAATATCTGTGCAAAATTATGAGCAGTTAAAGAAAGTGTTGCATTGAGCGTTGTAACATCTGAAGTGGAAGTAACGGTATAATCAACACCATTTGTATATTGGTAATATCCATCGACACTACTACCGAATTTCCAACAGTCGGTGTCAAAATTTGGTGCGGTAGAGCAGACAAAACCAGGGAAGTATATGGCGCTCACCTTCTTGCCGGAAGCGGAAAGGGTGAGACCGGAGAAGGTGGTGCCGCCGTCTTTGTCTGTATAGGCCCAGGACGTTCCGTTATAGGTCATTTTCACGTACTGGGTGGTGTTATCTTCAAAGAATGCGTAAACCACATCGCCGTCTTCCCAGGCGGTTTTCACGCCTTTGGTGTCATTGGCGTTCCGCACATCAATTTTAAAAACAATTTTGGAGGCATCAATGATACCTTCCTCTTTAACTGGGCTCTCTTTAGAGCAGGCTGCCAGAGCAAGGACGGCCGCAGCAAATAGTAAAATCTTTTTCATTGTTCTTTCCTCCTTCTTTTAAAAAATTAGTTGATCACCAAAAGGATTATTATAATCCTGAGGGTCTCCGCTGGCGCAGATAACGCCTTCTGTCTTCACCTCGAAGATTTGCATCGAGGGAGCATCATAAAGTTCTTTTTTGTACTTGATTTTCATAAGCTTATGTTATAGATGATTAGATTCGGTTTGACGCAAGGGCACACGAAAGGCGGCGGCACTTCTTTTGAAGGTCGCATACATTATTGTATAATTTACTGATTAAGAGTTTGTTATACCCCCCCCCCTAATGCGGAAGGAGCTTTATTGATATTATTATATGCCGTAACGGTAAGCATGTGTGCTCTTTAACAAAAATCAAAAATACATTTTTTGTGCGAGAATAGCAAGTGGGTATTTAAATAGGGGTGGGGCAGAATATCTTTGTTTTTATTACATTTGCCATTTGATTAGGTAGGCAAAAAATAATGGCAGACAATAACAATAACGGGTTGGACAGATATGCTCTGAGAGGGGTTTCTTCTCAGAAGGAGGATGTTCACAATGCAATAAAGAACTTGGATAAGGGGCTCTTTCCTAAGGCTTTCTGTAAGATAGTGCCGGATTTGGAGAACGAGGATATGTGCTGCGTTATGCACGCAGACGGTGCCGGAACCAAATCTTCTCTGGCTTACGCTTACTGGAAGGAGACGGGAGATATGAGTGTTTGGGACGGTATTGCACAGGATGCCATTGTGATGAATACAGATGATTTGCTCTGTGTTGGTATAACAGACAACATCTATATGAGTTCAACTATCGGGAGGAATAAAAATTTAATACCGGGAGAGGTTATAGCGCGCTTGATATCAGGAGCTTCACGCTTTGTGGAGAAGATGGCGGAATATGGGGTAAAGCTTATTCCTACGGGGGGAGAGACTGCAGATGTGGGAGATTTGGTTAGGACGGTAATTGCAGATACCACCGTATTTGCAAGGGTTAAAAAGAGTGAGGTTATAGATAACGCCCGCATTAAGCCTGGGGATGTGATTGTGGCTCTGGCTTCAGACGGAAAGGCTTCATACGAAGAGAGTTACAACGGCGGAATGGGAAGTAACGGACTTACCAGCGCCCGTCACGATGTATTTGCCAACTATCTGGCACAAAAATACCCGGAGACCTTTGACGGAGCGGTTCCTAAGGAGTTGGTTTACAGCGGAAGCAAGCGTCTTACGGAGATTGAGCCGGAGACCGGCCTTACCTACGGCAAGCTTGTGCTCTCTCCTACAAGAACTTACGCACCTGTGGTAAAGAAAATCTTCAACCAGATGCGCAGCCGCATAGACGGAATGATCCACTGCACGGGCGGAGCGCAGACCAAGGTGCTGCACTTTGTGGAGGGCGTTAAGGTGGTTAAGGACAATATGTTCCCTGCACCGGTTCTCTTCCGTACAATTCAGAGTGAGAGCAAGACTCCGTGGAAGGAGATGTATAAGGTATTCAATATGGGGCACCGCCTGGAGTTCTATGTTGACGAGTCTGATGCTCAGGCTATTATAGACATTTCAAAGAGTTTTGACATAGATGCAAGGGTTATAGGCCACGTGGAGAAGAGCAGCGGCAAGGCCTCCCTGCTTATCAAATCTGTTTACGGTGAATTTAATTATTAATAATATGAAGCTGAGAATTAACGTATTGGTAGCGTTTGCAGTGTTGGGTATGGCTCTACTGCCATCTTGTAAGAAGGAACAACCTACCACAAAAGAGGTTACTCCAATAATGGAGAAAGCGTTGAACGATTCCACAAGTATCTGGTACGCAGACTTTAAGAGATTCCCTCAAATTGACCAGAGAGCCTATCTTCCTATTGGCGTCTTTGATTCCGGAACAGGCGGACTTACCGTTCTGGAGGCCATTCTGGGTTCAGATAACGTAGATAACATATCTGGTGAGTTGAAGTCTGACGGTATTCCGGATTTCTCCGGAGAGGACTTCCAGTACCTTGCAGATCAGGCCAATATGCCTTACGGAACCTATCCTAAAGAGGGTAAGGAGATGTACCTCAGAGAGCTGGCAGTTAAAGACGCTCTCTTCCTCCTTAGTGACAAATACTATGAACTCTCTTCAGACAAGGTTGCAAAGGGCAACAAGGCAAAGTGCAAGATTATTGTAATTGCCTGCAACACAGCCACTGCCTACGGTCTTAAGGATATTGAGACCCTGCTGGAACTCTCAAAGACGGGAGTTAAGGTAATTGGAGTTATTAACGCAGGAGTAAGGGCTGCCTTTGACAACATTAAAAACTCACGTACCAGAGATTCTCTCTCCGTTGGAGTTATGGCAACCATAGGAACCATCTCATCAGGCGCATACGAGAGAACCATACGTGAGGTGCAGAAGGCTCAGGATTACAAAGGCTACGTACAGGTTGTAAATCAGCCGGGTGCAGGCTTTGCAGAGGCCGTAGATCTGGAGAAGGATTTTGTAGATCTTTCACTGGCTGCTCCAAGAGACTCATACAGAGGTCCAAAATTGGGAACCGGAGAGGATGACATTAAAGAGGAACTGCTGGACGTTTACAATTTTGACTTCTCAAACAATGCAATACTCTACAAGAAGGAGAATGGCAAATACATTGATTTCCAGTTAAATTCAGCCGGTAACTATGCACGCTTCCACGTAGTTTCTCTCCTTGAGAGACTTCGCGCTACAAAGGAGCAGGCTCCTCTTAAGAGCATCATTCTGGGTTGCACCCACTATCCATTCTACCTGGATACCATTAAGAAAGTTATAACAGAACTCAGAGAGTACAAGAAGAACGGCAAGTTTGTTTACGCTCCTCTTATTTCTGACGATTTTACATTTATAGATCCTGCAAAGTTCACAGCACTTGAGTGTTGCAAGATTTTAAGAGAGGAGCATCTTATGGCTCTGCGCACAAGACGCGGAAACGTAGATGCCTTCATCTCTGTTCCTTCTTACGGAGTAGACAACTCCAACCTGGAGGAAAACGGAGCACTCAAGCATGACTTTAAGTATGGAAGAGAGATTGGTACAGAGGAGGTTACAACGGTTGTTGTTCCGTTCTCCAGACAAAATCTGAACCCAGATAATCTGCGTCGTTTGGAGGTTCTGGTTCCTCGTACATTCTCTAATATCAAAGATAAATTAGACTAAATGGAGTTTGCGCAAAGCATTACAACAGAGCAGATAGAGAAGCTGCCGCTGGCGGATTTCACAGGGGAGATTGAGGTTATAGAGACAGAAGGGGAGCAGTTCCAAAAAGCGATAGATTATTTGACAGGCCAGAAGGTTATTGGTTTTGATACCGAGACCAAGCCTTGCTTTGTGGCAAAGGCTCCTAAAAACCGTATGGCCATATTGCAGTTATCTTCTGAAGATAAGGCATTTATATTCCGTCTGCAGATGATAGGGGTGCCAAAGAGCCTTGCCGCTCTGCTCTCCAACCCTGCAGTAATTAAAGTAGGTGCTGCGGTTAGAGATGACCTCAACGGACTGCGCCGTTACCGCAACTTTACCCCCAACGGTTTTGCAGATTTGCAGACAATGGCGGAGAAGTTTGGCATTGTAGAAAAAAGCGTACGCAAGATGTCTGCTATCATACTGGGAATCAGGGTATCCAAGAGCCAGCAGCTCTCCAACTGGGAGAGTTCACGCCTTAGCCCCGCACAGTTAAAATATGCGGCAATAGATGCCTGGGTATGCCGTCAGATGTATGTAAAACTTTTATCTGAGTAGTATGATAAAAGAGAAGAAGATATTTCTCAAAAAGGGTAAGGATCAGTCACTTCTAAGATTCCATCCGTGGGTCTTCTCCGGTGCCGTAGACAAAACGGAGGGCAACCCGCAGAACGGAGATGTAGTAGACGTTTACTCCAAAGAAAAATCTTTCCTGGGCAGGGGACACTACCAGGAGGGCTCCATTATGGTTAGGATGCTCACCTGGAAGAAAGAGGAGATAGACCTTGAGTTCTGGAAGGAACGCCTGACATCTGCTTACCAACTCAGAGAGAAGATGTTAGACAGCAAAAACACCAACTGCTTCCGCCTTGTTCACGGAGAGGGAGATTATCTGCCCGGCCTTATAATAGACATCTATAAAGACACCGCTGTAATGCAGACTCACTCTGCCGGAATGTACAACAGCAGAAGTGAGATTGCCCAGGCAATTGTAACTCTCCTCCGCGATAGAATTACTGCAGTCTATTCCAAATCTACCCAGATTGGAACCTTTAAGGGAGATGATGATTACCTCTACAAGAAGAACCCGTCACATCCTACTCAGATTGAGGTAGTTGAGAACGGCTGCAAGTTCTTTGTAGATTGGGAGAAGGGGCAGAAGACCGGCTTCTTTTTGGACCAGAGAGATAACCGTGAGCTTGTAAAACGCTATGCAGAAGGCAAGAACGTGCTCAACCTCTTCTGCTATACCGGCGGCTTTTCTGTTTACGCCCTTAAAGGCGGAGCACTCTCCTGCACCTCTGTAGATTCCTCTCAGACTGCAATAGATGCCTGCGCTAACAACCTAATACTTAACGGTTTTACCAGCAACACAGAGAGCATCTGCACAGACGCAATAGACTATCTTAAAGATGTGGAGAAGGGGAAATATCAACTGATGATTGTAGACCCTCCTGCTTTTGCAAAACACCTCAGCGCAAAGCCTAACGCTCTCAGAGCCTACCGCAAACTGAACGCCATGGCTATTGAGAAGGTTGCAAAAGGGGGTATCATCTTCACTTTCAGCTGCTCACAGGTGGTAGACAAGATAGATTTTGCACTTGCGGTCTTCTCTGCCGCAGCCCAGTGCCGCCGCAAGGTGAGAATATTGCACCGCCTCACCCAACCGGCTGACCATCCGGTAAATATATGCCATCCGGAGGGCGAGTATCTGAAAGGTCTGGTGCTGTATGTAGAATAAGAGAATTTTTTATATCTTTGCACTCCCAATTGGTACCATGGCCGAGTGGCTAGGCAGCGGTCTGCAAAACCGCGTACAGCAGTTCGATTCTGCTTGGTACCTCAAAAAAATAGCAGTGGCGAAAGCCACTGCTAAATTTTTTTGAGGTACCATTTTCACCCCCTGCACCCCCTCTAGGGGGATACGGCCCTACGGGCCGGCCACTGCGTGGCTTATTAAAAAAATCCCCCGCGCAATGCAGGGGATTATCAAATCGGTTCTAATTATCTATTAAAGCTTGTCAAAGTCTACGTCTGTGAAATCACTACCTGCAGATGGCTGAGAAGCAGCATCTTGTGGCTCGTAGACTCTCTCCTGTACAGGGCATTTCTCCTTGATATACTGGACAACCTCCTCAAGCCCGGCTGCGAATTTCTCAAAATCTTCCTTGTAAAGGAAAATCTTGTGCTTGTCATAAGAGAAACGTCCATCTTTCTCCACTTTGCGCTTGCTCTCTGTGATAGTCAGATAGTAATCGTTGTTCTTTGTGGCTTTAACATCAAAGAAATATGTTCTCTTTCCTGCCCTTACCGGCTTTGAATAGATATCATCTCCATTTCTCTCCTGAGATCCGGCATTGTCAAAATCCTCTTGATACATAATTCTATAATTTTAAGTTCGGTTAGCAAAGATAAACTTTTTTTTTAAGGGTAATAGTCTATCTTTGTAAAATAATTAACTTGTGTTAAAATGATAAGCAGGACATTGATACGAGTAAAGGCCTTTAAAGAGCTCTACAGCCGCATATCTACGGATTCTACGGCTGTGGAATCTGCAGAAAAAGAGATGATGGCCTCTCTGGAAAAAACCAGGGATTTATACTGTCTTCTTGCTCTTTTGCCTTCCGCCCTCTCTTTGGTGGCTCTGGATAAGGTTAATGCTCAAAAGAGTAAATACAGACCAAACGCAGAAAAAATTGCCCAGTTGGAGAAGTTTGTATCCAACGCCGTAACTGTTGCGGTAAATTCAGACATAAAGTTTGTTAACTGGTGCAAGAATAAAGGCATTAGTTGGAGCAACCTGGAAATCCCTGTAATTGGGCTCTTTGCAAACGTTGAGAAGAGAGATTATTACCAGAAATTCATATCAAAGGAGAACCCAACAAAGAAAGATGCAATAGATCTTTTCAAGCACATTTACAGAGAAGAGATTGAGGGTTACGCAGTTATGGAGGATGCTCTGGAAGAGGCCTGCATCTGGTGGGGTGACGATTTGGGTTACTGCCTGGGTCTTCTCATTCAAAACTTTAAAAACAACATTGAAAAGGGAGAGATTGAGGTTCCTCAACTCTTTGCAGATAAGGAAGATGAAGAGTTTGCCAAAAAACTTGTTGGCAGCGTAATGGTTAACTATGATGACCTTACGGAGATGATATCTGAAAAGATGAAGAACTGGGATATGAGCCGTACCGTACTTTCAGATATGCTGCTTGTTGCAATGGGTGTGGCAGAGGCAAAGACCTTCCCTTCCATTCCTCTGAAAGTTACCATAGACGAGTACGTGGAACTCTCCAAACACTACTCAACTCCGCGCAGTTACCTCTTTGTAAACGGCCTGTTGCACAGACTGTTAAAGGAGATGTACACCAGCGGCGAGATAGTAAAAGACCCTAAGGGTATGATTGGTGGAATTGATTAATTATTTAAAATAAAGACAATGAACATTTTGACAATTTTCCTTCAGGCTCAGGCTGGCGGTCAGGCTCAGCAGGGCGGCGGCGGATTCACCTTCATTATTATGATGGTAGCCATTTTTGCAATTATGTACTTTTTGATGATTCGCCCACAGCAGAAGAAGCAGAAAGAGTTGCAGGCATTCCGTAATTCATTAAAGAAGGGTGATAAGGTTGTTACCGCCGGCGGTATATTCGGAACCGTAGACGAGATAAAGGACACCTATATCATTATGGTTGTTGACTCTAACGTAAGACTCAGAGTAGCAAAGAATTCCGTAGTTAAAGATTTCTCTGAGGTACAGCAGTAACAGACGTGAAAAACTCTGGTCTTAGCAGCGGAGGTTATAAAAAAGGCGGAGGGGATTTGATAGTATTTGTCATATCCCTTCTCGTTGCTATGGCTGTCTGGTGTGTTCTTAAACTATCGGGCAACTACCAGGGTGTATATCACTTTAAAGTTGAGGCTCAAACCTCCCTTAACGGCCGTTCCTTCAAATCTACCTCTGAGGGTTCACTGGCCGTACAGGGAACAGCATCTGGCTTTTACGCACTGCGTCATAAATTCTTTAGCGGCAACAACCTCTTAAAGTTTAAGGTTAGTCCAACCTATTTCAAACCTCTGGAGGGCAGAGAAGACGCCTTTTATCTTCTGACCTCTGTACTTAAAGACAAAGTATCTGATTATCTGAGCGGTACGGTCTCCATAGAGTGGCTTCCGCAAGATACTCTAATCTTTATCTTCCCAAAGGTTTCATCCAAAAAGGTGCCGGTTGTTCTGAGCAAAAATTTCTCTTTTGCCCAGCAGTATATGGCAATGGGAAGAACGGTAATTCTGCCGGATTCCATTGAGATTCACGGCAAAGAGGAACTCCTTAAGGGCATAGATTCTGTTGTAACAGAAGAAGTTATAAAGAACGGACTTAAGAGTGACGTTCAGGGCGGGGTAAATCTCATTCCTATTGCGGGCGTCACCTTCCAAACAAATGAGGTTATTTACCAGCAGAAAGTGGGACGTTACTTTGAAAGGAGTATGACCGTTCCGCTTCACGCAGAGAATGTTCCGCCAGAGGAGAGAATGTTCCTGGTACCTTCAGAGGTTACGGTAACTTACCGCCAGGATTACACAGACAAAAAAGAGTATTCCGCCGCAGACATTATTCTCACAGTAGATTACAATCAGGCTCAGAGCGCCTCCTCCTCAAAGGGTAAGGTTATTATAAAAGACGCTCCTGCAGCTATTTACAACATTAGCATTGAGCCTCAGTTTGTAGACAGGGTTATTCTTACAAAGGAGAACAATGGAAACTAAAACTTTGGGAATAACCGGCGGCATTGGCTCCGGAAAGAGTTATATAAGCTCTTTCTTTGAGAGTGAGGGAGTTCCGGTCTATGATTCAGACTCCCGCACCAAAGAACTCTACTCAGAGAACAAAAGACTCCTTGCCGGCCTGAAAAAGATACTGGGCAAGGAGATAGAAGATAAAGAAACAGGCAAACCCAACTTTAAAGCCATGGCCTCCAAAATCTTTAATGATGAGGAGCTTATGGATGCCGTAAGGGAATTTGTTTACCCCTTTGTAATGAAGGACTTCCAGGAGTGGAAGGAAAAACAAGTGGCCCCCCTTGTGGGTTTTGAGAGTGCGGTAATTTTGGAGAGCGAGTACGTTAAAAGTTTTATGGACAAAGTCCTGCTTGTAACCGCACCGCTACCCGTTAGAATTGAGAGAGTTGTAAAGAGAGATAATTGCAGCAGAGAGGCTGCCCTGGAGAGAATCTCCAACCAGTGGAGTGATGAAGAGAGGCGTCCTCTCTCAGATTTTGAAATAGTTTCCGTAGAAGGAAACAACACTTTGGAACAGGTTAAAAAGATAATTGAACAACTATCTGAAGATAAAACTATCTAAAGAAGTAATACAGAGGCTAGTATGGGAGCATTTAAATGGATATTCGGAGCAGTTGGATGGGCCATTGGAGGCTACATTGGCGGTATTTTGGGTTATGCCATTGGCTCTGTAATTGATGGCAGCCGCAACAACATGCGTCTGGGCCAGGGCACAGACTACACCGGAGGAGGCTACTCCACAGGCGGTTACGGCGGCGGCTCAGGCTACAGAAACTACTCAGACAGCGAGCAGCGTAACAGCTTCTTAATCTCCATGCTTGTTCTCTCCACTGCAGTAATGAAGGCAGACGGCAAAGTGCTCAAATCTGAACTCAACTACGTTAAGCAGTTTATAAGAGTAAACTTTGGAGAGAATGCCGTATCAGAGGCTCTTCAGATTATTAAGTCTCTGCTGGACAAGAACATAAACGTTGGTGAGGCCTGCGCCCAAATTAAGGTTAATATGCCAATTGCCCAGAGGCGTCAGCTCTTTGGCTACCTTGCCGGCATTGCAAAGGCAGACGGTGAGGTCTCCTCAGAGGAGATGAGCCTGCTGCTGAAGATTGCAACCTATTTGGGCATCTCATACCAGGATGCACAGAGTATGATTGGTATGTATGAGGCAGATGTAGACCCTTATAAGATTCTGGAGATAGACAGAAACGCTACAGATGAGGAGGTTAGAAAGGCATACCGCCGCCTGGCCGTAAAGTTCCATCCAGATAAGGTTGAGAGTCTTGGTGAGGACGTAAAGAGGAACGCGGAAGAGCAGTTCAAAAAGATACAGGCTGCATACGACCAGATAAAAAAGGAAAGAGGCATGAAATAACCCCCAACCAACGCAACCGCAACAACAAGCAAAACGCAAACTAAAAAGCAAAGAACAAAGAAACATAAACAAGAAATAATAACTTAAAAATCAATAATATGAGTACAGATTTAGGAAAGGTATTTACGGTTAGTGGAGAGCAGGGACTCTTCACGTATGTGGCTCAGGCAACCAGAGGCGCTATCCTTGAGTCTATGATTACAAAGAAGAGATTTTGTGCAGGCCCGTCTGCTAAGATGAGTGCCCTCAGTGACATATCTATCTTCACAACAGATGAGGATGCAAGACTTCAGGATCTTTTTGAGGCAATGAAGAAGGTTCTTGGAGATGAGAAGGCTCCAAGCGGAAAGAGCACCCCTGAGGCTCTTAAAGAGTTCTTTGGCAAGGCTTTCCCTAACTATGACCCTCAGCGTTTCTACCCTTCACACATGAAGAAGGTTGTTGAGTGGTACAACTGCCTTAAGGAGTTTGCATCATTGGATTTTGTAAATGAGGAAGATGCTGAGGCAGCCAAAGCCGCAGAGAAAGAGGAGAGTGCAAAGACCGCAGCTGCAAAGCAGGCAAAAGAGGCCTCAAAGCAGAAGGGTGCAAAGGTAAGCGCAAAGAGCGCCGCTCCATCTAAGACTCAGGTTCCTAGAAAGGTTGTATAATTATGCTGGAAATCACAGGGTTATCTAAGATTAAGAGCGTGCAGCTCATAACAATGGGCTGCTCCAAAAACCGTGTAGATTCTGAAAAGTTGCTCTCCCGCATAAAGGAGGGCGGCTTACAGATTATTCCGGAAGATGTAGACTATAAGCAGAGCAGACCAAACGCTGTAATCATTAACACCTGTGGTTTTATTCAGGACGCCAAGCAGGAATCTATAGATGAGATCTTAAAGGCGGCAAAGGCAAAGAATGACGGCTACGTTCAAAGACTTGTGGTATGCGGCTGTCTTTCTGAAAGATACAGAAAGGAACTCACCACTGCTCTGCCGGAGGTAGATGCTATATTCGGCTCCTTTGAATGGGATAAAGTAGCAGCGTATCTGGGACTCCCGTCACAGTCAGACAGTGCAAAACGCCTGCTTACAACACCATCCCATTACGCTTATCTTAAGATAGCGGAGGGGTGCAACCGCAAATGTTCTTACTGCGCTATTCCTCTCATTAAAGGCAGGTTCCGTTCCGTTCCAATGACCTCACTGGTTAAGGAGGCGCGTAACCTTGCAAAGCAGGGAGTAAGAGAACTCATTCTCATAGCGCAGGATACAACCTACTACGGCTTAGACCTTTACAAAAAGAGAGCACTGGCACAGTTAATAGAAAAACTGAGCAGCGTAAAGGGAATTGAGTGGATAAGAATCCATTACAGTTATCCTGCCCAGTTCCCAAAGGATGTGCTAAAGGTTATGGCAGAGAATCCAAAGGTTTGCAAGTATTTGGATATTCCTCTGCAGCACTGCTCCACAAAGGTTCTCAAAACAATGAGAAGAGGGGTAGATTTTGCTAAAACTCAGGCCCTTATAGATGACCTGCGTAACACTGTAAAGGGTGTTGCACTCAGAACCACAATGATGGTGGGCCACCCGGGAGAAGGCAAAAAAGAGTTTGAGCAGCTTCTTAACTTTATCAAAAAGAACCGCTTTGAGATGCTGGGCGCCTTCACTTACTCAGAAGAGGAGGGAACTTTTGATGCCAAAAACTACCCAGATACTATTACTCCAAAGGAGAAAAAAGCACGCTATAACGCCCTTATGAAACTCCAGAGTACCATCTCTTTAGAGAACAACAGAAAGAGAGTAGGCGGGGTAGAAAAGGTGATAATAGATGAGTACAAAGAGGGATATTTACTGGCCCGCAGCCAGAGGGAGAGCCCGGAGGTAGACGGCCAGATAATAATAGACCTTACTCCGCAGAGTAACAAACCAGACTTTGACGCCCGCAGATTAATTGGTAAATTTGCGGCCGTTAGGATAATATCGGCAAGCAGTTATGACCTCACGGCAACACTGGCCTAACCGCACGCTAACCCTAACGCAAACGCAAACCAACAAACCATAAACGTGTAAACAATTAAAAACGCATAAATTATGAAATTACTAGAAGGAAAGGTTGCTCTCATTACCGGTGCAGCCAGAGGAATTGGCAAAGCAGTTGCCATTAAGTTTGCAAGCGAAGGCGCAAACATTGCTTTCACAGATCTTGTAATTGATGAGATTGGAGAGCAGACAAAGAAAGAGCTTGAGTCATACGGTGTAAAGGTTATGGCAATAGCTTCCAACGCAGCAGATTTTAACCAGGCTCATGATGCTGTTGCTCAGATTGTTAAAGAGATGGGCAGAATAGACGTTCTGGTTAACAACGCCGGTATTACAAAAGACGGTCTTATGATTAAGATGACAGAGCAGCAGTGGGATGCTGTTTTGGCAGTTAACCTTAAGAGTGCGTTCAACTTCATCCACGCCTGCACTCCTGTGATGATGAGCCAGAAATGCGGTTCCATCATCAATATGAGTTCAGTTGTAGGAGTTCACGGCAACGCAAGCCAGTGCAACTACTCCGCATCAAAGGCCGGTATGATTGGTCTTGCAAAGAGTATTGCTCAGGAGATGGGAAGAAGAGGAATCCGCGCCAACGCAGTTGCTCCGGGCTTCATTATCACAGAGATGACCGCACAGCTTCCGGAGGAGGTTAAGCAGGATTGGTACAAGAAAATTCCATTGCGCAGAGGCGGTACCCCAGAGGATATTGCAAACGTTTGTCTCTTCCTTGCAAGTGATATGTCTTCATACGTTTCCGGTCAGGTTATTCAGGTCTGTGGCGGCATGATGATGTAAGATGGGCAAGGTAAGTCTCAAAATATCAAAAGAATCCGTAATTGAATACTTGCTGCTGGTGGGAGGATGCTTCATCTTCTCACTGGCAGCGGTTTTACTTGTAGAGCCGTATGGTTTTGCTCCGGGCGGAACCTACGGTCTTTCTATGGTGTTCCACCACCTATGGGGCTGGAGAACAGAGGTTTCTGCCCTCAGTATGGATATCCCGCTCCTCATAATAGGAACACTTGTACTGGGCAGCCGCTTTGGCATAAAAACGCTCCTCTGCACGCTGCTCATCCCGCTCTTTATGTGGATACTGCACATCACCTACGGCTATAACTCCCTAATAGAGCCGGAGGTAACAGAAGCCATTAAGGCTCAGGGTCTTACCGGCATAGATGCAATAAAGCAGTATGACCACCAGCTCCTTGCCGCCATCTTTGGCGCCATACTCTACGGAATAGGCCTTGGAATGATTTTCCGTTCCAGAGCAACCAGCGGCGGAAGTGATATAATCTCCATGATTGTAAACAAGTACCTCCACATCTCTCTGGGTACAGCAATCATCATAGTAGACGGCCTCATAACTCTCTCAACAGTAATAGCTTTTGGAGACTGGAAACTCCCAATGTACTCCTGGCTCATCATAATCATAGAGAGCAAAATCATAGATATGGTCATAGAAGGTCAGAGCGCCAAAACAATGATGATCATAACAGACAAGACGGAAGAAATCCGCAAAGTAATCATAGATGAGATGGAGAGGGGAGCAACCCTCATCCCCGCCAAGGGAATGTACAAGGGTGATGATAAGTCAATTATCTACGTAACCCTAACCAGAAGAGAGATGATAGCCCTGCGTTTCCGCATAGCAAAGATAGACCCACGGGCCTTCATAAACATTGTAGATTCATCTGAAATTCTGGGAGAAGGATTCAAATCAATCAAAGAATCCTAACAGGAACCGTAACTCTTACTCATCTAAGTAGTTAAGCCTTCTTACTAACCTTTTTGCCGCATCTAAAGAAGGGTACATTGCAACCGCATATTTTGCCCACTCTTTAGCTAATTCTCTTTCTCCCGATAGTTCACAGCACACTGCAATATTGTGCGCTGCGGCGGCACACATTTCTTTTGCCTTTTCACTGCCGTTGGCCGGCTCAGAATAATACTTCATCCACCCATCAATAGCCTCCTTAAACTTAAAATCTCTCACCTTCTTAATTAAATCACTCCACATTTTCTCATCCGGATACCACATAAGCGGCCAGGTCACTTCCACCCAGTTACCCATCACCTGCCGCAGAGATCTCTTGCCAATTTCCCTTGCAATAGCACTTGCCGGAATAGCCACAGATTTTGTACTTGCAGTAATAATATCACGCATCCTTTTCTTATGCAGCAGCGTATCTTTCATACCGTCATAACAGCTCACAGTAACCGCGTAAGGCAAATCTATAATCAGACTGTTAGATGAAGACATATTAGGATCTACCTTGTACTGCATCAAGTTGAGTTCCGTCAAAAAGACCATAAACCTGCTGGCGCTCTCAACCATAAGGCTTTCCATATAGAGCGTATCTGAGAACCCCTTAAACTCCTCATCCGGAATAGTATACGCATACACGGTACCTGCTGCCAGCCCTTTCTCCGTCTCAAAGGTCTCCGCCATATTCTGTACAATCTTGGAAACCAGAGTGCTGTCTTCCTTCCCGTAAACCCCAAAGAACGCCACCTCATTCTCCCCCTCCGTATCCAAACAGTAACTCTCTTTATCCATCACCTCCGTCCTAACGTACGTCTCCTGAACAACTGCGCAACCCGCAGCCATCCAGCCACATACGGCCAAAACAGCAAAACCTGTCAAGCAAAAAATCTTTTTCATATCTTAAAGAATATTCAAAGATTGTTCCCTAATTTTCTCAAGTTCATCTTTCATCTTAACCACCAGAGACTGAATAACGGCATCATTTGCCTTGGAACCCAGCGTGTTAATCTCACGCCCCATCTCCTGAACAATAAACCCAATTTTCTTGCCGGCCATCGGATCACCCTCAATAGTCTCCATAAAATACTTGCAGTGCTGAGCCAGACGCACCTTCTCCTCATTAATGTCCAGCTTCTCCACATAGAACACAATCTCCTGCTCCAAACGGTTGTTATCTACCGCAATACCGCTCTTTTCCACCTTCTGGCGCAGCCTCTCCTTAATAGCCGGCACCCTCTTAACATCCTCTTTCTTAACCTGCTCCAGGCACTTTAAAATAGTTGCAACCCTCTTAGTCACATCCTTATAAAGAGCTTTACCTTCAGCCTCCCTGTAGTTATCTATCTTTTTAACAGCCGCATCTATGGCCTTATCAATCTTAGCCATATCTGCCCCGCTCAGTTTGTTCTCTTTGCTCTCCAGCACCTCCGGCATCCTCAAAATTGCAGCCAGCAGAGCGCTCTCATCTGCCTTAGCCCCCGCAACTTTTTTAGCCTGCAAAAGAAGACTCTTAGCCAGAGGCTCATTAATAACACGGCGCACCGCACCGGTTTTCATCTCCTGGGTAACGGAAAACTCAATGCTTCCCCTTACCAGTTTCTCTGCCAATAACTTCCTAATTTCAAGCTCTTTATCCTTAGGAATAATCTGACTCTTGAAATTGATATCTGCGTTTTTGCCGTTTAAGGACTTAATCTCTACCGTTATTTTGCTATGGTCTGAGAGCGTGCACTCTCCCTTGCCATATCCTGTCATTGATTTTACCATAAGGCAAATTTAATAATTGTAACCTAATTATTCCTATATTTGTAAGACATCTACAAACAGATAAAAAGCAAAATGGAAGAGATTAAGAATGCCGCTCCAACTGAGGAGCCTAAGAATCTGAACTTTATTGAGGAAATTATTGAAGATGACCTTAAAAGCGGCCGTCATAAAAGCATACTTACCCGTTTCCCTCCGGAGCCTAACGGATACCTCCATATTGGCCACGCCAAGAGTATCTGCCTAAACTTTGGAGTAGCAAAGAAATACGGCGGCAAAACCAACCTCCGTTTTGATGATACCAACCCAACCAAAGAGGATGTTGAGTATGTAGATTCCATTAAACAAGATATCAAATGGTTAGGCTTCCAGTGGGCCAACGAGCGTTACGCATCAGATTACTTCCAGCAACTCTATGATTGGGCAGAAGAGCTCATTAAGAAGGGGTTGGCGTATGTAGATGATCAGACCCTGGAGGAGATTAGAGAAAACCGCGGAACCGTTCAGAAGCCCGGAAACCCTAGCCCGTGGAGAGACCGCTCCGTGGAGGAGAACCTCACCCTCTTCCGCGCTATGAGAGACGGCAAGTTCAAAGAGGGAGAGAAAGTGCTTAGAGCCAAGATAGATATGGCACATCCAAATATGCTCTTCAGAGACCCAATTATGTACCGTATCAACTACACTCCTCACCACCGCACCGGAACCAAGTGGTGTATTTATCCAATGTATGATTATGCCCACGGAGAGAGTGATTCCATAGAGGGCATAACCCACTCAATCTGTACCCTGGAGTTTGACGTTCACCGTCCTCTATATGACTGGTTCATAGAGAAATTGGGCATCTTCCCGTCTCATCAGTATGAGTTTGCAAGACTCAACCTCACATATACCGTAATGAGCAAGCGTAAACTTCTTGAACTTGTAAAGAACAACTACGTAAGAGGTTGGGATGACCCTCGTATGCCAACCATCTGCGGTATAAGAAGAAGAGGCTACACACCGGAGAGCATAAAGATGTTTGCAGAGAAGGTGGGCGTAGCAAAGAGAGACAACATCATAGACCTCTCACTTATGGAATGGTGTGTAAGAGAAGACCTTAACGCCCGTTCCAACCGATATATGGCAGTGTTGGACCCTGTGGAGTTGGAACTTGAAGGATGGGAAGAGGGCAGAGTAGAGTATGTTGAGGCTCCTCTCAACCCGGCATTCCCAGATGGACCAAAACGTAAAATTCCTTTCACCGGCAAAGTTTACATAGAGCGTGCAGACTTTATGGAGAACCCTCCAAAGAAATATTTCCGTCTGCAGCCGGGCGGAGAGGTACGTCTAAAGTACGGCTATATCATTAAGTGCAAAGAGGTTATAAAGGATGAGGCCGGCAACATAACCAAAATTATCTGCACCTTTGACCCAACATCAAAACCAGGAGCAGGTCCTTGGCGCAGCGTAAAAGGCACCATCCACTGGGTTAGCATAGAGCACGCTAAGAAACTGGAGGTAAGACTTGTAGACCGCCTCTTTACAGAGCAGTTTATGGATCAGATACCGGAGGGTTCAGATTACAAAGACTTCCTCAACCCTCATTCAATGGATATTACAACCGCTTACGCAGAGCCTGCACTTAAAGATGACAACAGCGGCATAGCAGTTCAGTTTGAAAGAACCGGTTACTTCTTCAAAGACCCAGACAGCACAGAAGATAACCTTGTCTTTAACCGCACCGTCACCCTTAAGGACACCTTCAAAATGAAGTAACACAAAAGGCAAAACGCAAACAATGAAGTTCATAGGCGCACACGTATCCTCATCGGGCGGTCTGGAAAACGCTCCCCTCAACGCAAAAGAGATAGGGGCCACCGCCTTTGCACTCTTTACCAAGAACCAGCGTCAGTGGGTTGCCAAAGACCTTACAGAGAAAGAAATAGAGGCATTTAAACAAGCCTGCCAGCAGTGCGGCTATGCTCCCAATCAAATTCTTCCTCACGATAGTTATCTCATTAACCTGGGTAACCCAACAGAGGAGGGTCTTCAAAAATCCCGCGCAGGTTTTATTCATGAGATGAAGCGTTGCCAGGCCCTTGGGTTAGACCGTCTTAACTTCCACCCTGGAAGCCATTTAAACGCCATTACAGAGGAGCAGTGCCTTACGCTCATTGCAGAGTCTATTAACCTTGCATTAAGCAAAACAGAGGGCGTTACCGCTGTAATTGAGAACACTGCAGGCCAGGGCTCCAACCTCGGCTTCCGTTTTGAGCAGATTGCTTTCATAATAGACAAGGTAGAAGATAAAAGCAGAGTAGGGGTCTGCATAGATACCTGCCACTCCTTTGCAGCCGGTTATGACGTAGCCTCAGAGGAGGGCTTTAAGGCAACCTTCTCCCACTTTGATAAAACCATTGGTTTTAAATACCTTAGAGGCATGCACCTTAATGATGCCAAAAAGCCCCTGGGAAGTAAAGTAGACCGCCATGAATCTCTTGGCAAAGGCTTCATTGGCATCAACTGCTTTAAGAGCATTATGGAGGATGACCGCTTTAACAACATCCCCCTCATACTTGAGACCCCGGAGCCAACCCTCTGGCCTCAGGAGATTTCCACCCTCAAAGGCTTTGTTAAGTAACAACAGACAAACAAATAAACAAAATAGGAATCATCAATGAGAACTGTTTTAGCAATCCTTGCAATCTGCATTATAGCAGCCGCTTGCAACAACACAAAGAACAATGAGAATACCCCAAATATCACCTTCTCAGAGCAGGAACTCTCCATAATTAACAGTGCAGATTCCGTTCTTTATGTTCTTGTTGTTGGCAACAAAGAAGACAGCCTTATTCTCCGCAACTCCTCAAGAGATTTTACAGAGGATGAACTAAATAGCGAATATCTTCAAAAGCTTGCAACCAAGATGCTTACAACGGTTCAGGATCCAAGCCAGGACGGTGTTGGCATTGCCGCTCCGCAGGTTGGCCTCAACATAAGAATGATTGCCGTTCAGCGTTTTGATAAAGAGAACAACCCGTTTGAAGCCTACGCCAATCCATACATTCTCCGCTATGAAGGCAACGTTGTAGAGGGTCCGGAAGGCTGTCTCTCAGTTCCGGGTTTCCGCGGAATTGTTCCAAGAAGAGACACCGTAGTAATGCAATACTTTGATGTTCAGAAGAAAGAAAATGTAGTGGATACAGTTGCCGGCTTCTCCGCAATAATCTTCCAGCATGAGACAGACCACTTAGACGGCATCCTTTACACAGACCGTGCTGTAGAGGTAACGGCAAAGACTAAAGAACCGGAAAACAAATAAAGAAAAAAGCCTGCATACAAGGCATCCGTTATCACTTCTTCACAAACGCACCACTGTTCCCGTTATTCTGCATTCACTTTTGTCCAACCGCTAGGAATTCCGGAAACTCCGGTACTCCAGCCGGTTGTAGACGGTGTTACAAACGTACCTGAACCTGCAACTCCGCGTAACCATTGATAAGTACACTGCGTTGCAGTAATATCTTTTGCCAGACACTTAACGTAGTTCAAAGAACTGCATCCGTCAAACATGTTCATATAGCACTTAACAGCCAGCGTCTCTGCCGGAAGAACAGGTGCGTTAACCAGGTTACTGCATCCGCTGAACATAAATTCGTAGCAGTTTGCGTTAAGAGTAGTTGCCGGCAGTTCAGGTGCGTTAACCAACGCAGTACAACCGGTGTACATATCTGAACAGCAGAACTCTGCAAGCGTCTCCGCCCTTATAACTCCGCCGTCTGTAAGAGATGTACAATCCACATACATCCTTTGGAAGCAATACTGTGCCGTAACCTTTGCGGCAATGGTAGGAGCCTTGGTCAAACCGGAACAACTAGAGAACATATCTGCATAGCAGAACTCTCCAATGGTCATTGCCGGAAGATCCGGTGCCACAGTTAAATGGGTGCAATTATAGAACATACTGGAATAAGCGTAGTTACCAATGGTGGTTGCAGGCAGCAGCAGTTTCTTTGACGGGTGAGAATAGATTTTTTTGTTGTTATAGAACAACCCCCTAAAGTTATCCGTTCCCGTCAGAGTAACCGCCGTCTCAAACCCACCCTTGCTTATCAGACTCATTATGTTTCCATACACATAACAGTTTGAAGTACAGGAGATTTTAGAGTAAACTCCGCCTCCTTCTGCATACGTTGCATTGTTTCCAAAGAAACTTACAACATCATTCGCAGCTACTGCAATGCCAACACTTGCTCCTGCATCAATAGTCACCTCTGCTCCTCCGTTAACCTTGTAGTAAACCGCTCCTGCAGCCTTGTTGTCAAAGGTTATAGTTCCCGCTGCAATAGCCTGCAAACTAAGTGGATTAGAAAGGCACTGCATCTTTACCGTTACTGCATAATACTTCCCTTTCTCAAACGTTGCCCCGTCTTTGCAGTAGGTGTAAAGCTTTCCGTCACTTCCTGTTGCAGTCAGTTTCAAGTAACTGTTATCCACTCCCTTCAGAGAAGCGTAAACAACAGAACTGCCCGCTCCTTCAATATCAATCTCCACATCTCCAAAAGTGCGCTCTCCCGCACTGATGCTCTGAATAAGTTTCCCCTGCAGGTCACTTATCTTCAGAGATGTTACGCTGAGGGCGCTTCCGTCTTCCTTTTGCAGAGTGAACTTAACCACAGCCTGCTCATTTGAAAATGATGCAGAAGTGGCAGAAATTGAGCTTCCTACAGCCGTTACCTCCACCTCTGCCGTAGCGTAGTCATAATCTGCAGCCAGCCCCTCAAGCGTTCCCTTCTGCCCGGTATAGCTCCACGTAGACCGTGGGTAGAGCAGTTTAAGATGGTCTCCAACCACAACACCACCCGTTATGCTTCCCTTCAGTTGCGTTGCAAGAGCCTCTGTCTGAGGCCTCAGGCTTCCTCCGTAAAGAGAAGTCCAGGTGTTGTTGTAAACATAAACGTTATCTGTTGTTTGCCAGTAAGCGTTAAGCGCTCCCCCTCCGTCAATGGCCAGAGCCTTACTCTCCAACCCGCCGTCAATGCCAACGCCGCTGCCAATACCAACAGCATGCTGTCCGTATGTAGCCCATACAGACATCTTGTGAGTCTGCCTATCTTTGCGCTCCTTGTTGCAAGAAATAAGCAATACGCTAAGAATTAGCACACTAACTAATCCAAAATATACTTTAAAAAATTTTGTCATAATAAATTCAATACTTGATTAAACATTTATTTAACTGATACAAAACCACTAGTCCCACTCTTCATTAAGTGGATCACCGTAGTTTTCTCTTGCGGCACCAACGCCGCTCGTTGCCATATTGCCCTCCGGAACAATAGGCAACACCTCCGCCAGTGGCGGATGATAATTTGATTTGGATTTCTTCATAACTGAAAAAAATTAAAGGGTAACAATTACAGAGTAATGTGAAGAATGCTACTCGAATCCTAAGATTCGGATTAGAACGTCTGATGCCTTGTATGCAGGCACTTAAAGATAGCAAGATCTTTCCAAAATTTGGGATAATCTTGAACTTTTGTACAATTTTAAAATTATCCAATAGGATAATCTTGAATTTTTTACTCTCCCGCAACCCACCAACAGTACCCCTACAAACCGGCGTTCTACGCCCCTCAAACCAAGATTTTTCCCATGCTTTACCCCCTACAACAAGCAAAACCCTGTCCGCCCAAAGTTCAAAATTATCACACGGAGTAAATTTTTGTTTTAGGATAAT
>JAFZIN010000027.1 GCA_017554305.1 Bacteroidales bacterium | reverse complement strand
TCCTTTAGCCGGTGCAACCTGGCGTCTGCCTTCATTTAAGGATTGGCAGTATATGCTTTGGGGGTATTATGTTGATTCTCCGGAAGTTACGGATATAAGTTCTTTCAATAACAAACTAAGTGATGCTATTTTGGGGACCTCACTTCCTTCTGCTTCACTTCCTTTAGATGCGTATTTCTGGACAAGTTCTGTTGTTGATGAGGATAATGCAAAGGCCTTATATCAAGATGGTATTCAAGAGGCTGGTTTTCAGACTACTTTAAAGACTCAGGAGTGGCACGTACGAGCCTGCCTGGCCTTCTAGTGCCGGGCTGTTGGGTGTGGTGGAAACTATCGCGGAGGAAAATAAATAACCGAGGAGATAGGGAAGATCAAGTCAGTATTGAAAGATAAATCCCTTTATATTAGATGCTTGAACATCTCCTATAATGGCTTTTAACCTTCTCTACTTTGCCATTGCGAATGCGTTTGTACGCCTTCACTTTGGTGAGTCTGATTTCCTCAGTTCGTTGGAAGGTACAGACAAGCGCGTTAGTACGTGTTCTTAATAGTTTCATGTTTTATTAATTATGTGTTTGAAAGAACACCGACTCCCTTGAATAAGTACCACCTCTCCTCGGTTAAACTAAAAGACAGGCCGTGGCTTAAACACAACCTGTCTTTGTTTGCACATAATTAAAACATGAATTTTCTGACGCAAATGTATGTATTATTTCTCTTCATACAAAACTTTTTTTAAATGGTTCAACTTCATTTTTCCTTTGGCAAATGTAAGTGGGAGAGGCTTGTACACCAAGCATTTGCGTAAAAAGTTTTTGGGTCCCCTAAAAGTTTTTACCCAACGGTACAATTTTACTCTACGCTTACAGGTGATAATTGTTTGATTACCTTTGAATTCCGAGGGGTGGGAGATTAGAGTTTTGCTAACTCTTTACCGAGCTTGCGGAGGGCGTTGAAGATTTCTTTTTTCCTTTTCTCTGAAGGTCTCTTAACGCCATAGATATACCTGGCTAGCAGGCTTTTGTTAATACCCATAGATCTTGCAACCTCAGACACATTCAACTGAGGGAAGCGTTTGAAAACCTTGGCTATTTCATTCTCATCATCGCTTACCAATTCCTCTTTTTCGTAAAAGCTGCTGATGTGGATGTCTTCATCTATCTCTTCCCAATATAGATCATCGCCCTCTAGCCCAATCTCATAACGAGCTCTTTGACTGGGAGTTGCATCCATAAGCAATGGAAACGCTTTTAATGAGCGGCTATAAATGTTCTCTTTGCTGGTTCTTATGAATATCCTGTCATTCCTGAACCAAACCTTAATTATCTTTTCCATCTTAGGATTGCCGCTTTGATAGGCTCTTAATGAGTCTATTGCTTTTGCCATTGTTTCAGATTTTGCTTCTTGTTCTTTTGCTGAGCGTTGTGCAATGGCTTTGTTTTGATACTCATACATGTATTGCAGGTTCAACCAAGAGGTTGCAGGGATGCCCAAACTGCTTTCCAACTTTGAGGCAATGGCGTTGCTGATGTCCCTTTTACCTTGGATGAGTTCGTTGAGGTGCGATGGCTGGACGCCAATCATCTTGGCGAACTCTCTTTGTTTCAGGCCTCTGGCCTTAAGTTCCTCTCTGAGTCCGTATCCGGGATGTACTGCCTTGAAGGGTACAGGGTTGTTCTTATTTATTGCCATAATGATTGTCCTCCAATTCTTTATCTGCAATCACCACATTCATATCTTCCGTCCCTTATTCTATGCAAATGTAATAAAAGTTCCCGAATATGGTAATTTTACTTATGGATGAGCCTCCTTTTTTCGTAATTTATATGCAGGACTTTTGGGTTCATTCAGGTAGACACTTTGCCTTTTTTCTGAGACGCACGGTTCCTTATAATTGTTTGATTTATATTCAATTATATCAAAATTAAGGACTTTCTCCAGTTTGGCAATAGTCTCAAGTGTAAGGTTCTCTTTTCCTTGGAATATCAAAGAAACATACTGTTGAGAGCAACCCATTTTTTCTGCGAGTTCCTTTTGTGTTAATCCAAGTTCAGCCAACCGTTTTTTGGCTTTAAGTGCTATTCTTGTAGAATGCTTTAACCAATCCCAATTGTTCACATGCCACTGGGCTTGCTCCTTCCATTTTGATGGCATGTTGCTTTTATTTGCTTTTAGTACGTCAATTGCTTTTGCCATAATTATCTTCATTATTTAGGTCTTTCATTCCGTCCAGATCTGAAACTCCCTCTTTTATAAGGAAATTGCGAACCATTTCTATTCTATATAGTTCCTTTAGAGTGTGCTCACGTTCTTCCATCTTGTATGTTAACTTAATTGCACCTCCGGTGATTACGTAGGTTTGGGGTTCAAGTTTTATAGCGTATAGTCTTAACCAAGACTGATGCCTTGAATTTTTAGAACCCATAGCTTTTTCTCTTCCTAAAAGCATTTCCGCAGTTCTACTGTTTTCCAGATGCTTAAATAACTTGTCCAAATCTGCCTCAGGTGAGATGTCTAGTATTAAGCTTTGTAATTTAATAGCATCTGAAATGGTGTCAAAAATAGCTTCATCAATATCTGTGATACGAAAATATTGAAACAAATCAGACACATATTCCGTAAAAAAAATCTCCAACCATTCCAAATTCAACCAATCATTAAAAGTAGAATACAGAATGTTATCATCCATTCCATCATACCTAACAGCCCAAAGGTGGCCATCTTTAGTAATTTCATCAAATTTCATAGGGCAAATATATAAACATATTAAAACTTGTACAAGTTATAGTGTGACTAATTTCATTCTCAAATGTGTTTTCACGTCTTGGTCTTTCTTTCTGGAAGTAAAAATAGTGGAGAAGATGGTTAGGGTAAGCGGCAGTGGGGCAATTTGTTGCGGATTTCTGGTACTATTTTGAAATAGTACGAATAATTTACTTTTTGGTTGGATAATTCTGAACTCCTAGAGGGTGGGGAGGAGGGGGAGGAGTTCTTGTTCGGTGGTGTAGGGGTGGATGTGGAAGTAGGGGTTGCCGGTTAGCATTGCGGAGAGTCTACATCTGGTTTTGTTGTAGAAGATGTGGCAGGGGATGTTGAGCTTTTCTGCGTACGCGAGCTCGTAACCTACGCCGTGTGAGGTGGTTGTGCATTCCGCTATTACAAGGTCACTTTGTTTGAGCCACTCTGTGTCTCTGGTGTAGATGGCGGCGTCTCTTTGGGCTTCTGCCATTGTGGTGTCCGTCTCAAGATGGCTGAGGTTGGGGTTGCCTACGTGTTCTGTAAGGACAATGTTATTTTGTTTGAGGAGGGTTATGATTTTATTATAAAGTTCGGCGTCTTGTCTGCCTCCTCTGATTGACCCTGCAAAGTATATCTTTTTCATATTCCTTTTCCTTTATTTTTCTCTTTTTGTTACTCGTAACGGCCCTGATATTCTTTATTTTATACCCTTATTTTATTACTCGTTAATGCGTTCCTGTTCAAGCTATTTTATATCCTTAATTTTTGGGCCGTTTTTGCTTTTTTTCTTTGAATTATTAGTAATGCTTGGCCTTGTTTTATTGGTGGAGGCGTTAGCGTTTGGCTTTGATGGTGAAGGTGTCTACGAGTTGCATATATTGGTTATAGACAGAGACTTTCATCTCTCTCCTGGTGACTTCTATGTTGGCGGCACAACTGAGTTTTTCTGCCTTAAGATCTATAACTTTGGCGTGAAGGGTATCGTCATCCGTTAGGGAGCGGTCTAAGGCTCTTCTCTTGTCTCCGCTGGAGCCCATATCAAGATAGTACGTGCCTTTCTTTGGGTCTGCAGATATCTGATTGCCATCTAGTTGGAAGGTGCGGGAGTAGATGTGGTCATGCCCGCTGAGTACGAGGTCTACGTTGTACTTTTGGAAGAGCGGATACCACTGCGGGCGGATGTATTTGCCCACTGCGCTGTCTATTATGCTGGAGCCAAAGATGGATTTGTGCTCATAAACCACTATGTATCTGTAGGTTCCCTGGAGGCTGTCTAAAGTCTTTTGGAACCATTCCGCCTGGGTGTTGAAGCGTTCTCCCTTGGATATGTTGGAGTTGTTCATATCTAGGGAGATAAAGAGTACGTTGTTGTAATAGAAATAGTATGAGGAGTTTAGAGCGGCTTTGGCTCCGTTTTGAGGGAAGCGGAAAATGTGGTTGTAGGTGTGGGGTTCTGTGTACTGCGGGTATTTACCGTTGGTTGCATCTGCCCAGAATTCATGGTCTCCGGGGGAGGCTGCAAAGATGACGTTGGAGAAGGCTGTATTGCAGACAGTTGCAGATGCGCCTGCGCTGCCGTTGCCTTTGCCGCTGCTTACAATCTTGCTGTCCAGCAACCATTTCCAGCTCTGCTCAAATCCTGCCACATCTACCATGTCTCCGCTGCAGATTACAAGCGGCGGGTTAAAGCGCTTCTTCATATTCTGAATGAGCGGGTGTGTGATTGCATTGTTGTAGTGCTGGAAGTCTGTGAAGGCCACAAAGTTCCATTTCTCTTTGCCTGCTGACGTTTTAAAGGATTTTACTTCTGTGCATATAACATCTCTTCTACTGTCTTGAGAATCTGAAGCGTACGGAGTGCTTTGCTGTGAGTAGGTTGGAGTCTCTGAAGTGCTTTGTGGGGAAGTGAAGATTCTGTAAATGTATTTGGTGTTGGGTTTGAGGCCGGTGAGGGTGATGCGGCAGACGTATCGGGGCTTTGTGTAAAAGCTTGAGGCTGTGGAGGTTTTCTCCAGGCCTTTGGTGCTCCACAATTGGGTCTTTAATACCTCTGCTGTGAAGGCATTTTTGAAGTTTTTGTCTTTGGCCTCCGTATATTCAACATAACTGTTTGGGAATGCGCAGTGGTAGTTGATGGTTACGCTGCAACGGGTGTCCTCTGCGGGGGTTGTAACTACATGATATATAACGGTATCTACCGGCTGATTAAGCGGTTGAGCCTGCAGGGAGGGTGATGTGAGCAGGACTATCGGGATAAAAAGAAGTGAGAGTAGCAGGGGTAGTAATATGATTCTGGTTTTGTGCATGGCGGGCGGTTTTTCCTTTACAAAATTTGCAAGAATCTGTCAAAAAAGCAAAGTGTGACTTTTTATTGTTATCTTTGGGTAAAACAGATTGTTATGAAAACTATTTCTAAAAGCATTATGAGTTTGAGTTTTATTGCGGCTGTTGTTGCTGCATTTTCTTGCTGTTCAGCTAAATACATAGATATGGATGTGACGGAGTTTGGGCTTCTTCTGAAGGAGAATGAGGCGGCTCTGATTGATGTGCGTACGCCGGGCGAGTTTGCCCAGGGGCATATTGCCGCGGCGGTGAACGTTGATTGGAACGGCGATTCTTTTGTGGAGAAGGTGAAGGCTGCGTATCCGTTAGATAAGCCGCTGGCTGTTTATTGCAGATCTGGAAAGCGTAGCGCTGCGGCTGCAAAGGCTTTGGCTGCTGAGGGTTACACGGTTTATAATCTTAAGGGCGGGTACCTGGCCTGGTGTGAAGCAGGGCGCAGGATTACCAAATATGAGGTTGAGGTTTTTAAGACGCCTAACGGTTCTTTGGTTTCTTTGTGCCTGATTAAGCACGGCTCTGTGGAGATTGAGTATGATGGGGTTTCTATTCAGGTAGATCCGGTTCCTGGTTTTGGGAAGGAGACGGAGTATTCCACGGAGTTTCCAAAGGCGGATGTGATTCTTGTAACTCACTCTCATCCAGATCATTTAAATGGTGTGGCCATTGAGTCTTTAACGGGAGACAGCACTCTTTTGATTCTGAACAAGAAGAGCGATGAGATGATTGCGGGCGGTCAGCTGCTGGGCAAGGGTGAGAGTATGTCTGGTGAAAAGGCCGTTGCCAAGAGGCTGGTGATTTCTAACGGTGAGAAGATGGAGCTGCCTAAAGGTATTGTGCTTGAGGCTGTTCCGGCTTACAATACTACGCCGGGCAGGGAGATGTTCCACCCTAAGGGGGAGGGGAACGGCTATGTTCTTACAATAGACGGATTTAAGATTTACATTGCGGGAGATACAGAGGATGTGCCGGAGATGGCATCTCTTGCTGCTATGGGTATTGATGTGGCCCTGCTGCCTGTAAACCAGCCGTATACTATGACTCCGGAGCAGTGTGCTGCGGCTGCAAAGATGATTGCTCCAAAGGTTCTGATTCCTTACCACTTTGGGCAGACGGACCTTTCCGGGTTGCAGGAGTTGCTGCCGGAGCAGAAAATCCTCTTCAGGGATATGCAGTAGGAAGAGTGAGGAAATTGACTGCATGAGGGAGTGGATGAAGTGATGAGAGTTGCAAAGTGAAGAGGGTAGGGTGAAGGTTAACTATCGGGAAGTAAATGAAAATTAAATAAATATGAAAAAGATTTTTGTGATTGTTTGCGTGGCGCTTTTGGCTGTTTGCTCTCTGCCTAAGGGGGCGGCGGCTCAGGATAAGAGGCCTCAGCATATATCGTTTGCGGGATTTCCTGTAGACAGGACTAACGTTCAGTTTAAGATTAACCTCATGGCCAGGGGGTTCAGATGGGTGGAGAATCTTTCTGCTCCGGGTAAGGACCGCTTTGTGGGGACTTTTGCAGGAAAGAACCTAACTAACATTGAGGCCTTTTATGACCTGAAAACCAAGGCTGTATATAAGATTCAGGTAACTATGCACGGCCCATCCTTGGAGGATGCCAAGAAACTGGAACTTGATTTAAGAGACAGACTTTACGATAAGTATGTAAATACCAATAACGCAAAGTTTGAGAATGAAACTTTCCAGGGGAGGCAGTTTTACAGGTTTACCCTGAAAAGAGACAATTCCAATCCTCAGTATGAGCAATCTTCTGAGATTCTGGGATATATACTTCTCTATAAAGTTAAGAACGAGGCCTTTTCTGATGAAGATGGTGAGACTTATGATGTGATTTTGGAGTACATAGACTTCATCAACTGGGATGAGCACAACAGAAACCTGAACTCCGAGCAGCTGTAAAGCAGTTTGTGACTGCATTCTTTTTTATGTGGTGAGAGATGTTATGTATATCATCAGGCAGATGGCTATGAAGAATACCACTCCTAAGAAGAGCATATTGAGGAGGATGAGAGCCAGGGTCTTACCAATACTCTTCCAAATGCTCATCTCATAAATCTGCTTGTAATCCCACGCCATAATGAACGGTAGAATAATATCGTCCAGAGTATCTACACTGCCGGTAGAAAATGTTCTGACTAAGATAGTTACAACAAGTATCTGACAGCTTATAAAGATTTGAATAAAGAAATGTTCCGTAAATGAGAAGCGTAAATCTTTTCTGGTTTTTAAGAAGAGCATCCAGGCAATAAATGCAAAGGAGATGTTTAGGATAATGATGAAAAATCCCCTGTTGTTCTTTCTCCAATTATTGGCGTAATACAACTCATCTACAACCCTTAAAGAAATATCGTTATTCCTTTTAGTTCTTATTTGCTCTTCTAAAGTCATAGTAGAGTCTATAGTTTTTAACTGTGTAAGAAGAGAATCTCTTGGAATAGTAACCTCCTGACTACCACCTCTGTTAATAATGATTCTGTCTCCTTGGGGAGTCTTGATGAGATTAACGTGAACCTCAACGGCATACAAGACGCACAAGAAGAAGAGCAATTTAATTGGAGCGTAGTACGGAGCCCTGTGCCCTTTAAGATAATCTCTTATGAAGTGCCCCGGACGCAGAAAAAGTTGGATAACCGTAGAGAGAACGCTCCTGTCATTGTAATCCCAAACGCCTAAGGTACTGCCAATTATCTTCTTTGGAGTAAGCCTGGAAGTGGCTGAGCTCTGTCCGCATCTTGGGCAGTAATTCCCCTCATACTCATAGTCACAGTTAAGGCATTTGTGGTGCTCATCCATACCCGTCATATCATAAGATTTGCTCTCCTTTGGATGGCAGATACTATGCCACAACTTGCTGAAATACTGCTTAATGCGCTTGGCCGTTCTCTTAAAGTAACTCATACCTTTCTTTTAAACAGAAACATCAAAATCAAAGCAAGCGCAAGATAGAATGAGGCAACACCAACTACATCTCCAAATTTTACAAACGGAGTTATTGAGTTATTTAATGTTACTGCTCCCGATAGATATGCCTGCTCCCACCACGGCGTCTGCTGCGTAATCTCTCCCTTTTGATTTATGAAGGCGGAAATGCCTGTGTTTGCGCTTCTTGCAATGTCTCTTCTGGTCTCTATTGCCCTAAGCGATGCGTAGTGGAGGTGCTGAATGTGGCCCCAGGTGTTGCGCCACCAACCGTCATTTGTGATGATTGTCATTAAGTTGGCGCCGCCCTTTATGTAATCTCTGAAGTAGTCTCCAAAGACAGATTCATAGCAAACCGCGGTTCCAATCATCACATTGTCTGAGGCGTGGAAGATGGTTCTGTAAGGGTCTATTCCGTAGTTGCCTATACCTCCGCCCAAATCTATGCCCAGTGAACCGAATACGCTCTTGTTACCTATGTAAGGTATTGTCTCTGCAAGGATTACAAGCTTAGACTTATGGTGGTAGTTAATCTGGTTCTCAGGTGTGATGAATATGGCTGTGTTGAAGACGTCATACCAGGCAGGGCCGCTTGCTCTTGCAGACCTTGTTGGCTTTTCCGTTGTTGGATAGAACTTGTGGGTTACGGCTCCAAAGATGACGTTTGTATTCTTTTCTGCTGCAAGGTTTTGGAAGCGCTGAAGGGTGGCGTTTGCAAGAGTGCTTCCCTCCATTATGACTCCGGAATTGTCTAAAGGGTTGAAAAAGGTCTCAGGGGCCACTACAAGGAAAGTGGTGTTTGTGAGTGCACTATCGGCGAGTCTAAATAGAATATCATTCTGCTGGCTCTGAGTGAGGCCGCCGAATTTGTCTCCGTAAGGGTCTATGTTAGGCTGGAGTATTGCAACCTGCTTTGTTACAGGGCTTTCCGTCTTGTAGGTATAGAATCTTATGTGGGAGATTGCAGAAGGTATGACTACCAGTGCAAGGGCTGCAATTGCAAACCAGCGGCTGCGCTTTCTCTCTATGATCCTTGTTACTGCCCTGAACAGCAAGATGTTAACAAGCAGTATCCAGAGGCTTCCGCCAATGGTTCCCGTAACCTCATACCACTGAATGTGTTTGATGCTCTCTGCAAAGCCGTTACCCAGTGTGAGCCACGGCCAGCTTACCTGCCAGGTCTGGTAGAAGTGCTCCCAGCCGCACCAAAGGAAGGCAAAGAGCAGGTACGGAATGAGGGTGTTGGATCTTTTTCTGCTCCATCTGAATATTCTGAATATGATTGCCATCTGGAGGGAGTTGAGAATTATGGCTGCTACCGCTCCTGCCTGCGTGGCGTACCAAATCCAGTAAGTTGTTATTGTATTCCAAACAATAAAGGTGGTAAAATAGCATATCCAGAAATGTCTGACCTTATCCCTTGTGGCAAGATATTCCGCCGCAAATAGGGGCAAAAAGGCCACAAATGAGATTATTCCCGTGCTCGGCATAATGAAGGGAATAGAGAGTAAAATTCCCGATATAACCGATAGGATAAGCAGAATTTTGAAGCTTGTTTTTTTCATAAGGTCAAAAATAGTAAATTTGCCCGTCAAATAGGAAGTAATGCTGATAGTTTTTCTAAAAGGACTGATTGTGGGGCTCGGAGCCTCCATACCGTTGGGACCGGTTGGAGTTCTCTGCATACAGAAGACGCTGAGCAAGGGACGTATGGCAGGTTTTATAACCGGTCTGGGTGCCTCCATATCTGACCTTATCTACTCCGCACTCTCCCTGTTGGGCCTCTTCCTCATTGATGATTTCATTGAGAAAAACAAGGCTCTTGTACTTATTATAGGAGGAGTGGTTATTGTACTCATAGGCATTAGAATCTATACCAGAAACCCTATAAAATCTATCAGACAGAAGAATACCAACGGAAAACGAATAAAGGATTTGGCTGAGTCTCTGGCCATTACAATGACCAACCCTGGCTCTATCTTTTTAATATTCGCCATGCTGGCAGCGGTAAGACTGGATATTTCAAGCTATTCTCCGGAGGAGGCAAGTACCGTTGTAAGAATTCTGCTTGTTGCAATCTTTTTAGGATCTGCACTTTGGTGGTTCTCACTTAGCACGCTGGTGAACATCTTCCGCAAGAAGTTCCGTCTGCGTCAGCTTATTGCCATAAACAGAATTGCCGGCATTTTGATTATTGTGCTGGGCGTTATCTCTCTGGCAGAGGGCCTTATCAAACTTGTACTTAAATAACTATTCAGATGAAAAAGTTCCTTTTGATTGGTTTATTGAGTGTAGTATCTCTCTTTCAGTTGAATGCACAGGATTGGGCAGGCAGAAGATACCTGTCTGAAGATCCGAGTGCCCTGCATGCGGCTCTTGTTGCTTACATTCAGAAAGACGCTGAATTCCAGAAATTGTCCAAGTTGGAGCAGACTCAGTATATGGGCGTTATTTATATGATTGAATTCAGGATGGCCGTTGCCTTTAAGAGCAAGATGAGATGTGATTTTACAGTCATTGCAAAGGCCAATGAAGCAATACTCAAGGCTACAAATGCAAACGATGAAAAAAGAGCTGCTATAGCTGAGATTATGAGCGGTATAACCAATGATTTAAAAACAAGCGGTACATATTCAATTGACGGAAACATACTCACTATCGCTGAGAAAAACGGAGAAAAAATGTCATTCAAACTGTTGGACAGTGAGGGGAAAAAGATGACATCGGACGAATACAGTGACATTGTCTTAGTAAGAGTCAAATGAATTTTTTTAGGAGAACTAGGACGCGTATAGGTCTGCTGTACAGGAAACTGTGGCACAGCATCTGTAATCCCAAAGAGATTAAGTCATACAATCTGAAGGATTTGGAGAAGAACCACACCTGTCAGAACTGCTCTCACGAGTACCAGGGTAACTACTGTCCGTTGTGCGGTCAGCCGGCCTCTACATCCAGACTCTCTCCTAAGAACTTGTTAGATAGCACGTTGGCGGTATGGGACTTCAACAACAGAAGCGTGTTGGGAACGGTTACCGCTTTGCTTTACCGTCCGGGCCATTTCATTAGGGACTACCTGAAGGGGCACCGCGCACCTTATTACGCTCCTATAAAACTTCTCTTTTTTCTCTGCGTTGTATTTGCCGTTGAGGTTGAATTTGGTATTATAAAGACAGACAAAAAGGAAAAGACGGAAGTCACCTCTCCGGAGACAAAAAAGGCAGCGGAGGCCGCAACCAAAATAACGGAAGATGATTGGAACTGGGCAAGTGAGGAGGAGGAAGAGGAGGATGCTGATGCGGCGGCCACAGACGTGAAAGCAGCGGCGGCAGAAGACGGGCAGCCAGCGGCTGCAACAGACGGGAAATCAGCGGCCAACAAGATGGCTTCAGCTTCTGCTGAAAATGCCGTGAAATCAGCAACGGCTGCAACAGATAAAGTCACAGCAAATTTAAGTGAGGATGATTTGACGGCCCTCTCTCTTTCCTTCTCAACGGAACAGATAAAGAAAGGGAGAAATATAATGATGCTCTTTGCTACTTACTTCACCAAATTCACAGCCTGGTGCAAGAATAACAAAGCACTCTTCACAATCCTCATGAATATATCATTTGCCTTTGCCGGATGGATAATATTCGGTAAGGGAAAGAACATAGGAAGCCTCTCATTTACAGAGCATTTCTTTGTTCAGATATTCATCAGTTGCCAAATATTGACCCTCCACATAATCTTACGTCCTTTCTTCCCTCACGCAACTGCCTTCTTAACGGTGGTAGTCCTTCCGTTTTTAATGATGTGGGATTTCAAACAACTTTATGAGATCAGTTGGGGCAAGAGCTTTGGAAAGATCATCTTGCTGGGAATCCTCAACATAACAATCATTTTCATCTCCTTCCTCCTCATAAACATCTTGCTCTACTACTTCTTCATGTTAACCATGAAGTAAGAAGTATTATACCCCTAATCTTTTGTGAATAAGGTCTATATTAATAAGCCGCGATAGCGGCCGTTGCGGAGCAACGTGATGCCCCTAGAGGGGCCGCGTAAGCGGGGGTGAGACAAGGTTTTACCTCCACAAAAAGGGAAGGCAAGTGCCTTCCCTTTTTGTGGAGGTGAGCGGAGTCGAACCGCTGTCCAATCAAACCACCAACCGGTTTTCTACGTGCGTATCTCCGGTTTGGTTTTCGACTGAAGTTCCGCCCCGGAGCGGGCAAAGCCTCAGCTTATCCTTTTAATCTTAGGGAGCTTTAAAGGAGTAGGCTCCCGCATTTCTCTTTAAATGATACCCCGTATGCCTTGCCCAAGAGAACGGAAAACAGGGCGGGATACTCGTCCGAAGGTCCTTGACCCTCAAGGATTAAGCGCGTCTGCTTGGCAGATTACGCAGCGAGTGCATAGTTGTTGTTGCCAACTAATGGCTGAAAGTTGAAGTTTAAAGAGCTCTTCTTCCAACGCTCTGCACGCTTGCTGGCCAATTAATCTGATGTCAAAACCAGAACACCCCCAAGTGTTTTTATGGTCAGTAAATGCAACTGGCATCGCACAGCTGCATTTATATGATGCAAAATTATCTAAATAGTTGCAAAGTCATGCAACACATAAATAACTTTATTGCCATGCCAGCAGCGCCTCGGCTTTATAAAGAGCTGAACAGCAGTGAATACGAGTAATTACGCAGTTGAGGCAACTGCTTAAGCCTTTGGAGTAGAGGCCTCGTCTACAAGGTAGAGGAGGTTCTTAAAGAGGATGCCGCTGTGCTCGCTCAATCCCACCTCGCAGGTGCGGCTGGTGGCGTAGCCCTCTGTGCAACCCTCAACCTGATTACGTAAGTCTCTGAGTCCCCAATCGTTAAGCTCAGGAGTGAAGAATCCCTTGTCTCCTGCAAATCCGCAGCAGTTGGTATCCATTACCTTAACCTTTGTAGCACAGAGGTTTGCAATGTCTACAATATCTTTGTCTACTCCAAGTTTCTTGGACGTACATACTGCAAAGACTGCAATGCTTCTATCTAACTTATTGATATTCAGCCTAGGAATAAGGAATTTCTTTGTAAACTCTGCAGGCTCGTAAAGTGTGAGTTTATCTCCAAAGTTGCTCTTTGCGGTGTAAAGGCAAGGAGTCATATCGCAGAGGATAGGGAGCTTTCCGCCCTCCGAAGCCTCGTTGAGTGCCTCGTACAGGTTGTTGCTCAGGAACTTGCCGGCCTTAACGTAGCCCTTGCTGGAGAAGGCCATTCCGCAGCAGAGGTGTCTGAGGTTCTTTGGATATACAACGTCATAACCTGCCTTGCGGAGGAGCTGGTCTGTAAGTTTTGTAAGGGTTCTTGCATCTTTCTGCTCCTTGCTGTTACCCATTGAACGGGTGAGGCAGCTTGGGAAGTAAACCACCCTCTCTCTGTTGCCAACGTTCTCCTCTCCGTTGAGTTTAGCGGCTGATATTCTGCTGTTTCCGGCAGGGAACCAGGCGTTCCATTTAGGTATGAGTTTGGTGATTTTTCTTGCAAGGCCTGCAAAGAATCCCATAACTTTCTTACCCATAACGAGTCTCATAGCGTAGGACATATTCCAGGCAGCTCTCATCCACCATACAACTCTGTTCCAGTTCTTTGCAAGTTTGGTGGCCTTCTCCTCCTGTTTCTCTGTATGGGACTGATGGCGTAACTCCTTGGTAAGCTTGCCGTTATCTACCTTCACCGGGCAGGCAACCGCACAGAGTGAATCTGTGGCGCAGGTAACCTCTCCCAGGTACTTGTACTTCTGGAGCATAATTGCCAGATCTGCCTCGTTGGTGCCGCTCTTCTTCAGACGGGTAATCTCTCTGAATGCGGCAACTCTCTGTCTTGGAGAGAAGGTCAAACCCTCAGATACACAGTTCTTTTCACAGAAGCCGCACTCCATGCACTTATCTATTGTCTCTGTTGTCTGAGGACAAGGTTTGAGGTTCTTTATGTGAGCGGCCGGGTCATCGTTAAGAATAACTCCCGGGTTCATAATTCCCTTAGGATCTATGAGTTGCTTAATCTCTTTCATTAACTCGTATGCCTGTCTTCCCCACTCCTTCTCCACAAACGGAGCCATATTTCTTCCGGTTCCGTGCTCTGCCTTGAGTGAGCCGTCATACTTCTTAACAACCAGATCTGCAACATCATCCATAAATTTTGCATACTTCTTAACTTCCTCCTCGTTACCAAAGTCCTGGTTGAACATAAAGTGGAGGTTACCTGCAAGCGCGTGGCCGAATATAACCGCATCACTGTAACCGTCTCTGTCAAAGAGTTCTCTGAGGTCTGTAACCGCCTCGCCCAAACGCGGTACAGGGAAGCAGATGTCCTCAATGATGGCTGTTGTTCCCACCTTTCTCATGCCTGCAACCGTTGGAAGTGTCTCTTTTCTAACCTTCCAGAGTGTTGCCTGCTCCTTTTCATCCATTGTGAATTCAAAAGGAACAACGGTTTCAAACTGAGAGAGGACGCTTGTAAGTCTCTTAATCTTACCCAGTAATGACGGTTTGTCCTCTTCCGTTATCTCCACCAGAAGTCCGCAGGCTCCGTCCGGAAGGGTCTTTAGAAACTCCGGTACGCCCGGTGCATTTTCTACAGACTTTATGGAGGCGCGGTCTATGAGTTCCACCGCAGAAACAGGGTTCTGCTTCAGCTGCTGAACGGCCTCGCAGGCAATTCTTATGGTAGGGAATATAACCAGTGCCAACGCCTTGAATTTCAGGTTGTCTACGGTGTTGTAGGTGACGCTGGATATGAAGGCCAGAGTACCTTCGCTGCCTATCATAAGGTGCTTAAGAATATCTATTCCGTCTGAATAATCTACAAAGGCGTTGAGTGAATAACCGGTGGTATTTTTAATCTTGTATTTGCGTTCAATCCTCTCTCTGAGGGTTTTATCTGCCATAATCCTCTTTGAGATATTCTCCAGGCCCGTCACAATATCTTCATGACGGCGGCGGAAGACCTCTACAGACTCTTCTCTGGCGGTGTCAAGATCTGTTCCATCCGGAAGAATTATATTTATATCGGCGATAGTTTTATAGGAGTTTTGGCTTGTACCACAGCACATTCCGCTGGCATTGTTTGCCGCAATACCTCCAATCATTGCAGAATCTATTGAGGCCGGATCCGGTCCTATCTTCTTACCGTATTTTGCCAGAAGGCGGTTGGCCATTGCACCTCTTATTCCCGGCTCCAGACGTATACGGCTTCCGTGAGGTGATATGGCGTGCTTTCTGAATCCGTGAGTACAGATTACAAGTACGGAGTCTGAAATAGACTGGCCGCTGAGAGATGTTCCTGCGGCTCTGAAAGTGAGCGGAATAGCCATCTGGTTGGCAGCCATCATTATCTGACGGACCTCAGTGGAATCGTATGCCCTTACCACCATCTTAGGAATGAGACGGTAGAATGAGGCGTCCGTTCCAAAGGCCAGCGTTGTGAGAGGATCATGAAAGATTCTCTCTTTTGGGATAAACTCTGTTATTTTCTCGTAAAATTCCTGATACTTTCCGGTTAGCATATTGTTTCTATTTTATAGTTTCTTCTAAAAGTTTTGCCAGATCATCTGCGCTTATATCCTTGGCAATTACAGTGTTATCTCCATCTAAAAGATATATGTGCGGAACAGATGATATGTCATATTTTTCTGCCAGGCCGCCAAGCTGCTCCTTGTCATACAGTTGGCGGAATACCAAGTTGTTTTCGTTTACATAGTGTCTCCAATCCTTTTTGTTGCTTCCTACATAAATACCTGTAAACGAAACCTTCTTGCCATATTTCCAATATGATTTTTTAATGGATTCCAAAAAATCTGAACAAACTCCGCAGGTAGTGCTGTAGAAGAAGAGAACCTTTTTGCTCTCTCCCCAAAGGAGAGAAGCGGGGTTATCTGCAATGTCATAGAGTTGAACATCTGTTGCTTTCTCTCCCAACTTGTTCATTTTGAAGATTCTGACGGCATCACAAACTCTTTCTGCAAAGATGTTGCCCTTCCACTCATCCATCTTTCCGCAAATGTATTTTTCTCCCAAATAGGCGGCTGCCTCCTGGTTAGGATAATAATTGGAGGAGGCCAGGTATAAATATGTCAACCTTATTGTCTCCTCATCTCTAGGCATATACAACTGAGAGAGAATTTTGTCTACAGTAGCCTTTGCAAACGCTATATCTTTATCACCAAAAGAGAGGTCTTTACTCTGTGGGAAGATATCTGAAAGTAACTGTATCTGTTTTTGAGATGTCTGTTCTTTACTCTGAAGGAGTGTATTTAAGGAAGAAGTTCTTAGGTTTCTTCCTATTATCCTTTGATTATAATCCAAAAGGAACATCTTTGGAGTGCTTACAACTCCGTAAATTACAGGGAAATTGCTCTCTCTGCTTAAGTCTGCCACATCTGTTCTTATAACAAGCGGATTGGTGATGGTGAAATTCTCATTGAGATACTCTTTCCACTTTTTCTCATCCGTTCCGGTATACACCGTGTACAAATTGATTGGGGCAGAGGAGTATTGGTTGAGCAGTTCTACCAGCCGTGGAGTCTCTTCTTTACAGTAGTTGCAATCATCTGAGAAGAAGTAAATTATGGTTGTCTCTCCGCGCATCTGGCTAAGCTCCTGAACAGTGTTGGCAGTATCTTTTAGGGCAAGAGGCGGTGCGGTTTTCCCCAGCAGAGTGCTCTCATTTGTAAGAACATAGTATGATGCCTCAGAATGGAGCGGGTTTGTTTCATCTGGAAGTATGTATTTTTTTGCAACATACACAGCACCGGAAGCATCTGCCATCATTTTGGATGTGGAAAAATACTCAAACGTTTTGCTTATTATGGCGTTTTTTAGTGGCTCGTAGGTGAGGTATCGGTTTGTAAGGAGGTAATCTATAATGCTTTCTGCAACATCAGGCCTTAAAGAGGCGGCAGTAAACAAGTCCCTTAATGCACTCATTCCGGTTGATGTGTAGAGGATTCTCTCATCTGCAAGAGCAATCTTTTTACTATTGTCCTGCAAATCTGAATTAAGAACTTGGAGTTTGTTTAAGAGCATGGCAGCTAGTGAATTGGGAACTTCTTTCTCTGCCTGGAATGCGAGTTGTTTCTGGTAGTTCTTATCGTATTTGCTTAAATAATGTATTGCCTTCTCCTTTAGCTCTTTGTCAGATGAAACAGCAGCCAGGATTCTCAGTCTGTTGTAGTATTGTAAAGGAATAATAATATCATTTTCAGATATTTTCTTCTCTCTTTTCCCTTTAACTCTTTCATATTGCTGGAACCTTTTTTCTGATGGAATTGCACGGTAACTCTCTTTAAAGGAATTGCCGTCTGAAGAGGAGTATAAGATTCTTAAAAGAGTCCCTCCTCTCTTTGCATAGATGTTATACTGTCCTGCGGTAAAGATAAACTTCTCCTTATTTGGATAGGTGGCAATAGGGTAGGTAGGGCCAACAAATGTTGCCCTTAGTTTTCTATCGAGAATAGCAGAATCTATAATAATGCCGTTGTAATCATCCCAGCTGAACTTCCTCAAATATAGCGTATCTCCCTTTGAAAGGGTGGGGGTAGAGCATTCCTTAAGATCTATCGTGATTTTGTATTTGCCTGAGGGAATGAGGGTAGGGGTGGTTTGGCCGCTCATTTTTGCAGGCACAAGGAGTGCAAACAGGAGCAGGGTAAAAACAACTCTCTTAACCGTGTAAGATAGTTCTGCCACTACTTTTTAAGTTCCTTTCTCTGTTTGATATACTTCTTAATATCCAGTCCTTTAGGAAGGAATGGGGTTGCATCTCCGTTGTGGATGAGCACGTCTCTTACAACGGTAGATGAGATGAATGAGTACTCATGGCTGGCCTGTACGTAAACGGTTACAATATCCGGGTCCATAACCTTGTTGGCCTGCGCTATAACTCCCTCAAACTCAAAGTCTGTGGTGGTTCTGAGTCCTCTAACTATGAAGTTGACTCCCAGGCGGTGGCAGAGGTCTATGGTAAGTTCCTTGTAGCAGCAGACGTCTACTCTCTTGCCAAAGGGTTTTACGGAGTCTTTGATGATTTTGATTCTTATATCTACCGGGAACCAGCCGCTTGTGGCTTTGTTGCTGTTGTATCCCACTGCAACTATCACTTTGTCAAAGAGTTTCAGTGCAGATTCCAGAACATCTAAATGTCCCAGGGTGAAGGGGTCAAAAGATCCCGGAAAAATTGCAGTACGCATATCTTCTCTCAAATTTACTTCTATTAACGTGTAAATTTAAGAAAAAGATTGAAGATATGGGCAAAGTGTTAGAGGCTCCAGTCTATAGGACTTTTGCCTTCTGCCTGAAGGATGGCGTTGCACTTTGAAAAGTGGCGGCATCCAAAGAAGGCTCCTCCTGCAAGCGGTGAAGGGTGAGCGGCTTCCAGAACTGTGTGTTTGGTGGTGTCTATGAGAGCCTTTTTGCTTTTTGCAAAATTGCCCCAAAGCATAAAGACCACGCCGCTCTTACGCTCTGATATGGCGGAGATTACGCTGTCTGTAAATGTGGTCCATCCAATCTTGCTGTGGGAGGCTGCGCAGTTGGCTCTTACGGTGAGGATTGCGTTTAGAAGAAAGACTCCCTGTTTTGCCCAGCCCTCAAGGTTTCCGCTCTTTCCGTAAAGAGATATGTTTAAGTCCTGTTCTATCTCCTTGTAGATGTTCTTAAGTGATGGGGGAAGGGCTACGCCGTCCGGTACGGAGAAACTGAGTCCGTGTGCCTGATGGGGATTGTGGTATGGATCCTGTCCTATGATTACAACTTTAACGTTGTCAAAAGGGGTGAGGGCAAAGGCGTTAAAAATTTGAGGGCCCGGAGGATAGATGGTCTGGCCGGACGCTTTTTCCTTGTGAAGGTACTCAACAAGGCGTGCAAAGTACTCCTTGTTGAATTCATCCTTTAAGACCTCTTTCCAGCTGCTCTCTATCTTTACATCCATATAATTAATGCTTCCCGTTTACGTTTCTTTGCCTTTGGTTTCCAGCCCGTTGCCCGCGGAACGCTGTGCGTTCCAGGAATTCTACTTCTCTGTTTCTGAGAAGATGAATCTGAGAACTTCGTCTATCTTCTTAACGTACTTGAACTTGAGGCCCTTAATGTAGATAGGCTGTATCTCCTTAATATCTCTTCTGTTATCTTCACTTAAGATGATGGTGTGGATGCCTGCTCTCTTGGCTGCCAGTATCTTCTCCTTAATTCCTCCAACAGGAAGCACTCTGCCTCTGAGGGTCATCTCTCCGGTCATTGCAATGCCGCTCTTAACCTTCTTACCCATTAAGGCTGAGGCCATTGCGCTTACCATTGTAATACCAGCAGACGGGCCGTCCTTTGGAATGGCTCCCTCCGGAACGTGAACGTGGAGGTCATACTTTTTCATTTGGGCTGCAGTCATTCCCAGTTGCTTTGCGTTTGCCTTGAGCCACTGGTATGCAATGGTTGCAGACTCCTTCATTACGTCTCCCAAATTACCTGTGGTTGAGAGCATTCCCTTGCCGTCACTGCGTATGCACTCAACAAAGAGAATCTCTCCGCCCATCTCTGTCCAGGCAAGTCCGGTAACAACTCCAGGAGCCTCGTTTCCCTTCTGAAGGTCATGCTGGTTTACCGGAAGTCCCAGAATCTCCTTAACCTGCTTTGCGTCTATCTCTTTAGGAACTTCCTCATCCATAGCTACTTTCATGGCGTTGCGGCGGGCAATCTTTGCAATCTGCTTGTCCAGCTGTCTTACGCCGCTCTCTCTGGTGTACTCGTCTATTATCTCCTCAATGGCTCCCTTGTTCAGGTTAAGTGCCTCTGGCTTAAGGCCGTGCTCCTTCTGCTGTTTTGGAACAAGGTAATCCTTTGCTATATGGAACTTCTCCTCTGCAAGATAGCCGGAGAGAGGAATCATCTCCATTCTGTCTTTAAGGGCAGGCTGAATGGTGGAGACATTGTTAGCCGTGGTTATAAAGAGCACCCTGCTAAGGTCATAATCTATATCAAGATAATTATCGTGGAAAGTAGTATTCTGTTCAGGGTCAAGAACTTCCAAAAGGGCAGAAGATGGGTCTCCGTGGTAATCGTTAGAGACTTTGTCTATCTCATCCAGCACAATTACAGGGTTGGATGTGCCTGCACGGTTGATTGCCTGCATAATACGGCCGGCCATTGCGCCAATGTAGGTTTTGCGGTGACCTCTTATCTCAGACTCATCATGAAGTCCGCCAAGAGAAATTCTCTGATATTTTCTTCCCAGTGCTCTTGCAACTGACTTACCCAGAGAGGTTTTGCCGGTGCCTGGAGGGCCGTAGAGGCAGATGATAGGAGATTTCATATTGCCGCGGAGTTTGAGCACTGCAAGGAACTCCACAATTCTCTCCTTTATCTTTTCCAGCCCGTAGTGGTCTTCATCCAATACGGCTCTGGCGTGTTTAAGATCCAGGTTGTCTTCTGTTGTAACGTCCCACGGCAGACCAACCATAAACTCCAGATAATTAAGCTCTACGTTGTAGTCCGGCGTGTTCGGATTCAGTTTTTCCAGGCGTGATACGCATCTTTCAAACTCCTTCTTTGCATACTCCGGCCACTTCTTGTCTGCGGCCTTCTTCTTGAGGTCTGCAACATCTTTGGAGTTGCCGTTCATACCCAGCTCTTCCTGAATGGTTTTCAACTGGTTATTAAGGTAATACTCTCTCTGCTGCTGATCCATCTCGCTCTTTACCTTCTGCTGAATATCATCCTTAATCTTCAGAATCTCAATCTGTTTGCTGAGTACCGCCAGGAGTTTGTAGGCTCTCTGCTTAACGTCTCCCTCCATAAGAAGTTTAATCTTATCTGCGGTAACGTCATTGTCTAAAGTGGTGGCAATGAAGTTGGTAAGGAATTCAAAAGACTCAATGTTCTTAATTGCAAACTCGCTCTCTGCCGCAAAGGAAGAGGTGTACTTTACAATCTTGAGTGCAGAGTCTTTTATGCTCTCATGCAACGGTTTAATATCCTTATCATTGCGGCTTGGAAGAATATCCGTTAGGGTCTCAATCTTGGCAATGAGGTATGGCTCCTCTGCAATTACGCTCTCCACCTTCATTCTTCTAATACCCTGCAGCACAGCTGTTATGGCGCCGTCCGGCATCTCAATAAGCTTGAGAATCTTGGCGCTTGTACCAATCTCATAAAGGTCCTCTTTGCGCGGATCTTCCTTGTGCACATCTATTTGCGTGGCGCAGCCAATAATCTTTGTGGTGCGGCTCATTGCCTTTATAAGGCGTATAGATTTTTCTCTCCCTATGGTTACCGGCAGAATGGTACCCGGGAAGAGCACGGAATCTCTCAATGCAAGAATAGGGAGCGTCTCCGGCACCTCAATCTTATCTGTCTTAGCGTTGGCCTCAATACTCATAACCGGAAGAATATTGATATCTCCGCTCTCTATCTGGTTCAGTAATGACTCGTCAAATAATTTCATAATCTCTCCTCTTATATAATGTCATTTTGTCAGTATAAGCCCCTCCGGCCCCCCATTTAAGGGGTAGAAATGCTCTCTGACAATGCAAGTATAATAATTAGTCAATGATTGTGCCATAAAAAGCTATGTCATTTTTGGCAGAGGGTTAGAAAATAGGGGCACGGAAGCCAAAGAGGAAGGTTCCTTTGCCGTGATTGTTTACTCCGTAGCCCAGGCTCAGAATAATATCGTAGTAACTTACAATATCCGCACAGGCTCCCACTCCCATAAGCAGAGAGTTGGAGTAACTGTTATTCAGCTCTTTACGGTTCTGCCAAACATATCCCCAATCAAACATAAGCTTACCGTATATTGTAAAGAAAGGTTTGTTGAACTTATCCCATTTTGGTATGAAGCCCAACTTTACCACCTTTTGAGGCAGAATAAGAAACTTTATTGAGTTGTTATGGGTAATAAAGCTCTGTCCGTCAATTACATATAGCTCGTATCCAGTAACATTGGCAGTGTTGTAGCCTATGGCTTTGGTGTGGATGTAGGAGTAGTTGCTGTAAAGTGAGGTTGCTCCCCTCAGCGATGTAGATACAAACCATCTGTTGCTCAGCTTTTTAAGATACTGGAACTCTGCGGTTGCCTGTGCGTATGAGAAGTCAAAGCCGTTGCTCTCCTCCAGTCTGAGGCCCGCTTCAAAGTAAGTACCCTCTGTTGGGTAGCAGGTCCAGTTTCTGTTATCATGAACATACTCTGCATTAAATGAGATGGTTCTGGAGACTTTGGAGTTTACTCCCCAGTATAAAGGGTTCTCTCTGAGTACGGTATCTGTTATCTTGCTCACATCGTAACCCAGGGCGGCGCTGTAGGTTCTTCTGTGGTGAGGGCGCCAGGTAAAGGTTGCCTGAGTGCCGGAAGAACGGAGGTTATACCTTGAAGATGAGAGACTTCTTACCTTATTGTCTGTGGTTATGTACTCTACGCTCTTGTTTAACAGATGGTATGACCTGAAGGTGAGAAATGTCTTACGTTTATTGTCCAGGGCTATTTTGCTGTAGGTAAGATCTACGCCGGTGTCCCAGCCCAGGAATCCTCTTATTGTAAGCCTCTGGCTCACGCCAAACAAATTGTTGATATTCACGCCGGTAAGGTAGGTTACGCGGTTCCAGTTCATCTTCTTCATCCAGGATGTGGTGTTGCGGTCTTCCAGTCGGATTTCAAACAGTGGCCACACAAACCACCTCTCTTCCACATTTACATTCACCACAACAGCCTCAAACTGAAGATCTTCAGCCTGCCCCCGCTGCAAAAATTGCTCAACCTTCCGCTCCTGCACATCCTGCTGATTCTCACTGCTTTGCTCTGCTTGCCCATCGTGAGGAAGAGAGTTCTGCACATCCTGCTGATTCTCACTGCTTTGCTCTGCTTGCCCATCGTGAGAAAGAGAGCTCTGCCCCCGCTCAAGGGTGCGAACTGGGGTCAAAGTGAGGGTTACATAGTTGAAAAGGGTGGTATTGAGCAGGTTTTCTTTGGCCCGGAGCATCAAAGTATCCAATTTCTGGGCGCTCAGGGTCTGATGGCTCTTAAATGGTAACTCCCTGAGTATGATATAACTCTTGGTAACATCGTTGCCTGTTATGCAAATGTCTGATATATAGACGTTTTGTGCAGACAGAAGGGCTGCCTGCAGAGCAAAAATCAATATGAAAAGCGCCTTTTTCACGTAACCTGTTAAGAGTCAAAGTGTGGGCAAATTTAGCAGAATGTGGCTCAATTTGCTCTGAGTGCCTCATTTTTTTTGAAAATCATTTTGTTGTAAAGAAAATTTAATCTATTTTTGTGTCGCAAAAAATTTATTCACCAATTAATAAAATTTTATTATGACTAAATCAGACATCATCAATGAGGTTGCTAAGCAGACTGGCTTAGAGAAAGTTACCGTTGCTCGCGTAGTTGAGGGCTTTATGGCAGCTGTTAAGGGTTTCCTTGCAAAGGGTAAGAACGTTTATCTCCGTGGCTTTGGTTCATTCGTAATCAAGAAGCGTGCAAAGAAGACTGCTAGAAACATTTCTAAGAATACTACAATGGTTATTCCAGCTCACAACATTCCTGCTTTCAAGCCAGCTAAGGTATTCATGAGCGGTGTTAAGGGAGGTAGAAAATAATTATGCCAAGCGGAAAGAAAAGAAAAGGTCATAAGATGGCTACTCACAAGCGCAAGAAACGTCTGCGTAAGAACAGACATAAGAAGCGCAAGTAGGCTGTCTTGTAACAATTTTAGGGGGCTGCCCAAAAAGGCAGGCCCCTTCCTTTTTATTTAGAGATGGAGAAAGATCTTATAATAGATGTAAGTCCCGCGCAGGTTACCATTGCTCTGCTGGAAGACCATCGTCTGATGGAAATAAACCAGGAGCAGAATACGGTAAATCAAAGCTGCGGTGTGGGTGATGTCTATTTGGGTAAGGTAAAGAAGGTTATGCCGGCTTTAAATGCGGCATTTGTGGATATAGGTGACAATAAAGACGCCTTTATCCACTACCTTGATCTGGGCCTTAACTTTAAGGCTTTTGATTACTTTGTCCGTCAGATAAACACCAACAAAGATCTTAAAACCTTCTACTCTAATGTAAGAATTGGTCCTATCCTGGAAAAAGAGGGTAGGATTGAAGAGGTTCTCTCGCCAGGGCAACAGATTGTTGTTCAAATAGTTAAAGAGCCTATTTCTACTAAGGGCTCAAGACTTACGGCGGAAATTTCAATTGCAGGAAGAAATATAGTCCTGTTACCTTTTGCAGATAAGGTAAGCATCTCACAGAAAATCTCCTCCAAGGAGGAGAAGAGACGCTTGGAGCGTCTGGTGCAGAGCATTCTGCCAAAAAATTACGGAGCCATTATCAGAACTGCGGCCGAGGGTAAAAAGGCGGCTGTACTTGACAGCGAGCTCCGTTCTTTGATTGATAAATGGGAGGGGGGCTGCCGTAAACTGGTGGGTTCCAAGCCGCCGCAGCTTCTCTTTACAGAAAACAGCAAAACAACTACCATTCTGAGGGATCTGCTAAACGATTCGTTCTCTTCAATTGAGGTTAACGATTATGATACCTTCAACGAAATCAGAGACTACATTCGCACCATAGCACCGGAAAAAGAGAAGATTGTAAAGCTCTACAGGGGTGATCAGTCTATAATGGATGCGTTTGACGTCACAAGGCAGATCAAGGGCTCTTTTGGTAAAGTGGTTCCTCTAAAGCAGGGTGCATACCTTGTTATAGAACACACGGAAGCCCTTAATGTTGTTGATGTTAACAGTGGAATTAGGGTTAAGAAAGGGGTAGAGCAGGAGGAGAATACTTTTGAGGTTAACCTTCACGCAGCTGATGAAATTGCACGTCAGATGAGGCTCAGAGATTTGGGCGGAATTGTGATTGTGGATTTCATAGATATGGATGACGGAGAACACAGAGTAAAACTCTTTAAGCACATGCAGGAACTTATGCAGAGCGATAGAGCAAAGCATAACATCCTGCCGCTGACCAAGTTTGGTCTTATGCAGATTACCCGCCAGAGGGTCCGCCCGGCCACTGAAATTAAAGTAAATGAAAAGTGTCCAATGTGCCACGGCACAGGTGAGATAGCTCCTAGTCTGCTGGCAGACGAGGCTTTGGAAAGACAGTTGGCTTATTACACAAAGGAGAGGAACATAAACTCATTCATCTTAACGGTGAACCCTCTTCTGGAGGCCTACCTTACCAAGCGTAAGGGTCTGTTCCACAGTATTGTAAAGGATTGGTGCAGAAAATACTCATGCACCATTCGTCTGAAGACGGACAGCGAATTTCCGCTCTTGCACTCTTTGTGGTGTGACAAAAACGGAGAACCGTTGGATCAGGAGTAGAAATGTAGAGTTTTTGAAGGTGCGGCCTCTAGAAAATAGAGCGCCGCATTTTCTTTTTAATCTCTTCCGTAGCAAGATTGCCAATGCTTCCCAAGTGGCTGTGTCCCAGTGAACTTACCTTGGCGTTCTCTGCCAGTTGGAAATCAAATTTTCCCTCGTTTACCTCTTTTCCCACAATCTTGTAGGCCTCTCTGAACGGCGTGCCCTCCTTAACCAGTCTGTTCACTTTTTCTACCGTGAAGAGGTGTTTGTAGATGGGGTCTTTAAGAATGTTCTCATTCACCTTCATCTCATTGAGCATGTAATCTGCCATCTGCAGGCACGAATGCATCTTCTCCAATGCAGGGAACAGCACTTCTTTAAGCAATTGATAATCACGATGGTATCCGTGAGGAAGGTTGGTGGTCATCATTGATATTTCTGCGTACTTTGAGCAGATGATGTTGCAGTTGCCACGTATCATCTCCCAAACATCGGGATTCTTTTTGTGAGGCATTATGCTGCTGCCGGTTGTAAGGGAATCCGGGAAGCTTATAAATGCAAAGTTCTGAGACATATAGATGCAGCAGTCTTCTGCCAGTTTGTTGAGCGTGCCGGCAATCTGACCAAGTGCCGCAGCCACTGCCTTCTCTGTCTTTCCTCTTCCCATCTGTGCCGCTATTGAGTTGTAACTCAGGGTGCTGAAGCCAAGGAGTTTGGTGGTCATCTCCCTGTCCAGAGGGAATGAACTGCCGTATCCTGCTGCGCTGCCCAGAGGGTTCTGATCTGCAATCTCGTAGGCGGCCTTGAGCATTAGCATATCGTCTGTAAGAGTCTCTGCGTAAGCGCCTAACCAAAGACCGAAAGATGAAGGCATGGCAATCTGGAAATGGGTGTAGCCGGGAAGCAGAACCTCCTTATATTTTTCACTCAGAGCCTGAAGGGTGGTGAACAGTGTAAGAATCTCGTCTCTAAGTGTTTGGCACTCCTCTTTAAGGTAGAGTTTGAGGTCTACCAGAACCTGATCATTACGTGAGCGTCCGGAGTGAATCTTCTTGCCAATCTCCCCAAGTTTCTCTGTTAGAATGAGTTCTACCTGTGAGTGGATGTCTTCTACGTCATCCTCCAGTTTGAAGACGCCCCTCTCAATGTCTGCAACTATCTCATCCAAGCCCTTTTGCAGAACTTCCTCCTCCTCTTTTTTGAGCAGTCCTATTTTGGCGAGCATGGCAATGTGAGCCTTTGAACCCTTCACATCTGCCTTTGCCAGCCTGAGATCAAGTTTGCGGTCTTCTCCAACTGTGAAAGATTCTACCAACTGTGTTGCCTTAGTTCCTTTGTTCCAGAGTGTTGCCATTATCCAATCAGTTTGTTAATAGTTTCTATAATGCCTGTGTATGTTTCAATACCCTTCTCAATCTCCTCCTTCAAAATATACTCGTCTGCCTTGTGACTTCTTGTACTCTCTCCCGGGCCAATCTTTATTGCCGGAATGGAAAGACGGGTCCAGTCTGATGTTGTAGGGGAGATGTAACTCTCTATGCCCAACTCATTTACGGCCTTAATTAAAAGGTGGTCTTTTGGTGTTGCGGAGACTTTATGGTAGAGCGTTCTTGGTGTAAGAGTGCTTTTGACCTCTTTCTGAAGCATATCTACAATCTCCTGGTTATCATAGAGTTCGTTTGGTCTGATATCTACTACAAAGGTGCATTTGTCTGGAACTACGTTGTGTGCAGTTCCAGCATTTATCTGAGTTACAGCTACGTGCACCTCTCCAACCTGAGACGGCTTGCGGTCAAACTTAAAGTTTTTGATCTTCTCAATATCTTCCAGTGCAACGTAAATTGCATTGGTTCCGCAATTCTGTGCGGCGTGGCAGCTCTTTCCTAATGCAGTGCCGTCCAGCACAATAAGCCCTCTCTCTGCAACGGCCGCCTTGAGCGATGTTGGTTCTCCAACAATGGCAAAATCAGGGAACGGAATTACCCGGCCGTTTAGGTAAGAGATAACTGAATACATGCCGTTGGGGCCGCTCTTTTCTTCTTCTGTTGAGAGCACAAGAAGCAGGTTCACGTTGCTCTCATTCTTCTCTACGGCCTGGCAGAAAGCCATTAACATTGAAACCACAGAAGCACCGTCATCATTGGTTCCCAGGCCAATGAGTTTGTTTCCTTCAACGGTAAGAGTATAAGGCTTGTAGGTGTAATCTGCAGAAGGTGCAACGGTATCCAGATGGGCGCACATCATAAGGGTCTTTTCCCTGTTGAACGGAGCGTAAAGAAGGATGTTGCTATTTACCTTTTTAAGGGCTGTTTTTTCTTCAATTTTCCTCTCCCTAAGGTAATTCTCTATCCAGCTGAAAACAGCGCAGGAAACCCGCTCCTCTTCAAAAGAAGGGGAGGGAATCTCCACCATCACTTTCAACAGTTCTATTGCCTTATCTGTTCTTTCCATAAATCTTTTTTCTTAATCTTTCCTGCGGGCCTTCTTTTTGCTTTCTCTTTTCTTTCCTATTTTTCAACAACTGTCTGGACTGTGTTCAGCAGGTTTTCTGCACTCTTAATCAGCACTTTGCTTACGCCTCCCTCCAGCGCCCTTATTGCATTTTCTATCTTTGGAATCATTCCCTCTGAAATGATTTCTGCCTCTTTCAACTTCTCAAAATATTCCGGCGTTATCTTCTCAATAACGGAATCTTCATCTGCGGAGTTAAGCAGCACTCCCTTCTTTTCAAAGCAGAAGATAAGATCTACGGTGTTGTTGGTGGAGAGAGAAGAGGCTACTTCTGTTGCCATTGTATCTGCATTGGTATTCAGCAGGTTGCCTTTACCATCGTGAGTAAGGGCACAGAAGACAGGGGTAATGCCGTTTTCTAAAAGGTTCTGTATGAATGAGCCGTCCACTCCGCCCGGAATGACGTCACCAACATACCCCCAATCAATCTCACTGCTCTCTCTCTTAACGGCTCTTACGCAGTCTGCATCTGCGCCGCTTAGTCCCAAAGCGTTCACGCCTTTGCTCTGGAGCATGGCACATAACTGCTTGTTTATGAGGCCTCCGTACACCATAACGGCAATGTCTAACATTTGCTTGTCTGTAATTCTGCGGCCCTGATGCATCTTAACTTCTACGCCCAGTTTCTTTGCCAGTTCTGTTGCCTCTTTTCCGCCTCCGTGAATCAGAACTTTTGGAGAGGGTAGGG
>JAFZIN010000004.1 GCA_017554305.1 Bacteroidales bacterium | reverse complement strand
TTTACAACATCCTGTAAAAGCGAGGTGGGTTACACAACGGTGCAAATCAGAGACTCAATACGCCACTACTACCCTATTCTGCAGGGTCAGAAACTGAGAATAGCTCTGCGTGTGGAGAATACCGGGGATGTTCCTCTAATTGTAAACGAGGTTCAGCCCTCCTGCGGTTGTATCACTACAGATTTTACCGGAAAAACAATCGTTCCTCCCGGCAAACACATGTATGTGATAGTTGTATATGACAGCAACAAGAACAAGGGAAGCGTGAACCATACAGTCCGTTTTTGGGGCAATATGGCGCCGGACGGATTGGCAATTATGAAGTTTGACGTAAATATAGTTCCTGACGGAAACAACCACTGGGATTATGAGGAACTCTTTGAAAAGAACAGACCTAAGGTCAAAGACTTTGTAGACGGTATAGGATCTGAAACGGGATTGGGCTACTACACAGACTTCCAGTAATATTGACGGTTCAACAGAATAAAAAAGGGGGCGGTTAAAACCGTCCCCTTAATTTTCAGTAAATCAGCTAATTACTTTACAGCCTCTTTAACTTCCTCAACAGCCTCAGCTGCAACCTCCTCAACTGCAACAGCAGCAGAGTCAACTACGTCAACTGGAGCAACCTCTACAACTGTAGAGTCAACAACCTCAGCCTCAACCTCCTGAGCAGGAGTATTGTTCTTGCAAGCTACGAATGCGAGAGCTGCAACGGCAATAAATAATACTTTTTTCATAATCTTAATCTTTATTTGTTTGTTAATAATTTGCTTTTTTAGCAGTGCAAAAGTATCAAGTTTGAACGGCTATTAGGCCCTCCGCCTCTCAATATTAACGCTTTGTAACAAAAATTTAGCATAAGCCCCTATTTACCCTCCCTGCATACCATTTCAGATTAAAAGGTTTTTGAATTCGTATCCTTGAGATTTCTCAGTTTTTTAGCAAATTTAATTAAGAAATAAAAGAAAAATGTATTACCTTTACGCACTGAAAAATGAATGAAAACAGCATAGTTTTTTATGAAAATATCGTCTATTGAGGATTTGAAAAAAATCCGTGAAAAAGCGAGTGTTCATCTTAAACCAAGGGAACAGGGAGACCATCAGGATTCTTCCGTTTGCTGCGGTTTAAAGAAGGGAACACCTAAAATACAGATTCTTACCTGCGGAGGTACAGGGTGCAAGGCGTCACAGAGCCACCTTATCTCTGAGAATTTTAAGAAACTGATAGCAGACAACAACTTAGAGGGAAAGGTGGAAGTAATCACCACAGGTTGTTTTGGTTTCTGTGAAAAGGGACCTATCGTGAAGATAATACCGGACAACACTTTCTACACCAAGGTAAAGCCGGAAGATGCTGAAGAGATTTTTACCGAGCATATCATTGGAGGAAAGAGAGTTAACAGGCTTCTGTACGTAGATCCAAAACGCAAGATGACCGTTTCAGACTCAAAGCACATGGACTTCTACCGCAAGCAGGTGAGAATTGCTTTGAGAAACTGCGGACTCATTGATCCTGAGGATATTCTGGAGTATATTGGAAGAGACGGATACTTTGCTCTTGCAGATTGTATTCTAAACCGCTCTCCTAAAGCCGTAGTTGATGAAATCAAAAAATCAGGCCTGAGAGGAAGAGGCGGCGGAGGATTCCCTACCGGATTGAAATGGGAGATTGCTTCAAAGAATCAGTCAAAGGAAAAATATGTTGTCTGCAATGCAGATGAGGGAGACCCGGGTGCATTTATGGACCGCTCCATTATGGAGGGTGACCCTAACTCCATTGTTGAGGCTATGGCAATTTGCGGATATGCAATTGGAGCTTCTCACGGTCTGGTTTACATCAGAGCTGAGTATCCTCTTGCTGTTGAGAGACTTAAGATTGCCATTAAGCAGGCAAGAGAGTTAGGACTTTTGGGAAAGAAAATACTTGGAACATCCTTCTCATTTGACATTAACATAAGATACGGTGCGGGAGCATTCGTTTGCGGAGAGGAAACCGCCCTAATTCACTCAATGGAAGGAAGAAGAGGAGAACCTACCCTCAAGCCGCCGTTCCCTGCAGAGAGCGGATATAACGGCAAGCCTACCAACGTAAACAACGTTGAAACATTTGCCAATATCCCTATCATAATCAACAAGGGAGCAGACTGGTTTGCCTCAATAGGAAGTGACAGATCTAAGGGTACTAAAGTGTTTGCCCTTGCCGGAAAAATCAATAACGTAGGACTTATAGAAGTGCCTATGGGAACCACACTTAGAGAGGTTATCTTTGATATTGGAGGAGGCATTAAGGGCGGCAAACAGTTTAAGGCCGTTCAGACCGGAGGTCCTTCCGGAGGCTGCCTTACAGAAAAACATCTTGATACCCCTATTGATTTTGACACACTTACAGCCGCAGGCAGTATGATGGGTTCAGGAGGTATGATTGTTATGGATGAAGACAACTGTATGGTTTCTGTAGCCCGTTTCTATCTGGACTTTATAGTTGGTGAGTCTTGCGGAAAATGTACTCCTTGCAGAATTGGCAACAAGAGAATGTTGGAAATTCTGGATAAGATTATTGCCGGAGACGGCACTATGCAGGATCTTGAGAAACTCAAGACTCTTGCCGGAGTAATCAAAGACACAGCACTTTGCGGCTTGGGACAGACCTCACCTAACCCGGTTCTCTCAACCTTGAGCAACTTCTGGGATGAATATGTTGAGCACGTAAAAGACAAGAAGTGCCGCGCAAAACAGTGCAAGGCATTGCTCACCTATATGATAAATCCGGAGAAGTGCATTGGCTGCCACGCCTGCGCAATTGGCTGTCCTGCAGGAGCTATAGAGGGTGTTGCAAGAAAACCTCACGCAATCATCTTCTCCAAGTGCATCAAGTGCGGTATGTGCATGTCCAGATGTAAGTTCAAAGCAGTTTCAGTAATCTAAAACCGCCTAATTATGAAACAGAATATATCACTTATAATTGATAATCATAAAGTTGTTGTTCCTGAGGGTACTACAATACTGGATGCAGCCAAGAGCATAGGAATAGTAATTCCTACTCTGTGTCACATGAACCTTAAGGGAACCTGCGCAGACAACCATCCGGCATCCTGCCGCGTATGCGTTGTTGAAGTAAAGGGCAGAAGAAACCTGGCCCCTGCCTGCAGCACTGCCTGCACAGAGGGTATGGAGGTGAAAACCAGCTCAATAAGAGTTATTAGGGCTCGCAAGACTGTAATAGAACTTATGCTCAGCGATCACCCTAACGAGTGTCTAACCTGTCCTAAGAGCGGCAAATGCGAGCTTCAGGCTGTTACTCAGCACCTTTCCATTAATGAAACTCCTTACGCAGGAGAACTGTCGCTGAGGAAAAAAGAGATGACAGCATCTATTGTAAGAAATATGGACAAGTGCATCTACTGCCGCAGATGTGAGACCATGTGCAATGTATATCAGACAGTTGGAGCACTCGGTGCAGTGGGAAGAGGATTCAACACCACAATTGCTCCTTCATTCAATAAGAATCTGAAAGATACAGACTGTACTTACTGCGGCCAGTGCGTTGCGGTATGTCCGGTTGGCGCTCTTACGGAAAGGACTTATACAGACCAGCTTATAGATGATCTGGAGAATCCGGAGAAGACTGTTATTGTTCAGACCGCTCCTGCAGTCAGAGTTGCTTTGGGTGAGGAGTTCGGCAATGCTCCGGGCTGTATTGTTACAGGCAAACTGGTTGCCGCACTTAAGGATTTGGGATTTGACTATGTCTTTGATACAGACTTCTCTGCAGATGCCACCATTATGGAGGAGGGCAGCGAACTTCTGGAGAGACTCACCAAATTCCTCAAGGGAGACAAGAGCGTTCCTATTCCTCTTATGACCTCCTGCTGCCCTGCATGGGTTAATTTCTACGAGCACAACTTCCCTGATCTTTTGAACTATCCGTCTACCGCCCGTTCACCTCAGCAGATGTTTGGTGCAATTGCAAAGAACTACTGGGCAGAGAAGATGAATATTCCAAGAGAGAAACTGGTTGTTGTTTCTGTAATGCCTTGTCTTGCAAAGAAATTCGAGTGCCAGAGACCAGAATTCTCAACTAACGGAAATCCGGATGTTGACTACTCAATCACTACCAGAGAACTTGCAACTTTAATACGCAGAGCCAACATCAACTTTGAAACTCTGCCTCACATGGAGTTTGACAATCCTCTTGGAGAGAGTACCGGTGCTGCTGCCATCTTTGGTTCTACCGGAGGCGTACTGGAAGCCGCACTCAGAACGGCATACGAACTCTATACGGGCAAGACTCTGCCAAAGATTGACTTTGAGGAGGTTAGAGGTATGGACAGCCTCAGAACGGCCACTATAGACTTTAACGGATTTGCTCTCAATGTTGCCATTGCTTACGGACTTGGAAACGCCCGCAAACTTATGGAAGAGATAAGAGCCGGTAAGTCCAAGTACCACGTAATTGAGATTATGGCCTGCCCTGGCGGCTGTATCGGAGGCGGCGGACAGCCACTCCATCATGGAGACTTTGAAGTCATTAAGGCACGCCAGAAGGCTATCTATGAGGAAGATAGAAATATGCCTCTGAGAAAGAGCCATGAGAACAAGAGCATAATAGAGTTGTACGAGAAGTACTTTGGCAAGCCTCTGAGTGAAAAGGCACACGCCCTTCTGCACACTCATTATTCAGACAAAACAATTAAGTACTAGCCTAATACACAAAGAGATGGAAAAATTATGTAATTCAGTAGTTGAAAAGATAAGGGCTATCTGTGACAAATTCGGAAACAAGCCGGGTGAGCTTATCAATATACTCCACGAATCTCAACACACTGTAGGATACCTTCCTATGGAGGTGCAGGCCATAATTGCAGAGAAACTCCATATTCCTGTAAGCCGTGTTTACGGTGTAGTTACCTTCTACGCCTTCTTCACTATGGTTCCAAAAGGCAAGCACCCTGTTTCTGTCTGCCTTGGAACTGCCTGCTACGTAAGGGGTTCTGAAAAGATTCTGGAAGAGTTCAAGAGAACTTTAGGTATAGATGTGGGAGAGACCACGGAAGACGGTCGCTTCTCTCTGGATTGCCTCAGGTGCGTTGGAGCCTGCGGTCTTGCTCCTGTAGCAATGGTTGGGGAAAAGGTTTACGGCCACCTCAATCCTGCTGATATCAAGAAGATTATAAAGGAGTTCTCACAAGATTAAACGCCTTTGTAAGATAAAGTTTGGATGCCCACTAGGCATCCAAACTTTACCCAGAAGAGGCTTCAAAGCAAAGGATGAAATAGTAAGAAAGAGGATGGCCAATTTTTTGGTCATCCTCTTTTTCTGTTAAGAAGTAATTGATTTCCAATTACTTCTTAACGATCATCTTAGAGAGCTTTTCTGTAAGCATAGGCACAATCTTGTGCACATCCCCTACTATTCCAACATCTGCAACACCAAAGATAGGAGCAAACTTATCTTTGTTGATTGCAATGATGAAATCACTCTCCTCCATACCTGCAAGGTGCTGAATAGCACCGGAAATACCGCAAGCCATGTAGAGAGCAGGACGTACGGTCTTACCTGTCTGACCTACCTGAACCTCGTGAGGCATAACTCCCGCATCAACCATAGCACGTGATGAAGATACCTGAGCACCAATCACATCTGCAAGTGCCTGAAGTTTTGCAAATCCCTCAGGATTACCAACTCCACGGCCTCCGGAAACCAGAATCTTAGCCTCTGTAATATCAACCTTACCCTTGTTCTCCTTAACGCTCTCTACGAGCTTTACCTTAAACTTGGAAGCGTCAAATACAGGTGCAAAGTTCTCAATTTCACCTACTCTGCTCTCGTCCTTAGTACCCTTCTGCATAACGCCCGGGCGAACGGTAGACATCTGAGGACGGTGCTCTGTACACATAATGGTTGCCATAAGGTTACCGCCGAATGCAGGACGGGTCATAAGGAGTTCTCTCTCCTCAGAGATATCCAAACCCGTGCAGTCTGCTGTAAGACCTGTAGCCAGTCTTGAAGCCAGTCTTGGTCCCAAATCACGGCCAATTGTAGTAGCACCCAAAAGCACAATACTTGGTTTGTATTTGTCAATAGCCTGACTCATAGCCTGTGAGTACTGCTCGGTGAGATAGTGCTCCAATTCAGGGGCATCCATAACTACAACCTTATCTGCTCCCCAAGCTATAAGCTCTTTAGCATTTTCTGTATTCTTGTATCCCGGATAGAAAGCCACAACTTTCTCATTCAGAGCGTCTGCAAGAACTCTTGCCTTTCCCAAAAGCTCAAGAGCAACAGACTGGATTTTACCATCCCTCTGCTCTACGAATACGTAAACGTCTTTATAATCTGCTTTATTCATCTCTTTCAGTATTAGGCAATTAAATAATAAATTTCTCTTTCATCTTGGAAATGATAACATCCACAGCCTGCTCAGCATCAACTTCATAAACCTGACCTGCAGCCTTGGTAGCCTTTGTGAATGCCTTCATAACCTTTGTAGGTGAGCCCTTAAGACCAAGTTTACCAGGATCAAGATCAAGGTTAGCCTCTGTCCAGATTTCAACCTCACGGTCAAAAGCGTCAACTATACCGCCAACGCTCATATATCTGGCCTTGTAACCGGAAGCAAGAACGGTAAATACTGCAGGACCCTCAACATCCAGAATCTCATAACCATCCTCGGTCTCCTTCTTAACTCTGAAGTTGTTGCCACCCTTGTACTCGCAGTCCACAACGTAAGATACCTGTGGAAGTGCAAGGTGCTCAGCCATTTCCGGACCTACCTGTGCGGTATCACCGTCAATTGCCTGGCGGCCTGTGATAATAAGGTCGTAAGGGATAGCCCTCAATGCGCCTGCAAGAGCGTTTGAAGTTGCAAGAGTGTCTGCACCTGCAAATGCCCTGCTGGTAAGAAGGATAGCCCTGTCTGCTCCCATTGCAAAAGCCTCTCTTAAAACGAGGTCTGCCTGAGGAGGACCCATAGTGATTACAGTTACATTAGCACCACACTTCTCCTTCAGCTGAAGGGCAAGCTCCAGTCCGCCCTTATCATCGGGATTCATAATGGAAGGAACGCCATCTCTTATAAGAGTGTGCTTTACCGGATCTATCTTAACAACCGTAGTGTCCGGTACCTGTTTTACACAAACTACTATATTCATAATCAATACTTTTTACTTCTTGAACAATTTGCCGGCAATAACCATTCTCTGAACCTCTGAGGTACCCTCGTAGATCTCTGTAATCTTAGCGTCTCTCATCATTCTTTCAACTGGATATTCCCTTGTGTAACCATAACCGCCGTGGAACTGTACAGCCTTGGTAGTCATCTCCATAGCTGTCTCTGCAGCAAAGAGTTTTGCCATTGCGGCATCTGCTGAGAACGGCATTCCGTGGTCTTTCTTCCAGGCAGCGCTTCTTACCAGAAGACGAGCTGCCTCAATCTTTGTCTGAAGGTCTGCAAGCTGGAACTGAGTGTTCTGGAACTGAGAGAGAGACTTGCCAAACTGCTTTCTCTCTTTGCAGTACTTAACTGTCTCATCCATAGCACCCTGAGCAATACCAAGAGCCTGAGCGGCAATACCTATACGGCCGCCGTCCAAAGTCTTCATAGCAACTGCAAAACCTCCGCCAAGTGCGCCAAGCATGTTAGCCTTTGGAACTCTGCAGTTTTCAAAGATAAGCTCGCAGGTAGCACTTCCGCGGATACCCATCTTGTGCTCCTTCTTACCAATTGAGAAACCAGGAGTAGTAGCCTCTACTATGAAGGTTGTGATACCCTTGTTGCCCTTGGATTTATCTGTCATTGTGGCAATTACATAAACATCAGCCTCACCTGCGTTGGTGATGAAGATCTTAGTTCCGTTAAGGATGTAATCATCACCGTCCTCAACAGCCATAGTCTGCTGAGCGGAAGCGTCAGTTCCTGCGTTAGGCTCTGTAAGACCGAATGCACCAATCCACTCGCCGCTGGCAAGTTTAGGAAGGTACTTCATCTTCTGCTCCTCAGTTCCGTTATCCAGAATAGCATCCTCACAGAGGGAAGTGTGAGCGGAAACAATAACACCGGTAGTTGCACAAACTCTTGAAAGTTCCTCAACTGCAACGGTATACATTACATGGTCTCCACCTGCTCCGCCGTATTTCTTTGGAGTTGGAATACCCAAAACTCCAAGAGCGCCAAGTTTCTTGACATTCTCGGTAGGAAATTTTTCCTCCTCATCCACCTCAGCAGCAATAGGTTTTACCTCTTTCTCGGCAAACTCTCTAATCATCTGCTGAAACAGTTTCTGAGATTTAGTAAGTTCAAAATCCATATTTATAAATTCTAAAGTTCAATCTTCTTTAAGTCTTTGGCAATGATAAGAGTAGCCTCCGTTGCAGCCTGAACCTGCTCAACCGTAAACTCAGGGTTGATCTCGCTCAGAACTATTCCCTCCGGAGTGATGTTCATAACACCCATCTCCGTGATAATCATATTTACCTGACCTGCAGCGGTTAACGGAAGATGGCATTTCTTAAGAATCTTAGGGTTGCCCTTAGCAGTGTGCTCCATGGTGAGAATCACCTTGTTAGCGCCAACCAAAAGGTCCATTGCGCCACCCATTCCCGGAGCCTTCTTGCCAGGGATAATCCAGTTAGCCAGGTCACCCTTCTCGTCTACCTCCAAAGCACCAAGGAAAGTAACGTTGATATGACCGCCTCTGACCATACCAAAGCTTGTTGCAGAGTCAAATGAAGCAGCACCCTTCTCGTAAGAGATGTATCCGCCGCCGGCATCAATCCAATGGGTATCTCTCTTGCCGCCGCTGAGTGCAGGATCTGCCTCCATACCAAGGCAACCGTTCTCAGACTGGATTGTAACAGTAACACCCTCAGGTAGATAGTTAGGAATAAGAGTAGGAAGTCCAATTCCAAGATTTACAACGTCACCGTCTTTAATCTCCAGAGCGGCACGTTTTGCAATAAACTCTCTGATTTGTTGTTTATCCATAATCCTATATTTTAAAATGTTTTAGTTATTTATTGTGTCTTTTTACATATTCCTCCGCGATAAATGACGCCACATCATCGGCGTACGTATTCGTGCCGAATCCGGCATCATAACCCAGCTCTTTTGCAAGTTCGTGGGATATTCTGGCGCCTCCGCAAACCACTATCATCTTGTCTCTCAACCCCTCTGCATCCATCAATTCTATAAGGTTTGTAAGGTTCTGAATATGAACGTCTTTCTGAGTTACCGTCTGAGATACCAGAAGCGCATCGGCCTTGAGTTCTATAGCCCTTGCAAGGAACTCCTCGTTAGGCACCTGGCTACCCAGGTTGTGCGCCTCAATCATCTTGTATCTCTCCAATCCGTAGTGACCCGCATAACCCTTCATATTCATAATTGCGTCAATACCAACAGTATGCGCATCCGTTCCGGTACTTGCACCAACAACTACCAGCGGACGTCCTATCTTTTGGGAGATGAACTCGTCCGTAGCCTCCATACTCATCACTTTAGAATCTACCTTTGGAACGTAGATATCTGCGTAATTAACAGTGTGAGTGAGACTTCCGTAACAGTTAAAGAATGTGAAGCCCGGTGTCAGCTCCTGAGAGAAGACCACCAGAGGATTCTCAAATCCCATCTTCTTAATGAGCTGCTTTGCAGCCTCTATTGCCTCCGGACCTGCCGGAACAGGAAGGGTGAAACTCAGTTGCACCTTTCCGTCATTCATGGTATCTCCGTAAGGCTTTACTTTCTTGAGGTCAAGCGTCTTGTCATAATTCTTGGCCTCCATTGAATACAGACCTTCACTCATCTTTACTTCCTCCCTTTCATTAGTTCAACAAATGGATTGAAGTAGTTGGCACCCTTCTCGGTAACGCCGTCCAATCCTTTACCTCCGTTCTTTGGACGCTTAACGTCTCCAAACTTACCCTGCTCCAGAGTGTTGAAAAGACCCTCTGTGGTCATCTCTGTAAGCAATGCTATTGCATTGTCCAACACCTCTTTAGCACGGTTGCGGATAATACCGTCCTCTTTGAATTCAACCTCCTCTCCAATATCGTGCATATTGTTGAAGATATATCTTGCGTTCTCAATTGAGAGGAAACGGTCACTCATAAACGGAGTGTGGATAGCCTCCGTAGGCATACCCAGAAGCTGAATTCCCTGGTGTGTCCAAATTCCCACAATATTGAAGAGCGCATCCTGAATATGACCTCTGAAGATGTTACCCGTCATAAACTTTGTAGGCGGCATGTACTTGAGCGGAGCCTTAGGGAAGATCTCTCTTGTCATCTGAGCCTGAGCAAGTTCCATAAGGAATCCGTTCTTGTGCATAGGATCCATCTCAAATGCGTGGCCCAGTCCCATCTGCTCCTCAGGCAGTCCTGCAAAGAGTGCAAGCTGCTCGTTTATAAGGTCTGACGCCAATACCGTATGAGCCGCTTCAATAGCATCTGCCGTTGTAAGGTAGTTATCCTCACCGGTATTGATGATAACGCCTGCAAAGCCGTTTATGATTCTGGAGAAGTACTGGTCAATGAGGGTTCTCTGCATGTTGATATCTCTGAAGAGAATACCGTAGAGGGCGTCGTTAAGCATAACGTCCAATCCCTCAAGAGCACCCATAATGGCAATCTCCGGCATACAAAGACCTGAACAGTAGTTACATAGACGGATGTAGTGATGCAATTCCTCACCTACCTCATCCAAAGCCTTTCGCATTATGCGGAAGTTCTCCTGGGTTGCAAAGGTTCCTCCAAATCCCTCAGTAGTAGCGCCGTAAGGAACATAGTCCAGCAGAGACTGACCGGTAGTACGTATAACTGCAATGATATCAGCACCTTGGCGGGCCGCAGCCTGGGCCTGAACCACATCCTCGTAGATGTTACCGGTTGCCACAATAACGTAGATGTAAGGGCGTGCCGTATCCTCTCCGTACTCCTTAATGTACTGCTCTCTGCGTAATCTTCTCTCCCTTATACGGTTAATTGTAGCGTCAATAACCGGCTGCAGAACCTGCTGCAACTTAACGGGGTCTGTAACTTTTGCATCCTTTGTAATGTCATAGCCTTCAAAAGCAATCTTTTCAGCTATCTGCTGAGGCTGCAATCCGGTGTTAATCATAGCGTTGGCTATGTAGAACATAACACCTTGCCCAAGCACCCCCTTCTCTTTGAGCGAATCTACCAGCACGCTAGGCAGCGGAACGTTGCTCTCGTCAACTCCGTCAATACCCAGCGCACGCGCAACGGTCCTCTCCGTTGCCACAGTGGTATAGCGCTCCACAAACTGCTGAACCTCAACAGCCACCTTCTCTGCAAGGGACTTTGCCTGTTCAACCTTTTTAAAATCTAAACCTAATTTACTCTGCATCGTTTATACTTTTTTGTGAAGTACTTATTATTTCTTTTAATTATCTTCTCCCAATATCTTCTCCGCCTCGCTAAGCCATTGAGGATCAACACCCAGGCTGCGGGCAACATTAATGGCCTCATGAGGAATCTCCCCCTCTGAAGTAGGCACCAGAGTGTAATCCATCTTCCCCTCTTTAAGACCCCTCACCCTCAGGCGGCGGAAGAACTCTCCAGGCACATTGTAATGGGTTGTCATTACAGAGGATAAGTTCTTACCCCTAAGGATGTTAAGCAGTGCCGCCACAAGTGCCGTACCCTCAATAGGATTGGTTGTTCTTGCCGGCTCGTCAATCAAGGCCAGTATGCACTTTCCGCTTCTTACGCTTTCCAATACTCTCTCGATGGCCCTGACTTCACCCGCAAAAGAGGAGAGCCCTTCAGTCTCATTCTGCTCATCACCTATGCAAACCTTTACATCCTCCTTAATGTCTATTTTACACTCTTTTGCAGCCACTCCAAACCCAAACTGGAATAGCAGCTGGTTAAGAGCGCACATCTTCAAAACCACGCTCTTTCCGCCCATATTGGCCCCTATTATGGTAACGCTCTCTCTGCCAAAGGAGATATCTATTGGGGTAAACTCCTTTGCCTTAGAAGAGTATCTCTCCGCAAGCGAGCGGTATATTTCAACAATATGAGGATGGAACATCCCCTTGTACTCTGTATTCCCGTCTGTGGAAACAGTTGGGAAGCAGAGCCCCATTGTCTTAACCTGCAAACACTTGGCAAGGAGAATATCCAAATCTCCCATGGCGTTTATGGCCGCACGGATCTCAGAGGAACGCTTTTTAAGTTTCTTTGAGAGTTCCTCTCTTATATCTCTTTCCAAAAGGCGCTCTTTCTCAAGCAGTTCCAAAAGCCTGTCAGACTGTTTGCCCGCCATATCGGGAGCCTGAAGAGGCCTAATCTCCGCCCTTATTCTTCCCAGCTCCTTTGAGTAAGAGTCATAAACGTAGAAGCTCTCTATCTTCATTCCGTCCGGGTCCAGTATCTTTACCGCATCTGTAAGATCCGGTATATTAACACCCTCTAGGCCAAGGTTTTCCACGCCTGCCCTCACATATCCTGCAAGCAGAGATGCGTATTTTATTTCAAAGAGATCTATATCATCCAGAACCACATCCTTCTTCAGTCTCTGAAGGGTTCCCTCAATCTCTCTCAAACACATAAGACGGTGTTTAAGGGCAGCAAGTTCGGATGAAACCTGAGGAGTAACGTCATTGTATAACTTCTCATAACTTCCTTTAAGCAAGGAGATTGCCCTCTCCACCTCATCTTTGGATACCATAAGCTGAGAATCAAGCAGACGGTTGCGGCCGCAGGAAGAAAGCAGCTGCAAAGTGTCAAACATGAACCTCAGTCCGCACGGTATTTCCAAATAATCCCTAAACAACATCTTAAATAGTCTCTCTGTTTTTAACTATATCATATACAGGCACTTTAACTGCCTCATACATTTTCCTGCACAATACATCCGAGTCTAAAACAATTCCCCTTGGGGAGACCGGATTAACACAAACCGCAATCAAACGGCTCTTTTGGAGGACCTTAATACAACCACCCCTCTTAAGAAAACTCCGGTACGCCTCCTCCGTAACGAAGATCTTTGTAAAATCTCTCACCACAAGCGTTATCTCCTTCACTCTAGGGCAGTCTGCAATCATCTTTAAAAACCTGTCTGTGAGCGCTCCCGCAACATAAACAGCCTTGCTCCTGCCTGTAATATCCTCCTTGGAACTGTCTATGGTAAGAGATGATTCCAAGTGGAAATCAATAAGTTGCCCCTCAATGTCCAATCCCCACACGCCAATCTCCTTATCATCAAATGCGGAGCAAATCTCCTCCTCCGCCTTATCTAACCCCACCAGTTCTACAATAAACTTTGTTCTTCTTACAAGTGTGGCCATATCAACGGAATAGGCCGCACCTGTAGTCAGAATCAAACTCTCGCTCACAACGGGAGAAGCACTGCTCAAACGAGACAAAGCTCCGTCAACTATCGTGAGGCTGGGAGAGAACTTCTCCACCCCTTTCACCCATCTTTTAAGGGCCTGGGCAGATGAAGGGCCGCTCAGCAGAACCTTCCCTCTCCTTAATACTCTGGCAGTTACAATCCTGCCCAGAGAACTTCTCTCATTGGTTATCTCCAGCAGTTCTGAGAGGAGTCTTCTTCTTGCGTAGAAGACCTCCGATGTGGAGAAGATTGTACCCTCTTTAAGCACAATCTCAGGCTTTTGCGTCCCCGTAACCTGATCTTTACTCTCCCCGTCTATCCCTATAGAGGTTACCGCCACACTGTAACCGGTTGACGGTAACCTTTCCAGGATATAATTCAGGCACACTGTCTTTCCCGTGTTCTTCTCAAGTCCTACAATTGAGAGAGACTTGAATTTTTGTATCTCACTAATGAAAGACATTGCCGCTCAACTACTTACTTCTTTGCCTTCTTGGCAGGTTTCTTTGCTGCTGCCTTCTTTGCAAGTGAAGCTTTGTACTTCTTTGCGCGGTCCTCTCTTGCCAGGTGAGCAGGCTGAATAGTCATAGCCTTACCTGCCAGAAGTGATACCACACCCTCGCACTCCTTGTTCTCCTTGCAGAACTTGCAGTTGCACTTGTCAAACTTGTAATCCTCAGGCTCAGTGTAAGTTGTAATAACGCCCTCATAGTTTCTGAGAACCACCTTGCCAGGGGCCTGTGAGATAACGTAGTTAGGCATTACAGGAGTCTTTCCGCCTCCGCCAGGTGCATCCACTACAAACGTAGGAACTGCATATCCGCTGGTGTGACCTCTCAGACCCTCAATGATTTCAATACCCTTGGATACAGGAGTACGGAAGTGCTCCAGACCCATAGATAAGTCACACTGATAGATGTAATATGGTCTTACTCTCATCTTTACAAGCTCGTGAACCAACTTCTTCTGAATGTTCACGCAATCGTTTATGCCTCTGAGCAGCACAGACTGGTTACCCAGCGGAACGCCGGCATCTGCCAAACGTGCGCAGGCTGCTGCAGACTCAGGCGTAACCTCCTGAGGATGATTGAAGTGCGTATTCAGCCAAATTGGGTGGTACTTCTTGAGCATATTGCAAAGCTCAGGAGTAATTCTCTGAGGACATACAACCGGAGTTCTGGAACCAATTCTAATGATCTCCACATGCTTAATCTTGCGGAGTTTCTGAATGATGTACTCCAGTCTCTCATCCGGAACCATAAGAGCGTCACCTCCGGAGAGGAGAACGTCTCTTACCTGAGGAGTGTTCTTTATGTACTCAATTGCCTTCTCCACATTATCCATAGAGGTTGCAGCATCCTTCTGGCCTGCAAATCTTCTTCTGGTGCAGTGACGGCAATACATTGAACACATGTCAGTTATAAGAAGGAGTACTCTGTCCGGATAACGGTGAGTAAGCCCCGGAACAGGAGAGTCTGTATCCTCATGAAGAGGATCCAGCAAATCTGCCTCGGCACGGTGAGTCTCCTGAATTGTAGGAATACACTGCTTGCGTACCGGATCTTCCGGATTATTAGGATCTATAAGGCTCAGATAGTATGGAGTAATGGCCATCCTTATGGTCTTCAGAGACTTACGAATACCTTCCTCCTCCTCTTTGGAAAGCTTTATGTATTTCTTAAGCTTCTCAAGAGTCTCTATCCTGTTGCGTACCTGCCACTTCCAGTCATTCCACTGCTGGTCTGTAACTTCCGGAAACAGCTGTTTTCTTCTGGAAACTGCCATAATATTATGCGTAAAGTTCTTCAAATATTTTTCTAAGTTTCTCACACTCACGGAGTTCCTGCAGAGTAATTTCTGCGTGACCCTTAGTGTAACCGTTACCGATTATCATGTTAACGTCTGCACCAATACCCTCTGCTCCAAGAGCTGCCTTTGTAAAGCTTGTAGCCATTGAGAAGAAGTAAACTGTACCGCCGTCTCTTGTGCAGAGCACTGCAGTCATCTCACAGTCAGGCACATTTACACAGTTGATGGTAACGTCTGCCATCTTGCCGTCTGTAAGGCGTGCAACCAGTTCGTTAACCTGAATAGGAGTCATACCTGCTACGCTCTCTACTACATCGCAGAATCCCAGCTCCTTAATACGGTTGGTAGATCTTGGGCTGTTAGCCAGACCAATAACCTTACCTGTAACGCCTACTCTCTTCTTAGCCTCATAGCAGCAGAGCATTCCGCTCTTTCCGCCTGCACCCAGAATAACTACATTCTGGCCGCACTGGCAAAGCTTTGCAGTCTGTGCAGGAGCACCTGCAACATCCAAAGCGGAGAGTGCAAGTTTCTCCGGCATATCGTTAGGAATCTTTGCGTAAATACCGCTCTCAAAGAGAATTGCCTTACCCTTTATATCTACCTGATCTACATCTGCTTTGATGTTCAGAATCTCATCAATGCGGAGCGGAGTCAGAGAGAGTGATACAAGTGTTGCAATGCGGTCACCCTCTTTAAGGTCTATCTTTCCCTTAAGAGCGTCACCAATCTTCTCAACTGTTCCCAGAAGCATACCTCCGGAACCGGTTCTACGGTTACGGTGTTTGCCCTGAAGCTCAACGTTAAGGAGCATCTCTTTCTTAATCTCCTCCTTTACCTCAGCCTCATCGTTAGGGTTCTTAGCCTGTGATTTGGCGTAGTTGTGAATATCTGTAAAGGAAGCAGAATCTATGTTAAGTGTCTGAACGTCAATAAGGATCTCGTTATCATAAATCTCATCCATATTGTTGTCCAACTTGTTTGCAGGCTGTGGCAGAACGCCAACAGGCTCAATTACACGGTGGGTACCGTAGCGATTTCCATGTTTTTGCATATCGATATTCTATTTGTTTTAAATTAATATTCAGTTAATTAAACTATTTCTTAGGAGCCAGGCCTAAGATCTCTCTGGCCTCGTGGCTGTTTGCAACAGGACGTCCCAACTCGTTGGCAAGACGTACAACCTTCTCAACCAGAGCGCCGTTGGACGGAGCCAGAACACCCTTTGAGAGATAGAGGTTGTCTTCAAATCCAACTCTTACGTTTCCGCCCATTGCAATTGCTGCTGCAGCCATTGGGAATGCGTGGCGTCCCACACCGGTTACGGTCCAGGTACTGCCTGAAGGAATGGCGTTTACGAGCCACCAGAGGTTGCCCACCGTTGCAGGTGTACAGCCCGGTACTCCCAGCACAAAGTTGAACTGCATAGGTGCTCCCGGAGCCTGACCTTTGCGTACAAGGTTGAGGATGGAATCCAGATGACCCATCTCAAAGCACTCATACTCAGGCTTTATGTTACGCTCCATCATACGCTTTCCAAATGCGCGCATGGTTGGAAGAGTGTTGTCAAATATCTCGTCACCAAAGTTGCAGGTTCCGCAGTCAAGAGTTGCCATCTCTGGTCTAGGGTCAGTATCAGTAGATTGCAGTCTCTCATCAGGGGTCATGCCTACTGCTCCGCCGGTAGACGGAATCAGAATAACATCCGGGCAGACCTTGAGGATTGCCTCTTCGCACTCCTGAAAACGGGCGCGGTCCTGAGTAGGAGTTCCGTCATCTCTTCTTACGTGCAGATGAACAATTGCGGCACCGGCGTCAACTGCGCTCTTAGCCTCTCTAACTATCTCATCTACAGTGTAAGGAACGGCAGGATTCTGCTCTTTGGTTACCTCTGCACCGCATATTGCGGCAGTAATAATCAGCTTATCCATAACCCGTTAACCCTTTCTCTGACATTTTTTAGGAACAACGCAGGTTCCGCTTGCGCGGCACACTACTATAGGCTCAGAGAGTACATCTGCCGCAGAATCAGATACATCAGGGCGAGGTGCAATCACCTTTCTTGCCTCAAATGTCATCTTGCGTGATGTATTGCCAACGTTGGTTATCTCACCTGTAGCCTCAATGTAATCTCCTGCATATACGGGAGCTATGAACTCTACATTATCGTATGCCTTAAAGAGACCCTCGTCTCCGTCATTGATAATCAGAAGTTCTGTTGCAACGTCTCCAAAGAGTTTGAGCATGTGTGCTCCGTCTACAAGACCTCCGCCGTAATGAGCGTCCTCTCCGCCCATTCTTACTCTGATAAGTGATTTTGCTCCCATATTACTCTCTTACTTTCTGTAAATTATTAGTAGACTGGTAGATGTGAGTTACAAACACGTGAGGGGTAATAACAGCCTCAGGTGCAATCTCACCTGCAGGAACAATCTTCTCTGCCTCAACAATAACTACATCTGCAGCAGTTGCCATAAGAGGGTTAAAGTTCTGAGATGTACCTACATATACGCAGTTACCTCTCTCGTCTGCTACGGTAGCGCCAATAAGAGCAATGTCTGCATGAAGAGGTTTCTCCAAGAGATAAGTCTTGCCGTCAACCTCTACAGTTGGCTTACCGTCAGCTATTACCGTACCCATACCGGTAGTTGTGAGCACTCCGCCAAGGCCTGCTCCGCCGCAGCGGATTCTCTCTGCCAAAGTTCCCTGAGGGCAGAATTCAATCTCAAGTTCACCTGCATTCATCTGAGCTGCAGTGTCCGGATTTGTTCCAATGTGAGAAACATAGAGCTTCTTAATCTTATGGGCTCCAATTAGATTACCTACTCCAACTCCCTGGTATGCAGTATCATTGGAGATAAGAGTCAGATCTTTTACATCGCTTTTTGCAAGAGCGTCCAGGATGTCAAGAGGAGAACCGGCAGAAAGAAATCCGCCTACCATGATTGTCATTCCGTCCTTAATTTTGGAAACGGCTTCCTGTAAAGAAATTCTTTTGTCCATAATAAACTGTTTAAATATCTATTGCTATCATTTTCGTAAACCATACAAATATAATAAAAAAAATGAAAAATATAACAACGTTGTTATATTTTATTTCAGGATATTTTTTGGTAAATTTGCAAAATAGCAGAACAGACATATCCTACTATGGAATACAAAACACTGATTATTGAGAAAGAGGGCAATATCTGCACGGTTAAGATCAACAACCCGCAGTCTATGAACGCCCTCAACTCCGAGACTCTCTCAGAGTTGGATGATGCATTCACCCAAATAGAAAAAGATGAGCAGGTTAGAGTGGTTATTCTCACCGGTGAGGGACGCGCCTTTGTTGCCGGTGCAGACATCTCTCAAATGAGCACTATGAACGCCCTTGAGGGCAAAGAGTTCGGAGTGCAGGGCTCAAAGGTCTTCCGCAAGATTGAAAACCTCTCAAAACCAACCATTGCGGCCATTAACGGCTTTGCTCTGGGCGGAGGATGCGAACTCGCTTTAAGTTGTGATATCCGCGTTGCCTCAGCCAAGGCAAAAATTGGTCAGCCGGAGGTTGGATTGGGTATAACTCCCGGTTTCTCAGGCACTCAGCGCCTCCCAAGAATTGTGGGAGAGGGCGTAGCCAAGGAGATTATCTTCACCGCCAAGGCTATAGTTGCAGATGAGGCTCTGCGCATAGGTCTGGTTAACAGAGTGGTAGAGCCGGAGAAACTTATGGATGAGGCAAAATCTCTTGCCAAAACCATTGCCAAGAACGCCCCTATTGCCCTCAAACTGAGCAAAGAGGCCATTAACAGAGGAATGCAGACAGATATAGACACCGCCATTTCCATTGAGAACAACCTCTTTGCAGAGTGTTTCTCAACAGAAGATCAGAAAGAGGGAATGAAGGCCTTCTTTGAGAAGAGAGAGGCGGAGTGGAAAAACAAATAGAGACTAAACAAAAAACACTTATAAAAATCTATCATTATGAAAGTTGCAGTTGTAGGTAACGGAACAATGGGTCACGGCATTGCACAGGCTTTTGCAACCGCCGGCCACGATGTACTTCTTAAAGGCCGCAGCGAGGCTTCTCTGGGAAGAGCTCACAAGGCTATTGAAAAATTCCTCACAAAGAGCGTTGAGAAGGGAAAGATGGAGGCTGAGGTTAAAGATCAGATTCTTGCAAGAATCAAAGACACAATGGATTACAATGACCTCAAAGATGCAGATCTTGTAATTGAAGTTGTAGCCGAGGATATGGCTGTAAAGAAAGAGATTTGGGAGACCCTTGATAAGGTCTGCAAACCAGAGGCTATTCTGGCATCCAACACCTCTTCACTCTCAATCACCGCCATTGCAGCCTTTACACAAAGACCTCAGAATGTGATTGGTATGCACTTCTTCAACCCTGTACCTCTTATGAAACTTGTAGAGGTTATTAAGGGACAGCTTACCTCCCCGGAGGTTCATGATAAGGTTGTTGAGATTGCAAAGGCTATTGGCAAGTGCCCTGTATCTGTAAACGAGGCTCCTGGTTTTGTTGTTAACAGAATCCTCATTCCTCTTGTAAACGAGGGAGTTGGAATTCTTGCAGACGGCATTGCAACCAAGGAGGAGATTGACGCCGCAATGCAGATGGGTGCTAACCACCCTATGGGCCCTCTGGCTCTGGGAGACCTTATTGGTTTGGATGTATGCCTTGCTATTATGGAGGTTCTCTACAACGAGTTCGGAGACAGCAAGTACCGTCCTCATCCGCTTCTCAGAAAGATGGTACGTGCAGGCTTGCTCGGCCGCAAAACCGGCAAGGGCTTCTACGATTATAGTAAGTAACGGAGAACCAATTGCAGTGATGCATTAACCGCACCGGTTAAGTTCTCCAATCGGTTGCCGGAAAGATGAAGGACCTTTGTGTAAACCTTTGGTTTTGCACAAGGGTCTTTCCCTTTGAATGCCGCTGCAATCCAGACAGTTCCGGCCGGTGAGACCAAAGTGCCGCCGGTGGCTCCTGCATAGCCCGTTATACCTATCGCAATATCAGTTTCAAGAATAGAAAGGGCCGCAAGGGCCATCTTTTTTGCCACGTAAGAGCTTACTACATCATGCTTTTCTATCTGCTCTGCTGCTATTCCCAACAGCTTGGTTTTAAGCTCTGTAGCGTATGTCAGAATTGAGCCTCTGAAGTATCTGGAGGCTCCGTCAAGACTTGTAAGTGCGGAGGCAATTCTACCCGCGGTGCAGGATTCACAGGTACCTATTGTAAGTCTCTTTCTTACAAGTATTTTGGATAGCTTTAAATTGAGTTCCTCTGTAGTCATCATTTGTTCTCCTCAACAATCTTTGTTGCCCTAACCGGGTAGTTGGTGGTTATCTGATCCACGCCCAGCTTAACCATGCGCTCAATATCGGCCGTTTTATCTACGGTCCAGACATTTACAACCATACCCAGGTTGTGCGCACGCTCCACCCAATCCGGATTTTTGTCAAATATGGAGTAGTGATAGTCCAAGCCCATGATTCCCAGTTCATAGAGTTCTTCCGGGCTCTTCTCTCCTCCAAGGTACTGAACCATAGTCTTTGGGAACTTCTTTACGGCCGCCTTGCAAACCTCCAGGCTGAAGGAGATTATGGTGAGGGTTTTCCTATCTATTCCGTGCTTCTTTATGGCCTTTGCAATCTTGTCAAAATCAGGCAGATTACCCGCCTTATCCAGGTAGTGTTCCTTAACCTCCAGAACAGGCTTTATGTTGAGTTTCTTAAAGAGGGAGAGGTACTCGTCCAGTGAAGGCACCCTCTCTCCGTTTGAAAGTCTCTCGTTTCTAACGGTTTCAAAGGTCTCCTTCTGTACGTCTGCCAGTGAAACGATCTTTGGGCCGTGGCAGATTACCAGACCGCCGTCTGAGGTCATGTTTACGTCAAACTCGCTTCCAAAGACCCCTATGCTGTCTGCCGCCTTAAGTGAGGCCAGAGAGTTCTGAGGAGTGGCGGTATTGCCGTTCCAGTTACCGTTCACATTCCAGTATCCCCTATGGGCTATAATCTGAATATCACGCTTTTGTGCAAGAGTATCAGTTGAACCTGCAAATATCAGAGAAAGCGTTACAGCCAGCATTAAAACTGACTTGGAGAGAAACTTTTTTGTTGCCATAAAATTAAATTATAAGCAAATTTAATCTATTTTTGCCAAAGTAAAACGCATTGGATCCCATTTCCCTCCAGGATGAATAAGAAGTTGACACATAGAGCCTTTCTTCTTTCTGTTGCACTTATTGTGCTGCCTCTCTGCGCTCTGTCCCAGGGAAAAGACACCTTAAAGGCAACCACTCCCGCCACCCTTAAGGGGAAGTGGAACGGAGAGGTATTCATCAGAGGCGGGTGGAATTTCAGAAAGCATACAGAGAAGAATGACAACTCAGATCTTCCTCATCATGAGCTATTTGGAGGTGGAACGCTAAAGTACAGAAAGGGCGAATTTTCCGCAGTAATAAAGGCCTCCGGAGGCCAGGAGATGATGACCAAAGACTCCAGAAGAACAATCGTAGATTTGGATGACGATAAAAATATGGCCACCAAACTAAGATTCAAATTCTCCAGAAACAGAGATACAAAGGGAGATTTCTCCACCGAGATGAACTGGAAAGAAAAGAGCCAGACCTCATATAAAGCCTTTATTTCCAACAATTTCTTACACTCAGATGTTTTTACTAACGTCTCCGTTCTGGATATTCTGGACCTGGATGAATATGATTACAGCGCAAATGCTAAGATCAACGATGAGAGAATAGTCAACAATAAAACCCTCTCCTACTTTCTGCTGACCCATAAATTTGGGAATGGTAACGCTCTCATTTTCAGAACAGATGCCTCACATATAAGAAACTACAGGATATCAAAGTGGTTCCTTTATGACCAGAAGGACCCTTATACCTACACGCTCTACCGCCTGCGCCCCGGAAGCCGTACAGAGAATTTTACTCCGTCCCTTTCTCTCAAACTATCAGAACCGCTGGGAGTTAAGAGGATGAAGTGGGATTTTGGAACCTCCGTAAACCTCTATCACATAAGAGACAAATACTGCGGAGAGAGATACGTGAATGAAGTTTGGGTAGACAGCACCTCATTGGCGGAAGACTTCAGGTATCTGACCCTCACAATCCGCAACTACGCCGGTTTGGACTATACTGTCAAAAAGTTCCAGTTCAACGTAAAATACACCCTGGAGCACTTTGCAGACAGGCTTACAGACAAGGACAACAAGCAGAAAATTAAGTTTGATGACCATCCGGTAGTGCTTTACGAACAGAACTTTTCATTTAAGTTTAACGAACGCAACAAGGTCACGCTCTCTTCCACCCACTCCATAAAGAGACCTTCATACAAGCAGATCTGCTGGTACCCCAGAGAGGGAGATTATGACAATCAGATTATTAAGGGAGACCCTAACCTCAAGCACTCCGTAACCAACACCACAACTCTCTCATACACACACAGTCACAAATACTCCTACCTTACCTTCAACTATAGGTACACACACAATGAGAGGGAGATAGAGGAGACCTTCTACGTAGATACCACAACTGGACGCAAAATCACCATATTTACCTGGGTTAACAATCGTCACAGCATTACTCACAGAGTGGGTATGAAAACGGGATATAACAACAGGAAACTCTCTGTAAACGGGGAAGTTCTCTTCTTTAGTTACCGTCAGAAAAACTACTCTTCAGAGAAGAAGAAAGAGGATATCTACTGGAACTTCAGTTTTGATGCAGCCTACAAGTTCAACAAAGACTGGAAAGCCTCTGTTCAATACACCTTCAAATCTGACAGAAAGATTGCCTACTACAGAACCAACAACTACCACGGCCTGAACGTAAAGGTGGAGAAAAAGTACAAGAAGCACTCTTTCTTTCTGGAAGGCAAGGGGTTACTGGACAAGATGACCGCCACCCGCTTTGATTCAGAAGACGGCAAGCACATCTGGTTGGAAAAGGGCAACCTTAACAGAAGGTACTTTATTCTGGGATATACCTACTCCTTCTAATCTACAAATACCATCTCATTAAAGAGGTATCCCGCACCCCCTATCTGCTCTATATTAAAAAGCAAATATCTGATATCCAAAGAGATATTTCTGCAAACCTCCGGGTCGTAAACAATATCGCTCATAGTTCCCTCCCACACGCGGTCAAAGTTGATTCCAATGAGATTGCCGTCTGCATTGAGTACCGGAGAGCCTGAATTTCCGCCGGTTGTATGGTTGGTTGCAATAAAGCATACAGGCTGTTTTTCATGCCCGCCCTCTGCGTATATATCCCTGAGTTTCTGAGGAATATTGTAATCAAAGATATCCGGATTATCCTTCTCCATAATACCCTTGAGGGTAGATACCGGATCATAGTAGATTGCATCTGCCGGAGAATAACCCTTCACATTGCCGTAAGCCACTCTGAGCGTGAGGTTTGCATCAGGGTAGAACTGCCTGTTCTTCTCAAACTCCATCTGGCCCCTCATATATTTTCTGTAGCAGAGGTTTATCTCTGAATTTATACCCAGCAACACAGGCCTCAAACTCTTCTGATACCAGTTGTTAAAGGCGTCATAAAGCTGGTTTGCAGGGTCATCCGCCATCTTCTGAATATCATCTTCCGTAAGGGCCGTTATCTTATCCAAATCTGTAAACAAAGAGTTGCTGTACAGATACTTGCAATACTCCTCCGCACTGCCGAACTCCTTCATTTTCTCCTTAAAGAATTCTGGCTTGAACTCATCTGTCATCTTGCTGTCAAAAGCCTTTACACTGGCCACAAAGCACTCCATATCAATAGGTTGGTAGTAATCCTTGTAGAAAGTCTCAGCCAAAGCTTTTGCCCCCTTAGGATCCTTGAGTTGGAAGAGAGACTTTACCCTATACGCAAGTTGCAGTAACTCAATGGTTCTGATTGTCTCAGAATAGTACTCGTATGCATAGTTATACGGCTTCTTAGCCGCATAAAGAGCCTCCAGCTGCTCCACAACTTTGTCATATTCAGTCCCTTTTGCCCACTCTTTAAAGCGTTTCTCATACTCCTTTTTCTTCTCGATAGTTTTCATCTTAAGGATGCCCTTTGACTCCCCCTGCCACTTCTTCCAGGCGTTGGAGACATTTGCCGCCTTTGAAGAATACTGTATTCTAACCTTCTGGCTCTGAGCCATATACTTTTTCATTATATCCAGCCTTGCAGTACGCAGTGCAATCTTTTCCGGGTCTGAAACCAGAGCCACATACTCAACATCGTCACTTACCACATACTCCTTTGTGCTTCCAGGGCAGCCGTACACGAATGTAAAGTCTCCCTCCTTAACTCCCGCTCTGGAAATTTTAAAGAATTTCTTAGGGGTGTAAGGCACGTTATCCTCTGAGTATGAGGCAGGATTGTTATCCTTATCTGCGTAGATTCTGAAGATTGAAAAGTCTCCCGTATGGCGCGGCCACATCCAGTTATCTGTATCTCCGCCAAACTTACCTATAGAGGAAGGTGGAGCACCCACCAGACGTACATCTGTAAACACGCGGAAAACAAAGAGGAAGAACTGGTTACCGTAATAGAGCGCCTCCACGTTGGCTTTCAGCCCTTTACCGCCCTCAACAGCCTTCTTGATCAGCTCTTTTGAGTTTACTCTTATAACGGAATCTCTCTGTTTCTCCGTCATGGAAGCGTTGTAGCCTTTAAGAACCTGCTCCGTAACATCCTCCATCCTGTCTAAGAAACTTACAGTGAGCCCTTTATTAGGAAGTTCCTGAGAACGGTTCATTGCCCAGAAACCATCCTTAAGGTAATCATGTTCAACGCTGCTGTGCTTCTGAATGTAACTGTAACCGCAGTGGTGGTTTGTAAAGAGCAGTCCCTCATTGGATACCAGCTCTCCCGTACATCCCCCGCCAAAGAGAACAACCGCATCCTTCAGAGAGGCCTGATTTACACTGTAAATATCTTCTGCCGTAAGACGGCAACCCTTTGCCTGCATATCACCTATCCTCTGCCCAATGAGAAGCGGAAGCCACATTCCCTCATCTGCCTTTGCAAAAGGAACTAATGTGAACAGAAACAGTACGGCAATAAGAATCTTTTTCATATCTTTTTGTTTTTCAATTATTTATCAATGGTGCGGCAACCGCTTACGGTTACTTTAAGGAAGCCCTTACAGGGTTTGCGTAGATGTTCAGGAATATCTCCCTGAGTTCTGAACGGTTCCACTCCTCTCCGTCAATAGGACAGGCGTGAGACTCAATGTATGAGAGCTGCTTTTCCATGTGGGCCTCAAAGGCGTTCTTCTGCTGTGATGAATACTCTGCAAAGAACTCAGGCTCAATGTTTTCCTCAGCCATAAGAAGATCGTAGGCTATGAAGTTGTTAGGCCAGAGTTTAAAGTAAGAGTGAATTCTCTTATCTATAATCTTGCCCAGTTCAACAAACCTCTCGTTCTTTGAGAAGGCTGCACAGGATGCAATCTGTTCAGTTTTAATAGGTTCCGTAAAGTCTATGTGAATTCCGCCCTTCCACAGAGCAATTCCGGTAATGATGCTGTGAAGATCCTCTCCCTCCTCCTTAACGTACCTGCACCTGCGGGAAACGTATAACTCTCTGGTCTTTAAGGCATCACAAGGCTCAAACTCGTAAGATATGGCAACCGGCATAATGCTCAGCTCGTCCATATCTGTAATGAAGTCACCTTTGCCGCTCATCTCCAGCATCTTAAGCAGTCCCTGCTCCGTCTGGTCAAAGCCGTCCTTTGTACGTCCGTTACGCTGCGCAATCCAGATTGAACTCGTTTGGGAGGCCACATTGTGACGGATATACTTTGAAAGCAGCATTGAGGAGTTGTAAACCTCTCTTGGTGAAGAACTTCTGGTAACCTTTATCATTTTGTTGGAACGCGCCACATCCTCAATGAACTGAGATGTAATTAGGTTGTCTCCCACGGCAATCTCAGTAGTTGTAACCTTGTGGGTATGGAGGATTAACTGAATAATGGCGGAATCCAGTACAATGTCTCTGTGATTGGTGATAATCAGATGCTTGCGGTCTCCGGAGAAGTAGTGCAAACCGGAATGGGTAACGCCGTTGGAGGTATGCTCCAGAATGGTGGTAACCACCAGAACCATAATCTTCTCCTGGAAATCGTCTACCGTCTTGCAGGCAGATAACATATTAACAAGGTGCTCTACTCCTCCCTTGATTTTAAGGAAGTTAGCAATCTCCTCCAAATAAGGATGTTTCTTCATCCTCTCTATTGAAGAAGGAATCTCGCTGTCATAATAGGGCCTGATGCCGTCAAATATTTTATCAACTTCTGCCATGCTTAACGCAGTTAGCCGAGCGAATTTACAAAATTTTCCGGTTTTTGAAAAGAAGAGAGCTGTCTCCGTAACTTAAAAAACGGTATCCGCTCTCCAGAGCGTGGGTGTATAGAGCCCTCCAGTCATCTCCAATAAAGGCGGAAATGAGCAGTAACAGAGTGCTTTGCGGCTGGTGGAAGTTGGTTACCAGCATATCCACAACCCTGTATTTGAACCCCGGAACAATTATTATAGATGTTGCGGCTATCAGCTGAGAAAGGGAGCGGGAGTCCAAATAGCTCACTATGGCCTCCAGAGCCTCTGAAATATCATACTTATACTCCCTGTTGTAGGGCTCCCACTGGGAAACCGGCCTTATGGTCTCATTAGGATGCTCAATACACTGAACGCCAATATAATATAAAGATTCCAGAGTCCTTGTGGAGGTGGTTCCCACCGCCACTACAGAGCCCTTTTTAACCGCCTTTACAAGGTCTTTCAGAAACTCCTTTGATACGGAGAATGGCTCTGAGTGCATCTGATGATCAGATATAAATTCACTCTTAACCGGAGCAAATGTTCCCGCACCCACGTGAAGGCAGACGTTTTCTCTCTTTATATTCTTATTATCCAGAGAGTTAAGCACCCTGTCCGTAAAATGCAGACCGGCCGTAGGAGCGGCCACAGACCCCTCAAAACGGGCGTAAATTGTCTGATATCTCTTCTTGTCTATCTCTTCAGTATCTCTGTTCAGATATGGAGGAATTGGTACCTTTCCGCATCTGTCCAAAACCTCTGAAAAGGTCTCATCTGTATCCCATTTAAAGAGAACTACGGAGGTTTTTTCTCCCTTTTGAAGCAGTTCCACCCTAAAATTGAGCTCTTTTCCTATAGAATCAGAGTAAAAATAGAGTTCTCCGCCCTTCCATTTCTTGGCATTTCCCACCACAACAGACCAGCTGCAGCTCTTTTTTGAGGAAAAAGAGCCAATATATTCGGCAGGAGAGACCGGATTCAGGCACAAAATCTCAATCAAAGCACCCGTTTTTTTCCGGAAAAACAGCCTTGCCGGAACCACCTTGGTATTGTTGAAAACCATAAAGGAATCCTGGGGAATATGGGAGGCTATATTATAAAAGGTATCATCCAAAACTCTGCCATCTTTATAGACCAGAAGCTTGGAAGAGTCTCTCTCCGCCAGGGGGTATTTTGCTATCCTCTCATCTGGGAGAGGGTAGGTGAAATCAGATATTTTAATAACAGGCTCCAAATTCAATTATTTTCTGCAAAGATATATAATTACCCACAAAAGAAGAAATCTCTTAAAATAGAGGTTTTTTACTTTTTTGAATTTCACAGTTTGGAACAGCCAAAATTCACAAAGTTGAACGCATAATTTTCAAATTGCGTACTTCTGATATGTGATTTGTTTGCAGAGTATAAGATTTCTTTATAGTAATTTTTGAAAATTTGTAACTCACTGATTTTTAATAGTTATAAGACTGCTAAATAAAATAGAACTTTAGGTATATTGCGCAGAAAATGGCCTATAAATGCGCATTGGCCGCAAAATTCAATATTTCAAATTTTGCTATCTTATTGATTTACAAGATAGTTATAAGTGCCATCTAAATTACACATTTAAATAGATTGTTTTTTGCGCACCCCTATTGTAGATGCATATATGCAGGTTTTCTTCAAACTGCGCAATTTGTTAAAATTTGTGAAAAAGGAGGAACGCAATAAGAAATTTTGAATAATTGAGAGAAAATGTCTATATTTGTAACGAGCTAAGTTAACAACTATGAAAGAGCGTTTACAGACCATCCTCAACCTGGAAAGAATAACCGCCGCCCAACTGGCCACTCTTTTGGGCATCCAGAGATCTACCCTTTCCAACCTTATGAGCGGACGTAACAATCCAAGTTATGACTTCATTCTTTCCGTACTGACAAAATTGCCGAATTTGAATATTGAGTGGTTGCTCACCGGAGTTGGCCAACCCTACCGGAACAGTGAGAAAAATTTCCGCGGAGAGTCTCTGAGTGACTCTATGACTTTGCGTGAATTTAACGCAAATAATCAAAAATCTGAAGAAACCAACGTTTTGCGTAATTCAGACGCAAACAGCAGCAATCTGTTCGGATTTCCGGAGGAAGATGAGCAGGATTTCCCGTTTGAAGAGGAAAAACTCCAATACAGCCCTTTCCCGCCTCTGGAAGATGGAGAACTGGCGCAACGGCTCAAACAGTTGGAAGAGACTGTAAATAAGGATATTGCAGAAGAAAAGGCCCCTTCTGAACCTCTTGAGAGTGGCGTAAACGAGGTAAAACGCCCATCTATCGGGAAGAAAATAGAAGCAGAAGAGGTAAAAGAGGAGGTAAAAGAGGAGATTAAAGAGAAGAAGGAGGAAAAGCAAAAAAGTTTGGAGAGAGTGATTCTCTTTTACTCAGACGGAAGCTTCCAATCCTTTGAGAAGTAGAATTTCTTAAATTTGTGCATAATATATAATCTGTATGTACAAATTGTTTAGGCCTATATTCTTCCTCTGGCAACCGGAAAGGATTCACCATCAGGTTCTCTCCCTCATGAAATGGATGGAGAGAATTCCTCTAACCGGCCGGATTCTCAGGCTGTTATACAATTACAAGCACCCCTCTTTGGAGAGAGAAGTCTTTGGTATAAAGTTCCTCAATCCGGTGGGTCTTGCAGCCGGATTTGACAAGGACGGAGACGGTTACAATGCCATATCAAATTTTGGATTCGGCTTTGTAGAAATTGGTACTCTCACCCCAATGCCTCAGGATGGAAATCCAAAACCAAGATGCTTCAGACTTCCTAAGGATCAGGCCATTATAAACAGGATGGGTATCAACAACAAAGGTATCCGTCATGCAGTTTCTTTCATTCAGAAACATAAGCCAAGAGTTCCACTGGGATGCAGCATAATTAACGGAAAGGATACCCCCACAAGCGAGGCATATAAAGATTACGAGTTCTCCTTTGAATATATCTATGATTACATAGATTATTTTGTGCTGAATCTCTCCTGCCCAAACGTTAAGGATGCGGGAAAACTCCAGACTATGGAGAACCTCTCCCCTATCATAGATAAGCTTCTGGAACTCAGGCTGATGTATGACGATTACCGCCCTATTCTCATTAAAATTTCTCCCGATATTGACAAGGCTCATCTGGATGAGATTATAGATATGGTTCTCATTTCTGGGCTTGACGGTATAATTGCCACAAACACAACCACTTCCCGTCTTAACCTTAAGACAGATGAGAAGACGGTTAAAGAGATAGGAAAAGGAGGAATGAGCGGTGCGCCTTTGTATGAGCGTAGTTTAGAGATGGTTAAGTACATCTACCAAAAGACGGAGGGTCACCTCCCTATTATTGCCAGCGGCGGTATTATGACTCCTGCCCAGGCATTGGAGATGTTGGATAACGGAGCTTCACTCATTGAGGTCTATTCCGGCTTCATTTACAACGGTCCAAAGTACATTAAGAAGATAAACAAGTTCCTGGCTAAAACCTTTGCAGCCAGAGAGAAAGAGAACTCTTCAATCTAATTTTTAAATGATTACAGCATCTATCTGCACTATAGGAGACGAGATTTTGATTGGGCAAATTACGGATACCAACTCCGCAATGATCTCCAAACAACTCAACAAGATTGGCATTAAGGTAGTATCTATGGTCACCTGTTCGGATGACAATGATGACATACTCACTACTTTGGAGAGATGCCTCAAAACATCTGAAATTGTGATCTCTACGGGCGGTCTGGGCCCAACTAAGGATGACATTACAAAGAAAGTTCTCTACACGCTTTCAAAAAGCAGCAGATACCTCTGCAACAAAACGCAAATGGAGATTAACCGTAGAATCCTCTCTGCCAGGGGAATAGAGATGATGGATCTCAACCTGCAGCAGGCATACGTTCCAAACAGATGTACGGTAATTCCCAACCGTTGCGGCACCGCCCCTATTATGCAGTTTTCCTTTGCAAAGAGCAGGTTCAACCGTAAGAATCTTCTCTTCTCAATGCCGGGCGTTCCGTTTGAAACGGAACAGGCGCTTGCAGATGTAATCTCCTCCATAAAAGCACATTACAAGCTAGACAATATTGTGCATCATACCGTTTGCACCTTTGGTATTCCGGAGTCTCAGCTTGCAAAGAGAATAGAAAAATGGGAGGATTCCCTGCCGGAAAATATACATCTTGCATACCTTCCAAATCCTATTTTGGGAGTTAGACTCCGCCTTTCCATTTACGGAGTTCAGGAGAAAGAGGGCAAGAAAGAGATAGCTAAACAGATTCGTTCTCTGAAGAAAATTCTGGGCAATGCCATCTACGGAGAAGGAGAGACCACACCGCAGAAAGTGCTTGGGCAGATGCTGGAGAAGAGAGGTGCAACACTCTCAACAGCAGAGTCTTGCACGGGCGGTTACATTGCTCACCTGTTGACTCAGAATCCTGGTGCATCCAGGTTCTATGTGGGCGGAATTGTAAGTTATGACAACAAGGTTAAAACGGAATTGTTGGGCGTTAAAGAGAGCGTTATTAAAAAGGTTGGAGCTGTAAGTAAAGAGTGTGTAGAGCAGATGGCAGAGGAGGCAAGAAAAAAGTTCAAGACCACCTATTCCATTGCTGCATCGGGAATTGCAGGGCCGGACGGAGGAAGAGATAATAAGCCTGCCGGAACTTTTTGGATGGCTGTTGCCACTCCTTCAGGCACAGTTTCAAAGAATATCTCATCAAAAAGTACACGTCAGATTAACATAGAGAGGTTCTCCGCCTCTGCCGTTAACCTTCTGAGAGAGACTATCTTAGAAGAAGATGAAAAGAAGAAACAGAACAAAAACAAATAACATCCTATGAAAAAAGTATTACTCTGGAGTTTTCTCCTGGTTATTATCTCATCAGTTATGATTTCATGTAAGAAAAAAGAAGCGGATCCAATTGCAGATGCAATGCAGAAGATAGACAGTCTCTTTACGGAGAGATATGCACCAATTGATACCGTATTTGCAGAACCAGGTGGTGCTGTGTTGATTATGAAGGGAGACAGCATTCTCTTTGACAAGGGCTACGGCCACTCAGACATTGCCCGCCGTTACAAGATTGACGGCAACACCTTCTTTAATATTGCCTCCTGTTCAAAGCAGTTTACCGCCGTTGCAATCTTAAAACTTGCCAATGAAGGAAAACTTGATATTGAGAAGAGCATCTACGATGTATCACCTCTTGTAACTCCTTATCTTCCAAAGAAGAAGGAACCTTTTACCAAGATTACTCCTGCACATCTTATGTCTCACGCTTCCGGTATTCCTGATACCAGACCTCGTACAGACAGAGACTTTATGCTCCACTGCACGGATATGCAGTCCATTGAGTATATGAAGGGGCTTAAAGAGCTTAATTTTGAGCCTGGTACAGAGTATCAGTACATTAACCCAACCTTCCAGCTTCTCTATCTCTTTATTGAGAAACTGAGCGGAAAAGGATTTGAGGAGTATATGAAAGAGAACATCTTTGCTCCTGCACGTATGGGTTCAACTCTCTATTTCTCAGAGGAAAACGAGTCTAAAATTCCTAACATGGCACACGGCTACGTTCTGGCAGAGGGCGGTGAAACCGCTGCAACAGATTCGGATAAACCGGCGGGAGCCCCTACTGCTCAGGAGAATGCAAAGGCCAAGGATCCTACAGATATTAAGAGTCCGTTCATTGAGTGTGACTACGGAGAGGAGACTTTCTTTGCTACAAAGGCAGACGGAGGAATCTACACTTCCACCCACGAATTTGCAGAATGGATTAAGGCAATGAGAGACAACAAAGTTATTCCACAGAGAGACAAAGATAAGGCGTGGTCATTTGTTAACACAGTAACAGGCAGCAAGTTCAGCGGTTATCAGAACAGAGAGAACACCTTCTACGGATACGGCTGGTTCATAGAGCAGCAGCCTGGCTTCCCTAAGAAAGTTTACCACACCGGAGACAACGGCGGATTCCAAATCTATGAGGGTTACTACCCGGATAAAGACGTAACGGTTCTCATCTTTGAAAACCGCAATGACAAAGACCGTTGGGATGCCGTTCAGAAGATTGACGCCATCCTCCGGAAAGCAGGTTTGCTTGACTAGCCGGCAAATGTTTCAGAATAGCAAGGAGCTTCAAGAAAAAAACACCCGCCAAATGACGGGTGTTTTTTTGTCCGCAAAAATTATTGTTTATTACTTCAGTAAAGAGAGGCTGCGGGAGATAAACTCGCTGAGTGCCTTGCCTTTAAGCATTCCGTTGGAAAGAAGGGCGAGGTCTGCAACCTGCTTAAGCAGAGTGTTGCTCTTACCGAATTCCGTCATCACTCCCTTTCTCTTTTCTCTTATCTCATCCAACTGTTTGTTGAGTGATGTACGGCTCTCTCTCTGCTCGGTTGTAATCTCATCATACTTCTTGTCTTTTGTAGCCTCGTCAAGCTCTTTAAGTGCCTGATCTACCGTCTCTTTCTCCTTATTGAACTTCTCTGCTTCCTTAGAGGTCTTCTCTTCAAGATCCTTTATAATGCTTACTACCAATGGGTTCTGGCAGTTGAGCTTGAGGGTGTAGAACTCCGGCATCTCACTGTAGTAGTTGAGTCCGCCTCCAATTGCGCTCATCTCTCTGTTTCTTCTCATAAACTCGTTCTGAGTAATCAACAGAGGAGCTGCATTCTCTCCAAGGTTCTCTGCCACAAGGTTATAGCTTGCATTGTTTGGAAGAACAGCAGCAAATGCGCTCTCTAGATCCAACTCCTCTCCCTCCTTAAGCTGAGGCTTCTCCTTCTCCTCTTTCTTAATGAGAGAATCTATGGAATCTGAATCAACTCTTGCAAAACGGCTGTTCTTTATCTTGCTCTCCAGAAGGCTTACAAAGTGTGAATCCAACTGGCAGTCAAAGAGAAGCACCTGGTAACCTTTATTCTTGGCAGCCTCAATCTGCTGGTACTGCTCTGTAGTGTCTGTGGCATAGAGATATATAACGTTCTTGTCTTTATCTTTCTGCTCTTTCTCTATCAGTTTTCCAAAATCTTCATACTTCAGATACTTGCCGTCTGTAGTCTTAAAGAGGGCAAACTTCATGGCTCTCTCACAGAACTTCTCATCTGTAAGCATTCCGTACTCAATGAAAATCTTAAGGTTATCCCACTTGCTCTCAAACTCCTCCTTCTTCTCTTTGGAAATCTCCTCCAGGCGGTCTGCAACCTTCTTTGTGATGTATGTAGAAATTTTCTTAACGTTGGAATCTGCTTGCAGATAGCTTCTTGAGACGTTCAGAGGAATATCCGGAGAGTCTATAACTCCGTAAAGAAGCGTAAGGAAATCCGGAACTATATTCTCCACTGAATCTGTCACAAACATCTGATTGCAATAGAGTTGTATTCTGTCCTTTGTAACCTCCATCCTGTCTTTGATCTTAGGGAAATAGAGGATACCTGTAAGGTTGAACGGATAATCTACGTTAAGGTGAATCCAGAAGAGCGGATCCTCCTTCATAGGGTAAAGTTTACGGTAAAAGTTGAGGTACTCCTCATCCTTTATCTCACTTGGAGTCTTTGCCCAAAGCGGCTCAACGTCATTGATTATCTTGTCTTTATCCGTTTCAACGTTCTTACCGTCCTTCCATTCTGTCTCCTTGCCGAAAGCAATCTTTACAGGCATGAACTTGCAGTACTTTCTGAGCAGTTCCTCAACCTTTCTCTTCTCTGCAAACTCTTTGGAATCGTCATCAAGATAGAGAGTTATGCGTGTACCTCTCTCATTCCAGTCAGACTCCTCCATAGTGAACTCAGGGGAACCGTCACAGCTCCATTTAACCCCCTTGCTGCCCTCCTTGTATGAGAGTGACTCAATCTCCACCTTCTCTGAAACCATAAATGCAGAGTAAAATCCCAGTCCAAAATGGCCTATAATGCTGTCCAACTGGTCTTTATACTTTTCCAGGAACTCTCCTGCAGAAGAGAATGCAATCTGGTTGATATACTTGTCTATCTCCTCTGCGGTCATACCTATACCGCGGTCTGTAATGGTGAGTCTGTGCTTCTTTTCATCGGCCTCAACCTTAATTGTAAGGTCTCCCAACTCTCCTTTGAACTCCCCCTTGCCGGCAATGGCCTTAAGTTTTTGAGAAGCATCTACCGCATTGGCTACCAGCTCTCTGAGAAATATCTCATGATCTGAATAGAGGAACTTTTTAATAACCGGAAATATGTTATCCGTGGTTACTCCAATTTTACCTTTTGTCATAATATTTACTTTTTAAACTCTTTCTGTTTATATAAAAATACTCCCGATGGTGTTTCAATCTTTATACCATCGGGAGACTTATGACAAAATGTCACTAACAACCAACTACACTACTATTGATGACTCAGCGATGTACCGCGCGTTCTCTCAATCATAACCTTGTCCGGATTGCCGGAATATATTAATTTTGAGGCACCTGAGAGTTCTCCCTTTATGCTCTTGAGAACTCTTACTCTACCCTTTGAAGCCCCGCTGAGGTCTACTTTTGCACTGTTTACGGTAAAATCATCTCCGTTGAAATGTGACGCTCCGCTGGCATCTACGTTAACGCTCTCTCCCTTTCCGTCAACATCTACTGATGAGGCACCGCTTATATCTGCTGTCAAATTCACAATATTGCCCGTAATTTTGACTTTTGAGGCTCCGCTGGCATCAATATCTACCTCAGTGAAAGAACCGCTCTGAATGAGGTTGGAAGCGCCGCTTACGTCATACTTAATCTTCCTTGCGGAGAGGTTGTTGAGCTTTGCCTTGCTGGCACCGCTGAGGTCAATAAAGCACTCATCCTCGTTGAAGGAGTCTTTCAGAGTGAGTGAAGATGCTCCGGAAAGATCTATCTTTGAGAGTTTTATAGCTTCTACTGTAACCTTTACCGGTCCTCTCAGATTCTTGCCTCTGGCAGGTTTGTTGGATGAGAAGGAGTATCCGTTCTCCACTCTGAGTTTGAGGGTTCCGTTGTCATACTTTACAATTAAGTGCTCCAGAGTCCTTTTTGGGGCCGTAACCGTTACCCTTCCCACGTTAGACTTGCTTACCTCAACCTCAAACACTGAAGATGCACTAATTGCTGTAATTTCAGAGAATAAGAATGATGCCTTGCAAGTTGTTCCATCTGTAACGACCTTATCTTTTGATGAGTTATCTGCCTTTATCACAGTTACTTTAGCAGTCTGTGAGAAGGATGGTACTGCAACTGCCGCTACCAGAATCGCTGCCAGTGCCGCCTTACATAATGATCTGATAATCTGTTTCATATTGTTCCTTTTTTAATTTTCCTGTTCTGTATTTATCGCGATAAATGTCTTTACTTTTTTAAGTCCCTCCATCTTCCTCTCATAGTACTCTTTGATAATCTTCTGCTTCTCCTTTTTGCTCATCTCCTTAGGAAGTTGAAGATTCAAAGGGATTGTGTCTGAGGCAACTATGCTCTCAATGGAGTATTTTACATCCTCTCTGTCAAACTCTCCAATCTCAGAGATTCTGTCTGCCAGTTCATCCGCATACTTCTCCATCTCAAGCATATATCTGTTTTCCATCCTCTTGGTGGAATCCGTAACGGAAGGATCTTTAATAAGGAGGAAGGCAACAGCCACTGCACAGAGCCCTCCGGCAATGGAGATGGAAAGTCCTCTTCCGGTATACAGGCTTGATGACCAGTCTATTATCCTTCTCCACAGGTTCTTTTTGGCCTCCTTCTGCTGAAGGCGGGCAAGAAATCTCTCTTTGTGCCCTTCCGGCATGCTTCCCTGGTCAAAAAGCTCTCTGTTTCTTTGGATTATCTCCTCTAGGGTATGTCTACTCATAATTTATTCCCTCCTTTTTTAAGAGTTGGACAAGGTGTTGTCTTCCTCTCATATATTGACTTCTTATTGAACTCTCTTTGTCTCCGGTAATCTGAGCTATCTCTTCATAGTCATATCCCTCTATCAGTTTGAGAGAGACCGTTGTACGGCAACTGTTAGGAAGATATGCTATAAGTTTCATTACCAATTGGATTATTGGCGTCTCTTCCGCGCTCTCCGCTCCCGTATAAAGTTCAGGCTCAGAATTTTCTGCCAGGAATGAAATCTCCTGGTCGTAGGCGCTTTTTCTCTCCCTCCTCCTTAGAATATCCAAACATTTTCTTACGCAAACCCTTCTGAGCCAACCTCCTATGTTCTCAATCTCCTCTCTCTCCGCTTTATCATAATACTTGAGTATGCTCTCCTGCATGGCATCTTCCGCCTCCGCAGGGTTACCCAACAGACGGAGGGCCGTAAAATAGAGCCCTCTGGAAAAGCTGTCGTAAATCTCCTCTATGTCTATGGATTTTCTCTTCATTCCACCAATATGACGCACTCCTTAAAAGAATGTTGCAACTTTTTTTCAAAAAAAGTAAATTTGTATGAGATAGACAACAAGAACAATCAAAAATCAGATATTATGAACAATTCAATTTTCAGCTTTCCTCTGCCGGCTAACGAACCCGTAAAAGGCTATCTTGCAGGCAGTCCGGAGCGCATTGCAATAGATGCGGAACTTAAAAGACAGAGCAAAACCGTTGTAGAGATTCCTCTTATCATTGGCGGTAAGGAGGTTCGTACCGGCAACATAGGCAAAGTTGTTGAGCCTCACAATCATAAACATGTTCTGGCTACCTATCATAAGGCCGGAGAGAAAGAGGTTAAGATGGCAGTAGAGGCCGCTATGAAGGCACATAAGGCCTGGGGTGAGACTCCTTGGAGAACAAGAGCCGCCATCCTATTAAAAGCAGCAGATCTGATTGCAGGAAAATACAGAGCATTGATTAATGCAGCATGTATGCTGGGCCAGAGTAAGAATATGTTCCAGGCAGAGATTGACTCAGCCTGCGAGCTTATAGACTTCCTCCGTTACAACGCAGCATACGCTTCAGAGATTTACGCCATGCAGCCAAAGTGTGCTCCGGGTCAGATTAACTCAATGGAATACAGACCTTTGGAGGGCTTCATCCTGGCGGTTACTCCGTTCAACTTCACCTCAATTGCATCCAACCTCAACATGACCCCTGTACTTATGGGTAACACAACGGTTTGGAAGCCTTCAACTACCGCTCTGCTCTCCAACTACTATGTAATGAAGGTATTTATGGAGGCTGGTCTTCCTGCGGGAGTTGTTAACTTCCTGCCGGGTCCCGGCGCAGTTATCGGAAAGGTTGCACTGGCATCTCCAGATTTGGGAGGTATTCACTTTACCGGTTCAAGTGCCACATTCTACGGACTTTGGAAGAGCGTAGGAATGAATATAGACAAGTACAAGACCTTCCCTCGTCTGGTTGGAGAGACCGGCGGAAAAGACTTTATATTTGTTCATCCAAGTGCTGATCCTGAGGCAGTTGCAAACGCAGCATTCTGCGGAGCCTTTGAATTTGCAGGTCAGAAATGTTCTGCCGCCAGCCGTATGTACTGCCCTAAATCACTGTGGGCTAAGGTGCTGAAGGGAATGAAGGAGAGATGCACAGCAGTTAAGATGGGAGACGTAATGGATCCGGAGAACTTTGTAAACGCCGTTATTGACGAGCCTTCATTTGACAACATTGCAAAGGCAATTGCATACGCAAAGAGATCCAAGGATGCAGAGATAGTTATTGGCGGAACTTGTGACAAGAGCGTAGGTTACTTTATTCAGCCAACCGTAATCCTTGCTAAAAAGCCGGATTTCAAGACAATGGCAGAGGAGCTCTTTGGTCCTGTTCTTACCGTTTACGTATATGAAGACAAGAACCTTGAGAAGGCAATTGAACTCTGCAATACAACCTCTCCATACGGCCTTACCGGCTCAGTATTCGGACAGGACAGAATAGCTTGTGACGATATCTGTAACAAGCTCAGATACAGCGCAGGAAACTTCTACATCAATGACAAGCCAACCGGAGCGGTAGTAGGTTTGCAGCCGTTCGGAGGTTCAAGAGCATCCGGAACAAATGACAAGGCCGGCAGCTCATTCAACCTAATGAGATGGGTTACTTCCCGCGCAATTAAGGAGACCCTGGTTTCTCCTACATCCTGGAAATACAGCTATATGAAATAATTACAACTATGGCAAAATCTGTACATCAGCTTCACATGGAAGCAATGGTTGTGGACACACACTGTGACACACCTCTAAGAATTGATGAAGAACATGCAGACCTCGGAAAAAGAAGTGACGAGGGACACAATGATTTCATAAGAATGAAAGAGGGCGGTTTGGACCTCTCCTTCTATGCAATCTTTACCCGCACACGCCTCACTCCTGATCAGGCTACCGTTCAGGCAGTCAGACTCATAGGTGAGACAAAGGATATGATTGCAGCCAACAGAGACAAAGTTGAACTGGCATACTCAGTACGTCACGCCCGTGAAATTAAAAAGAGCGGCAGAGGAGCCATTATGCTGGGTATGGAGAACGGTGCTCCAATCCAGAATGACATTGCCCTTCTGAACGAATTTTACAGAATGGGAGTAAGATATGTAACGCTCTGCCATTCAGCACATAACCAGCTCTGTGACTCCTGCGCTCCAAAAGAGGCAAAGTGGCACGGACTCTCTCCTTTTGGAAAGAAGGTTGTTGAGCAGATGAACCGCCTGGGTATGATAGTAGATGTATCACACCTCTCAGACGAATCATTCTATGACTGCCTCAAATACTCTAAGGCTCCTATAGTTGCAACACACTCCTGCTGCCGTGCAATGTGCAAGCATCCAAGAAATATGACAGACAAGATGATAAAGGATCTTGCAAAGGCCGGCGGTGTAATTCAGATAAATTTCTACCCTGCATTCCTAAGTGACGCTTACGGTACAGACGAGTACTTTGATGCTGCAGATCAGTATGATGCAGCAATGAAGGCTTACTGGAGAAGCGGTAAGAAGGGAAAGAAGGAGATAGCAGAGTTCAAGAGAATGACGGCATACATCAAGAAGAACTTCCCTTCTCCTTCCTACAAGCTTCTGGTAGATCACATAGAGCACGTAATTAACTTGGTAGGAATAGATTACGTTGGTCTGGGTTCAGACTATGACGGAATTGAAATGCCACCTATAGGTATGGAAGACGTAAGCAAGTTTGAGATTATCACCAAAGAGCTCCGCCACCGCGGTTACTCAGATGATGAGATTAAGAAAGTCCTTGGTGAAAACTTCCTCCGCGCCTTCAGCCAGGTTGAAGATATGGCAATGACCATATAATAAGTCAATTACAATAGACTTATTATAAAAGAAAGAGATGATCAAATTGGTCATCTCTTTCTTTTTTGAACTATTTCACCCTGGGTTGGGAGGGTAAAATGTACTCTATGGTAACCGCCCTAACGTCTTTCCGATTTTCTTTGCAATAAATGATACCAAAGATTATGGATGAGAGTCAGAACATAGAGTACAAAAGTAGTTGGCATGATGAATACCTCAAATGGATCTGCGGATTCGCAAATGCTAACGGGGGAAAGATTTATATCGGTGTTAAAGACGATTATCCTCATGATGTTATTGATATACCTAATGTCGATAAGTTAATGGAGGATATTCCCAACAAAGTTCGAGACATTTTGGGGATAATGGTAGATGTTAACCTTCTTCACGCAGGTAAGAAAAAGTACATTGAAATAGTTGTGGAGTCTTACCCATATCCCGTTACTTATAAGGGACAATACCATTATCGATCCGGTAGTACAAAGCAAGAATTAAAAGGAGCAGCTTTAAGCAAGTTCCTCCTTCATAAGGTAGGAGTCCGTTGGTGTAACGTACAGGTTCCTTCTATCACACCAGAAGATCTTTCTGCCGAAGATATCCGCATTTATAAGGAAAAAGGTGTCAAAAAGAAACGTTTAGACTCTGAAGTTTTAAGTGACTCTTTAGCAGATTTTCTATCTTCACTACACTTAATGAATGACGGCCAGGTTACACGTGCAGGAGTTCTTCTTTTCCACCCTAGACCTGAACGATTATTCCCAGGTTCTTTCATTAAAATTGGATTCTTTCGCTCTGATACTGAATTAGTCTTTCAAGATGAAGTTCACGGAAGTCTTGTTCAACAAGTTGAGCGAACCTTTGACCTCCTCACCACTAAATATTTGAACTATCTAATTTCATACGAGCGTCTACAACGTATTGAGACACTGCCATATCCGGAAGAGTCAATACGAGAATGTCTTTTAAATAGCATTGCACATAAGGACTATTCAGAACAAATACCTATACAAATAAGCGTTTATCCGGACAAAATTGTTTTTTGGAATCCAGGTTCACTACCTGAGTCTTGGAATTTGGATAATTTGTTTAAGAAACATCCTTCCTGTGCTTTCAATCCTTCAATAGCTAATGCATTCTTTCGTTGTGGAGAAATTGAGGCCTGGGGTCGTGGCATCGGGAAAATTGTAAATGGTGCTATTGAAGGAAAGCTATTACCACCTATCTTCAATATATCTTTCGGTGGCCTAATGGTCATGTTCTATAATAATCCAACAGCACAACTAAAAGAGTCAGGAATTAACGAACGAGGTGTGATGATAGTTAATCACGCACTCAAAACTGGTAAAGTATCCAATTCTGATGTTAGAGAAATGCTTAAAGTAAGCAAACCTACAGCCACTCGCCTTTTAGCATCTTTGTCTCAATATTTAGAACTTAAAGGAACAACGGGGAAAGGAACATATTATTCAGTCAAAGGACTTTCAATGGGCTCATAAAGGGCTCATTTATTTGTATCAATTATTAATAGATGTAGAGATAATCGCATGATAAATATCAATTAATCAGAAACTTATAAGCATTATTCTTTAACTCGCAAAGGGCTCACAATGGGCTCAGTTTCTCATATTAGGCGGCTTTGACGTCTTTGACCAGCTGTACTACCACTACGCCGGTAACGGTAAGGGCTATACCTATGAACTTTAGGGTGGTAAAGCTCTCCTGACCAGGGAAGAGGAAATAGGCAACTGCCGCAGAAACCAGAGGAATTAAAGCGGAAAAGATATTGACCCTTGTAACTCCCAGTTTTCCCGTGCAGTATGCCCATAGTCCAAAGCAGATGCAGGAGCAAAGCAGAGCCAGAGCAAATATCTTGGATTGAACTCCCATTGTAAAGTACTCAGGAGTAAGGCCTTTGAGTCCAAAAATCAAGAACAGAGGCAGGAACAACAGGGCTCCGAATGTAAACTGATAGGTTACAATGGTAAACGGGCTGTATTTTTGGCACATCTTCTTGGTGGTGTAACCGTATATCAACGCACCTCCAACCGCAAAAAGAAAGAGCAAAAGAATCCCTTTCAGAGGGGATGTACCCATTCCGCCCTTATTCATAAAGAAGAAGATTATTCCGGCCAATGAAAGAAGACAGCCGAATATCTTTTGAAAAGAGAGTCTGAACTTGTAAAGTATTCTGTCAATAACTGTACAAAAGAGTGGTATTGTGGCAATTATAACGGCAGCCAGAACTCCCGATGTATATTTTATTCCAAAGTTTTCTCCCAGGAAATAGATAAACGGCTCACCCAAAGCAAGAAGGAACATCCACTTCATATCCCCCTTCTCTATCTTCTGAATGGAACCAATCAAAAGCCCTACCGCCCAAAGGATAACTGCAGAGAGAAGCATCCTCTCAAAAATGAAGGCAAAAATCTCTATGTTGTTCTTAATCAGATAATCTTCCCAAATAAAAGAGAACCCCCAAAAGGTAATGGAGACAAGGGCAAAAATGTATGGTAATAGTTTTAAATTGGATTTCATATTATCTGTCAAATGATAGAGGAAGAGCTCTGCGTGCTCCCGTCAGTTTTCCATTTTTAACTGTCATACAGCCGTTTACAAAGGT
>JAFZIN010000026.1 GCA_017554305.1 Bacteroidales bacterium | reverse complement strand
TTTATGTCTTGTACATAAACCAACTTTTTCTAAAGTTGCTGCTTGTCTTCATGATGTCAATGAACTGCGTTCCGGGAAAAATTTTCGCGAAACGGGTTGCAAAGGTAGACATTCTTTTCTTACCTCCAAATTTTTCTGCAAATATTTTTTACTTTTTTTTGAAGAAAATTTAAAATCGCCTTCACAGGCATCTGTAGAGGCGATTTTTGTTCCAAAAAATTTTTCAAAAATTTTGAATTTTGGGCTCAAAATTCCGGAAAAAGGCTCAAAAATTACTTTTTCTCTTTGAGGAGATCTCTGATTTCTGTTAAAAGTTTCTCCTCTGCACTTGGCTCAGGCGGAGCTGCAGGAGCTTCTTCCTTCTTTCTCTTAAGAGAGTTCAATCCCTTAATTACCAGGAAGATAGTGAAGGAAATAATTAAGAATGAGATGATGGTGTTAATGAACTGACCATACTTAAACAGCACGGCCTCTTTAACAGTTTCACCATTTTCAACTACTGCCTCTTTCAGTGTAAGTGCCAGACTAGCAAAGTCTTTGCCGCCTATCAGCACACCAATTGCAGGCATAATGAGATCGTTTACCAATGAATTTACAATGGCTCCGAATGCACCGCCGAGTACTACAGCTACCGCCATATCTACGGCATTGCCTTTAACTGCAAACTCCTTGAATTCTGAGATAAATTTCTTCATAGGGCGTCTTTTTAGTTGTTATTATATTATAGGTATATCTTATTCTATATGCATAGGCTCTCTTAACAGCAGGGAGCGGAAATTGACCACAATCATCTCATTCAGTGTTCTTTCCAGCTTTTCCACAGGACTCATAAGAGCCTCAGCCAGAGTGTGTTTTGAATCTATCACAGCCACCACCAAACCGTTTACTCCCTTATCCCCTATTATCTTTTGCGCCTCCTCTGATGAATACATTATAACATCCGCAATTGCGCCGGGGCGGAAATCGTTAAAACTTTGGACCAACGCTTTTTTCTCCAGAGAATCTATCGCGAGTATAGGAGTTGCTCTGTTCATATTCAGGTACTTATACTGGCGGAAGTAGGCATCGTCCGTGCCGTAGAGGTCTATTAACTCACTGATTCTCTGAGAGAACTCTCCGTTCTTGTTGTTGAAATCGTTTAAAGATATTCTGGTTACAAGCGCTTTTCTTGTAAGATTGTTTCCCTCCGGTATTGCCTGGCAGGTGTTGTAATCCTCTCCGTCCTTGAGAGTTACAGCAATCAGTCCGGTTGGAAAAGCTTTTGCCAGTTTCTTTGTAAGAGTATTGCCGTAAAGAAACTGAACGGAATTTATCTTTTCTACGTTTATGTCACTTACAAACTGAACAATGGAATCACCCACCATAAACGTTGGCATTTTAAGAGTGTCACACTCCATTGTAAAACTTATGCAAACCAATCCGTCTGATTGTGCACCGCAAGTATCATACTTTACGCAAAGCACTCTGAGTGAATCTTTTACCCCGCCCTCAAATTGAGCGTGAACTTTTTGAGAAAAGAGCAGAAATGCAAATGAAAAGAGAAGTAAAATGTATTTTGTCCGGTTCCTCATAATTCCTGAGATAATTGCTATAGTACAAATATAACCATTCTTTTTTGTAACTTCGCTCAAAATCAAATTGAACAATTATGTCAGAGAGTACAAACAAAGGAAAGAAGCCGGCGTACAGGCCCCTTTTAAAGCCGGAAGGCAAACACAGAGAGGCCACCGCGTACAGTGTTACCATTGGTCTGGTAATGACCATAATCTTCTCTGCGGCAGCCGCTTACCTCGGATTAAAGGTAGGCCAGGTATTTGAAGCCGCCATACCTATTGCCATCATTGCTGTGGGTCTTTCCACCGCGCTTAAAAGAAAGAACGCGCTGGGGGAGAATGTGATAATCCAGTCTATAGGAGCCTGCTCCGGAGGTATTGTTGCCGGTGCAATCTTCACGCTCCCTGCACTTTACATTCTCCAGGCCAAATACCCGGAGATTCAGATAGATTTCATTAAGGTATTCCTCTCCAGTTTGCTGGGCGGCGTGCTGGGTATCCTCTTCCTCATTCCTTTCAGAAAGTACTTTGTAAAGGATAAAGACGGAGAGTATCCGTTCCCGGAAGCAACCGCAACCACTCAGGTAATAAAGAGCGGAGAGGGAGATACGGGCGGTGCCAAGTTGCTTCTTATCAGCGGTTTAATTGGAGGTATCTATGATTTCATAGTTGCATCCTTTGGTTGGTGGAGTGAGACAATCTACACAACTGCAACCCATTGGGGAAGCTTTATTGCAGACAAGACCAAGGTTCTGGTTAAGTACAACGTAGGTGCTGCAGTTCTTGGTTTGGGATACATCATCGGACTCAAGTACGCCTTCATAATCTGCTGTGGCTCAATGCTTGTCTGGTTTGTAATCATTCCTCTTATGTCTGCTCTCTGCGGGCCGGATACCGTCAATTTCTTAGGAACAACATTCAGCGGAGTTTCTGAAATGGGACCGGAAATGATCTTCAAAACCTACGCACGTCAGATTGGTATTGGCGGTATTGCAGTAGCCGGAATCATTGGAATCATCAAATCTTCCGGCGTTATAAAGTCTGCTTTTGGCCTGGCTTCCAAGAGTTTCTCAAAGAAGGGAGATACAACCAAAGAGGAGATAAGAACTCAGAGAGACCTTAGTATGAAGATTATAGTTTGGGGCCTTCTGATTGCTCTTGCCGCAACATTCGTATTCTTCTACTTTGGCGTAATTCCAGATACCAACAAACTTCTGCTTGCAATCATAGCGCTTCTGATAGTCACCATAATAGCCTTCCTCTTTACCACGGTAGCCGCAAACGCAATTGCAATTGTTGGCAGCAACCCTGTAAGCGGAATGACTCTTATGACCCTGATTTTAGGCTCAGTAGTGCTGGTTGCCTGCGGTCTTAAAGGTGTGCCTGGAATGGTTGCAGCGCTTATTATAGGAGGCGTTGTCTGCACCGCTCTCTCCGTTGCCGGAAGTTTCATAACAGACTTAAAGATAGGTTATTGGATTGGTTCAACTCCAAAAGTTCAGGAGAGTTGGAAGTTCATTGGAACGCTCGTAGCAGCCGCAACTGTAGGCGGAGTTATGATTGTACTCAACAAGACATACGGCTTTACCGGAGAGGATGCTTTGGTAGCCCCTCAGGCAAACGCCATGGCCGCTGTAATTGAGCCGCTTATGAGCGGACAGGGAGCTCCGTGGGTACTCTACGGAATAGGCGCAGTCATTGCAATTATCCTCAACTTCCTCAAAGTGCCTGCACTTGCTTTTGCTCTTGGTATGTTCATCCCGATAGATCTTAACCTTCCTCTTCTTGCCGGTGGCGCAATTGCCTGGTACGTAGGAAGCAGAAGCAAAGACAAAGCTCTCAATGAGGCACGTGTAAACAAGGGAACACTGCTTGCCAGCGGCTTTATTGCAGGCGGTGCTCTTATGGGAGTTGTCTCTGCAATACTCAAATTTGCAGGCAAAGACTTCTATGCCGGAGAGTGGGCACAAACCGGTGGCGCTCAGGCAGTAGCAATAGTTGCATACCTGGCCGTTGCAGCATTCCTGCTTCTGAGTTCACTCAGAGCAAAGAAGGGTGAGACTCCAAAAGTAGATGAGGTTGAACTCAAAGATGTAGATGAGAGTATAGATGAATAAAAATATAGATATGGAAAAAGTTCAAGAAAAATTTTTGAGATATGTAGGTGTTTGGACAACCTCAGATCCTGAGGCTGAGTGCGCACCTTCCACCGCCCGCCAGTTGGATCTTATTAACCTGCTGGCCAATGAGTTGAAAGCACTTAAGATTAAAGTTAAAACTACTTCTAAGGGCGTGCTTATGGCAACCGTTCCCTCCAACCTTCCAAAGGGAAAGAAGGCTCCTGTTATTGGATTCATTGCTCACGTAGATACCGCTCCGGATGCAGAAGGAAAAGATATCAAACCACAGATTATTCCAAACTACAACGGTAAAGATATTATTCTCAACAAAGCAAAGAAGGTAAGACTCTCTGTTGAGCAATTCCCTGAACTTAAGGAGTATAAGGGACAGACTCTTATTACTACAGACGGCACCACTCTGCTTGGTGCAGATGACAAGGCGGGCGTTGCAGAGATAATGTGCGCTGCTGAATATATGGTCAATCATCCCGAATTCAAGCACGGTACAATAAAGATTGCTTTTACTCCCGATGAGGAGGTAGGCAGAGGAGTAGAGAACTTCTCCGTTAAAGATTTTGGTGCAGACTTTGCCTACACCATGGACGGCGGAGCAGTTGGAGAGCTTGAGTTTGAGAACTTTAACGCTGCCTCAGCAAAGATTGAGGTACAGGGTTGCAACATCCATCCGGGCTATGCAAAGAACAAAATGATTAATGCAATTATTGTAGTTAATGAAGTTCTTGCAATGCTTCCTCCAAAGGAGAGACCGGAACACACCTGCAAGTATCAGGGATTCTTCCACGTTGTTGGTATTAACGGAACCGTTGAGAACGCAACTGCAAATATCATCATAAGAGATCATGACAGCATAATCTTCAACCGCCGTAAGAAGCTCTTTACCAGCATACAGAACAAAATGGACAGAAAGTACGGCAGAGGCGTTGTAAAGATTACCGTTAAGGATCAGTACTACAATATGCGCAAGATTGTAGAGCCTCAGTATCACATTGTTCAGAGAGCAATAGATGCTATGAAGAAGGCTGGAGTTAAACCAAAGATTCAGCCAATCAGAGGCGGCACAGACGGTGCAATGCTCTCATTCAGAGGCCTTCCATGCCCTAACATCTTTGCCGGAGGATTAAACTTCCACGGCAAACTGGAGTATGTACCTGTGGAGAGTATGGAGAAAGCCGTGCAGGTAATCCTGAACATAGCTCAGGCATAACCGGGCACCCGGCCCGCAACGGCACAAAAGAAATGGGATGGTTTTATAGTAAAAAGAGGATGGCCAACTTTTTGGTCATCCTCATTTTATTATGCTGACACGTTCAGCTTTCTCGCTTACCTGTAAATGCCTACTGCTCTGAAGTACCAGCTGTTAGCGTTGGTGTAAACATATTCAAAGATAGAACTTCCAACTCTGTAATATGTACGGCCGTGGTGCAGAACAACTGTGTAGTCACTTGGCATATCGTAGAGTATTGCTCCCTCCGGTGCGTCAACAACTTTAAGTTCGTAGCTGTTAACCTGGATGTAGAAGTTTGCGTAAGAATCTACGTAATAGTTTCTTCTGTATCCTACAGGCTCATATTCAAAATCTACAGGGTAGAGTGAAGATGAGATGTAAGAGATTGGGATTACGGTTCCTACAGGAGGTCTGTGAACTCCGTATACGCCGCCAGAGTAATTGTACCAAACTCCGTCCCAGAAGTAGAGCAGAAGCCCTGCAATGGAGATGTGATAGTGGTGCTTTGGAAGAACCCTGTAGTAACGTCCGTAATCGTAGTATACGTGAACCGGTGCCGGACGATGGATTGTGCGGCCATCGCGGAATGGAGTATAACCAAGGTGACGGTTAGGGTTGTTGCGGTCATACTTTGGAGTAGGATCCTTGTGAACTTTGTGAGCATCGTGTCCGTCTTTTGGAGCCCTGTAGGTAGGACGGCGGTCCTCAGGGCGGTTCACTTTCTCCTTACGGATGTCATTTCCAGGACGAACTTCTTTACGGTTGTCATCCTTGCGGTCAACGTTGCCTTTGTTGTGGTTGTCATTACCCGGGCGGTTTACAATGTTGCGGTTGTCGTTGCCAGGACGGTTTACGTTGCCGCCTCCCGGACGGTTGTTGGTTACGTTGCCGTTATTGTGATTACCGTTGTTACGGTTATCATTGTTTGGGCGGTTAACGTTAATGCCGCTCTGGGTTCTTACGTTACCCATGTGGTCACTGTAATTACGGCCTTTATTGACATCCCTGTTCTGAGATGATGTTCCTCTGTTTTGAGATGAAGTTCCTCTGGTATTTGAAACGTTCCCTCTGTTACCTGAAGACTGATTGCGGTCCGGAGCCGGAGTCATCTTCTTCTGAGAAGGAGCAGCTTTCATTGTAGCAGATCCACCGGAAGGACTCTTCCTAGTTGAGGACTGTGCAACTGCCTCAGTGGCAGTAGATACCATAAATGCGGCTGCAACTATTGCAACTAATGCATTGTAAAGTCTGTTAGTTCTCATAATTATTAGTTTTTGAGGGTTAATACTTTGTATTAAGGGATAGCAAACTCCCTGCCAACAGCCCTATTCACCCACAAACAGCCCCTATTCACCCATAAACACCTCACAATACTGAGAGGGGTCTATTACCCACTCCCATAGCCTTCCGCTCCGCTAGCGCTTCGCTCCATCCCGCCCGGGCAAGCCGGGCACCCATTCATGAGGCCATGGGCGGCCACAGGCTATTTGGGAGTGGTAACAGCCCCTCTTCTTCCTCGGGAAATGTGAGTTCCGTAAAAAGTTTATTTATACAGGTAGTACGGCTTGCTCTTCTCCTTAAAAGCAGCCTCATCCTTCTCAAAGAACTCCTTAATGCTGGCCCAGGTGTAGGTCTCAGAGAAGGTCTTGCGGATGTAGTCAGAACCGCACACAATGTCAAACATTCTGAAACGGCCCTTGTTACAGTTCTCAAAGGTTTTCTTGTCTGGATACATCACAGCAAGTTCCTGCATAACAAGGAACTGCACCTCTGTAAGACGAGCCTTGGAGTAATCCGTTATAATGGTCTGAACTCCGCTGCAGTAGAGTCCCTTCTTGGAACCGTAGTACGGAGTAACATAGATTGGACGGAAACGTATACCCGGAAGGTTGAGCGCGTTCATTCTCTCACAGAGAGCCTTACCGTCTATCCACTCGGCAACAAAGAGTTGGAACGGAAGGGTGTAACCCACTCCCTCTGAGATATATCCAAGCTCTCCCATAATGCCGCTTACAGGGTAGTAATAAGCATTGGCAGTCTGTGGAATGTGAGGAGAAGGGAGCAACCAAGGCAGACGGGTGTCATCGTATGTCATGTTGCGGTGCCAACCCTCCATTGGGATAACTGTAAGATTGCACTGAACTCCGTTCTTAAGCATCTTCTCTCCGTTGAGCATCTTTGCAAGTTCGCCCAGCGTAAGTCCGTAGAGATAAGGGATTTTGAACTGGCTCACAAATGAATAGAAGCCGTCTTCTACAAGGTTTCCCTCAACTCTCTCTCCGCCCAGAGGATTAGGACGGTCCAAAACTATGAACTCTTTGCCCGCCTCTGCACAAGCCTCCATCATAAGTCCCATTGAACTTACAAATGTGTATGAACGGCAGCCAATATCCTGAATATCAAAGACCACAGCATCCACATCCTTAAGGAACTCAGGAGAAGGTTTGCGGTTCTTTCCAAAAACTGAGAATACAGGAAGTCCTGTTGCTGAATCCTTTGCATCCTTAACGGCAGCGCCTGCATAAATGTCCCCTCTTACTCCGTGCTCCGGAGCGTAGAGTGCAACCAGGCGTACTCCCTTGGCATTGTTGAGAATATCTATGGTTGAGTTGAGCTCGGAATCTACTCCTGTAGGGTTGGTAAGAAGACCAACTCTCTTTCCCTGAAGCTCTTTGAAACCACCGTCTCTGAGAACCTCAACGCCCGGCTTAACCTTCACGTTTTTACTGCACTTATGCTGTGCCCAAATCATTGGAGAGGCAAGTGCAAGTATCAGTATTATTGAGAATAACTTTTTCATTTTATCTGATTTTTAAACTTTTTCCTCAGCGATTATTTCTTACCGTAAGAAGCGTCTACCTTTCTCTTTGCAAGTATTGTAACCAAAACAGTTGCAACTCCGCAAAGCACTACAATCCAGAAGAATGTCTTATATCCCACAGCCATCTGAAGGTCACCTGCAAAGAAGCCTGGAATCATCATACTTGCCGCCATAAAGGCAGTACAGATTGCATAGTGGGATGTCTTAAAGTCTCCCTCTGAGAGGTACATCATAAAGAGCATGTAGGCCGTAAAGCCAAAGCCGTAACCAAACTGCTCAATAGCTATCGCGATGATAATTGCAATTACATTAGTAGGCTGGAAAATAGCAAGATAGCAGAAAGTAAGGCAAGGGAGAATCATGCAGGCAGCCATAGGCCAGAGAGATTTTTTAAGACCCCAGCGGGAGATAAGGATACCTCCCAGAATTCCGCCGGCCAAAAGTGCAATCACTCCTATTGTGCCGTATGCCAGACCAATAGTCTCTGTTGGAAGTCCCAGTCCGCCGCCAAAGAGTGCCTCTTTTCCGCCGTCAAGAACTCTCATTGTCTCCTCTCTAGGATCTTTGAGGAACGGCATAATCATCTTAATCAGAAAGGCTTCCGGCAATCTGTAAAGGAGCATGAAAGCAATACCCAACCATACCAGAGGCTTCTTAAAGAAGGTTGCAAATGAGCGTCCAAAATCAGACCAGATGCCCTTTGGTTTTCCGTTCTCATCCAACTGAATGTTTGGTTTGTCATTCAATGAACGAGGAATTGCAAAGGTGTGGTAAAGCGTTACTATTCCGAATACTACAGCGGTTATAACCATTGTCCAAACCCAAGCCATAGGAATATCTCCCCTCTTCTCCAACAGACCTGCAATGAATACCAATACGCCCTGTCCGAACACGGAAGAGATTCTGTAGAAGGTACTTCTGATTCCCACAAAGGCGCTCTGCTGGCTCTGCGGAAGTGCAAGCATATAGAATCCATCCGCTGCAATATCGTGAGTAGCAGAAGCAAAGGCGGTGATAAGGAATATGATAAGGGTTGTGTAGAAGAGACTTATGCTCGTTCCTTTAGCCGCAATGGTCTGCGCATCGGGATGTGGAAGAGTGAGAGCAAGCAGAACAAATGATGCGGAAATAATTATCTGCATAAGTAAAATCCACCATCTCTTTGTCTTTACAATATCTACAAACGGACTCCATATAAACTTCAGCAGCCAAGGCAGATACAAGAGTGAAGTGAATCTTGCCATCTGATCGTTCGGCACACCAAGGTTGGTGAACATCAGAACAGATATTGTATTCACAATGAAGTAAGGAATACCCTCTGCAAAGTAGAGCGTAGGCACCCAAAGCCAAGGATTCCTCTTGGTCTCCTTCTTAACTGAAGGAGCAACATTTTTTAATTCCTCAGACATAACTTTATATTTTAATATTTTTTAACTATCTCAGCATTAGGATAATAGTGGTAGAGGATTGCGTCATACTCGTAACCCTTGGCACCCATAACCGCTGCACCAATCTGGCAGAGTCCAACTCCGTGTCCCCATCCTGCACCAATGAGTTCAATCTTTGCAGGAACGGCATTAGAAGTTCCCATCAACTCTCCTTTATCATCATATCTTCTTACAATGAATGCAGAACTGTAAAGGTGTGACGGAGAGAGAATCCTTCTGATTTCCAACTCCTTACCAACTATCAGACTCTTCTTTGTTCCCACAACTTTAAGGCGTGTGAGTCTGCCGCTGGTTCCTCTTGTAAGCGGAATGAGATTTACAATTTCTCCAAAATCTTCACCGCTCTTCTCTCTTACAAGTTTTGAAATCTCCTCCTGAGTGTAGGTCTCTTTCCAGCGGTAGAAGTTAACGGTCTCCTGGTCATAGTTGTTAAGTACCTGACTTAAAATCTCATTATCTTTGGTGTTGCAAAGTGCAGGAGGTGAGGAGAGTATCCAGGCCTCGGCATGCTCTTCAACCGTAAGATCCAAAATGGTTGCCGCATCTTTTCCGTAACGCATCTTAGAAGGATCATTACTCTTCTCGGCCTCTGCTCTGCATTCAACTTCTGTCTGTACACTCTCTTCCGTATCTCTTACAACTTCCAGATAATCATAGTGTGTATCTTCCCAGGCGTTCTCAAATTCCTCCAACATTCCGCCGCAGCATTTGTAGAAACGGGCGTCACAGATATGACCCTCGTATGAGAGAATCTCTCCCCAAGTCTGCTCAATAGCCTTCTTTACGGTCTCTGTAGAAGCCCTTGTAAGTCCCTGATATCTTTGGCAATGATCATCTGCGCATACATCAAAGTTTGTGTGGTCATCTTTGTCATACCACTTAACCAGTTCCTCGCACTCCTCCTTCTCGTTAAAGAATCTTGAGGTGGAAGGCTGCTTAACCTTCTCTGAATGTTCCATCTGTGCAAGCAACCAGCTCCTGGATATAACTGCGTGAGCCTTAAGGAGTTTCTCAGATGCTTTAGCGCTCATCTCAGAAGATATTACGCTGGTAAGGTAATCCTCCACGCCCAAAATATTTATGGCGCAGCACTTTCCGTGCTCAACAATAAACTTCAGACATCCTTCAAACATCTGGTCCTCTTTTCTCTCCCAATGGAAGTTCACGCCAATGACAACATCTCTGAGCCAGAAAGTTCCAAGTCCCTGTTTATCTGCAGGTTCAAAGAGGAGTTCCGTGCACTCCTGTCCATCCAGAAGCAAAGTGCCCGGCTTGCTTCCCAAAGAAACGGAGAGGTTGCCTGTATAAACTTTTCCCTTTGCGTTATTAATGCCGTCCTTTTCAATGAGGCGGTACTCGTTGTTGAAGGTAAAATCAATCTTGTCTGCGTGCATTATACCCACGCTCACTTGAGGTTGTTTTCTCATTTTTCTCATTAGTTTTTCCTCTATCTCTGAGGATATTGTAACATCATCATACATCTTGCAAATATCATCCCCGGTAAGACGGTCAAAGTCCTGCTGGCGCGGAACTATAAAGATTCCGCTCATCTCCACGCTGGCCGTTGCAATCAGCAGCCTATCCTCTCCCTCTTTGTAAAAGCAGTTCGGACGGAGCTGCCCCCTTGCAAAGAGAGCGCACCTCCATATTCCATCCTCCCACCAGCAAAGAACATTCATCATTGGCTCCCACTTACCACCCTCACTAAAGTGCTTGCTCTCAGAGGAAACCACATCATCCGGATCAAACCTTCCGTTTCCCCTGCCGGTAAGAGCAGAGAGCAGAGAGTATATCTTTCCAATGGCAGAAATCAGAACCTTCTTGTTTGCAGCATCTACCACAAAACAACCCCTGCAATAACCGTTCACGTGGTATATCCTTAAATAGTTTTCACTTATGCGGGCAGGAACCTTCTCTTCCGTACTTCTTTGAATATCAGGGCCGCGGCGCAAAAGTTCATCCTTTGCAATCTTGTCAAAGGAGACCTGAAGAGGCATTATCCCCTTCTCACCCGCCTGAAAATGAAAGTGATCCGGAACAGAGGCTCCGCTGTTGGGGCCATTGTAGAACAGAACAAAGTTCTTCAGAGTCTTTGCCAGAGAGAGCATATCTGCCATACGGGTAGAATCCAGCTCCTGACGGGAGTGTGTAGTGCTCTGAATTACAAGATGTCTCTTAAAAATAGGATAGGGGTTGACCTGAACTATATAGTCTGTGGTCACACCCCTAAATGAAATCCCTTTTTGCTCTGCAGGTCTTCCCTCCTTGCAGAAAAAGCATTGACGGTTGCGGATGGTTTTTGCATCCACCTTAGCGTTGGAAGAGACAATTCTTGCAGGATTAAACTGAGCCAGAACTGTCAGAGGGCTGCCGTCCGGGTTCGTTGATATGGGGATACTTCTCCACTTGACATCTCTGAGAGCTTCATAGTTCTCCTTGCACAGCGGCCAGGTACTGAGTTGATCCTCAAAGAGATGCTCAACAGCAATATCGTTGAGTATCACGTGCTCAAAGCTCCCCATCTCAAAACTTTACTTTCTCTTCTTCTTTGCGTTAAGAGCAATACGAGCCTCGAGTTCCCAGGTACGAACTCTGTCTTTGTATGTATTGTTTGCGTTCTCTTTCTCTACGCTGAGAGAAGCGTCTGAGTTCTCATCGTGACGGCGGCAGTTGTAGAGCACGTCATAGATACGGCCAATCTGGTACTTACGTGAGATAGCCAAACCTACTGCGTAATCCTCACCGTAGTTTACGTTAGGGAACTTAATCTCTCTTGCAACCGGAGTGAAGAAAGCTCTTGGAGCTCCCAGTCCGTTAATACGCAGAGCGTTGTTGCGTCCGTTCTCCGGAGTCCACTCTCTGTGGTCAATCTTTCCTGGAGGCAGCATCTTAAGGTTGATGTCTGTAAGCATGTAAGAACCAATCACCATTGCACAGTTCTGAGCATAGAATGCGTCAACAACTTTCTGGAGAGTGTTCTCGTCACTGTAAACGTCATCACTGTCCAACTGAACGGCAAACTTACCGCACTTAGGATGGTGGAACGCCATATTCCAGGCACCGCCCACGCCAATATCGTTACGGGTAGGAATAACGTGAATCAGTCTCTTGTCTTTGATAGAGTCAATTGCCTCAGTTGTACCGTCCCAGGAGTGACACTTAGGACCGTTCTCCACAACAATAACGTTGAACTTGAAGTTGGTCTTCTGAGCCAGAGCGCTCAAAATGGCATCCTTAATTGTCTTTACTCTGTTAAGCACAGGAATAATTACAGATGCCTCATACTCAAACTTCTCCTTACCGAATGATACCTTAGGGAATACAGGCTCCAGATATCCGCCAACATCTTTAAGATGCTGAGTGCAAGCCTTCTCCATCTCTATCTGAACCTCGCGGTTACGAGGGTCTACATAATCAAACAATTTTTCTCCGGTCTTTCTTGTATCCTCCTCAATCTCTGAGTAGAGATACTCGTTAACGTGAACCAGACGGCCCTTCTGAGAAACCTTCAATCTAAGGTCATAAAGGCCTGCAAACTTGTAGTTTACCTTCATTCTCTTTACGGCAGCCTTAAATGCAGAAGCCTTGTAAAGCAGAACAGAACCAAAGTCAAAGTCATTACGCAAACTACCCATCTGGTAGTCAATAACCGGCTTATTGGTTCTCTCTCCGTTCATTACAGCATAGTGGTCTGCATAAATCATTGCAGCACCCGTAGCAGCAGCCACATCCACCATTCTTTCAAGTGCAAGATAACCTATACCAAGCGTTGTCTGTTTGGTATAGATAAGAACAAAATCGCAATCTGCCTTTTTTGCAATCTTTTTTAGTGTTGCGGTCTTAGCCATCGGATCTTTTGCTGCATCCAATGTTACCACCTTGTTTACCAAAGCGCTCTCGGAGAGGCTCTTTACAGTCTTCTCCACCTGCTTTTTAGAGGTGAATGGAACAAAACAATTAATCTTTATCATAGTTGTTTAAATAAATAATATTCTTCCAATGCTCATCAAAAAGCAAACTATCGTTCAAATGTATTAAAAAAATGGGAAAAAACCTAATTATTCATACCTTTGCCGCAGTCAGAACAGAAAAACAGAAACCTAACATAAACCTATTATGAAAATTAAACTCTTTTTAATCGCGATAGTTTCTCTTCTTATCTCAGAAGTGGCTTTTGCTCAGATTGATACAACCTCCAACAAAATTGCCCTTTTGGAGCAGAGAATAGAACAGTTAGAGAAAAACACCAGGAAAAACAGCGTAGATTGGGACAAGATAAACAGATACGCCCACCCAAGCGGATATGTTCAGCTGGGCTACAACTGGGCGGATGACAACACCTCTACCTTTAAAATTACAAGGGCCATGTTCACCCTCTCAGGTAACTTATACAAAGGAGATTACGGAAAGGTAGACTATAAGTTCCAGGTAAATTTTGCAGGCACCCCTAAAATTTTGGATCTCTTTGCCTGCTATATGCCTGTTAAGGAGTTCGGAGTAAAGTTTGGACAGTACAAGAGCCCGCTCACTTACGAGAACCAGATGAGAACCCCTGTAACCTTGGAGTTTGTTAACTACGCCCTTGCTATTGAGAGATTTGCAAGAATGAGTGACAAAGACATAGCAGGCTTCTCCGCCGCCGGCAGAGATATGGGTATAGACTTCCTCGGCAGCGCCATTCACAAAGACGGTTACAGCGTAATCAACTATGACCTTGCTATTTTTAACGGCTACAAGATTAACTCCACAGATGATAACAAGAGCAAAGATATTGTTGGTAGACTGATTATCACCCCTATCAAACCACTCTCACTCTTCACCTACTTCCAAAGAGGAGAGGGCGCATACCCTGTTTACAATGAGGCAACCCGCTCATACACACCGCAAACAGACAACAAGTATGTAAAGATGTACCGCTTTGGAGGCGGTTTCTCCTACAAGGCAGACAAAGACAAGGGCTTTGCAAGAGCAGAACTCATTGGCGGCAAGACCGGCGGAATGAAATCCTTAGGAGCATACTTTGCTGCAGGTGTTGGAGTTGCAAAAGGTCTGATGGTTGTAGGCAGAATAGACTACGTAGATGAAGATACCTCATACAAAGGCATCTATGAGACCAACTACACCACAGGTCTTCTCTGGAGACCACTCAAGAACCTGGATCTCAAACTCAACTACACCTACAAGCAGATCCCTAAAGGCTTCACAGACAAGAACTGCATCTTCTTCCAACTCACCTACAACTACTAAGAAGAGCACATAACAGAAATCAAAAACTTTTGTTATGAAAACTGGAAAATACCTTATGACCGTTGCAGCCATAATGCTGCTTTCATTAACAAGATTATCATCTCAAGACAAAAACTCTGATTTTACTCCACATCATTATTTTGAAGTTGGAGCAGAGTATGCCTTTTGTCTAAGTAATGATTGGGACGGAAAAGTAGGAGGCTATTTTATTTACGGCAAGCAAAGAACTACCAAATATTCACAAGGTTTTGGCATTGGTTTGGAGTATTACAGAAACAAGAGTAATGATTTTGTTGTAGGGATTGGAGATGGGAACGGTAATGTGAATAATAAGACTTTCAAAGATTACAGATACAACGTTCCTGTTTTTGCAGATTTCAGATTCAACCTCTCTCAAAGCAGAGAACCGTTCTACGTTAACGTAAGAGCCGGTGCAACTTTCGGATTTTCAGACGGAGACCTTGAAGACGGCGGCCTTCTCTTCAGTGCCGGCCTTGGCAAATCATTTAATGCAGGGAGCGTTTCAATCTCCCCTTACGTCCGGGCAGACTTTGCCACCCTTATTGCCGGAGCAGCAGGCAGCGCCGCTTGGGTAGAACCCTTAATAGCCCTGGGAGTCAACCTCCGCTTCTAACAGGTATCCAACGTATTAAAAATAGCAACCATGTCAGGAGGTCTACCGGCCTCCTGATTTTTAGCTTTTTAGTTGGAAAATCCGAGTTTTTTTTTTATTTTGCAATCGGAAGTAGAATACTCATAAAAACATAACGATTATGGTAAGAACAAGACTAACATCTTTTCCCAGGCAGATAATGATTTGCCTCTCCTTTTCTCTGATGGCAATATTGTTTCCTCAGGTAGTTTACTCTCAATCTTCCTTTGGCTCCAATCATACCAATTATCGTCAGGTAATCAAATCTGAAGGCATCTATGATTTAGCCGGAAAGAAATTGTTCATTCAAAATAAAATTGAAGAATCTGATAATAAAGCCCAAACTGTTGCATTTGATAATTATCTGCGTCAAAGTCTGATAATGAGAGGAGCCGTTCCCGTTTCAGAAAGCGTTGATGCAGACTTCATCGTAAGGTCTAGTGTTCAGATAGGCAGACACTCCAAAGATGTTTCATTCTCATCCGGAAAATCAAAGGTTGGAGGAAAAGGAACAAAAGCAGATTCTTGGAAGATGTATAGAGACACCGTTTCTTATGACTGGACGGAAAGAGATAAGAGATACATGGAAAAAGGACTGTTGGGAAATAATTCAAAGCACTATGAAATATTCAATAGAAAGATTGTTGTAGAAATTGTTGACCCTAAGAGTATGGATTTGCTTGGAAGAACAGAAATCAACTCGTATAACAACGGGTTGGGTTTCGAAGCCCTCAGCCCAAATGAAGCTATGCTATTTGCAGCGGCAGATTCATACGGAAAGAATGTAAAAGAAGTAGTAAGCTTGGATGTTGACAATGGCTATCTTACACAGTTTAAAGAAGAGAACGCCAAATTCAACTATGCACCAAAATCAGTATCCTCATCCGAAAAAGTCAGCTTATTCCTTGTTGACAGAAGAGCAGATAAAACCGTTGTAATTGTTAAGGATAACGGGAAGATGAGACTCAATACGGATAAGAAGCAACCAGCTGCTTATCTGAGAGTTGGAAACTCTCTCCTGCCTTGCAGCAATATCTCTTACAACACAGACAACTGGCGTGAAACCCGTCTTCTGAAGATGGAGTTTCCTTCAATTGCAGACAATAAAAAAACAATTGACGTTCTAATCTGCAAACCGGGCAAACCAGACAAGATTAAATATTCCGTTTCCGGCATAAGTCTATAACGGCTAGTATAACAGGTTTTTGTCCGCAGATTAGCTATCCTAACAGGAGGTCTACCGGCCTCCTGATTTTTTAATCTTTTTAAAGTTTATGATAATTGTTATCATAATTTAATTATCTTTGTCTCAGATAATGGCAACAAAAAATGAGATATTGTATTCAGTAGATGACGTTTATCCGGCGTATCCCGTTCACCCGGGTAATATGCTGGGAGAAGAACTGAAGGTAAGGGGAATCAGCAGCAAGAAGTTCTCTGAAATGATTGGTATCCAGAGTTCTCATCTGAGTGCTTTGATTCATGGCGCAAGAAACTTTACACCTGCCGTTGCAGCAAAAATTGAAAAAGGATTACCTGAGATTCCTTCATCCATTTGGGTTAAGATGCAAGAGAACTACAACAAATCTATCCGTCAACAAAAGGTGAACACCAGTTTACTTGTATCCGGTTATGCACCTAAAAAAGAGACACTTATTCCAGTTCTTGCAGAAGATGGTGCTGACTATTCTAAGTGGAAAAGCGTCACGGTTAAGATTCCCAAGAAGGATGAGAAACTTCTAAAAGAACTGGCTAATAAGTTCGGGTGGAAGATGTAATTACAACACAGAAGCTAATGTCAAAAAATTGACAACATTGACATAAATTTGACATAGACCCTTGCAAATAGATATAAAAACACTATATTTACGACAAAAAGTTGTCAATATTGACAAAAATTTGACATAGAATATGGAAATAAAAAGAGACAGATATCTTCAACAACTTATAGAAAGCCGTCAAAATGGCTTTATCAAAGTGGTGACAGGTATTCGCAGATGCGGCAAATCATACCTCTTAAATGTATTGTTCTATCACTACTTGCTGAACAATGGTGTAGCGGATGACCACATTATTCGAGTTGATCTAGAAGATAGAATGAATAAGGAATTAAGGAATCCGGATGCAATATTACATTATGTTCACGATAGAATCAAAGATAACGAACTCTACTACATCATTATTGATGAAGTTCAGTTAATGGATGAGTTTGTGGATGTGCTGAATAGTTTCCGCCACATAGAGAATGCTGATACGTATGTAACAGGCAGTAACTCTCATTTTCTGTCAACAGACATTTCAACGGAATTTCGTGGTCGTGGAGAAACAATTCATATTAATCCACTATCATTCTCTGAATTTTATTCTGCCAAAGGGGGAGACAAGCAAGACGCATGGCGCGAATATTACACCTATGGCGGTTTACCTCTTATTCAATCTTTTGAAACCGAACAAAAGAAAATTAACTATTTGAAAAACTTGTTCGAAACCGTATATCTAGCAGACATTATAGAGAGGCATAAAATTAGAAATGATAAAGAACTGCGTGAATTGGTACTCATAATGGCGTCATCTATAGGTGCTCCATGCAATCCAACAAAATTATCCAATACATTCAAAAGCCTTAAGAATGTGAGTATTGGCAGTAAAACTATTTCTAAATACCTCACCTATTTGTTGGAGTCTTTTCTTATAAATAAAGCGATACGCTACGATATTAAGGGAAAGAAATACATTAATACACTCTCCAAGTTCTATTTTTCAGATATTGGTTTGAGAAATGCCATTCTGGATATGCGTCAACAAGAGGAAACGCATATTATGGAGAACATCATCTACAATGAATTGATTATACGAGGTTACAATGTCGATGTCGGAATGGTTGAGATAAGAAAGCCGGATAAAAACGGGAAGTGGATTCGCTCCCAACATGAAGTGGATTTTATTGCTAATCTTGGCAGCAAGAAGTATTATGTACAATCGGCCTTGTCTATCCCTAATCGAGAGAAGGAGATACAAGAATCTCGCTCACTTACAAACATCAATGATTCTTTCAAAAAGATTATTGTTGTAAAAGATCAAATCATGCCTCGACGTAATGAAGAAGGTATTTTAACAATAGGTCTATTTGATTTCCTACTCAAAGAGGACTGTTTAGATATGTGAGACTAGTTGAGACATTTAGTCCGTGTTTACACAAAAAAAAGAGGAATCGTTTGATTCCTCTTTTTTTGTGGAGAACAAGGGAGTCGAACCCTTGACCCCCTGCTTGCAAAGCAGGTGCTCTAGCCAACTGAGCTAGTCCCCCAGTCTTGTAGTCCCGCGCGGATTTGAACCGCGGACCCCCACATTATCAGTGTGGTGCTCTAACCAAACTGAGCTACGAGACTATATCTCTGTTAGAACTCTAACAACCCACATCTGTCTCAATGGGGTTGCAAATATAGACCTTTTTCCAATATCTGCAAAATTTTTTTCAAAAACCCCTCAGGAGTGCGCTGAATTTGCTATTTTTGACCTCTGCAAATTGCTGATTATGGAGGAAAAAGTAGCTCTGGAACAGAAAAGTGATAAGACCTCTCTGTGGGAAATTGCCGGTGTTTTTGCAAAGATTGGCATGTTCACGCTGGGTGGCGGCTACGCTATGATTCCTCTAATAGACAGGGAGGTTGTTAAGAAGCGTCACTGGTTGGAAGATGAGGAGTTTATGGATATACTGGCTATTGCTCAGAGTGCGCCTGGTCTTCTTATTGTAAACATCTCAATATTTGCAGGATATAGGCTTAGAGATAAAAAGGGTAGTGTGGCGGCAACTATCGGGAGCTGCCTGCCTTCATTCCTAATTATACTGGCTATAGCCATTTTCTTTAAGCAGTTCAGAGACAATATCTACGTTGAAAAGTTCTTTAAGGGTGTAAGGCCGGTGGTTGTGGCACTCATTGCGGTACCGGTTGTGGACATGATTATTAAATCTAAACTGAACATATTCAGGGCGTTACTGGCAGTTGCAACTTTGGTGGCCATACTCTTTTTAAAGGTCTCTCCTGTGTATATCATACTGGTGATGGCGGTATGCTTTTTTGCCATGCGTTACTTTTACAGAAAACCAAAAGGGAGGGCTGAAAGATGATATTCCTGGAGTTGTTCTGGACGTTTTTGGTGATTGGTCTCTTCACATTCGGAGGAGGCTATGCAATGCTCTCTCTTGTTCAAAATGAGGTGGTTGTAAAGCATGCATGGATTACGGCGGAACAGTTTACAGATATTGTTGCAATCTCTCAGGCAACTCCGGGACCGGTTGGAATAAACAGTGCTACATACGTTGGTTACACCGTTACTCACAATATGGGATACTCCCATTTAGCCTGCATAGGCGGCTCATTCTTAGCAACTTTGGCGGTTATGATTCCGTCCTTTGTGATAGTGCTGATAATCTGCCGCCTCTATGCAAAGGTGAGAAAGAGTGATCTGTTTGCATCACTTATGAAGAACATAAGACCTATTGTGATAGGAATGATTGCAGCGGCTGCGGGTATTCTGATTACCCCAACCAACTTCTTCCATTGGACTTCCTGGGTGCTTTTGGCTGCTGCCTTTGTTGCCTGCAAATGGCTCAAAGCCAATCCAATCTGGGTTATTCTTGCCGGCGGCCTGATAGGCCTGCTAATCTACTGATTGTAAGAGTATGAAAAAGATTCTTAATTTGACATTGGCCCTGGTGTTGATTATTTCTTGTCAAACCACCAAACGTTCCATTTTTGAAAGCGTTAAAGAGATATGTGATAAAGATAACGGCAAGTTATGGGGAGTAAATCTTTACTCTCCGGTTCTTGGGATAGATTCAGTAAGAAATATTGTAAGCAACGTTTCCGATGCGCCAAAAACTTTTCCTGCAAATTTGCCTGTTGCAAATTCCACAATTGAGTTGGAAGGAAAGCGTTGGACAACTATATTGTGGCCTATATCTGGAGATTACAAGCATCAGATAATAGTCCTGGTACATGAGATGTTCCACTACCGACAACCTGAGTTGGGCCTTTTCCCGGAAAGACATCCTAACAATTCTCATCTCTCCAACAGAGATGCCCGCACTCTTCTCAAACTGGAGTGGAATGCGTTAAAGCGTGCTGCCGAACTCAAAGGCAAGCAGAAAAAATCCGCATTGTCTGATGCGTTAAGTTTCAGAGCTTTGAGAAGACAACTGTATAAGGATGCTGCAGCTGAGGAGTGTTCTTTGGAGATACTAGAGGGGCTTGCCGAGTATACCGGAAGACGCATTGCCTTTCCGTCTGACAAAGATTATTTACGTAGCCTTTCAGACTTGGATTACCTCTATGAATCAGACAATATTACACGCTCATTTGCATATCTTTCCGGCCCTCTTTACGGGTTAATCTTAGATCAGTCTTCATACACTTGGAGAAAAGAGATTAATGCAGAAAGTGACCTGGGTTCTTGTGTTCAGAAAATCTATGAGATAGAACTTCCTAAAGATTTGGAGGAAGCAGTACAGAAGACCAAAGCGAGGTATGACTTTGATTCTATTGATGTTACGGAGGAATCTTTTCAACGCAAACTGGAAGAGAGGAATGCCAAGATTCTCAAGCTGTTCGCACCGGATAACGTCATCAAATTAGAAAGTTCAAACTTATCCATCCAGTTTGCGCCGGACAGTATGGTTCAAATGGAAGACGGAGGTATGGTCATCTTTGGAGGTGAAGCATTTTGTGAGTGGGGATATGTAAAAGGTCATCCTTTGAAGATAACCGCTGATTGGCATCACGTAGAGTTACCACGGCTGGATACCCTTACCGTTCAAGGAGATACAATCGTTACCTCCGGCTGGACTCTGATAAAAAAGAAAAAAACTATTCAAAAAGTTCATCCGTTACAGTAGCAATTGATTTTTGACTATCCATATACATGAATTTTATATGGCCTTCAAAAGCAGTGCTTAAGACTATAAAACTGGTTTGACCAAAGAGGTCTCTTCCATAGAGTAAAAAATTGCAAATATCTGTAGGTGTGATATATGGGTTATCCGGTAAATGGGAGTGAATTATTGTGAGTACCTTCTTATTTTTGTCTTTAGGAAACTCAAAAGGCAAAAATGAACGGTGATATCTCCTGAAACAGATAGGATTGTCATTGTTGTCAAAATCTATACTGTAATCATTGCCAAATGGAATGGCCTCAAAATTAATTCCTTGAAGAAGATATAGTCTTGTTACCTTATCGTTTATTCTGATAATATCAACATTAAAGTGACCATATTTAGGATTAATTCCATTTATGCTGTCTCTGTAAGTACCTATTCCAGTTTGAATGAGTTTATTTTTGCGAACAATGAATGCCTTTTCATTATCCGTTAAAGGACGAACGGCATCTATGAGAGTATCTGTTTCTTGTTTGAAATCCCAACGAATCTCAAATATTGAATTTTCTACTGCTTTATCTGTAAAAAGGCTAACCCACACACTGTCTTCAAAGTAGGTTAAAGATGCACCTATTTCACTTTCTGTGTGCTTATGCGCAAAAAGAGAATCTGTAGTAATCCAAGCTATCTTTTCAGAGAAGTAGATTTGGTGTCCTTCTGATATGATACTGTCATTAATCATAGCCAACTGATTAAGCGGTGGCAGTTTCTTCTTCTGGGCAAAGGTTGAAGAGAGAGCAAACAAGAGAATACCAAGGAATAAGAAAAGACGTTTCATAATGTTTTGTTCAAATTTTATCCAAAGATACTCTTTTAAATCTTCCAGCCGAACTTATTAGCCAGTTCTTTTAGAAGTTTTTCATCCTTCTTGGGAATCTTGATAGTGACGCTTTTCCACTTAGAATAGTCCGCACCATCTTCCGCAAGAACTGGGATAAGAGTCTCTTCCTTAGGTGCATAGCCGGATACAAGTAAATTGGTGTTCACCTTTTGTTGACGGATAGATTTGTTGTAGTTCTCTTGCATCTTAACCCAAATGGATGAAGGAATCTCAGGTAATCCTTTTTCAATTTTTGCTGCAACGGCAGGTGTAAAGTTTCTTACGCCGTGAATCAAAGCACTCAGATGAGAACCCTGAATACCAATCATTTCAGAGAACTTCTTGCTGCTGATTCCCCTTACCTTCAGTTCTTCTCCCAGCATATTACCCGGGTGAACGGGGTACGCCGGATAAACGTCATCTACTGAATACAATATCTCATTTTTTGTTGCCATAATGTGTGTCATCTATTTCTATCAAAGTTAATTCTATTCCTGTTTCATTCTCCGTAAACAATAGTCTATGAACGTAACTGTTGGAAAGCCTCACTGATGAGATACCTGAATTCTGATATTTGAGTTGTTCGTAATGCAGGAAACTTGCACCTTTGAGTTGTTCTACCGATTCCGCTGCTTTCATAAATTCAACAGCGCGGGTAAAGCCGTCTCTAAGTTGCGGATTTCTAGATACATCTTTGTATCGCTTACTGTTTCCTGTTTTATATAGTTCAAACAGGTCCTGTCCCATCGTTACTTTCATATACTATGCAAAGATAAATAAATTATGATAATTTTTATTATATTTTTGGTTGGAAGAAGCATGTAGGAAAAAATAGTTATCTTTGGTATTGATAGATTCTTATGAGTATGAAAACTTTGATTCAAAAAATTACGGTGGTTGTGCTGATGGCGGTAATGGGGTTGGTATCTGGGATTTGCATGGCACAAAACAAAATTACCATTACACAAGACGGTTTCAAATATGTTGGAGAGGCTAAAGACAGTATTCCTAACGGATATGGTGTTTGCTATTATGCAAACGGCAACAAGTATTACGAGGGAGGATGGAAGGACGGAGCTCCAGAGGGTAAGGGTACTGTTTACTATGAAAACGGGCACAAGAAATATGAAGGTTTCATAAAGGGAGGACAATTTAACGGATCTGGAGTTTATTACTATTCCAACAGCGGCCCAAAAGAGGTCAAAGAGTATGAGGGGGAGTTCAAAAACGGTGATTTTGACGGAATTGGAACGAGCTATTACACCAGCGGCGCCCTTGAGTATAAGGGTTCATGGAAGGAGAGTTATTTTGACGGATATGGCATCCTGTATTATGAGAACGGCAACATTGAGTATAAGGGTTCATGGAAGAAGAATGAATTTGACGGATATGGCATCCTGTATTACGAGAACGGTAACAAAGAGTATGAGGGAAAATGGAAAAACGACTTGAGCTGCGGAGAGGGAACTACTTATTACAAGAACGGAAACAAAGAGTGGGAAGGTACATTTGTTATAATTACAGATAAAAACGGAGAAGAAAACTCTGTTCTGGATGGTTTTGCCGTATGGTACTATGAGAGCGGAAAGGTCAAATACAGAGGTTACTTCAAACAGGGATGGATAGATGGTATGGGAATAATGTATAAAGAGGATGGAAGCATAGACAAGGAGGGCGAGTGGAAAGATGATAAACTTGTACGAAGCGTAAAAGTGAATTTTAATAAATAAACATAGTAATATGAAAAAGTTTATCAGAAGTATAACTATCTGTATTGCAGCATTTTTAGGAATGACGGTGCTGCTTAGTATGGATAAGGTTTGCCAAAGATGTGAGGGAACAGGAACATTACGCAACGAGTGTCACTCCTGCCATGGAGTAGGATACAGAGAGTGCATGACCTGCAACGGAACCAAATCGCTGAGATGCACATTCTGCGGAGGCGGCGGCAAATATCTCTGCCCTCACTGCCACGGTAGAAATCCTAACTGCAAGAAGTGCGGAGGAGGCGGATGGTTTGACTGTGATAACTGCAAAGGCACAGGCCGCATAGTCTGCTCAATCTGTGAGGGAACCGGCCACGTACGCTGCATGACATGCAACAGTAAAGGATACTTGGAGTGGAAATGCCCGGATTGCGACGGCACCGGCAAACTGCCCGATGATCCTAATGAAGAGAATTAGTTATTTGGCAGAACGGTTCCTTTATACTCAGTTGAAAAACCGTTCTTTGTAACTTTTATCACTTCATATCCGGAGTAGCCCCTTCCGAGCGGGCTTCCCACCGGACCTGCTGTAACAAAGCGAATTCCCTCTGCCTGAGTCTCATACTCCATGTGAGTGTGGCCGGCAAAAACCGCAGCCACTCCGTACTCTTTGAACAGAGCAATATACTCCGCTCTCTTACCCTTTGGGAAGTTGAAATATCCATTTTCCTCCCCGATAGTTTCCAGAATAACAGGGCAGTGCAGGAATACAAAGGTGTACCGGCATTTGCGAGCCTTCTTCAGTTCTCTCTTAAGCCATTTAAGTTGCTCTTCCTCCGCGATTTGTGCAGTAACATCTGTGCTGTCAAGTATACAGTTGGAGTCAATTCCTATAAAGGCGCAACCGTTCAAACGGAAAGAGAACCTCTCATACCCCCTGAGGTTAAGATAGTTACTGTGATTATCTGCAGTCCATGGACGGATATCGTGATTGCCGGGAACTTCATATACAGGGACCTCAATTTTTGCTCTGTTTGCTCTGTATATAGAATCCTGCAGCATATCTCTCTGGTCATTAATCAAATCCCCCGTAATGATTACACACGAGGGCTTCAGAAGATTCACCTCCTTAACCGCCAAATCAAACAAAGAATCCGTATGAACAAAACCAGAAGACTTATCCCTGAATCCAATCTGCGGGTCACTCATCTGAACAAAAGTAAAGTCAGAGTAAACCTTTGGACTGCAGCCTGTAAGAGCAGCAAGCAAAATTAAGAAAAGAAAGATTCTCCTCATAGAATACCCCGTGTACTATTCGGAGTCTTTAATCTCCTCTGCCTCAACGTCTATAACTGTGCCGTTCGGCTGAGCATTACGCAAGTCCTGGGCGTCTCTTTCAGAGGCGGTCTTAAGGCGTTTTGCAAGTTCCCTGGCCTTGAATACAAGAACCATCTCTGTAATACCCAGGAACATAAGACAGATACCAAAAATTATGCAGAGCATTTTGGCGTTCTCTTCCGGGTAGAAGCAGATGGCAACACCTAAAGCACAGATAAGTACGGGAACCAGGTAAAGCCAGATTCTGCCGCGTAATCCCTTGGAGTAGTTGATTGTATGAATAACCTGCACCAGGCCGTACAGAAAGAGGATGATTCCAAAAATAATGCCTACGAACCTAACAAAGAAGGAGGTCTTTACAAGCAGAATTATTCCGGCAGCAAGAAGCAGAACGGCGCTTACAAGATATACCAGACTCATTCCCTTAAGATCTGAGAATCCGTTATTTGCAAGGTTGTATACAATGGTTACAAGACCTGCAAATATTAAGCAGAATCCAATTACTTTAACAGCAAGGGTCACCATTGCAGATGGCCAGCAGACCATACAAAGACCAACAACGAATACAAAGATTCCTCTGAATGAATTTCTGAAAAAGTCCATAGTGCAATTATTTCTGATTTGTACAAAGATAACTATTTAAAAGAGACTTGAGATTATGGAGCGTACATTTTCCGCCTTACCCATTGTGTAGAAGTGAATTGCAGGGGCTCCGTTTTTAAGCAGTTCCTTTCCCTGCATAACCGCCCACTCTATTCCAAAAGAGTAAAGTTTTTTGGAAAGATCCTCCTCACCCGTTGCACTCTTCTTAATGCTATTTACCTCACTCATAAACTCTTGCGGAAGGTCTATGGAGAAGGCTTGCGGAAGGGTCTCAACCTGTTTGAGTGTAGATACCGGCTTGAGCCCCGGAATGATAGGAACGGTAATGCCCGCCTCTCTGCACTTTTCTACAAAGGAGAAAAACTTACGGTTGTCAAAGAACATCTGCGTAATGATGTAATCTGCTCCGGCATCAACCTTCTTCTTGAGCATCTTTATATCTGTCTTAAGATTAGGCGCTTCTATATGTTTTTCCGGGTAACCCCCTACTCCTATACAAAAGGAGGTGGAGACCGGATTTTTCATGTTGCCGTCCAGATAAACGCCGCGGTTCATATTGGTTATCTGGGAAACAAGTTCACTGCTGTGAGCGTGTCCTCCCGGAGTTGGGGTAAAGTATTTTTCTCCCTTCTGAGCATCTCCCCTAAGGGCCATAACATTCTCTATACCAAGGAAGTGAAGGTCCAGCAGAAGGCTCTCATTCTGCTCTTTGGTACTGCCGGAGCAGATAACGTGAGGCACAATCTCCAGAGTGTTGAACTTCTTCTGAAGGGCGGAGACTATTGCCAGGGTGCTTGGTCTTTTGGTAACCACCACCTTAGTGAAAGTGCCGTCCGCATTTGGGCGAAACTCAACCTCGTCTCTGTGAGCCGTAAAGTTGAGGAACGGCGGCTCAAACTCCATCAGAGGAGTAACCATATTGTAAAGCTTGCTGATATCGCTCCCCTTAAGCGGCGGAACAATCTCAAAAGAGGCAAACGGACGCCCCTTTCTCTCTTCCAATATTTTAGAAACCTTCATCTGTATATGGGTTAAAAAGTGTCAAACAATTTTGCGTTAGGATGTGCAATCAAAAGGCCGCAAACCGCTGTAACCGGGATTATTGCATTGCTCTCCGTAAGCCTTACGCCCAATCTCTTCTCCGCATCCAGCAGCTGGAAGGCAACTCTCTTTAGTGAGTGGTCCGGGCAAACGGGATAGCCGAATGCCGGACGTATAGCCTTAACATCTCCAATGGCCGTCTCCTGCATCCACTCTGCAAGCCCCTGAGTTAAACGAGCACAGATGCTGTAACGCAGCAGGTATTCAAAGCTCTTGTGGTCCAGCCCTTTGGAGAGACTGTCCTCCACCCTTGCCACAAAGACTCCCACTCTGGAGAGGTTCTTCCCTTCTGCATCCGCCATCTTGAGCGGCAGCACAAAATCTGCAAGCGACAAATACTCAGACCCCTCTTTTCTCTGACGCGGAACCTCCATTCTTGCTACCTCCTTTCTCTTTGCAATCTCCTCATCTATAATGTTCCCCGATAGATCTTCCTTCAAATTTTCAAACAGCACAATTTTGTCATCTTCTGCCGCTGCATCAAAGAAAGAGAGAATTGCACCCGCCTTTACAGAGCTCTCCTCTATCATCTTGCCAATCATCTCAAGAGCCTGATCATAAAGCTTTTCTGCCTCTGTATTGCTGTAAACCAGCTCCGGATATTTTCCTTTAAAGCCCCAGAAGTTGAAGAAAGCAGTCCAATCTATTCTCTCTGCAAGAGTTGCAACTGATATATTTTCTGCAAAGAGATTGTTTTCTCCAAACCCTTTAGGATGTATGTAAGACTCTATAGGATATTGCTTTGCAAGGGAGCGTGCATCTTCCGGCGTGAGGAACTTTGCGTTTCTTGCCTCATACTGTCTTCTAATTTCTGCCTGGTCTCTCTTTATAAGTTCTGCAAAACCACCTAAAGGATATGAGTTCTCCTCCCTTACTACAGGGAGTGATGCGTCTGAGTCTGCTATTATCCTTTTATATGATACTGAGGCATTTGAAGCGTCTCCGCCAAAGAGAACCGTACCGCTGTAACGCGGAGCAATGTTCACGGCGGTATGAACAGATGAAGCGGTTGCTCCTCCAACAGCCAGCGGAATAAGGTATCCTAACTCCCTTAACATCCGCTCTTTGTTCTGCTCTAGAAGAGAGGCCAACTCCTCCATAAACTTGAGTGACGGAGTTATAAGTCCGCTCACTCCTATCAATGAAGCCTTGCTCGCAATAGCCTCATCTACAATGGTTTGATTATCTACCATCACACCCAGGTCCACAACCTCCATTCCATTGCAGCTAAGAACAATGGAAACAATGTTCTTTCCAATATCGTGAATATCACCCTTAGCGGTTGCAAGAACAACCACGGGTTTTGTGCTTTTGTTTGCGCTCTTTGGTCCGCAGCAATCGCAACTATGTTTCTCTGCAATATACGGCTGAAGAATCTCCACCGCCTGCTTCATAACTCTCGCACTCTTAACCACTTGAGGAAGGAACATCTTGCCCTGCTCAAAGCGTCTTCCAACCTCTTCCAACCCCTCCATAAGCGGTCCTTCAATAATCTGAACACCCTTCATCTTCTTAATCAACTCCAGAAGAACAGGCTCCAACTCAGAGAGATCTCCCTTAACAACCTTATCTGAAAGTTGCTTTTCCGGAGTAGAAGCAACCGTTGTATCTTCCTCTTTTACTGCCTTTTGTACATGCGTTCCATTCTTAGCCTCCTCCTCTTGCTTCTTTATTTCAAAGGCAAGTTCAGTGAGAACTTCTGTTGGGTTTTTGCCCTTATAACTATCGGGAAGAAGAGAAGAGTTATTCAAAACAACCGCCTCAACAACGCTCCTGAGGTGTGTTGGGATATCGTCATAAAGATCTGTCATAGACGGATTTACTATGGCCATATCCAACCCGGCCGCAATTGCGTGATAGAGGAAGACAGAGTGCATTGCGCGTCTTATGGTGTTGTTTCCGCGGAAGGCAAAGGAGAGGTTTGAAACTCCGCCGGAGGTCTTTGCCCCTGGCAGATTCTGCTTTATCCAACGTACCGCTTCAATGAAGTTAACGGCATAACTGTCATGCTCCGCAATACCTGTAGCTATTGTAAGAATGTTGCAGTCCAGAATTATCTCTGATGGCTCGTATCCAATGGATATCAGCAGTTTGTAGGCACGCTCCGCTATCTCTTTCTTACGCTCCAGCGTTACCGCCTGCCCCTGCTCGTCAAAAGCCATCACCACAACAGCCGCACCCAGCAGATGCAACTCTTTGGCTCTTCTTAAAAACTCCTCCTCCCCGTCTTTGAGGCTGATGGAGTTTACAACAGGTTTTCCGGTGGAGTTTTTAACTCCCGCAAGAATGGTGTTCCAATCTGAGGAGTCTATCATAAACGGAACCTTTGCAACAACCGGCTCAGATGAGAGATAACGTAAGAAGCTCTCCATCAGCCCCGTACCATTGCTCATAGGATCATCCGTGTTTATATCTATGAGCGTTGCACCGTCTTCAATCTGCTTTGCCGCAATCTGTGACGCCTGCACAAAATCTCTCTCCCTCAGAAGCTTTGCAAACTTTGCACTTCCTGCAACGTTGGTCCTCTCTCCTATGTTTGTGAAGTTGTTTTTCTTCCTGTTAATGAGCAGGTTCTCCAATCCGCTCACCTCAAGATCATCTATATCTTTCTCCCAATAGTTAGCATCTTTTCTCAAAGCGCGTGGCGCGCAGCCCCTTAAGGCAGAAGCAATTGCAGCAATGTGCTCCGGTGTTGTTCCGCAGCAGCCGCCTGCAAAGTTCAAACGGCCGGCAGAGGCAACTCCCTCACAAGCCATCTCTTTAATGCAGCTTGCTGTGTATGAAGGCGTCTCCTTGTAACGGCCCATCTCATCAGGCAAACCTGCATTTGGGTGAACGCTTACCGCACACTCCGCAAAGCCGTCTATACTCTTAATGCACCCCTCCAAATCCTTTGCGCCAAAAGAGCAGTTGAGTCCAAAACTCAACAACCCATAGCCCTTGAGTTCTGTGTATAAAGACCTTATATCCTGTCCTGTGAGAATTCTTCCAAAGCGGTCGTTAACAGTGGCGGAAACCATTACCGGTATATCCGCTCCACGCTTTGCCAGCACCTTGTTTATGGCATAGAGAGCCGCCTTTGCATTGAGTCCGTCATATACGCTCTCCACTAGCAGCACATCCACTCCACCGTCTATAAGCCCTTCGGCCTGAGTCATAAAGGCAGCGGCCATCTCATCAAAGGAAACGTTTCTGTACTCCGGTTTACTAACGTCCGGAGAGAGAGTCAAAGACTTGATTGTTGGTCCCATAGAGCCCGCCACAATTGCCCTCCGCTCTCCCCATTCCTCTTTCCAGGCAACTGCCTCAGCACCTATCTGTTCAAAACAACCCGCTTCACAAGAAACGTTGTCTGAGCTTGATTTGTCTGATTGCAAAAAAGATAAACCCTTCTCCTCGGCTGCAGCCCTTGCAATCTCCGCACCCCGGCGATTAATCTCATAAACCTTATCTGCACAGCCATACTCCTGCTGAGAGATAACCGTTCCGCTAAAAGTGTTGGTCTCAATCAGTTCCGCTCCCGCCTCAATGTATGCCTTATGAATTGCAGCAATCCCATCAGGATTAACAAGGTTGAGAATATCCAGGTTACCGTTTACCCCGCTCCCCGCAGAATCCAATCCCCGCTGCTGAATCATGGTTCCCATAGCACCATCCATAATGATGATCCTATCCCTCAAACGAGCCAATATCTCCTTCCTTGTAATCATGCCCGCAAAGTTAATTAAAAATGAAAAGCAGGCATCTCCTTTCCCAGATACCTGCTCTCGGTTCTTTAAAGACAAAAGACAGGCATCTTTTTTTAAAAAATCGATACCTGTCTTTAGCCTACTACTTTTCAACGATAATCCGATGCAAAGATATAAAAAAGAACAGACACCTATCAAGATAGATATCTGTTCTACTTACTATTCAAATCCCTTTAAAATCTGGGTGGCTGGTGGGTCTCGAACCCACGACCTACAGAGCCACAATCTGTCGCGCTAGCCAACTGCGCCACAGCCACCATTTGGGGTTGCAAATATAACTCTTTTTTTTGTTATCTGTTGCGCTTTTCTTATATTTGTTTCTTGTTGGTTTAGAAATAATTCATTTTAAAACTATATGGCAAGAGAAATAAAATTCTCCCTTCTTTATAGGGATATGTGGCAGTCTTCTGGAAAGTATGTTCCAAAAGTCTCTATGCTTAAGGAGATTGCTCCGGTAATTATTGATATGGGTTGCTTTGACCGCGTTGAAAGTAACGGTGGTGCTTTTGAGCAGGTTAACCTTCTTTTTGGAGAAAATCCTAACAAGGCAGTAAGAGAGTGGACGGCTCCGTTCAACAAGGTGGGAATTCAGACTCACATGCTTGAGAGAGGTCTTAACGCATTGAGAATGTTCCCGGTACCTGATGACGTACGTGCTCTGATGGCAAAGGTTAAGAAGGCTCAGGGAACCAACATTATGCGTTCTTTCTGCGGATTGAATGACCACCGCAACCTCAAAGGTTCTGTCATTCACGCTAAAGAGGCGGGTATGATTGCTCAGGCGGCACTCAGTATCACCTACTCACCTATCCACACCGTTGAGTACTATATGGGCGTGGTAGACAAGGTAGTAGAGTACGGTGCAGATGAGATCTGTCTTAAGGATATGGCAGGTATTGGACGTCCTGCATTCCTGGGAAGACTGGTTAAGGCAATTAAAGACAAGCACCCTAACATTAAGGTTCAGTATCACGGCCACTCAGGTCCTGGTTTCTCAGTAGCCTCTATGCTTGAGGTTGCAAGAGCAGGCGCAGATTACATTGACGTGGCAATGGAACCGCTCTCCTGGGGAAAGATTCACCCGGATGTAATTACCATTCAGGCAATGCTTAAGGATGCCGGATTCCTTGTAAAGGACATCAACATGAACGCTTACATGGAGGCCAGAGCTCTCACTCAGAAGTTCATAGACGAGTTCCTCGGATACTGGATTGCTCCGGGTAACTACCAAATGAGCTCACTGCTTGTTGGTTGCGGACTTCCTGGCGGAATGATGGGTTCTATGATGGCAGACCTCAAGGGATTCCAGGGAGCAATTAACTCTTCACTCAGGAATCAGGGCAAGAAGGAACTCAGCATTAATGACCTGGTTGTTATGCTCTTCCAGGAGGTTGAGTACGTATGGCCAAGATTAGGTTACCCTCCATTGGTAACTCCGTTCAGCCAGTACGTAAAGAACACCGCCCTTATGAACCTGATGCACATGCTTAAGGGTGAGCCAAGATGGAAGACCATAGACAAGGATACAATGAACATGATTCTTGGTAAGATGGGTAAACTTCCTGGCGAACTTGCTCCGGAGATTAAGGAGATTGTTAAGCAGAAGGGACTTGAGTTCTACACCGGCGTTCCACAGGATGCATTCCCTAATGATCTGCCTCGTTACATTAAGATGATGGAAGAGGAAGGTTGGGACAGAGGTCAGGATGATGAGGAACTCTTTGAGTTTGCAATGCACGAGACTCAGTACAGAGATTACAAGAGCGGCATAGCAAAACAGAGATTTGAGAAGGAGCTTGAGGCTAACAGAGCAAAGGCCGGAGCACCTATCATCATTACCCGTCCTGTTGTAGAGGTTCCTGCATTTGACGTGGAGAAGATTATGGCTAAATATCCGGACGCTAAGCCGGTTCACGCAACCGTTAAGGGTGAAGTTATCTGGCAGTATGACGTTGAGGATAAGTCATCCGCTCCTGTTGAAGGTTCAGATGTTAAGATGGGTCAGACCCTCTGCAACATTCAGGCATTCTACGGAATGGAGGAGATTATCTGCCCTGCAGACGGAAAACTTGTTGCCGTTTGCGCTAAACAGGGACAGAAAGTTGTTAAGGATGAGATTATTGCCTTTGTGCAGTAATTAGCGTCTGGCCGGTAGCCGGCAAGGCTCGGAGTAAAAAGAGAAAGGATGATCAATTTTTTGGTCATCCTCTTCTTTTATTTGTTATAAAGTGTTCGCTCTTCTTAAACCGCGGCCTTGCGCTCTTCTTAAATCTGCTTTCCGTTAACGTATAAGCAGATGCGAGTGTCCAACGCTTTGCTAAGAGCCTTTGCGTTCATCTCAAAGTAATGGATTGGGAAGAGGTTCTTTGGCTTAATGATGTTGGCCGCCTTAACAAACTCCTCGTCACTCATTGTGTAAGGCAAGTTCTTAGGCAGGAAGGCAATATCTATCTCTCCCTGTATAGACTTAGCCCACTTAGACTTACGCTCTGCGTTAGGAGCAAGTTCCTTCATCTCCGGAATGCACTCGGTATCTCCTGCAAAGTAAATATCTACACCCTGCATTGAGATTATATAACCGTTACCCTCTCCCTTAATGTGGAACGGTTTACCGTTATCTCTTTTCTGGTTTATGTTGTATGCAGGAACTGCGGTAATGGTAAGACCAATGGAAGAAACGCTCTCTCCGTTCTCCAGTGTAATAACCTTGCAATGACGCAGTTTTGGAATCTTGAGCATGTTCACAAGGTTGGTAGACGGATCCACGTTGAGAGGATTGTCATCCAAATTCAACTTGCGGGAACTGCGCATTGAGAGCAAATCATTCTCCAAACAGGTCTTCACACCCTTACTTACAATAAAGGTGGTGTTAGGCATTGCAATCTGTTCAATGGCCTTTGTGTCATAGTGATCTGTATGTGCGTGAGTAAGGAGAATCAGATCTGCCTTCTTGCATCCGGTAAAATCAAAAAAGTCACTGCAAGGATCTACATAGATATGCATTCCCTCCCATTCCAAATGTACGCTGCCATGGGCAAGGTGCTCAATATTAACGAGTCCCATAGGAGTGTAGAAAGAGTTGTAGATGCTGGTTTTCATATTAAGTTTTATATAGTTCGTTTAAAAATCTATATAAAGTTAAGTGAAAATTTTTGACATTTCAAAATTTTGGGAGGGCTATTTTTAGAGATTGATTGAGAGATTCAATCCTGCCATAAACCAGAATCCCGGCTCCGGAATCATTCCAAAGTCATTGTACTTTACCCCCGTAATGTTGTTCCCCTCAACAAAGAGGCGGAAATGTTTAAAGTTGTATGTAAGACGGGCGTCAAAAATGCCGTAAGGTTTGAAAGAGACCACCTTACCCTCAGCGTCTGTGTAGGTTCCAACTCTCTCCTGAAAGCGGTAGTGAATGTTGAGGTTGAGATTGCCCGTCAGTTGAAACTCTGCCGCAGCCACAAACTTATGTTTCAGATACTCCAAAACATATTTGCTCTGAATGTTCTCCGCCTTGTTCTTGATTTGGTTGATATAGCTGTACGAGGCGTTCAAACTCTTGAGTCTGAATGAGTTCCAGCCCCAATCGGGAGTAAAAGAAGTCTGAACCAGAACTCCTCTTGAGTGCACCTTGCCAAAATTTACAGACTGCCATGGAGCCTCCTCACCCTCTGAAGTATTTCTTATCCAGTCAATTAGATTGGTCATACGGTTAGAGAAGAGAGAAAGGGAAGCAGAAGATTTGTTGGAGAGATACTTCAACCCCAACTCCAGCGCCTTAGCCTCCTCCGGCTTCAGATGCTTGTCTGCCTTGTGCCCTCCTACCGAGTAGTAAAGCTCTGTTACTGAAGGCATTCTCAGCGATGAATTATATGAGCAGAAAAGCCTCAGCAAATTATTCTCATTCTTAAGCAGTGCAACTGAAAGATCTGCAGAGGGATAAACTTTCATATCCATCTCCGCCCAACTGTTTTTAATTGCCAGAATTGCAGCAGAAACCGTGAATTTTTCCTTTATAAGATTGTGCTCAAGGAAGAAACTGGTATTGGTTCTGTTAAGGCCGTATTCGTAGTTTCTGTCAGTTCCCTTAATGTGCTTTGGATGAGTAAGCGGCTCGCCCAAATTTCCGCTTACAATCTCATCGTTACGAATCTCTCCGCCAAAGGCCGTAGTGCCCGCAAACCAGTTGAACCAGTTATTGAGATTCACTCCGTAAACGTTGGTTTTGTGATAGTTAAACGGATACTTGTCCGGCTCTCCCCTAAAGAGTTCAAAGCGGTCCGTGCCGTGATTCCAATAGAGAGAAGGGCTAATTGTGAGCACTCCCTTTTTGTTGTGCCCCTTAACCGCCATAAAAGATTTGAAGGTGTGCTCAAACTGATTGTCATACTTTGCAGCCCAGAATCTGTTTGATCCATAGTCTTTTGTGCTAAGTCCCGCATACCAGCTAACCTGCACCTCTTCATCCGAATACTCACCCTGATAAAAAGTTTTCAGAGTTTTGAAATCCATATTCAGATGGCCGCTCTCACTGCGCGCATATCCATCACTGCGAGTATAACTTGCAGATATGGAGTTCTTTACAGGAAGCGTCCCCTTCTTTCCTTTTGCCCAGTCAAACCTCAAACCGCTGCTCAAATAACCAAACGAACCTCCCTCAACATTAAAGAAAAACTTATTTTCCTCCGCGATAGATGTCCTTACATTTATTGCCCCCATCAGTGAAGAAGCGCCAGTTATTTTTCCTGCCGGCCCCTCAAGAATATCTATGCCGTCCACCTGCAACACGCTGATAGGCAAATCAAAAGAGTTGTGAGAAGTTTGAGGATCAGATATGTTTATACCGTTTAAAAGCAGCGCCGCCTGCTCACTGTTACCCCCTCTTATACCAACATCAGTCTGCGCACCAACTGCCCCTCTCTGCCTGACATCCACACTTGCAGAGTACTTCAAAATGTCATTTACACTCTGTGCCGGAGCAGATGCAATCTCTCTCTTCCCAATTGTTGTAATCATACGAGCCTGCTTGTGCCAAACTATTGGTACCCTGGAAGATATGACGCTTATCTCCGAAAGAATCACAGAGGAATCTGCGGCATTGATGATAGTATCCTTATCAGAAATTTTATATGTAGTTGTTCTCTTTGCGCCCAGAGAGAGAGTAGCCGTTAAAAGAAATCCCGCAAGCGTAAAGAGAACCAAAAAGTTTCTCTTCATAATCCTCATTTCCAAAAACGGATGCAAAGGTAACAAAAAAAGGGATGACCAAAAATGCGGTCATCCCCTCTTCAGCATTAGGCTTGCAACGTGCTATTTACCAGCAAGTTTCTTGTAACCCTCGTAACGGAGTTTAGCAAACTTCTCTGTGAGAGAGAAGAGTTCCTCAGCCTCCTGTGGGAAGGTCTTAAGAAGAGAAGCGTAACGAACCTCGCCCTTGATGAAATCCTGGAACTTACTCCAATCAGGCTCTTTACTGTCCAAAGTAAATGGATTAACTCCCTCCGGAGCATCAGGATTGAATCTGTAGAGCTGCCAGTAACCGCACTCAACAGCCTTCTTCTCCTCCATCTGACTGTGTCCCATTCCGGCCTTAAGACCGTGGTTAATACAAGGAGCGTAAGCAATAATCAATGATGGACCATCGTGAGCCTCAGCCTCTTTCAAAGCATTGAGGAACTGTACCTGGCTGGCACCTGTAGCTACCTGAGCAACATATACATAGCCATAACTCATAGCCATCATTCCAAGATCCTTCTTGCGGATCTTCTTACCGCTGGTTGCAAATTTTGCAACTGCACCTGCAGGGGTAGACTTAGATGACTGACCACCTGTGTTGGAGTAAACCTCGGTATCAACTACAAGGACGTTAACGTTCTCACCTGATGCGAGTACATGATCAAGTCCGCCGTAACCAATATCGTATCCCCAACCGTCACCGCCTATAATCCACTGTGAACGAGGAATTATGCAGTCTGCATACTCTGCAAGACCCTTGCAAGATGAGCACTTGCACTCCTTAACGGCAGCAGGGAATTTCTCTGCTATCTCCTTGCAAACTTCAACGTTGTTCTTGTTGTCTAACCACTTCTCAAGCAGTGCTTTAAGATCTGCAGAACATTTCTCGTCTGCAATAGCAGCCTTTGCTCTCTCTGCAAAAGTCTCTCTCAATCTTACAAATCCAAGTCTCTGACCAAGACCAAACTCTGCGTTATCCTCAAAGAGTGAGTTAGCCCAGGCAGGTCCCTTACCCTTTGCATTCTTGCAATAAGGTGATGCAGGGAATGAGCCGCTGTAGATTGATGTACAGCCTGTTGCATTAGCAACCATCATTCTGTCACCAAAGAGTTGTGAGATAAGTTTAATGTAAGGAGTCTCACCGCAACCGGAGCAAGCACCGGAGAACTCAAAGAGTGGCTGTGCAAACTGAGATGCCTTAATGTTGGAATCCTTCTTCATTACCTCATCCTTGTAACCAACCTTGCTGTGCAGCCAGTCAAAGTTCTTCTGCTCAGCGTTCTGAGTATCTGCAGGTTTCATAACAAGTGCCTTCTCCTTTGCAGGACATACGTCTGCGCAGTTAGCGCAACCTGTACAGTCTGCAGGATCTACCTGCATTACAAACTTGTAATCCTTAAGGTTGGCCTTACCCTCTGCATACTTGAGTTTGAGAGCCTTAGGAGCCTTCTCAATCTCTGCGTCTGTAAGAAGGAACGGACGGATTGCAGCGTGAGGACAAATTGTAGCACACTGGTTACACTGAATACAGTTTGCAGGATTCCACTCAGGAACGTGAGTTGCAATTCCTCTCTTCTCGTATGCGGCGGTTCCTGCAGGAATTGTGCCGTCTGGGAAGTTCTGGAATGCGCTAACAGGAAGGTCGTTACCGCACTGTGCGTTTACAGGGTCTGCAATCTGGCGTACCCAATCCGGTGCAAGACGGTTGTAGCTGTCCGGAACAAACTTGGAAGGTGAAAGGTTTTTCCACTCAAACGGAACCTCAACCTTAACATATTCGCCACCACGGTCAACAGCTGCAAAGTTCATCTTTACAACGTTTTCTCCCTTCTTGCCATAGCTCTTCTCAATCATCTTCTTCATCTCCTTTACGGCATCCTCGTAAGGAATAATTCCCGTAATCTTAAAGAATGCAGACTGAAGAATAGAATTGGTTCTGTTACCCAAACCAATCTCCTCTGCAATCTTAGTTGCATTGATGATGTAGAAGTTCAGCTTCTTGCTAACAATTTGATATTTAATGAAATCTGGAAGTCTCTTAAGAGTCTCCTCGGTATCCCAGAGAGAGTTCAACAGGAAGGTACCGCCTTTCTTAATTCCTCTGAGAACATCATACTTGGTAAGGTATGAAGGAACGTGGCAAGCCACAAAGTCCGGAGTAGAAACCAGGTATGGTGAGTTAATTGGATTGTCTCCAAAACGGAGGTGTGAACAGGTGAATCCGCCGGATTTCTTTGAATCGTAATCAAAGTATGCCTGGCAGTATTTGTCTGTTGTTCCGCCAATTATCTTAATTGTGTTCTTGTTTGCACCAACGGTTCCGTCTGAACCTAAACCAAAGAATTTGAGCTCGTAAGTTCCCTCCTTTGCCATTGAAATCTCCTCTTTCTGAGGGAGTGACAGGAATGTAACGTCATCTACAATACCAATGGTGAATGAGTTCTTAGGCTCTTTTGCCTTGAGGTTCTGGAACACTGCAAGTATCTGAGCAGGAGAGGTATCCTTAGATGAGAGACCGTAACGGCCGCCTACAATCTTAACCTTGCCTGCAAACTCGGTGTCTGCCAAAGCGCTCTTTACGTCTACGTAGAGAGGCTCTCCAACTGCACCCGGCTCTTTGCATCTGTCCAAAACAGCAATTCTCTTAACGCTCTTAGGCAGAGCTCTTAAGAAGTACTGAGTGCTGAACGGACGGTAAAGTCTTACAACAACAACTCCCACCTTTTCTCCCTTTGCGGTGAGGTACTCAACAACCTCCTTAACGGTGTCTGTAACAGAACCCATCGCAATTACAACTCGCTCAGCCTGAGGGTCTCCAAAGTAGTCAAACGGCAGATAGTGACGGCCGCAGAGCTCGCCAAGTTCTCCCATATATCTTGCTACAATGTTCGGAACCTCAGTGTAGTATGCGTTACGTGCCTCTGTCTCCTGGAAGTAAACGTCTGCGTTCTGTGCAGTACCCTTAGTTACAGGGGCGTTAGGGTTGAGCGCTCTCTTGCGGAAAGCAGCCAACGCCTTGGTGCTTATCATCTTCTTGAGTCCCTCCTCAGGAAGTACCTCAATCTTCTGAATCTCATGAGAGGTACGGAATCCGTCAAAGAAGTGAACAAAAGGAACTGAAGATTTGATAGTTGCAAGGTGAGCAACTGCTGCCAGGTCCATTGCCTCCTGAACGCTTGCAGATGCCAGCATTGCAAAACCGGTCTGTCTTACAGCCATTACATCCTGCTGATCTCCAAAGATTGAGAGAGCGTGGGTTGCAAGGCTTCTTGCAGTTACGTGGAATACTGCAGGAAGAAGCTCACCGGCAATTTTATACATATTAGGGATCATTAACAGCAGTCCCTGAGATGCTGTAAATGTAGAAGTTAAAACACCTGCCTGAAGGGAACCGTGAACTGCACCGGCTGCACCGGCCTCACTCTCCATCTCAATAACCTTTACAGTCTCTCCAAAGAGATTCTTTCTTCCAAAAGCTGACCACTCATCCACATGCTCTGCCATTGGTGAAGACGGAGTGATAGGATAAATTGCGGCCAGCTCACTGAAAAGATAGGCTACGTGAGCTGCAGCTTGGTTACCATCGCAGGTAAGAAAGACTTTTTCTTTTGCCATGATTTTAGTCAATTATGTATTTAAAAATTAGAATATTCCAATTGTGCGCACCTTTGCAAACACGCCCCAAAGATAGCAAATTGAAAGCGCATTCGCAAAGAGTTGCTATTGCATTCCGGAAATCTTGGTCTCAGCCGGTGCAAGTTTCTTTACAAGGCCCTGCAAAACTGTTCCCGGGCCAAGTTCTACAAACTCATCTGCGCCGTCTGCTACCATTTTCTCAACTATCTGAGCCCATCTTACCGGATTTGTAAGCTGGATAAGAAGATTTCTCTTAATCTCATCAGGGTCTGTATGAGGCATTGCGTCAACATTCTGGTATACAGGACATACCGGTGCTGTCAGTGTGGCCTTCTCAATAGCCTCTGCCAGTTCAACTCTTGCAGGATCCATCAGTGGTGAGTGGAATGCGCCGCCTACTACCAGAGGAAGCACTCTCTTTGCCCCCTTCTCCTTAAGAACGTTTCCGGCTGCAGCAACAGCCTCAACGTCTCCGCTTATAACCACCTGGCCGTGAGAGTTATAGTTAGCAGCCACCACTACTCCGCACTCCTCTTTAGCGGTTATTTCTGCACAGACATCCTCAATAATCTTATCCTCAAGACCAAGCACTGCGGCCATTGTAGACTGCTTAAGTTCACAAGCCTTCTGCATTGCAAAAGCACGCTTTGCTACCAACTGCAAACCCTCCTCAAAACTGAGGGCTCCCGCTGCCGTAAGAGCAGAAAACTCTCCCAGAGAGTGGCCTGCAACCATATCCGGCTTAAACTCCTCTCCAAGGCACTTTGCAAGAACAACTGAATGGATAAATATAGCAGGCTGGGTAACCTTTGTCTGTTTGAGTTCGTCAGATGTTCCGGTAAACATCACATCAGAAATTCTCCAACCCAAAATCTCGTTTGCCTTCTCAAACAACTCTCGGGCACGTGGATCGTTGTCATACAACTCCTTTCCCATTCCCGTAAACTGGGCACCCTGGCCCGGAAAAACGTATGCTTTCATATTAAAAGGTTTTAGTATTGCAGAAGGTATACTCGGCCTCTGCTTCTTTGGCCTTTATACCCTCAGTTTTAGGTGGGCAAAGATAATTAATATTTGTAACTTTGCCCAAAAGTAAACCCTTAAAGGGATTTGCCCCTGTAGTTTAATGGATAAAATAGGAGATTCCGGTTCTCCGGATAACGGTTCGATTCCGTTCGGGGGTACGGGGAGGCGTTGCGCTTGCAATGCCTCTTTAAATTCTTACCTTTTCAAACAAGCGGCAAGGGAGTCTTCCCAGGCGGGGATGGTGATGTTTAAAGCCATTTTGATTTTGTTTTTATCCAGAACCGAATAGGCCGGGCGTTTAACTTTGCTCGGATACTCGGAGGAGAGGCACGGATTAATCTTGCACTCAGTATTTCCGGCAAGCGCAGCAATCTTTACGGCAAAGTCATACCAGGAACAAACGCCCTCATTGCTAAAGTGATAGGTTCCCAGAAGAGAGTCTGAATCAATCAAGATGAACTTCACTATAACCTTTGCCAAATCCAGAGCGTATGTAGGAGTTCCAACCTGATCATTCACAACTTTGATAGCCGGTTTTGTTGCAGTAAGGTTGAGCATTGTCTTCACAAAGTTCTTCCCAAACTCGCTGTAAAGCCAGGCAGTTCTGATGATTATGCTCTTGCAGCCAACCCTCTCAACAGCCTCCTCTCCGTGAAGTTTAGTTCTTCCGTATGCTCCCGTTGGATTGCATTTATCCTCCTCAGTGTATGGAGTCACGGCCGTTCCGTCAAACACATAATCTGTACTTATGTGAATCAGAAGAGCGTTGTTTTCTTTTGCCGCAACAGCCAGATTTTCAACCGCTTTAGAATTTATTAACTCAGCGATAGTTTCATTGTCTTCTGCCGCATCTACATTTGTAAAGGCAGCGCAGTTAACAATAACATCAACTTTCTCCTCTGCAACAATTTTTCTAATGGCCTCAATATCTGTAATATCCAGAATTGTTGTATCTGCACTCTGAACAACATCCGTAAAAACAAACTTGTATGGCAACCCCTTAGAGAGCAGGCGCAACTCATTGCCCAGCTGTCCATTAGCTCCGGTTACCAATACAGTTTTCATTACTCGTAGTAGTTGGTTTTGAAATCAAACAACTCAGGCGCATCTTTAAGAAGCGGATGATGTTTATCTTTTTCAGAAAGAAGAATATCCTTTGCAGGTATCTTCCAATCTATTGCAATCTGCGGATCATTCCAAGCCACAGCTCCCTCAGACTGAGGGTTGTACAGGCGGTCACACTTATACTGGAACACCGCCTCTTTGCTCAAAACAACAAAACCATGAGCAAAGCCTCTTGGAATAAACATCTGACGGTGATTCTCTCCCGTGAGTTCAACAGCCACATATTTTCCAAAGGTTGGGCTTCCAACTCTGATATCAACCGCAACATCCAACACGCTGCCGCTCACCACTCTTACCAGTTTGCTCTGAGAGAATTCCCCCTTCTGAAAGTGAAGACCGCGGAGCACACCGTAACTGCTCTTGCTCTCGTTGTCCTGAACAAAATCTATATGCCTTACGGCGGAGTCAAAATCTCTCTGGCTCCAACTCTCAAAGAAATATCCTCTTGCATCCCCAAATACCTTTGGCTCAATCACAAAGACATCTTCAATAGCCGTTTTAATAACCTCAATCATTTAGAATGAATCAATATCTTGCGGTCCGTTCTTTTCAAATTCATCTGCAATGCGAACAAGGTACTGTCCGTACTGGTTCTTAAGCATTGGCTTTGCAATCTCACGCATCTTATCCGGAGTAATCCAACCTTTGCGCAGTGCAATACCCTCAAGGCAGGCAACCTTCAGGCCCTGTCTTTTCTCAATGGTCTCTATGTAGGCAGAAGCCTCGGCAAGAGAATCGTGAGTTCCTGTATCCAACCAGGCAAAACCTCTTCCAAGTGTCTGAACCTTAAGCTCTCCGGCCTTCAAGAACTCCTGATTAACCGTAGTAATTTCCAACTCACCTCTTGCAGAAGGTTTGATTCTGCCTGCAACATCCACAACTTTGTTAGGGTAAAAGTAGAGACCCACAACAGCATAGTTGCTCTTTGGTTCCTTTGGTTTCTCCTCAATACTCAGACAGTTACCGTTCTTGTCAAACTCGGCAACGCCGTAACGCTCAGGGTCACTTACCCAGTATCCGAATATGGTAGCCTTCTTCTCCTTCTCTGCAGACTCAACCGCATCCTTCAAAAGAGCGCTGAATCCTGCACCGTGGAAGATGTTGTCTCCCAGCACTAAACAAGCGCAGTCATCTCCAATGAACTCCTTGCCAATTATGAAGGCCTGAGCAAGTCCGTCCGGTGAAGGCTGCTCTGCGTAAGAGAAGTTAACTCCAAAGTCAGAGCCGTCTCCCATCAGTCTCTTAAAACCGGGCAAATCCTGCGGAGTGCTAATAATGAGGATATCACGTATGCCGGCCAGCATAAGAACGCTCACCGGATAGTAAATCATAGGCTTGTCATAAATTGGAAGGAGCTGTTTGCTTACGCCTTTTGTAATTGGGTAAAGTCTTGTGCCTGAG
>JAFZIN010000025.1 GCA_017554305.1 Bacteroidales bacterium | reverse complement strand
TTTATGTCTTGTACATAAACCAACTTTTTCTAAAGTTGCTGCTTGTCTTCATGATGTCAATGAACTGCGTTCCGGGAAAAATTTTCGCGAAACGGGTTGCAAAGGTAGACATTCTTTTCTTACCTCCAAATTTTTCTGCAACTTTTTTTCAAAAATTTTTGACACATATTATATAAATATGGGATTACAGACCGTAAGTGAAAAAATATCTCTAATAGAGAGCCACTTAATGATATTTTTATACCTTTGCACCAATGAAAGGCTCAAAAAACAGATTACAGTTTGTTAGTAATGTCAGACGTGTCCGATCCTGACGGCCCATCGCAGCCTCTGTATATGGAGAGATACGATGCTTGGCCATCCTATTCATTTTGGTTTATCAACCAATTTAATCAACTTATTTTTAAATAATTACAACGTTTTCCAACAGGGAAAATCAAATTCTCATATTATTTCACTACAAATGAAAATAGAGATTTTCGTAGCGGATGAGAGCCACAGCAAGTATGCAAAGGAAATTGTAGACTTGATGTACATCTCCGCACAGGAAAGAGGTACCGGAATTGCCAAAAGAACTCCCGAATACATTATTGAGAAGATGAAAGATCACAAGGGAGTGATTGCAATTGCAGAAGACGGAACCCTTGCAGGCTTCTCATACATAGAGACTTGGAGCCATACAAAGTTTGTTGCAAACTCAGGTTTGATAGTGGCTCACCAGTTCAGAAAAAGCGGTCTTGCAAGAAGAATAAAACACAGAATTTTTGAACTCTCAAGAGAGATGTTCCCATACGCTAAGATCTTCAGTATCACCACCGGACTGGCTGTGATGAAGATTAATACAGAGTTGGGATACCATCCTGTTCCGTTCTCAGAACTTACTGATGACAAGGAGTTTTGGGCAGGTTGCCAGGGTTGCCGCAACTTTGATATTCTCCAGAGAAACAACTACAAAATGTGCCTTTGCACTGCACTGCTTTATGACCCTGCAGAACATCCAAAAGAGAAGGATAAGGGAAACATAATTACAAAGGGCATAAAGAACATAGGCAGCGCCATTATAAAAGGGCTTAAGTAATTGAAAAAGAATAACTATCGTGAAGAAAACAATAAAAAATAATAACAGTAATATGAAAAAGATTGTATTAGCATTCAGCGGAGGATTGGACACCTCATTCTGTGTTCCTTATCTTAAAGAACAAGGTTTTGAAGTACATACCGTTTTGGTTAACACCGGCGGTTTCAGCAAAGAGGAAGAGAAGAAGATAAAAGAGAGAGCAATGAGCCTCGGAGCAAAAACTCACACCAATGTAGATGCTGTTAAGGAGTACTATGAGAAGGGCATTAAGTTCCTCATTTTTGGCAACATACTAAAGAACTCCACCTACCCTCTCAGCGTAAGTTCGGAGAGAATTTTCCAGGCACTTGAGGTGCTCAAGGTTGTTAAGAAACTTAAGGCCGGATATGTTGCACACGGAAGTACAGGAGCAGGTAATGATCAGGTAAGATTTGATTTGGTATTTGACGTGTTAGCTCCTGAGGTTAAGATAATTGCACCGGTTAGAGATAACAATTTCCAGAGAAAGTTTGAGATAGATTATCTGGTAAAGAAGGGATTCAAATTCTCCTGGACAAAGAGCAAATACTCTATCAATCAGGGAATTTGGGGAACAAGTATAGGAGGAGTTGAGACTCTCCATTCAGACGGTTACCTTCCGGAAGAGGCTTATCCTCACAAGGTTACAAAGAAGGCAGAGAGCGTTGTCAAGATAGAATTTAAGAAGGGCGAGCCAGTAGGCGTAAACGGAGAAAAGATGAACCCTGTGGATGCTATCAGGAAGATTGCGGAACTTGCTAATCCTTACGGAATTGGAAGAGATATGCATATTGGAGATACAATCATTGGCATTAAGGGAAGAGTTGGATTTGAGGCAGCTGCTCCGCTTATCATAATCAAAGCGCACCACCTGCTTGAAAAACACGTGCTTGTAAAGGGTCAGCTCAACTGGAAAGACCATATCTCCGCATACTACGGACAGCTGATGCATGAGGCTCAGTATCTGGATCCTACAGCAAGAGATATGGAGGCTTTCCTTCAGAGCACTCAGAAGAACGTTACCGGTACGGTTTGGGTAAGACTCAGACCATACAGTTTCCTTGTTCTGGGCTGCACATCTCCATTTGACTTAATGAATTCCAAGTTTGGTGCATACGGAGAAGACAACAAGTCTTACACCGCTCAGGATGTTATTGGATTTACAAAGGTACTGGCCAATCCATTGAAGATTTATTACAGCCTTTCAGATGCTGAGAAGGCCGCTCCAAAGAAGAAGTAAATCAAATAATTAAAGGCCAAGCAAACCGGCAAAAACAAAAAAATAATGATAAGAGCAGCAATAGTTGGAGGAACCGGATACACTGCAGGTGAGACGCTTAGGATACTGCTGAATCATCCTCAGGTTGAGGTGGTTTCTGTGTTCAGCACCTCGTCTGTTGGCATGAAGGTCTCTTCCGTTCATACTGATCTGATTGGAGAAACAGATCTGGAGTTTTCAGACAATCTGAACAATCCGGATGTTATCTTCCTTTGTCTGGGACACGGAGTATCCAGGGAGTTTCTTTCAACTCACACAATATCAAAGGAGTGCAAGATAATTGATCTGGGAAATGACTTCCGTCTTGAGCCGGATTTTGAAGGAAGGCACTTTGCATACGGACTTACAGATACATTTGAGGAGGAGATAAAAGCATCTCAGAATGTGGCTAACCCGGGCTGTTTTGCAACTGCAATTCAGAATGCGGTTCTTCCTCTGGTAAAGAGCGGAGTAATTGAGAATCAGATAAATGTAACGGCCATTACAGGTTCTACCGGAGCGGGAAAGAAGAGCTCCCCTACCACTCATTTCAGTTGGAGAGACAACAACCTCTCCATTTACAAACTTATGCGCCACCAGCATCTGGGAGAGATAAACCGTTCAATTAAAAGAGTTTGCGGCGGTGAATACAATGTAGTGTTTGTACCAATAAGAGGAGACTTCCCTCGAGGAATCTTTGCATCCGTTTATGCAAAACTATCCAACGCCTTCACTAAAAAATTTAACGCTGAAGAGAATGCGTGTGCAGAGCCGGCTAAAGAGAAATCTTGCTGTAACAGTGCACTTAAAGAGGCTGTAAACAACATATTCAAAGAGTATTACAAGGGTTCTCCGTTTACATTTTTAGTTGATGGGGAAATCTCAATGAAGGATGTTGTGAACACCAACAAATCTCTGCTTAAGGTGGAGGTTATAGATGGGTTTGTTCACGTTACATCTGTAATTGACAACCTTGTAAAAGGTGCTGCAGGACAGGCCGTTGAGAATATGAACCTTCTCTTTGGTCTGGAGAGAACAACAGGCCTTAAGTTGAAACCATCAGGATTTTAAAGAGCAAGCATATTTGAATAGCAAAAGCATTTGCAAAGGCAATAGCAAAGGCAATAACAGACATACTAATAATTGAAAATAAATGAAGCAGTTCCTTACAGTACAAGACGGCGGAAACATAAAAAAGCTTTTGGAAGAGGCAAGATATGTAAAGTGGAATCCCTTTGCAGATCAGGCACTTGGAAAGAACAAGACTATGCTTATGGTCTTCTTCAACTCATCGCTGAGGACAAGATTAAGCACCCAGAAAGCCGCTATGAATTTGGGAATGAACACCATAGTTCTGGATATCAATCAGGGTGCCTGGAAGTTGGAGACGGAGAGAGGCGTGGTTATGGATTCAGACAAGAGCGAGCACATACTTGAAGCAATACCGGTTATGGGATCCTATTGTGACATAATAGGAGTTAGGTCATTTGCAAAGTTTGAGAACAGAGATGAAGACCTTAACGAGGTCATTCTCAAGCAGTTCATTCAATATAGCGGAAAACCGGTTATAAGTTTGGAGTCTGCCACAAGACATCCGCTTCAGGCACTTGCAGACCTCATTACAATTGAAGAGCACAAAAAGAGCAGCAAGCCAAAAATTGTGATGAGTTGGGCACCCCATCCAAAGGCACTTCCTCAGGCAGTTCCAAACTCCTTTGCAGAGTGGATGGTTGCCGCAGGATATGATTTAACTATAACCCATCCAAAGGGCTATGAGCTTGATCCTAAGGTAACTGCAGGAGCAAAGATTGAGTATGACCAGGACAAGGCCTTTGAGGGAGCAGACTTTGTTTACGCAAAGAACTGGTCTTGCTGGAATGAAGAAAACTACGGAAAAGTTATCTCAAAAGATATGAACTGGATGGTAGACAAAGAGAAGATGGCACTTACAAACAACGCCTTCTTTATGCACTGCCTTCCTGTAAGAAGAAATATGATTGTATCAGATGAGGTAATTGAAAGCAAGACATCACTTGTAATACCGGAGGCGGCCAACAGAGTTGTATCTGCACAAACCATTATCAAGAAGATACTCAAGAGTTTATAGACAGAGGCAAGGCAGAAGAGATAAAAACAGCAGAGATAAGACAGCAGAGATAAGACAGCAGAGATAAAGTAGCAAAGGCAAGGCAGTAGAAAAAAAGCAGCAGAGATAAAGACAACATAGCAGAAGCAAGAGACTATAAGAGATTATATATGAGCAATATAAAAGTCATAAAGATAGGCGGTAACGTAATTGGTAATCCGGAGAAACTGCAAAAGTTCCTGGATGACTTTGCCACCCTACCCTCTCCAAAAGTTCTGATTCACGGAGGCGGAAAAGAGGCAACAGA
>JAFZIN010000024.1 GCA_017554305.1 Bacteroidales bacterium | reverse complement strand
TCCGAATGGGCCAAGAAACGCTGTTACATATACAAGTATGACGGTTTAGGAAGGATGACGGAAAGACGGTGGCCGGGAAAAGGGAAGGAGCTGTTTGTCTCTGACCCCGCAGGAAACGTTGCGGCAACACAGGATTCTCTGCTGAGACAGAGCGGAAGATGGCATATTACAAGATACGACAGGAGCAACCGTCCCGTGGAGACTATGCTTACCCAGCAGAGCATCACAGAGGCACAGATGAGAAGTTATTTCTCATACGAGACAGCACAGACGTTCTATTCTCAAAACGGAAACATACCTTTCACCTCTTCAGTCTATGAACTGACAGACAACATATCTCTCACCAAGACGGAAATAGGAAAGACAGATATTTCTTTCACTATCAATCAGAGCACAGTCCTTTCCTTCAAACCGGAAGACCAGACGGTATCACAGACAGATGTGGACACTACCAAGTTCGCATCCGTTCTCTGGGAAAGGACGGCGATGACCATGTCTAAGGAGGGAACTCTTATAGGGGTTGCAGAAGACGGAAGTTCCAACCCCGGAACCATCGCCCAGTCAGACATTCTTTACAGATACACCGCCTATTTCTATGATTGTTATGCAAGGCCAATCCAGACTGTAACCCTCTATCCGGACGGAACAATCTCCACTGCTTCAACAAAGTACAACTACACCGCTCTTCCTCTAAGACAGACCGTCAGGCTCAAGGTACCGCAAGGAACAACAAGCACAGACACCCTGAATGTGGTCCTGACGGAACTCTTCACCTATGACAAGCGGGGAAGGATGCTCTCGTCCAACGCCACGATGCAGACATTCAACTCCTTTCTTCAAAGCGGAGTATTAACATATTCAGATACGCTCTCTTCTGTAGCATCTGCAACTTACAGTTATGATGAGTTGGGACATCTGACAGGAAAGGCTCTCGGTGGAAATCTCAGCCAGACAATCGCATACAATATCCAGGACTGGATGACCACCATGCAGACAAAGAAAGGAACGGAGAACATCTTTTCTCAGGCACTCAAATACTTTAATCCTGTAAAGCCTAGCACCACAGCTCTTTACTCAGGAAACATCTCAGAGTGGGAGACCATTCAGGGAACAAATACGGCAAGCACATACGGCTTCTCTTATGACACCCAGGGAAGGCTTACAAATTCCAACCGCTTTGACGGAACAACTACAACTCTTTCACAACTCTACACGGAAAGAGACATATCATATGACCTTAACGGAAATATTCAGACTCTGAAAAGGATCGCAGAGAATGCAAGCAGTCCGATGCATCATTTCTCCTATACCTACAATGGAGACAAGCTTTCTGAACTAACCAGATGGCAAGGAGGCGTTGCTACGAGTACCTTTTATTCCTATGACGGAAACGGGAACATGACCCTGGACGGAGATCAACAGATAAAACTCTCTTATGACATCAACAACCTGGTTCATAAGGTAAAGAAGATGAACGGTCCCGGACTACAGGACGAGCTCACGGCAACTTACTCTTACTTTGCAGACGGAACAAAGTTCTCCATAAGTGACACTGACGGAAACAGCAGGATTTACATTGGGCCGTTTACGCTTGCAAGGAAAGAGTATCAAAATGCAAAAATTACCTTGTTGGAATCCGCGGATATTTTGGGTGCGGATGCAAGATTTGCCTTTGCCGCAACACCGCAGATCACCTCCGGTACAGACACAACTTACACAGTCGCTTGTGAGACGCTCTATCTTCTGAAAGATCATCTGGGAAGCATAAGGGTAATTACTGACAGCCAGGGCAATACTCTGGAAAGAAATGACTATTACCCATACGGCCTCCAGACAGACCTTGGAAGAAGTTATACCTCTCTTGGAGACAAGTATCGTGTAAGGATACCTACTTCTTTCACCTCTAACAACCCTAACATCAGCAATCTAGCAGTCACATCTCCGTCATTTGAAATATTACCTTACCGGATGCTCTACAACGGAAAGGAACTCCAGATGATAGCCCAATCCCGTCTTATAGACTACGGGGCAAGGCAATACGATCCAACTATTGCAAGATGGATTATAATTGATCCAATGAGTGAATCCTTTTTTAATCTGTCTTCCTTTATTTTTTGTTCAAATTCTCCAATTATTAGAAAAGACAATAACGGAACGGTAGATTCTCCTATCTATAATACTGAAGGTGAGTTTTTAGGAACTGATGATTGTGGAATTAAAGGACAAGCTATCGTTATGGAGGAGAAAGACTTTAAACAAGGAATGTCTCATACAGAAGCCCTTTCTAAAGACAAAGGGGCAACGGGGTTGGTCTCAGACACTGCAAGGGAGAAGCTAAACAAACACTATAAAAACCTGCCAAATAGACCAGATTATGATGGGATAATAACTAGACAAGAGGGTATCACATGGGCTAAACAACATCCTAATGCAAAAAAGTTTCCGACACCAGATAATACTCTTTATGCAGATGCTTCGAAATTAAACTTTGGCTTATTAAGCATATCTGAGTTTAAGAAAAAGGTACAACCATTGAACTTATTTCCAACGGATTTAAGTGTTCTTTCTATGTTAAAAATAAAAATGGCATTAAAAGATGAAAATGTTTTTAATACAACATATGCCCTCGGTCGTTTTAATGCAAGTGTTTCCAATTACTCAAAGAAAACAATAACAATTATTAATGACTCGGCGACTGTTTATGATTGGAATAAAAGAGGTGGTTTTGTGAGGGATTTATTAATTAGAACAGAAAGGTATTTAAATGGATTAACAGACAATCATGGTTTCAATGTTTATTATTATGGGGAAGGTATATTAAACTTTTAGATGAATTTATGAAAAAAGAACCCACCAATAGAAAGACAATAATTGTTCTATTCATTTTCACATTTCTAATAGATCCGCTAATCATTTTTGTTATATACTCATTATTCCACTGGGGTATTGAATATCGTTTTAGCAAAAACTATGTTCTTTGTGATGACGGAGAAATCTTCTACATTGATAATAACAAAGAGAAGACCTATTACAATGTTATACCTTATGGTGTAAAAAAATATAACTCAAATCGCAGATGGATTATCGCACAAACGAGAACGGGATTTATCTATTCCCGAGATTCTTCTCAAATTAATGAGCCTAACATTAAGAATCTGACCTTAAGATTCGATGCTTACTGGATTATTGACAAATCTATTCCTATAAATACTTCAGACTCCACAAATTATTGTTTACTTTATACTTCTTCTTATCCGCCATATGATATCATTAGCCATAGTTTAATAGGACCTTTGAGTCTCGAAGAATTCAATAGGATAAAAGGAGAACTTGAAATAGATCTCGAACTCACTAAAACAAGATAATAAAAAGAGATTAAAAAAAGTTGGAACCTCCACCATGTGCCCTCCCCCGTTCTTCGTGCAGATTATAAGTTTACAAATAAACTAATTATGCAATATGAGGAAAAGCAGATTTACAGAGAACGAAATGGTGCGGGCGGTCAAGCAGTTTGAAAGCGGAATGAGTTCAGAAGCCATCTGTCGGGAACTGGGGATCTCACGAATATTGTGGTCCAATTTCGTGGGACCACTATCGGTTCCGGAGGGTATTATTTAGCCGGACCTATATAGAGTTCATAAATTTCTTGGGAGTTGTTCCCGTGTGTTTTTTAAAGAATTTTCCAAAAGAGGATTGGTCTGCAAAGTTCAGTTCCTCTGCAACTTTCTGAATAGTAGCGCCTGGTGCCTTAAGCAATCTTCTGGCTTTCTGGGTGATATGCCGTCCTATCCAATCTGAGCAGTTCTGTCTTGTGTGCTCCTTTAAGATGGAGGAGAGGTACTGTACGGAGATAAAGAGTTTCTCCGCATAGAATGATGGGGAGTGTTCCCTCTCTCCGTAGGTCTGCAGAAGACCAATGAACTTACGTATAATCTCCTCGCTTCTTGGGATTTTGTCTGTCTCTATCGGGATATTTAATTGTTCCGTAAAGGCGTTGAGAATCTCAAGCATAAGCAGGTTGAGGCTGTGCTTTAAGAAATACTCCTTTAGCGTAAGTGTCTCACCCATATAATTGTACAGGGTATCAAAGGTGCTCTTCAACCTTAAAAATTCATTGTCATCTTCTATATGGAAATAGGGGTTTATGTGAGATTCAAAAAGTGCAGGTGGGGGTGCAGGTGATGGGTCATTCATGTATTTTTCAACAAATGAGCGTTTTACCATAAGTATATAGTACGTGCCCTCCTGAGACATTATGGTAGGGCCGGTAAGGCTGTCAAACGGAGAGATGAACATAATCGAGTGACGGCTCAGCTTAATCTTCTGATAATTAACGGAGAAGGTGATTTCTCCCTCCGGAATCAGAATGATGGTCATAAGATCCAGTTTCACTATATCCTTAAAGGTCTGCAGGTTGTCATTGGCCTTTTTGATGTTTGCCTCCGTCATCCTTGCAATCATTATCTCATTGTTGAACTGGAATCCTCCCAGAATCTTTAGGATGTCATCTAACTTTTCTACAAGAAAGGTCTTTTTTTGAGGGATGTTTTTTCTCATAACCTTGATTTTGGAACAAAAATAATTAAAAATGGGGTAGAAGTGGGTAGGTTGGATTAAAATTTGTATAGATTTGGACCAAAATTGTATTATTGACGCCCATAAATTCGGCGCTAAAAGTTGCACCTTTGTAGCCCCTTTTGTTCGAATAAAATTGTAATAAGATATGAAGAGATTATTTAGAATTGTTGGCGCCCTAACATTTGCCGCTCTGTTGATTCCTATGGGAAGGATTGCGGCACAGAGTTCGGATACCGTTGCGCTGACCCTTAATGATGCGTTGGAGATTGCTAAGAGTCAGTCTCTTACCGTTCAAGTTGCAGACAAGGAGATTGAGAAGACCGGCTATGCAAAGAAGGGAGCATACGCTGCTCTTTTCCCTCAGATAGATGCAAGCGGTTCATACCAGAGAACCATAAAGAAACAGACAATGGCAATGAGTATGAACGGTCAGACTCAGAAGATTTCCGTTGGAACGGATAACGTTTACAACGCAGGTCTTTCCGCTCAGATGCCGCTGGTGAACGTGGCTTTGTGGAAGAGTCTGAATATATCCGGTCTGAACGTGGAAATGGCTGTAGAGCAGGCGCGTGCAAGCCGTCAGAATCTTATTAACCAGGTGGAGCAGGCCTTTTACACCTGCCTTCTGGCTTCAGATCTCTGCAAGGTTTACAAGGAAAATTATCAGAACGCAAAGGATAATTATGAGAAGGTAAAGGCTCAGTATGAGAGCGGAAGAGTTGCCAAGTATGATATGATTAGGGCAGAGGTGAATATGCAGAACGCAGAGCCTAACGTATATGATTCTCAGAACTCTCTCACTTTGGCTTTGTGGCAGCTTAAGGCAATTATGGGTATAAACCTTTCAACCAATATTAAGTGTGTGGGAAGTCTGAGTGATTATACCTCAAAGATGCAGGAACTTGTAATGGCTTCAGACAGCGTAAATTTGGAGAACAACTCAAGTATGCGTCAGTTGGATATTCAGGGTAAACTGCTTAATGAGACTTTAAAGATGCAGCGTTCCCAGTTCCTTCCTTCATTGGGTCTGAGCGCCTCATACTTATACATTTCAATGAGTAATGATTTTAAAATTAACCACTATCAGTGGAACCCATATTCAACTGCAGCACTGGGTCTTTCAATACCTGTATTCTCCGGCGGTCAGAAGAGAAACACAATCCGTCAGACTAAGGTGCAGATGGAGCAGCTGGAACTTCAGAAGGAGAATGCAAGACGCGGTTTGGAAGTTTCTGTTAAGCAGAGTTTGAGCTCTATGGAAACCGCTCTTAAACAGTACAATGCGGCTAAGGCTACATTGGAGGGAGCTCAGACCGGCTTTGAGATTGCAAGCAAGATGTATGAGGTTGGACGTGCAACCGTTCTGGATGTGAACGATGCAAACCTTGCACTGCTCCAGGCAAAACTCAATCTTCATCAATCAATTCACTCATTCCTAATTGCTAAGTCTGCTTTGGAACTTACACTGGGTGTGAACAATAACGAGTAGAAAAATCTAAAAAGTATATATATGAAAAAAGAGATCATCAGATTACTTGCCGCTAGCGCTCTCTGCCTTTTTGCAGGAGTTGCGGTTTCATCTTGTTCCGGCAAGAAGAGTGATTCTGCAGCAGGTGCAGAAACTAAGGTTATTAACGTTACCGTTATGAATATCTCAGCAAGAGATGTTGAGCAGGCTGAGGTATTTACAGGTACTGTTGAGGGGTTCAACACAAACAACATCTCTCCTCAGTCTCCGGGAAGAATTGAAAGAATCTTTGTGGAGGTAGGCAACCACGTTGCTAAAGGTCAGAAGCTTGCACAGATGGAGGCTACCAACCTCACTCAGGCAAAACTCCAGATGGAGAACAACAAACTTGAGTTTGAGAGAACAAAGCAACTCTTTGAGATAGGTGGTGCTTCACAGAGTGAGTATGATGCCAGAAAGATGGCTTACGAGGTTTCTATGAGTGCTTATAAGAACCTGGAAACCAACACGTATCTTATCTCCCCAATCTCCGGTGTTGTAACCGCAAGAAACTATGATGCCGGTGATATGTATAACGGAGCAACTCCTCTTTACACGGTTGAGCAGATCAGACCTGTTAAGATAAAGGTGAATGTTCCGGAATCTCTCTACGGAAAAATTAAGAGAGGACAGAAGGTTAACGTTAAGTTGGACGTTTACGGAGACGAGGTGTTCCAGGGCGTTGTTTATCTGGTATATCCTACACTTTCTTCTGCTTCCAGAACGTTCCCTATTGAGATTACAATAGCCAACTCAAATGAGAGAGTACGTCCGGGTATGTTTGCAAGAGTAACCTTTGTTTACGGAATGGAGCACAACATTGTTGTACCTGATGTTGCAGTTGTTAAGCAGATGGGAAGCGGAGATCACTATGTTTATACCGTAGTAGATAAGAAGGTGGTATTCAAGAAGGTAAAGCTGGGCCAGCTTATCGGGACAGAGTATGAGATTAAGAGCGGTCTGGATGAGAGTGATGTAATTATAGTAGAGGGTCAGAACAGGGTTGTTAACGGACAGGAGGTTAATCCTCAGCCGGGCGAGCCGGCCAAGTTCACTCCGGATAATCTTGTAGATAAAACAAAGTAGAAATGAGTCTTTTTTCATCAGCAGTTAAGAAACCTATAACCACAGCCTTAATATTTGTGGCTATAGCCATATTCGGTATATTTTCTCTGATCACTCTGCCTATAGACCTGTTCCCGCATATTGAGAGCAACTCCGTAATGGTTATGACCTCATACGCAGGAGCGAGTGCGTCTGATATTGAGAACAATATATCCAAGCCTATAGAGAATACGCTGAACAGCGTCTCCTATCTTAAGCATATATCTTCTGCATCAAGAGAGAATGTCTCCGTGGTAACCCTTGAGTTCCAGTACGGTAGAGATATTGAGGATGCAACCAATGATATAAGGGATAAACTGGAGATGGTAAAATCATCTCTGCCGGACGGGGCGGGCAGCCCGGTTATATTCAAGTTTGGCTCAGATGATATTCCAATTCTGGTTCTCTCCGTTACCGCAAAGGAGAGTATGCCGGGTCTCTACAAGATTATGGATGAGACCATTGTAAACGAACTGGCCAGAGTGAACGGCGTAGGTTCCGTTTCCGTTTCAGGTATTCCAAAGAGAGAGATTATGGTGCTATGTGATCCTTATAAACTGGATGCATACAATCTTACCATTGAGAGTATCTCCTCTCTGATTGCAGCGGAGAACAGAAACATTCCTGCAGGTTCCCTTGAGACCGGTTCCAATACTTATTCTCTCAGAGTTCAGAAGGAGTTTAATAATGCCAGAGAGATTGAGAACCTTGTAGTTGGCTCATACAACGGAGGTAACGTATACCTTAAAGATGTTGCCAGAGTTGTAGACGGACTTCAGGAGCGCTCCCAGGAGAGTTATATCAACGGTCATTTGGGCGGAATGATTATCATTCAGAAGCAGACCGGTGAGAACTCTGTAAATATTGTAAAGAAGGTGGAGGAGGAACTTCCTCGTTTGGAGAAGAAACTTCCTTCAGATGTAAAAATAGGAGTTGTTGTAGATACAACAGACAACATTGTAAGAACCATTGGTTCTCTGGAAAAGACCATTGTTATTACCCTGTTGATTGTGATGCTTGTGGTATTCTTCTTCCTGGGAAGATGGAGGGCAACAATCATTATCCTCATAACAATTCCTATCTCACTGCTTGCTTCTCTGGTTTACCTCTTTGCAACGGGCAACACTTTGAATATGATTTCAATGAGTTCCCTCTCCATTGCAATTGGTATGGTGGTAGATGCGGCAATTGTTGTGCTTGAGAACATTACAACCCATATAGATAACGGTAGTAACCCTAAGCAGGCGGCGGTATATGCAACCAATGAGGTGGCTATGGCCGTTGTGGCTTCATCACTTACAACTCTGGCCGTGTTCCTTCCAATGACTCTGGTAAGCGGACTTGCGGGAATCATGTTCCGCCAGTTGGGTTGGATGGTAAGTATAGTTATTACGGTATCTACCCTCTGCGCACTTGCACTTACCCCAATGATGTGCTCCAGAATGCTCAGAGCCAAGAACAAAGACAAGGACTCAAAGTGGTACAAGATACTCTTTACACCAATTAACAAAGCACTTGACTGGCTGAGCCGCACATACGCAAAGATTCTGGATTGGGCACTGCGTCACAAGAGAATAGTTGTTGCAATAGCCGTTGCAGTATTGGCCGCAGTGGGTGCAATTTGCGGACCTCTTCTTAAGAGCGAATTTATTCCTGAGCAGGATAACGGAAGAATCTCCGTAACGGTTCAGCTTCCTGTGGGAACACGCCAGGAGATTACAAGAGACCTTGCCCTGGAACTTGACCGCAGATGGAGAACGGAATTCCCTGAGATTGAGCGCTTGGGACTCTCAGAGGGAACTGCAGATTCAGACAATATGTTTGCTTCTATGCGTTCCAACGGTTCACACATTATAAGTATGAACATAAGCGTTGGAAGTATGGAGAAACGTAAGAGAAGCATTAAGGAGATCTCCAACATAATGATGAGCGAACTTGCAGAGTACAACCAGGTTAGAAGATTCAACGTTGTAGCCGGCGGACAGAGCGGCGGAATGGGCGGCCAAACCGTCTGCCAGATAGACCTTTACGGTTATGACTTTGCCGCTACGGATGCTGCAGCCGCTCAGGTTTCCCAGATGTTCAAAGATTTGGGAGTTAAGCAGACCGTTATAAGCAGAGATGATTACATTCCTGAGTATCAGATAGATTTGGACAGAGAGAAACTAGCCCTCTACGGTCTTAACACTGCAACGGTTGCTACCTTCCTGCGTAACAGAATAAACGGTGCTATTGCATCCGAATACCGTGAGAGCGGAGACGAGTATGACATCAGAGTAAGATATGCTCCTGAGTACAGAGAGAGTCTTAAGGATGTTGAGAACATTACCGTTTACGGTTCACAGGGTCAGGCAATTAAGTTGCGTGAACTGGGAACGGTTGTTGAGGCTCTTACTCCTCCTACAATTAATCGTAAAGACCGTGAGAGATATGTCTCCGTTACCGCACCTCTTCCTGAGGGTATGGCAACCAGTGATATGAACGAGGCTATTTCTCAAAAGATTGAGGAAGCCGGCCTTCCTGCAGGTGTAAGTTGGAAGATTGGAGGTACTTACGATGACCAGGTAAGCACATTCCAGAGCCTGGGACTTTTGATGGTTCTGATTGTAATTCTGGTATTCATTGTAATGGCTTCTCAGTTTGAGAGTCTTACTTATCCGTTCGTTATTATGTTTGCCGTTCCGTTTGCATTTGTGGGAGTGCTTATTGGTCTGGTTGTTACGGGAACTCCTATGAGTATTATGGCAATGGTAGGAGCGGTAATGACCATTGGTATTGTGGTTAACAACGGTATTGTGCTGGTAGACTACGCCAACCTTAACAGAGAAAGAGGAATGGGTATTATCCGTGCCGTTGTGGATTCCGGTCACTCACGTCTGCGTCCTGTGCTTATGACCACTCTTACAACCGTTCTTGGTATGCTTCCTCTTGCCCTTGGAAGAGGTGAAGGATCAGAGGTTTGGAGAGGTATGGGTATGACGGTTGCCTGGGGATTGAGCGTATCTACATTGGTAACATTGGTATTCGTTCCGGTACTCTATACAATCTTTGCAGCATTCGGTCTTACCCGCAGCAAGAAAAAGAGAGTTAAGGCAATAGCAGAGAAGGAGGAATCAAAATAGACAGAAGATTATGAAAGCAGTTTTTATAGCATACAATCAGGCTCATGATGAGGCTGTTAAAGAGGCAATGGAGAAACTCTTCATTAAGGGTTTCACTATGTGGCAGCAGGTAACCGGAGAGGGGAGCAAAGAGGGAGAACCTCACCTGGGTTCACACGCCTGGCCAACCCTCAACTCCGCACTTATCTCCTTTATGGATGATGATGCGGCAAAGAAACTTAAGGCAAAACTTGAGGAGTTGGACTCCATTAAGGATAGGCTGGGCCTCAGAGTATTTATTTGGAGTATAGATAATTAGAAGGAGAGAGCGGAGAACTTTTTCTTTCCTGTGAAGAATTTTTTCACAATGGAAAAAGGAGCGGTTCCGTAAACTCTCTCAGTTAAATAAGAGTTGGAGCGTGGGGAAACCAAAGCCTCACGCTTCATCTTTTTATAATCTCTGTGAGCCTTGAATACCGCGCTCACGAGTTTGAAATTTCCCTGGAAAAAGTAACATACTGCGGAGAGTCCGTCTAAACATTTACGCAGGAATATCTTGCCGCCTTTCCCCCTCTCCGGCAGGTTTTTATAGAGCATAAGAAGGTTGTTGCGGTAGTTGAGATAGAGTTTACGCGGGGAGTTGTTAGGAAGTGTGCCGCCTCCAACGTGGTAGACTTTGCTTGAAGGAACGCACCAGATTTCTCCGCCCATTAGTGCGCTTCTCCAGCAGAAATCTATCTCCTCCATGTGGGCAAAGAAGTTATCGTCCAACCCGCCCAAATTGTGATATACGCTGCTGCGTACCATCATGCAAGCTCCTGATGCCCAGAAACATCTGATAGGGGTATCATACTGCCCGTTATCCTCTTCCAAATGGGAGAGAATTCTTCCGCGGCAGAAGGGGAATCCAAAGCGGTCTATAAAACCGCCGGCAGCTCCCGCATATTCAAAGAGATCCTGTTTCTCTTCTCCCCTCAGAACTTTCTCATGATGAGAGTAGGAGAGAATTTTTGGCTGGCAGATAGAAGCAGCAGGGTTGGCCTGCATAAAGTTTACAAGTGGAGTAAGCCATCCGTCGGGAGTCTCAATATCTGAGTTTAAAAGAACATAAAGATCTGAGTTGTCTCCCTCCTCTTTGAGCCTCTTAAAAGCTAAGTTATAGCCCTTTGCAAAGCCCCAGTTCTTTTCCAGCTGCAGCCACTTAAGCGTTACTCCCTCCGCATTTGTAAGGGATTCTTTAACGGTGTTGAAAGCCTTAAGTGACTCATCCGTTGAACCGTTGTCTGCAACAACTACATCTACAGAGAAATCACTCTCTGAAACGCTGTAATAAACGGAAGGCAAGAACCTCTGTAAGAAGTCCTTGCCGTTCCAGTTTAATATAACTACAGCTACTTTCAATTTGCTCTTTTACTCTGAAGTAACTCTCTCAAGCCACTTAACCATGCCAAGCATTACGCCCATTGAGATGAGGCAGAATGCTGCAAATACGGCCCAAGTTTCCCACTGATGAGGGAAGCTTCTGAGCATTGTAACTCCCAGTGCTATAAAGAGATTGCCCACTGCGGTAGCGGTAAGCCACATACCCTGGCAAATTCCCTGAAGATGCTTAGGAGCAACCTTACTTACAAATGAAAGTCCCAGAGGTGAGATAAACAACTCTGCAACTGTTAAGAAGAAGTAGGTGAGGATCAATATTGCAGGGTTCGCTCTCATGCTTGCTCTTATTCCCTCTGCCAATCCCTGGAATGTATCTGCAGATGGATAGTTGTGTGCAGCCGCTACAAAGATTAGGAACAGATATGCGCAGGCAGCAATGAACATACCAAGAGCAATCTTTCTTGGAGTTGAAATCTGTTTGCCCCTTCTTCCAAGTGAAGCAAAAATCCACATGATGATAGGGGTGAGAATGATAACAAAGAACGGATTTATGCACTGCCAAATCTCCGGAGGTACTGAACTTGTATTCACAAAGTCACGGGCGAATACTGAGAGTGACTGACCGTTCTGATGGAATGAGAACCAGAAGAATACGGCAACTCCCAATACAGCGTAGAGAGCGTAAAGTCTCTGCTTGATCTCTCTTGCGTTTGCAATTCTCTCCTCCTCTGTGTAATTCTCAACAGCCTTCTTCTCTTTCTTTGCAGGGTTAGGGAATTTTTTCTTGGTAGCCACAAAGATGAAGAGTGAGAGCAGCATTGCTGCAACTGATGCTATGAATGAGAAGTGAACTCCGGTGTTGAAGATTCCCAGATAGTTGCTGCAGAAATCTCCCATCTGCTCCATAGGAACCTGAGCAGCAGTTGCCTGCACGCTCTGAGTGAGCTGTACCAGATTGTCCATATCTGTTCCGCCCATAGCACCTGAATTATCCAGATACTGGTGGCAGAGTTTAGGAAGCGATGAGTTGTAGAGAAGGTCATTACTCTTTAACCACCAGCTTCTTAGAAGCGGAGCAATAAACGGAGCAATAACACCTCCAATGTTTATGAATACGTAGAAGATTTGGAAACCGGCGTCTCTCTTGCTCTTTCTTCTCTCATACTCCTCATGGCTAATCTTGGCTCCCTCTGCTTCAAAGTTGTCATACAACTGACCCACAATTGCCTGGAGGTTGCCCTTGAACAGACCGTTACCGAATGCAATAAGCAGGAGTGCAAAGCAGGTGAAAATCAGAACCCAGGTAACCTTTGGCCAAGCAGAACAGAGAGTTGCGGAACCGAATACCGGAATAGAGAGGAGTCCGTATCCCAAAGCCATAACCAGCAAACCGGAAATGATAGTTCCCTTGTAGTTTCTGGTCCTGTCTGCAATCATACCGCCCGGCAGAGCCAATACATAAATCAAGAAATAGAATACTGCATAAATCCATCCGGCAACATCATCTTTGATACCGAATTTTGATGCAAGAAAGAGCAGCAGAACAGCGTTCATAATATAGTAGCCAAAGCGCTCTCCCATATTACTCAAAGCCGCTGCTATCAAGCCTTTTGGATGCTCCCTTCTAGCTTTTACCAGATAGAATATCAGCAGTGGAACCACTACAATGAGTATTGCTATCAGAATTACCAATGGAGCGTTATTCTTCCAAAGTTCAGACATTTTAATACTATTTTAAGTTTTGGACTTTTAACGTTGTTGCGGGAGGTCTAAGTCCGCTAAGGCCCCGCCGCTTTCCAACCTCAAATATAAAAATATTTGTTGCCATATACAATCTCTTTATAATAAAGTAGTATCTTTACTCCGCGATAGCTAAATACCAGAGATGACTAACTTTTTTGCACGTATAATTTTTTCTCTCCTTTACCTCTTTTCTCTCCTTCCTCTGAGAGTTCACTATTTCTTCTCAACCATAACCCGCTTTTTTGTAAAGAATCTGTTACGCTACAGATACTCTGTCATTACCACAAACATTGCCCGTTCTTTTCCGGAAATGAAGTATGAGGAGATAAAAAAACTTACCAATGACTACTACCGTCATGTATGTGATCTCATCTTTGAAAGTATCTGGGATTTAGGCCATTCTGCGGTTGCCGTAAGAAAGAGAATTACCATTTCCAATGAGGATGTTCCAAACTCTCTGCAGGAGAAGTACGGAAAGATTCTCTTTGTTATGGGACACTGCGGAAACTGGGAGATGATAAGCGGAGTCTCAGTAGACAAGAGTGTGAGAGCAGCTAACAGTTACGTCTCCAATCCGGTTTACATTGTCTATAAAAAAGCAAAGAACCATCTCTCCAATGAACTTATTAAACTGTTGAGGACCAGGAAGTACAAGAAGTCCGGTTCTGTGGGCGGAGTGCTGGAATCCAATGAGGTAATCCGTCACGCTCTAAAGAACAGAGAGCAGAAAGTTGCTTACGTTCTTATTGCAGATCAGAATCCTACCGGAAAAAATGACCCTGTTGTAAATTTTCTTTCTCAACCAACTTACATGCTTTCCGGTCCTGAATTTCTGGCTGTAAAACTTAAGATGCCGGTTGTATATCTAAGTATGAGAAAAGTTGCAAGAGGGCGGTATCATGTTGACTACAAAGAAATTGCAGAGGACGCTTCAACAACTGAGAAGGGCTTTGTTACCAAACGTTTTGCTCAACTTCTGGAGGAAGATATAAGAGAAAACAAAGTGAATTGGCTTTGGAGTCACAGACGCTGGAAGAGAAATATATTGAAATAGTGATACATTATTAAACAATTATTCTTATAATTGCATTAGGAAATTTTCTGACAATCAGCTGAAACAATAAGTGATTCCGAAAATGCGGACTAAAAAATTAATATGTTTGCTTTCAATGGTACTTGTAATTTTAAGTTCCAATAGGGCAAACTCCCAAATTCTGAAAGAGTCCGACCAACTTCCTCAAGGTGCTATAATCTACTCACTCCCACAGACTTCCATAAGAGTAAAAGTAAAGGTTGCAATGAAAACTTTTACTGCAGGTCCTTACGCTTCTTACTCTGAGAAGTATCTTGGCGTTGCTGCAGAGAAGAGTTCAAAGAAGAGCTGCACCATTGAAGAGGTAGAGATTGCTCCGCTGGTTGAAGCAGATCCTTCTCTTTCTGTTGCAGTCAACATTGGCAACTCAAAAAATGCAGGAGCAAACTTTTTGAATTTCTGTTCACAGGGTTTGATAGTTGCTCCGGGTTACTTCAACAGTGAGGGTGCTCCTCTGCGTTTCCCTTCTCAGTTCCAGACAAGATTCAACGAGGCGGTTCCGCATCTGGGAACTCAGACAACTCAGCTTTACAAGAGTGTGACAAATGAGAACGGAGAGGTTGAGAAGGTGGCAGTGCCTCAGACTCAGACAGTTGCAAAATCTGTCGAGAGGAAGGCAGAAGAGACTGCAAATCTGATTTTCAAATTAAGAGAGAAAAAGATTGATATACTGGTAGGGGAGACAGATGCAAATTACAGCGGTGCTGCTTTGGGTTCTGCAGTGGAGAATATGAACAAACTGGAGAGCGAGTACACCTCATTGTTCACCGGTAAAAACTCTGTGGTTTACCAGGAGGCTTCCTTTGAGGTTGTTCCAAAGGCGGGCAATGCAAAGCAAACTTACGTTGCTTTCCGCATCTCGGATACTCAGGGTCTTCTGCCGGCAGAGAATATGAGCGGACGTCCGGTTTATGTTGAACTCACCGTAACGGAGGGAAAGATTGCCGGCGCTCTTTCACAGGAGGAGATTATGACTTCAAAGGGTAAGATTGCTTATCGCACTCCCCTTGTAGTAACCGCAAAACTGCTTGACGGGCAGACGGTTATAGGGCAGACCAGAATTCCGGTTTATCAGTTTGGGAAGGTACTATACTTTCCTTTAGATATTGCTTTGGGGAAATAACTTATTAGTAATTATAGATACTGTATGAAAACTATAGATCAACTAGAACCAAAAGAGGTCTGGACAATCTTTAACGAACTGGCAAAGATTCCACGTCCTTCAAAGCATGAAGACAAAGCTGTAGAATTTGCTTACAACTTTGGAAAGAAACTCGGTCTTGAGACAATTAAAGATCAGATTGGTAACGTCATCATCCGTAAACCTGCAACAAAGGGAATGGAGAAGAAGGCGGGTATAATCCTTGAGGCTCACCTGGATATGGTACCTCAGAAGAACCCGGATGTTAAGCATGACTTTAAGACAGATCCTATCAAACCGAGAATCGTAGGCGATTTGGTTTATGCAACAGGTACAACTCTGGGTGCAGACAACGGACTCGGAGTATCAATGGCAATGGCCGTTTTAAAGTCAAAGACTCTGAAACACGGACCTATTGAGGCTCTCTTCACAGTAGATGAGGAGACCGGTATGAGCGGTGCAAGAGCTTTGAAACCAGGCATTCTCAAGGGTGAGATTCTTATGAATCTTGATTCCGAAACAGAAGGTATCATCTATGTTGGATGCGCCGGCGGTTTGGACGGTGAGGCCGTATTCAACTACAAGACAGAGAAAGTTCCTGCAGGATACGTATTTAAGAAGATTGCAGTAAGCGGTCTTATTGGCGGTCACTCAGGAATGGACATTGTTCTCTACAGAGCAAATGCAAACAAGATCCTCTCAAGAATTCTTGTTCCTGTTATGAGAGATCTCAACGTTCGTCTCTGCAAGATTGCAGGAGGAAGCATCCGCAACTCTATCCCAAGAGATGCTCATGCAATTGTTGCAATTCCTAAGAAGAATGAGAGAAAGGTTGCCGCTATAGTTTCTAAGGTAAGAAAAGAGGTAACTGAGAAATACAAATACACAGATAAGGATCTTAAGGTTACTATTGCTCCTGTTAAGGAGAAAGAGCCTGCTATTGAGAAGAATACAGCTCTTGCAATTGTAAGGGCAATCTACGCTATTCCTAACGGAGTTAACAGAATGAGTGACACCGTTGCAGGATTCGTAGAGACTTCCAACAATATGGCTATTGTTCAGCAGGAGGCTAAGACCATTAAGGTTCACTCACTTATGAGAAGTTCTGTAGATTCATCCAAGTATGATCTTGCAGAGAGCATGAGAGCAATTGTTGAACTTGCAGGCGGAACCTGCAACTTCTCAGGCGGTTACTCAGGATGGCAGTTGGATATGAACTCTCCTATACTTAAGGTTGCAAAGGATGTTTACAAAGGCCTTTACAACAAGGAGCCTGAGGTTACCGGAATTCACGCAGGACTTGAGTGCGGAATTTTGGGAGCCGCTTATCCAAACTGGGATATGGTTTCATTCGGTCCTACAATCTACTCACCTCACTCACCTGATGAGAGAGTTGAGATTGCATCCGTTGAGAAATGCTGGAAGTATCTGGTAGAGCTTCTCAAGAATGCACCTGCATCTAAGATCAATAAATAAGGCACTAACACTAACAATCTTATACTAATATTATGGAAACAAAGAAAGTTGCAAAGAAGGCGCCTGCAAAGAAGGCCCCTGCAAAGAAAGCTGCTGCAAAGCCAGCTGCAAAGAAAGTCGTAAAGAAAGCTGCTCCTAAGAAGGCTGCAAAACCAGCTGCAAAGAAAGCTGCTGTAAAGAAGGCTGTTGTAAAGAAGGTAGCTGCTGCTAAGAAGACTGTTGCAAAGAAAGTTGCTGCTGCTAAGAAGACCGTAGCTAAGAAGGTTGCTGCTGTAAAGAAGGCTGCTCCTGCTAAGAAAGCTGCTGTAAAGAAGGCTGTTGCAAAGAAAGTTGCTACTGTAAAGAAGGCAGTTGCAAAGAAGGTTGCTGCTAAGAAAGCTCCTGCAAAGAAGGCCCCTGCAAAGAAGGCTTGTGCAAAGAAAGCTTGCGCTAAGAAGTAATAACCTTTCTTATTGAAAAAAAGAGGGGGTGACCTAACTGGTCACCCCTTCTTTATTTACTTGGATGATTGACTGATTATTCAGCCTTCTTCTCTGTAACCTTTCCCTCCTCGTCTACTACGATAACCTTAACTTTAGCCTCAACGCCTCTGTAAAGGTCAATGATTGCCTCGTAGTTTCCAATTTCGGTAACCTTGTCTGCATCCTTAATTTCAATCTTGCGGCGGTCAATCTCATATCCCTGAGCTGCGAGAGCCTCTGCAACCTGGATATTGTTAACTGAACCGTAGATCTTACCGGTCTGGCTTACCTTGGTAGGAATAGTAACTGAAACTGCGCTGAGCTTCTCTGCAACAGCCTTAGCATCAGCCATAAGTTTCTCCTCCTTGTGAGCCCTCTGCTTGATGTTCTCAGCAAGCTGCTTCTTTGCAGAAGGTGTTGCCAAGATTGCAAGTCCCTGAGGGAAAAGGAAATTGTTTGCGTAACCGTCTCTTACGTTTACGATATCATTTTTGTGTCCCAACTTGCGGACATCCTGAATAAGAATAACTTCCATCTCTCCTCCTTATTTCAAAAGGTCAGTAACATAAGGGAGCAAAGCAAGGTGACGGGCACGCTTAATAGCCTGAGCCACTTTCTTCTGGAACTTCAGAGATGTTCCGGTAAGACGGCGAGGGAGAATCTTTCCCTGCTCGTTGAGGAACTTCTTCAGAAACTCTGCATCCTTGTAATCTACATACTTAATACCGGCTTTCTTAAAGCGGCAGTATTTTTTCTTCTTTACCTCTACGGTAACAGGGTTCAGATAGCGGATATCTGTATTTTCATCATTTCTCTGTGCCATAATTCTTCCTCCTGTTATTCGTTAGTCTCTTTTTTCTCAGCAGCTGCGCCGCTCTTCTTGGCAGCCCAGTTTGCTCTTCTCTTTTCTGCGTAAGCAACAGCATCTTTGTCCATTGCAAAGGTGAGGAAACGTATGATTCTCTCATCTCTGCGATACTGTGTCTCAAGCTTTTCTACAAAATCAGGCTCTGCCTGGAACTCTACCAGGTGATAGAAACCTGAGGTCTTCTTCTGGATAGGGTAGGCAAGTTTCTTCAGCCCCCAATCCTCTTCACTGACAACCTTGCCGCCGTTCTCCTTTATAAGGGAGATGTACTTGGCCGCCGTTTCCTTCATCTGAGCTTCAGACAAAACGGGAGTTGCAATGAAAACGGTTTCGTAATTCTTTAACATCTCTTTTAAATTTTGTTTGTAAATGGGCTGCAAAGATAAGAAAAAGTATTATACCTCCAAATCTCACCTCTATTTTGCACCTTTTGGGAGCTTTCATTAAAAAAAAGATGAAAAAAGTGTAGCTTTGTAGGATTTCATACGTCATTATATGTAGGAATAAACCAAATAAAAGTTTTAGATATGAAAAAGTTTGTGATTCTCCTTTCTATGATGCTGATTGCCGCATTCTCATTCGGCCAGTACCAGATGGAGTATTTGGAGATGGACTCTACCGTAAGAGTCGGTAAACTGGAAAACGGTCTTACCTATTTTATTAAGAAGAATGCAAACCCTGAGAAGAGGGCCGAGTTCTACATTGCAACCAACGTGGGTGCAATTAACGAGACTCCTGCCCAGAGAGGACTTGCTCACTTTTTGGAGCACATGTGCTTTAACGGAAACAAAGATTTCCCTGGTAACACAATGCTCTCATACTTAGAGAAGAACGGTCTTGTATTCGGAGGAAACGTTAATGCTATGACCGGAGTTGAGAATACCGTATACACACTCAACGCCATTCCTACAGACAAGCAGTTCCTTGTAGATACCGCCCTGGTAATTCTTCAGAACGACGCTGCCTTTGTAACCAATGATTTTGGTGAGGTTGAGAAGGAGAGAGGCGTTATTATAGAGGAGTGGAGAGGCGGCAACAACGCCCAGAGACGTCAGCAGGAGGCTCTCTTCAGCGTTCTATTTAAGGACTCCAAGTATGCAACATGCAACGTTATAGGAGACGAGCAGTGCCTTTCTACATTTGATCCTCAGGAACTCGTAAACTTCTACAAAACCTGGTACTACCCTGCAAACCAAGCTATTGTAGTAGTAGGTGATGTAGATATAGATTATATCGAGAGTAAAATAAAGGAGTACTTCAGCATTATTCCAAAGAAAGAGCAGACTCCTGTAAAAGAGAAGATTACAGTACCGGACAATGCAGAACCTCTGGTAAAGATTTTCACAGATCCTGAGGTATTTGCCTCTTCATTTATGCTTATTAACAAGCAGCCGGCTATGCCTAAGGCCTACAAGACAACCAAGCCTGGATTCCTTATCAACGTTCTCAAGAGCCTTATTACAAGTATGGCTAACGAGCGCTTCAGCGATGCTTCAAAGGAACCGGACGCTCCGTTTGTTCAGTCTGCTTTTGCAATGACAAGCCTTATGGAGCCTATGGACGGCGTTCTCTGTCAGGTAGTTGTAAAGGACAATCAGAACGAAGAGGCCGTTAAGAAGGCAATAGAGATGGTTCGTCAGATGGAGAAGTTTGGTTTCACCCAGGAGGAGTTTGACAGAGCAAAGGCTTCAATGCTTCGCACTTACCAGTCAATAGAAGATAAGGCTGCCACCAGAAACAACCGTCAGTTGGCAAACCAGTACGTTCAGTACTTCCTCAACAACGAGCCATACTGTGATCCTGCATACCTTAACTCTCTTGCAAAAGAGTTACTGGCCATGGTTAATCTTGATATGGTTAACCGTGCTGTTGCACAGGGCATTATGCCTTATACAAACAATGTTGTATTCTTTGCGGCACCTGCTAAAGAGGGTGTTGTTGTTCCTACAGAGGAGCAGCTCCTGAGCTATGTAAAGGAGGGATATGCCGCAGAGGTTCAGCCTCTTAAGAGTGAGGAGATTGCAAAGGAACTTCTGGATCCTGCTTCAATTAAGGACGGAAAGATTAAAAAGAGTGCCAAAGGATATCTTGATTGCACAGTTTGGACACTGAGCAACGGAGTTGAGGTATATCTCTATCCTACAGACGTTAACAAAGACAAAATCTCCATAGATCTTGTTCAGAAGGGTGGAAGATCTATCCTGCCTGCAGAGATAGTTCCAAGTTTTGAGAACGATGTACTCTACTTCTATAAGAGCAACAGCGGAACCGCAGGTTTCTCTGAGAGCGTTCTTCAGAAGATGCTTGCAGGCAAGAGCGTAGGCGTATCTAACTATGTAAATGAGAGTTACAGCGGTGTATCCGGCAGCTGCTCTACCAAGGATATTGAGACTGCTATGCAGCTTCTCTATCTGGAGTACACTCAGCCAAGAAGTGACGAGAAGGAGTTTGAATCTACCCTCTCCACTATGAAGGTTCTTGCTCAGAACATTGAGAACTCTCCGGAGTATAAGTTCCAGTATCTCCTCAACAACGTAGAGAACAACAACAATCCAAGAGCAGAGATCTTCAGCAAGGAGATAGTTGACAAGGTTAACATCAATGATATTAAGAAGGGTCATCAGATTCTCTTTGGAGATGCTGTAGGCGCTAAGCTGTACCTTGTTGGAGACTTTGATATTGAGACTATTAAGCCTCTCGTAGAGAAGTATGTTGCTTCTCTTCCTGTAAAGAGCAAGAAGGCTCGTGAGATTGCAGACCACAAACTCTATCCTGCAGACGGCACATTTGAAGTTACAGAGAGCGCTCAGATGAAGAACCCGGTTGTTTATGTAGCAATCGTTTACAACGGAGAGACTGAGAAGACTCCGGAGAACACCCTGGTAATGAACGCTTTCAGATACATTATGAGAATGCGTTACCTCAGCTCCCTCAGAGAGGAGGACGGCGGAACTTACACTCCTAGCGCAACCGGAAACATTACAACCAAACCTAATGAGAGATACTACTTTGAGATCTCATTCAATACCGGTAAGGAGAAGGTTGCCACCCTTATTGAGAGAGCTTACAAGGGAATGGATGATATGGCCAAAGAGGGTCCTACAGATGAGGAGATGACCAAAACCATTGAGATGCTTAAGAAAAACATTCCTGAATCAAAGAAGCAGCAGTCTTACTGGCAGGGTCTTCTTGAGAACTATTACAATAATAACGGCTATGACGGTGTGGTTACGGATGAGATTATTGACAAAATTGTTACAAAAGAGAACATCCAGGCTTTGGGCCGTAAAATTGTAGAAAAGGGTAACAGAATTACGGTAAAACTTGACCCTCAGGAGTAAAAACGGAAGATTTCCGGCCACAAATTGGTGATTTTTTTGGCTAAATGCGAAAATAATCATACATTTGTGGCTGGTTGAACAAGAATCGACTATTTTAAACTATTAACATAAACTCATTTTAAAATGAAAAAGTTCTTTTTAACAATTGCTATTTTCGCTTTAGCTGCAGCTAGCGTAAATGCACAGGTTGTTAAGGGTGCTGAGGCTCAAACCAAAAGAGGCCCTTATGAGACTAACGGCTTGTTCGATAACGTATTTATCGGTGCAGCCGGCGGTGTTAACATGTATTTCGGTGAAAATGATCCTAAGATGAAATTCACCAAGAGATTGGCTCCTGCTGTTCAGGGCTATATCGGAAAGTGGGTTACTCCTTGCGTAGGTCTTAGAATTGGTTACTACGGAATTAAGGCTACAGGTCTTACTTACAATGGAAATAATGCTTACGTTGTTGGTCCTGTTGCTGATAAGGACGGCCGTGCTGCTTGGAAGCAGAAATTCAACCAGAACTATGTAAGAGGTGACGTTATGTGGAACATCTCTAACGCTATTTCCGGTTACAGATCAGATCGTTTTGTTGACTTTGCTCCTTACATTGGTGCAGGTGTTATGTGGAACAAAGCTGAGAAGAAAGTTGCCGGCAAGTATGCTCGTCACCCAGAATTCACTACAACAGTTGGTTTGTACACAATGTTCCGCGTTGCTGCTGCTTTGGACATCACTTTGGATGTTAACGGCAGCTTGGTAAACCAGAGATATGAGGGCGAGGTTGGCGGTCGTCGTCGTGAGGGTATTGCTTCTGCATCTCTCGGTCTCGCTTATCAGTTCAAGAACAGAGAGTTCTCAAGAGCACACGCTCCTGTTGACGTAACTCCTTACAACAACAAGATTAAGGATCTCAACTCTGCAATTGAGAACGCTAACGCTCTCAACAAGAAGCTCCAGGACGAGCTCGCAGCAGAGAAGGGTAAGAAGAAGGGTGAGACTGTAATTGTTAAGGAAGGTGAGACTAAGATCGTTCCTTCTCCATTTGCAGTTTACTTCAAACTTGGCAAGGCTACTCTTACTGAGGCTCAGGTTAACAGCATTAAGTACTTTGTTGAGAATGCAATGGCTACTAACAAGGACCGCGTATTCGAGATTGACGGTGCTGCTGACAGCGCAACTGGTTCTGCTAAGACTAACGAGAAACTCGGTCAGGCTCGTCTTGACGCAGTTTTGAAAGTTATCAAGGCTTGCGGCGGTAACTACAAGATTTCAGACAAGAACCTTGGTGGTACAATGCAGTTCAGCCAGACTGACAAGACTCTCAACCGTGTAGTTGTTATTAAATAATTACAATTAGGTTAAGAAATTAAGCCGTTCCTCAGGGAGCGGCTTTTTTTTATTGTATGTGTTGATTTATGGCATTTTATTACTATATTTGCAATTGCTATATGCAAAAATGAAAGTAAACCAAAAATTAACTAATATGAATTTGAAAAAACTATTTGTAACTGTTGCTGTATGCGCGCTTGCAGTAGTAAGCGTTAATGCACAGGTTGTTAGAGGTGCTGAGGCTCAGACCAAGAGAGGCCCTTACGAGACTAACCGTCTGTTTGACAACGTATTCATTGGCGTTGCCGGTGGTATCAACTGGTATCAGGGAGAGCAGGATCATCAGCTCAACTTCAAGGACAGAGCACGTCATTCTCTCCAGGCTTACATAGGTAAGTGGATTACCCCATCTGTAGGTATCAGACTCGGATGGTATGGCGGAAAGGCCAGAGGATTCTACTACAATGACAAAGTAAGCCCTGCTACTCCTGCATGGTCTGGAAATCAGTTTGTAGACCCTGCTGACACTTATAGCTACGGCTATATTCAGAAGTTCCGTCCTCACTATTTCAGAGGTGATGTTATGTGGAACATCTCCAACGTTATTGGCGGCTACAGATCAGACCGTTTTGTAGACTTTGCTCCATACGTTGGTGCAGGTGTTATGGTAATGTTTGCTCCTGGCCAGAAGAACTTCCGCAAAGAGGGAACCCGTGAGTTTGCTGCTACCGTTGGTTTGTACACAATGTTCCGCGTATGCTCCGCTTTGGACGTTACTTTGGATGTTAACCAGTCTATGTTCCATCAGTCACTTGACGGTGATACAAGACACCATCGCAGAGAGTATATGGGAACTGTAGCTCTCGGTCTTGCTTATCAGTTCAGGAACAGAGAGTTCCACCGTTCACACGCAGCTGTTGACGTAACTCCTCTTAACAACAAGATTAAGGATCTCAACGGTGCTCTTGAGGACATCAACGCAAAGAACAATAAGCTTAAGGATGACCTTGACGCAGAGAAGGCTAAGAAGCCGGCTGAGACTATCATCGTAAAGGGCGAGACCAAGTACACTCCTGCTCCATTTGCAGTTTACTTCCCACTCGGAAAGGCAACTCTTACAGAGGATCAGGTTAACAGTATCAAGTACTTTGTTCAGACCTCTATGGAGAACAGCAAGGATCGCGTATTTGAGATTTGCGGTGCAGCAGACAGCGCAACAGGTTCTGCTAAGACTAACGAGAAACTCGGCCAGAATCGTCTGGATGCAGTTTTGAAGGTTATCAAGGCTTGCGGTGGAAACTACAAGATCTCTGATAAGAACCTTGGCGGAACTATGGAGTTCAGTGCTAAAGACAAGACACTCAACCGTGTTGTTGTTATTAGATAATTTGAACTTCTTACAAACTAGAGGAGGGAGGCAAAGGCTTCCCTCCTTTTGTTTTATGGCCTATTTAAACTATCTTTGTAAGTGCAGAAAGTAAAGAGTATGAAAGTAGTTGTCAATCCGGAATTTATTGCTTTAAAGGGTTTTGTGGAGAACGTTCTCTCTCACTCGTATAATGCGTCAGAAACATACCGTGCCTTCCGTAACATAGTAGAAGATGTAACGGCAGACGGAGTTCGAATGGTTGTAAAACGATTCCGCAAACCAACCGAGTTCAACCGCGTTGTGTACACCTTCATTCGCCCAACAAAGGCAAAGCGTTCATACAACTACTCACTGCGTCTTAAAAGTATGGGAATAGATGTCCCCGCTCCAATAGGTTACGTTGAGAAGAAAAAGGGACTCTTCTTCCACACCGGCTGCTATATTTCACTCTACACAGACTACAGAAGTGTTAAGGATTTTGAAAGCCCGGAAAAAAAAGATCAGATGGAACAGTTCTTAAAAGAGTTCACGGACTTTATTGTGGACTTCCACTCTAAGAAACTGGTTCACAATGACTTTAACGTAGACAATATTCTTTACAAAGTTATTGACGGCCACTACCGTTTTCAGCTGATAGACCTTAACCGCGTACAGTTCAACAACCGCTCGCTTAACAAGTGCGCCAAGGATATCAGCAGCATTCACTTTGACAAAAAGATAATGGACAAGGTAATAGACGATTACTGCCGCCTCCGCTCAATTAACAAAGAAAAATTCATCAAGCTGGTAGAGAACAACCGCAACCACTCAAAGCGCGTCTCCCGTATAAAAGACATAATACTAGGACCTTTGGGACTCCGTAAAAGCGCCCAGGCCCGCAGAAAAATATCTCAGTAGTTAGAGTTTGTAATGAATGATTTTTATCTCCTCATCACTGTAAAGAATCTCCTCAAGGATAGGCCTAAGTGAATCTCTGAATATGTAGATAAGCGCTGCTGCAACCAGCAGTACAATCACTATTACTAGTATAGTAATCAGAGCCTTATAAGCGCCGCTCTTTTTTACAGGAACCTCTGCAACTTTCTCTGCTGCAGGTTCTTCCGCAGGTTCTTCTGCAACCGGCTCATCAGTCTGAACTTCTTCTTCCTCCATTATCTCTTCTGCAGGAGTCTCTGTAACCTCCTCTTCTGCAGTTTCTGCTGCAGTTTCTTCTGCAGTCTCTTCTGCTACCTGTTCTGCAACTGACTCTGCAACTTGTTCTTCTGCAGTTGGCTCTTGTGCCGCCGGCTCTTCTTTTGTTTCTGCCTTTTCCTCTGCTACAGCTTGCTCAACGGCTGCAACTGTCTCAGCAACAGGCTCTGCTACTGGCTCTTCTGCGGCCGGCTGAGGTTCAACTACAGGCTGCGGCTCCGGATCTGCAACAGGCTGCTGTTCCGGCTCTGCAACAGGCTGCTCATTCAGGTCAATGGCCGTAAGACCAAAAGTATCTGTGGAGATAACAAAACCTGGAGCGGGATCTACAGTGTAGCCGTCCCTGTTTGTGAATCTGAAAGTTCCAAAACCTTCAAGGGTAAGAACGCCCTCTTTTTCCGCTTGAGTTCTAAGTTCTTCCAGGTCTTTGTAAAGAGCCTGCTTTGCCGCAAAACGGGAGATTTCACGCCTCTTTGCATACTCGTTGAGCAGGATATCATTTGAAGAGAGATTGTAGTTGTTAAAGACCAATTTCTTTGAAGGCGGGGTAACAACCATACCGTCCTCCGAGAAGGATGCAGGTACATCTTCCAATAAGATGGACCCCATAAACGGAAGTATCAATTCTCCCTCTCTGAGGATGATATCCCTAAACAGACCGGAAAGGAACTCGCTATTCATTTTTCTCTTCTTTGTGCTGCAAAGTTATCTATTTTGGGGATTAATTATAATTATTCTAAAAGATTTGGAGGATTATCAAAAAAAATATACTTTTGCAGTCCCAAAAGGGATGCCTGCATAGCTCAGTTGGTTAGAGCACATGACTGTTAATCATGGGGTCCTAGGTTCAAGTCCTTGTGCAGGCGCAAAAAAAAAGCTCGGAGTTCCCGAGCTTTTTTGGTTTTTAATATTCCATATTATCTAGCCAGTTCATTGCATCCCTTTTGGATTCATAACATTTTGGATAGGAATAAGATACTTCTTTCGTTTTTTTATTAATCTTTACCAGTGCGGGTGCATACATTTCCTTTGAAACAACAACATCTTGCTTACAAGTATATTTATATATGACTCTCAAATAGTAATCTTCTTCGTCTGTTAAATACGACTCTTCTTTGTAAACACATGACGTAGAATAACTATTAATCCACTGTCCTTTATCATTGTGCAAAACAGCAAAACCTTGCTTCCCATATGTTAAGTTTAAGATATCAGACCCGACTAGGGATATTTCATTTTTGTATAACTGAAATAAATCACGAGAAGAAGAGGATGATGAAGTTGAAGAATGACATCCTAACAGGACAGTTGAAATAATAACAAATATTTCAAATTTAAGCAATAATCTCATACTCATAGATTTAATTTGTAATATTATCGGTATTACTACCCTAAAGCCTAACTTCATATTATCAAATGTGCAAAAGCATTAATAGCCTCTCTCATCAAACCATTCTAAAGCAGATAATTTGGAGTTTATCCCCTTATAATACACCAAATTGGGATAGTTAAAAGAAGTCTCTTGAGATGTCTTATTTATCTGAATAAACGCCGGGAGAAAAAGACTATTTAATCGAGAGTCTTTAGATGTATATTTGTATACGACTTTTACGTAATAATCTTCGTTATCTGTTAAATAAGACTCCTCCTTATAAACGCATGACGAGGAATAATTATTTAAGAAAGTACTTTCATCAGAAAAATCTTTTAAATCATTATCTAGTTCATTATAAGAGGCCGCCTGTCCATAATACCACATTGAAAAATGACCAACATCGTTATAATAAGTTTTCAACAATTGTGGTCCTATTGAGTTTATTCTACTTTCATATAACCACGATAATTTATCTTTTGAGTCAGAAGAGGATTCTGATGAAGAAGATTTGCACCCTGTTATAGTAAGAGATATCAGGCCAAGAATAAATAATACTTTAAAACCTTTCATGATCTTGAATCTATTTTAACAGTTTTTCTTTCAAGATTTTAACAACCCTTTTATTATCTTCGTCTGTAGCGGCTTTCTTTTCTACAACTTCTTCAACCCCTCCCAATTCAGTTATCAAATATTGTGGAATAGAAAACAGGCTATTAGCCAAGATAACGGTAGAGCAACCTTTAGCTAACAGATATCCAAGATATACAAATATCAATACTTTATAGTCGCCCAAAGAACAAATACCTATCAGCTTTCCTTTAAGAGGAATTACAGCAACCCTGTCTAGAGGATCTGCTCCTAACTGTTTTGATTCAATTTGCCCTTCGGCATAAGGTTTTAATTGATTGAAGAGGTCATTCAACGCAGTCGTTTTTCCTGTATTAGAATCCCCTTCTAAGAAGATGATTTTCATAGAACCAGTTTTTTTGACCAACGCCTAGTCAGATTTAACAAAAAGAAAGCGTGGCGCTGACGGTTATTCTAGTTTACAGGTTCTGGAAAACCCTTGAGATAAAATAACCAACCACCACCACGCGCAAATCACAATGAATTGCACGGAGAAGCTTTGGATATTCTCTCTCATTTTTGAATTTTCCAGATTCGTAAACGAGAACACCAAACACTTTCTGTGTTTTACAATAACAAATATAATGATTTTTTCAAATTCAGAGTAATGGGTCTTTAGATAACGGGTAGCAGGCGCAAAAAGAAGGGGTGACTTTTGATCACCCCATACTATTCATTTGTTTTTTATTGGTTAGCCTATCTGGGCACCGTTGACCATTACTTCCTGAGGGGTGATGAACCTCATCCTGCCGCTCTGGTCTTTGGCCATAAGAATCATGCCCTTGCTCTCTATGCCTCTGATTGTGCGAGGTTTGAGGTTGGCAAGGATGCAGATCTGTTTGCCCACCATATCTTCAGGCTTGTAGTACTCTGCAATACCGGAAACAATAACTCTCTGGTCTATGCCGGTATCAATGGTAAGGCGTAGCAGTTTGGCTGTCTTTGGAACTGCCTCCGCTGCAAGCACGGTTGCGGTGCGGATATCCATCTTGTCAAAATCTTCAATGGTGCACTCATCCTTTTGAGGAGCAACCTGTTTGGCAGCCTCCTGTGCCTCTTTCTCCTCATTCTGTTTCTTGGTGTTTGCAAGTTTCTGAAGCTGAGCATCTATAACATCATCTTCAATTTTGCTGAAGAGAAGTTCCGCCTGGTTGATAGGGGAGTCTGCCTCAAGGAAATCTATGCGGCCAAGGTTCTCCCATCTTACCTTTCCGTTAGGAGCGCTGGTTGGGCAAACCTCATCATTCTTTGGAGCGAGGTTGAGCATAGCCTGCAGTTTCTTGGATGAGAACGGGCAGAACGGCTCAAATGCAATTGCCAGGTTAGCACAGAGTTGCAGAGAGAGGTTAAGTATAACGGCAACTCTCTTAGGATCTGTCTTGAATACCTTCCACGGCTCTGTATCTGTAAGATACTTGTTACCCAGTCTTGCAAGGTTCATTGCCTCTTTAACTGCATCTCTGAACTTGAACTGATCCAGGTTGCTCTGAATCTTTTCTGTTATCTGAGGTATGGAAGCAATGAGTTCTTTGTCTGTAGGGGTAAGGTCACTCTCCTGGTACTGAGGAACTTTGCCGCCAAAGTATTTGTGAGTGAGAACCAATGCACGGTTTACAAAGTTACCGTAGATGGCAACCAGTTCACTGTTGTTTCTTGCCTGGAAATCTTTCCAGGTAAAGTCATTGTCTTTGGTCTCAGGTGCGTTGGCACAGAGTACGTAACGCATAACATCCTGCTGGCCTGGGAAATCTGCAAGGTACTCCTCCAGCCAGATAGCCCAGTTTCTTGAGGTGGAAATCTTGTCTCCCTCAAGGTTGAGGAACTCGTTTGCAGGTACGTTTTCCGGAAGAATATAGCCGTCTCCGTAAGCCTTAAGCATAGCCGGGAATACAATGCAGTGGAATACAATGTTGTCTTTTCCAATGAAGTGTATCATTCTGGTATCCTGGCTCTTCCACCACTTCTCCCAATCGTTCGGAAGGAGTTCTTTGGTATTGGAAATGTAACCTATTGGGGCGTCAAACCAAACGTAGAGAACCTTGCCCTTTGCATCCTCCAGCGGAACTGGAACTCCCCAGTCCAAATCTCTGGTAACTGCTCTTGGTTTGAGACCTCCGTCTATCCAGCTTTTGCACTGGCCGTAAACGTTTATCTTCCACTCTTTGTGGCCGTCAAGTATCCACTCCTTAAGCCAGCCTTCATACTGATCCAAAGGAAGATACCAGTGCTTGGTCATCTTCTTAAGAGGCTTCTCTCCGCTCAGGCGTGAATGAGGTTCAATGAGTTCATCCGGTGAGAGGGTGCTTCCGCACTTTTCACACTGGTCTCCGTAAGCCTTATCATTGCCGCACTTAGGGCAGGTACCCATAATGTATCTGTCTGCCAGAAAGACTTGTGCAACAGGATCATAGAACTGCTCGCTCTCCTTCTCAACGAACTTGCCCTCCTTGTAAAGTTTTTCAAAGAACTCAGAAGCGGTCTGCTCGTGAATCTTTGAACTTGTTCTGGAGTAGATGCTGAAACTTATTCCAAACCTGTTGAACGAATCTTTGATTATTGCGTGATACTTATCTACAATCTCCTGAGGTGAGCATCCTAAATCTTTGGCTTTGAATGTGATAGGAACACCGTGCTCATCACTTCCGCATATATACAATACCTCCTCTCCCTTTAGACGCAGATAGCGTACATAGATGTCAGAAGGTACGTAAACTCCTGCAAGGTGACCAATGTGAACGCTTCCGTTTGCGTAAGGAAGTGCCGCCGTAATAAGATGTCTTTTAAATTTTTTCTCCATATTTTATATCTGTTCTATTTTCATTTAACGAGCAAATTTAGCTTCTCTCAACAACTTGCTCTTTATGATTGTGAGTTGCTGTATCTTTTCCGTAAGAGCCTTTATCTCAGCCTCCTGGCTTGCATCTAAAGCATAGAGCTGCTGCTTTAATTTCTCCAGTTGAGTGTTAATCACTTTGGACTTGTAAACATAGACTGTTCTTGGCAAAACTGCGGAGAGCCTCTTGCTTACACCCTCAACGGAGTTCTCTATCTTCTCACTGCGGAAGCGGTAAGAGGATGATATTATTTGAATTGCAGCGTTGGAAATATCCGGATCCATACTGCTCACAAAGTATCTTTCCACCTCCGTTGCGCTCTCTGCCTGAGTTACGTTCTTAAAATAATCCTCATAGATTCTCTTAAGAACAGGGTCTGAAATCTCCAGCGAATCTACAGCTAGAGCCTCTCTAATATACTCAGCTACAGTTGGTTCGTAAACCCTCTCTTTGCCCCACTGGGCATTTTGAAAATTGTGAAGAGTCTCTCTTCCAAACTTAAGCAGGAAGTAGAGAAGATCCTGCTCGCATCTCTTAAGTTCATCTGCACTCTTTTCATCTTTCTCCTTTGGAGGCGCAACCGCTTTCTTGTAGTTGGCCGGTGTGGTTGAGAATCCTCTCTGACCGGAAATGTATCCGTTGTTACTGTTCTTTCTCTCCGTGCGGAGAGACATCACCTTCTCCTGGAACTCATCTCTTGTTATGCCCAGCATATCTGCAGCATTATTGACGTATGCTGAACGGATGCCGGTATCTTCTATCATTGAGACACTTAGGGCAATCTCATTTATCATCACACCCTCCTGGTAAGGGTCATCTTTAACCCTCTGTTTGAGTGTGCGGTGCTGATAGTTTATAAAGTCTTCCTCTGCGGAGGCCAGAAACTCTTCCAGCTCCTGCTTGTTATGTTTGCGGGCAAAGGAATCCGGGTCATCACCGTCCGGAATCAGAACCACCTTAACGTTCATTCCCTTCTGAAGGAACATATTTATTCCCTTCAAAGCGGCGTTAATACCGGCGTTGTCTCCGTCATAGATGATGGTAATCTTCTGTGTAAATCTCTTTAAAAGAAGCACTTGCTCCTCTGTAAGAGCGGTGCCGCAGCTTGCAACAACGTTGCAGATTCCCGCCTGGTGCATAGAGATTACATCTGTGTAACCCTCTACCAGATAGCAGTTTTTCTGCTGAGAAATGGTGCTCTTTGCCTCGTATAGTCCGTATAAAACCCTCTTTTTCTGATAGATCTCGCTCTCCGGAGAGTTCATATACTTAACCGGACTCTTCTCTTTGGAGAGGATTCTGCCGCCAAAAGCCACAATCTTTCCGTTTACCGAGCGGATAGGGAAGATTACCCTCTCATTAAACTTGTCTACAATCTCACCGGCATATTTTCCATCCTGCTTTTGAACCACAAGTCCCAGTTCCAGAAGCAGTTCCTTCTTGTAACCCGCAGCAACGGCGGCACGGTAGAAGGAATCTTTCTCCCTTAAAGAGTAACCCAGCGCAAACTCTTTTATAGTGCTCTCTGTAAACTGACGCTCATGAAAGTAACTGAGACCTACAGCTTTACCCTCTTCCGTATTGAACAGTGTGTTGGTAAAGACATTACCTGCATATTCATTTATTATTTGCAGAGCCTCCCGATGGTTTCTTCTCTCCAAATCTTCCGGCCTCTCCACACTCTCTTTAACCTCTATTCCGTATTTGTCCCCCAGCCACTTAAGTGCCTCAGTGTAGGTCATCTGCTCATGCTTCATAAGGAAGGTAATGGCATTGCCCTTCTCATGACAGCCAAAGCAGTTGAAGTATTGTCTTGAAGGTGAGACGTGGAAACTTGGAGTTTTCTCCTGATGGAAAGGACAACAAGCCACGTAATCGGAGCCCTGCCTCTTTAGTGGAACAAAGTCTCCGATTACCTGTACGATGTCTATAGCATCGCGAATTCTTGCTATGGTGGCCTGATCTATCATTTAGTCTTTGACGCCCTTGAGAGCCTCTCTAACCTTGGCCTCAATCTCTTCACAGAGTTCAGGGTTGTCTTTAAGCAACTGTTTTACAGCGTCTCTGCCCTGTGCAAGTTTGGAGTCATTGTAGCTGAACCAGCTTCCGCTCTTGTGGATGATATCAAACTCAACGCCAAGGTCTACAATCTCTCCAACCTTGGAGATACCCTCGCCGAATACGATATCAAACTCAGCCTTGCGGAAAGGAGGAGCCATCTTGTTCTTAACCACCTTTACTCTTGCGCGGTTACCTGTAGCATCATCTCCGTCTTTGAGTTGGGTTAACTTTCTCACATCCAGACGGACGGAGGCGTAGAACTTAAGTGCGTTACCTCCGGTTGTTGTCTCCGGGTTACCGAACATAATGCCTATCTTCTCTCTAAGCTGATTGATGAAGATGCAGCAAGTATTTGTCTTACTGATATTTGCAGTAAGTTTACGGAGAGCCTGGCTCATAAGTCTTGCCTGAAGACCCATCTTGCTGTCTCCCATATCTCCCTCAATTTCAGCCTTTGGCGTAAGGGCTGCAACGGAGTCTATAACTACAATATCTACCGCACCGGAACGGATAAGAGAGTCTGCAATCTCCAATGCCTGCTCTCCATTGTCCGGCTGAGAGATAAGAAGCGTATCTACATTGACACCCAGCTTCTTGGCGTAGGTTCTGTCAAATGCATGCTCCGCATCAATGATAGCGGCAATGCCGCCCTGTTTCTGAGCCTCGGCAATAGCGTGGATAGCAAGGGTTGTCTTACCGCTGCTCTCCGGGCCGTAAATCTCAATTACTCTTCCTCTCGGATAACCTCCTATTCCCAATGCGTGATCCAAAGAAATTGATCCGGAAGGGATTATGGACACATCAAACTTAGGCTGGTCTCCCAGCTTCATTATCGTCCCCTTGCCGAAATCTTTCTCAATCTTGTCCAGTGTAGCCTGTAAGGCCTTAAGCTTCTCTGCGTTAACTTTCTCGCTCTGCACATCGGCAGCTACTTTCTCTTTAGCCATAATCTATATTTTTTTAATTGTTAGTAATAACTCCACAAATATACTCAAATTTGGTTGCTTTCTTCAATCAATTTCACTGCAAAATTAAATCCTCTAATTGACAGGTTTTGTCAATGCCTAAAATTTTTCAAAATGCCCGCTCTTTTGGCAAGATTTATCTATCTTTGGAGGGTATGAAGGAGAAACTGTTAGGTAAATCTTTGAATGAATTGAGGGAACTCTGCTCTGAGCTCTCACTTCCTTCATACTCAGCAAAGCAGATAGCGGACTGGCTCTACCGTAAAAGGGTCTCTTCCATAGATTTAATGACAAACCTCTCACTGAAGACAAGGAGCGTTTTGGCGGAACGGTTTGAGGTGGGGGGAGTGATGCCATCATATACGGCGGTAAGCAGGGACGGAACCAAGAAGTATCTCTTTGACTGCGGCTCTTTTGTGGAGGCGGTGATGATTCCCGATGAAGATAGATACACTCTATGCGTCTCATCTCAAAGAGGTTGCAAGATGGGGTGCAAGTTCTGTATGACCGGAAGGCAGGGGTTTAAGGGTAACCTGGATGCCGCTCAGATTCTCTCACAGTTTTTCTTTATTGAGGAGGCTGAACTCCTTACCAATGCGGTATTTATGGGGATGGGAGAGCCGCTGGATAATCTCAGTGAGGTGCTTAGGGCAATAGAGTGCCTGACTGCCGACTGGGGTGTTGGGTGGAGTCCTAAAAGGATAACTCTCAGTTCAATAGGGGTGAATAAATCTCTTGTTGAAGGTGAGGTCTCTCCGCTTGAGAAATATCTGGATGGCTGCAAGGCCCATCTTGCAATCTCTCTCCACAATCCGTTTGCCGGGGAGAGGGCTTTGATGATGCCTTCAGAGAAGGGTTTTCCGTTGGAGAGAACAATGGAAATCATTAGAAGATATGACTTTACCGGCCAGCGGAGGGTAAGTTTTGAATATATAATGTTTAAGGGAATCAATGACTCCGTAAGCCACGCCAGGGCGTTGGTTAAGATGCTTAAGGGGTTGGAGTGCAGGGTGAACCTGATCCGCTTTCACGATATTGGGGAGACGCAGTTTCAACCATCTGATATGAAAGTGATTGAGGAGTTTAAAGATACCCTTCTGAAGGCAGGCATCACCGCCACTTTGAGGGCATCACGAGGGCAGGATATAGAGGCTGCTTGCGGCATGCTGAGCGGTATAAAGGAGAGAAACAAGAAAAATGAATAACCACTTTAATTTACATATTATGAAGGCGTTACTAAAGTATTCTCTGGTAGTTTTAATGCTGCTTGTTTCATCTTTCATCTATGCGCAAAAAGGAATGGGTGATGACGGAAATCTATCGGGAAGAAAAAAGAAGAAAGTAAAGGTGGGATTGGTACTGTGCGGCGGAGGAGCAAAGGGTGTGGCTCACATAGGAGTGATAAGAAAGTTGGAGGAGGTTGGCATAAGACCGGATGTAATTGTTGGAACGTCAATAGGTTCCCTGGTTGGAGGCCTTTACGCTATGGGGTATGACTCCAAGCAGTTGGATACCATTGTCTCCAATGCAGACTGGAATTATCTGCTCTCAAACAGCGTGCAGCGTTCAGATGTGAGTTTCTCCAAGAAACTCTCTGAGGAGAAGTACTTTATAAGCATTCCGTTTGGTGCAGATTTTAAGGAACTTAGAGGAAGAAAGGAGGAGGAGAGTGCCGGCTCCATTCTTAAGAACTTCCCAAGCGGATTCTGCAACGGAAACAATGTGCTCAACCTTCTTAACGGCCTGGCAGTGGGGTATCAGGATTCTATAAGTTTTGACAAACTTCCTATTCCGTTTGCCTGCATTGCAACGGATCTTTCTACAGGAGACGAGGTTGTGCTGGATCACGGCTACCTGCCGCTCTGTATGAGGGCAAGTATGTCTATTCCGGGCTTTTTCAATCCGGTTAAGATAGACGGCAAGGTGCTGGTAGACGGCGGAGTGGTTAACAACTTCCCTGTGGATATTGCAAGAAAGAAGGGGGCAGATATTGTTATAGGGGTGGACGTGCAGTCTGACCTTATTGCCCCGGATGAGTTGGAATCTTTGGATGCCGTTCTGCTTCAGCTCATTAGCCTTATGGGTAACGAGAAGTTTTTGGAGAACAAGAAGGATGCTAACATCTACATAAAGCCGGATGTTTCTAAGTTTGGAACAATGAGTTTTAATAAGGAGGCCTGTGATACTTTGCTTGTTAACGGATACAAGGCGGCGGATGAGAAGAATGATGTTTTGGTTGCACTTAAAAAACTTTTGGGAGAGCAGAACGGTGCGGATGATACAGTGCTTAAAGCCAGAAATATACAGGAATCTACATTCCACGTTACAAACATACTTTTTGAGGGTATTGACCCTGAGGATGAGAAGTGGCTTATGAATCTCTCAGGCCTGAAGAAGAACAACATTATTTCAGGTAAGGAGATTAATCAGGCAATATCTCTCTTTAACGGAACGGATGCCTTCTCTCAGGTAACCTTCCTTCTCTCTGAGGATAAGGGAAATAACGGAGCATACATTCTCAAGTTCTTCTTTAAACCGGCACCGTCTAACGTAATAAGCATTGGTGCCCGTTATGATACTGAGGAGGCTGCGGCAATGCTGCTCCATCTGGGAATTAAGGAGAATACTCTGCACGGCGGAAGGGGGGCAATAAATTTCCGTCTGGGCTTTAATCCAAACGCCAACTTCAGTTACGGATATGTATTCCGTAATTTCCCAAGACTGGATGTGAACTACTACTTCAAAAAGACAGACGTAAACATCTACAGCGACAAAGATTCACGCAACAACATCAAGTTCATTTACAACGGTTTGGAGGCTGCCTTTGCTAACCTTAAATACTTTAGGACATTTGATGCCCGCCTGGGTGTAAGACTGGATAACTACAAGTTTGTGAGGTTCTTAACCGAGATGGAAAAGGAAGTTAATACAAAGGCCAAGAGCTATCTCTCTGTATTTACTGAGGCTCAGATGGATAACAGAGATGACCAGTCTTTCCCAACCAACGGAATTCAGACAAAGGTGCGTGCCGCCTACTACATGTTGGGATTCCACGGCGGATTCAAAGCCTTTGCATCCATTTACGGAAACATTTCCGGTGTATGGTCTCCTGCGGAAAGGTTTGCGGTAATTCCTCAGCTCTATACAAGAATCAACATCAAAAACAAGATGGAGTTTCCTTTCTACAACTACGTAGGAGGCTTGGAGGAAGGACGTTACGTAGATCACCAGATTCCGTTTATAGGAATCAACTACACCTCTGTATTTGACAACTCGCTCCTTATTTTGAGAACGGATTTGCGTTACCACATTGCCAAGAAACACTACGCATACGTTATGGCCAACTATCTGAGAAGCGGACACGAGGTTGATAATATGCTCAGTTTCAAACACTCCGGTTTCTGGGGTTTTGGACTTCAATACTCTTACAGAACCAAGATTGGTCCGCTCAGCTTTAACATCCACTGGAGTGACTACAACAAAAAGAAGGTTGGCGCTTATTTGAGTTTGGGCTATTTCTTTTAAAAGCTATGGATCTTAAGCAGGCAAAGAACAGGCTTATGGCCGAGTGCTCCAAAAAGGAACTCTCGGAAAAACAGGCTTTTGCAAAGCTGCAGAAGTGGGCTGGAGAGGAGGCTTCAAAAAAGGAGCTGGAGAAAACTATCGCGGAGTTAAAAGAGGATAAATATATAGATGATGCACGCTTTGCAGAGTGCTATGTTAGAGACAAGGTGCGGTTTTCCGGTTGGGGGCCTGTGAAGATAATGATGAAACTTAATGAGGCGGGGGTGAAAAGAGATGTTGGACAGGGGGCTGTTGAGAGGGAGAAAGAACTGATAGAAAACAAGTTAAAAAGTATTCTTGCTGCAAAGAAGAAGGAGATTGAGAGAAAGTTTGCTAAAAAAGTGGATGAAGATGAGCGCACTTTGAAGCTGAAAAAGAAGGCGGCCCTTTACTCCTTTGCTCAGCAGAGAGGTTTTACCTTTGATATGATTCAGAAAATAGAAAAAGAGTTATAATATGAAGAATAAATGTTTGATTTTTACGCTGTTACTGCTTATGATGGGTTCGGTTTCCTTTGCACAGTATAACATCTATCCTAAGGTTAAAGAGCAGTTGGTGATTGATATAAATGTCTCATTCTCAGAGAAAGTATTCATTTATGCGGAGAAGGGGATAGATGACGTTACTGTAGAGAGAGCCAGGCAAATTCTCTCTGAGCATGGGCTGAAACCGGAAGTTGCCAAAGGTAATATAAATAGCGGCTGCTCAGGTATTTTCCTGGGTATCAACTCTTCACACGGAGTGGCAGACAGGAATCTTTTTAACTACCCTCCTCTTTCAGACAGATCTGTTTTTAATCTCGATAAATATGACCGCCACATTCTCTCTTTTGTTCCGGATAAATTTGCTCAGGTTGTGATTGTGGGAGAGAATACAGATGCGGTCTTCTGCGCTCTTGCTTCATTGGAGCAGATACTGGATAACGGTACTTCAAACCTTCCGTGCGTTACCATTTATGACTATGCGGACGTTAAGGAGAGGGGCATCATAGAGGGCTATTACGGAGTGCCTTACAGCGCCGAGGTAACAAAGGATCTCTT
>JAFZIN010000023.1 GCA_017554305.1 Bacteroidales bacterium | reverse complement strand
ATGGTTATGGAATACTTTGGTATTGAGCCATCTAAAGAGATTGGAGAGATTAAGGAGTATGTGAAGAACGCCATTCTGGACGGGAAGATTGAGAACAACTACGAGCAGGCCTTTGAGCTTATGAAGCAGAAGGGTGCTGAGCTGGGACTTACTCACAAGGATTGACAAAAGAGAGAAATTATAGTCTAAAAAAACGTTAAAAATAAGTTGTATGAAAAAGGTTATTTTATTTGCAGCAGCACTGCTGTTTTCTTTTGCAGCAGTGAATGCACAGGATCCAAACCCTCAGGAGATGAAGGGTGAAAGACCTCAGCCTCAGAGAATTAAACCAAAAGACAGAGCAAGGGCAAACGCAGACTCTCTGAACGCTCTGGTTCAGCTGGATGAGAAACAGTACAAGAAAGTTTACAAGATTTTCCTTGAGGAGGCAAACTCCATGAGTGATTTGTTCCCTAACAGAGGAGGCGGCCAAAGACCTCCAATGGGTGGCGGCAGACCGGGCGGCTTTAGCGGCGGCGGCGGAAGACCTGGCGGCTTTAGCGGCGGTGGCGGAAGACCTCCAATGGGACAGGGACAGATGATGGGAGGACCAAACGGCCAGATGAAGAGTATTCCGGAGAGAATCAATGAAATACGTGAAAAGAGAGAGAAGAAGCTTAAGAAGATTCTCACAGAGGAACAGTATCAGATTTATGATGAGAGTGAATTTAAGAAAGGATTAATGAGGAGTTTTGGAAGAGGTCCTAGAATGGGACAGGCTCCGCAACCTGCTCAAATGTAACATATTATGGAAGATAAAAATATCAGCCGCCGCAAAGCGCTTAAACTATTGGGATTGGGAGCTGTAGCAACTGTTTCTGCAATGAGTTTCAAAAACAACCCATTTGTCAGCAACCTCCAGGCAAAAGCACTTAACGGAGAGATTACTCCGGTAGACAAACGCCGCAACATCAAAAACGGAGATATGATTTCTATGCTTGGATTCGGCTGTATGAGATTCCCTACCAACGGTAAGGGCAGAAACGCCCCTGTTGATGTGGAACAGACTCAGAAACTGGTAGATTACGCTTACGCTCACGGTATTAACTACTATGATACTGCATACGTTTATCACGGCGGAAAGAGCGAGGGAGTTATTGGAAATGCACTCAAAAAATATCCTAGAAACAGTTACTTTCTGGCAGACAAAATGCCTGGTTACTATGTAAAGAAGAAGGAGGATATTCCAAGAATTTTTGAGGAGCAGCTTCAGCGTTGCGGCGTGGATTACTTTGATTACTACCTGCTTCACACGCTTGGGAAGGTAAGTGACTATGACAGAGTATATGAAGAGTTTGGAGGTTATAACTATCTTCTGGAGCAGAAGAAAAAGGGACGCATCAAGAATCTGGGCTTCTCATTCCACGGAGACAGAAAGGGTTGGGACTACTTCATAGATAAACACGATTGGGATTTTGTTCAGATTCAGCTCAACTATATTGATTGGGCAATAGACGGTGAGTACCTCTATAACTCACTGGTAGAGCACAAGATACCTTGCATTGTTATGGAGCCTCTGCTGGGCGGAAGACTGGCTTCTCTCTCCAGAGCGGCAAACAATATGCTCCTGGAGAAGAACCCTAACAACACCGTAGCATCCTGGGCTTTCAGATACTTAGGAACGCTTCCCGGAGTTCTGGTATCTCTGAGCGGTATGACCTATATGGAGCATCTGGAAGATAACGTAAAGACTTTCACCAACTTCAAGCCTCTGTCTGCAGACGAGCAGGCTACTCTTCAGAAGGCTATCATAGAGTATCAGAAGTTTAAGAGAATCAACTGTACCGCTTGCCGTTACTGTATGCCTTGCCCGTTTGAGGTTGAGATTCCGTCTGTCTTTGCTACTTATAATAAGATGGTTATGGATAGCAACATCCCAAGCAAGGATGATCAGAGAGAGGAGGATTACAAGAGAAGAAAAGCTGAATTCACCAAGGCCTTCAGAGAGAAATTCTCAGCAGGCGGCGCTCCTTCTCAGTGCGTTGCGTGCGGAGAATGTCTTAGCAAATGCCCTCAGCATCTGGCAATTCCAGATCTGATGAGCTCTATAAACAAGCTGATGGAATAATCTTAAGGTTAGTCAATAGCCTCAAGATGAGACACATCCATAGGGAACTGGTAAACCTTTCCGTTAATGAAGAGGTTTACCAGTACGCTTTTAGCGTTAGGTGAATACTTTGCGTAAGCATATCCGGTAATTGAGTTCTTTGGCTCAATTGAGTAGTTGCGCAAATAACCTATGTTGGTGTTCAGAATCTTTTCTCTCTGATCTGCGTAAAAGCCGGATACAAGGATACTTCCAACTATTGCAGACTGATGGATTAAGAAAGAAGACATATCGTAAACCAGGTCTCTTTCCCAGTGACGGCGATCGTGATGGTGACGGTTGTAATGAGGGTTGCTGTTAAGAGCCACATCCAAAGTTATTGCCGTTGCAACACCCGCTGCCTGAATTCCAAAGTTTGCCCAGCCCTGTCTGTTTCTTACTCGGCGATAGAATTCATTCTCTGTAAAGAACTTTTCATCTCCCTTGCTGGAGTTGATTGTGCTCTGTGAGAAATTGAAGAAAGCATTCTCCTGTGAGTTGTTCTGTATGAAGAGTTCCAGCACGTAGTAACGTCCGTAAAACTTTCTGTACTTGAGATCTATGGAGACATAGAGTCCGTTGATTGCATACGTTTTCCAGGCCTTTCCGTTCTTATCTACAACCACTTTCAAATCTGAAGTAGTAACGTCTCTCCACTTTGGAGCGTTTGATGTGGTATCATAATCTACTGAGTAACCGTTGCCGGACTTTGTGTAATAGTCATTTACAAGAACGCCGTCTTTGTATTCCCACTGGGTGCAGGTCTCCCCTTTCTCATCAAAAGTTGTCTTCACTCCGTTGAGAACTCCGTTCTTATAAAACTCATGCTGTTTCATAAGTCCGTTCTCATAATATTCCGTGAATTCTCCGTCATTCTGCCCCTCTTTGAAGAATTGCTTTATCCAAACCCTTCCGCTTGGATAATAGGCTATAAATGAGCCGTCAAAGATGGTATTTCCGTCATCTGAAGGATCTACGTAAGAAACCGTTCCGCTGGCTCTCAGAGTGTTATCAGATGCATAGTAATCGTTAAAGGAGTTGTTCTTCTCCACAACTCTGTAGTAATTTGCAGAATCTCTGCTCATTACACCGTATGAAGATGCGTTGTAGTAATAGATTCCGGCGTAAGATGTGTCTGCCTTCTGAGAGTAAGAGAAGGAGAGCGTCAGAAGTATAGTTGCTGCAAGTAAAAACAATCTCTTCATAACCTTAAGTTTTAGTTCTGAAGAGATATGAGCAAAAATTATGCTAAACCCTATAATTTGAGACGTGCCGGCCGCTCAGCAGGCAGAAAAGCCATATTTAACGGGTTTTAAAAAGATGGAATGGCTTTAGTTAACCGTTCTTGGGAGGAAAATGGTACTCTGTGAGAGAACCATCGTGAGATATAAAGAAAAACTTCTGGTTTGTGTTGGGAGAGCGCAAAGAGCCCCTCTCTTCAATGTAAGGGCCAATTTTAATGAAATCAAAATTGGTTAGAGAGATACTTGGATGAATCTCCTCAAGGCCTGAATACCAGGCGGTTTTAATCTCCTTAAAATTGTTCTTAATGAAGGCGGCCAGAGAATTTACGGTTGCCGGCTCCTGGTCTCCGCCCATGAAACAGATGCAGGTTATATCTGATTTGTACCTCTCAATGAGGATGGAGAGAAACTTTTCATCCAACAAAACTCCTTCGTCCTTCCAAAGCCAAGGGCTATGGCACCCCTTGCAATGGTTAGGACAACCGGAGATGTTGAGTGCAAGAGTTACCTCGTCAGGAATTTCCTGACATACCACATCAAAATTATAACACTTGATCACTGTTGTAAATTAAGCCTCTACTTTGGCCTTTTCCTCCACATAAACTCTCTCGGCCTCAGCCGCTTTCGCAATCGCGTCAACGTCTGTGTCTGTAAGAGCCTGTGCAATCTCGCCGTGATCCTTTGCATAGAAACGTCTCTCTGCCTCTTTCTGACGCGGAGCTGAGAAGTTGCTTACTCTCTTCATGTATCCTATGATACGTGTGAGGTAATCTACATTCTTGCTGTGGCAGTGAGGACACTCTTTAAGATAACGTTTATCTATGTGTCCGCAATCATTGCAGATTGTATTTGGAATGTTGAATGTGAAGTAGTTGCATCCTTCCTTAGCAGCAACCTTAAGCAACTGGCGGTATTGTGTCTTGGTGAGGTGCTCCTCCAGATTCATGTGGAGTGCGCTACCACCGGTAAGGTGCTCAATGTATTTGCTTCCGTGAAGTTTGAACTTGTCTACTATATTCAGAGTCTTATCCTCTACAATGTAGAAGTAACTGTTGTAGCAATCTCTTGGTACATAGTAACCGTCTTCTCTATCCCACTTAGCGTGCTTAACACCAACGTTTTCTGCAGGTATCATCTCGCAGTTGAACATTGTCTCTTTTGTACGGTACTTCTTGTTGTACTTCTCTACCAGACCCAGAACATCCTGAACATATTTAGCGTACTCTGGGTTATCATCTATCTTAATTCCCAGGAACTCAGCAGCTTCTACCAAACCGTTGATACCTACTGTCAGATACTGACGTCCAATGTTGATGTAACCGGCATCAAACAGAGGAAGCATACCCTTTGCCTGGAGGTCTTTAAGGTTCTCGTTGTAAGCAAGTTGCACTTTGTGTACGAGATCTATTACCTCACCCAGGAACTCCATGTAATCCATCTTGTGCTTAACCGCATACTGAATGCAACGGTTGAGGTTGATGGTAAGAACGCTCTTTGAACCAGTAGATACTCCGCCGGCTCCCAGTGTGTAACTGAAACCGTTGTCCTGTATCTCGTTACGCAGACGGCAGCAGCTTGAAAGTGAGTCTGCATTATCTGAAAGGTAAGTGAAGAATGAGTGACCTTCACTGTACATCTCAGCTGTGAAATCTCCCCACTCCTTATCTTTGATATCTCCGTTCTCTGAAAGGAGAGCCATAGTCTCAACAGGGAATGTAAGAGGAGTCTTCAGACGCTCTGCGTTGAACCACTTCATAAAGAGTTTCTGCAACCAGGAGAGAGATGGCCAATGAGGTGCCGTTCCGTCCGGGAAGCGGAATTCTCCAAAGAGACTCTCAAAGTAGTACTTGTCATAATATGCTACATTCCAGAACACTGCCTGGAAGTTTCTTGCTCCGGTTGGCTGGTTAATTGAGTAAACTACCTGCTCAAAGCAATCTGTAATTACCTTCTCAATTGTTCTCTTCTTTATAGAAAGATCTACAACCTCATCACCTCTCTTGTAGTAATCTTCACCGTACTCCTTCTGAAGGAAGTAGTTCATGTACATCAGGAACTCCGGAGTTGCACAAGCACCGCTAAGCATAGATGATACTATGAACACCAGGTTAACAAAACCTCCGCAGAAAGATTTGAGGTTGGTTGGTTTTGTAGAGTTACCTCCAATGCTCAAAGTTCCGTTCAGAAGCCAAGGATACATTGTGATACTTGCACAGTAGTTTGCAAGAGATGTCTCATCATTCTTGTAAATGAAGTGCTGTGACAGAAGCTTTAAGTACTTGTCTGCAAAGTCTTTACCGTACATATCCTTCAAACGGTCTGTAAGCAGACGACGGTTCAGACGAATGAATCCCGCCTTTGGAATCTCACCAATAAGGGTTGCAATATTCTTGTGCTCAACGTTTGCGTTGGCATCATACTTACTTCCGGTTGCTGCGTTATCTGCTTTGCAGTAATTTACAAGGAAATCCAATCTGTCTCTAACATCACGATCCTCCGTATGCTTTTGACGATAAAGCATATATGATTTTGCAATCTGATAGTATTTCTCTTTCATCAAAGCTACCTCTACCTGGTTCTGAATATCTTCAACGCTCATACCGTTGCGAATTCCCACGTGAGATAGAATGATTGTTAAATCCTCATCCGATGCAAAACTACCTGTTGCCAGGAAAGCTTTTCTGATTGCATTCTTAATCTTCTCAATTGAAAACAGTTCTTGTTTTCCGTCCCTCTTAACAATACTAATCTGACTAGCTGACATAGTGTGAACTCTTTCTTATATTTAATTTTTAGGTTTGTCTTGTTTCGCAATTAAAAAAGAATTGCGCTGTACAAAAATAAGAATTAAGAAAAGTGGCGTGCAAAAGATGAATATAAAGAAATGAACAAGTTGCTAACAATTTAGTTAAGTGCCTGTAAAATGGGCAGTTAACCTGTTACAAAATAATTTATTCACTTATGATATCAACTAAAGAAAATTTTACTATATTCGCATCCCGTTACGTGCCTTTTGGAGCATATTTTGCAGCGGCATTTGTAGCGTTTAGGAGAGATGGCTGAGTGGTCTAAAGCGCCCGTTTGGAGGGCGGGTTGGCGGGTAACCGTCACTAGGGTTCGAATCCCTATCTCTCCGCAAAAATAAAGAAGATGTAAGCCGGCAACAGCCGGCTTTTTCTGTGTGTACCCGCCATCTGGAAAACTTGTTTTCCGAGTGGCGGGCTCACACAGGAAAATTTGCCACAAGCATGCTTGTGGCTTACATCTTCCAATTTTTGCAAGGGCCCTCGCGGCGAGCGAGATGGGAATGCGCAGGCGAAGCCGAGCACAATCCCTGAAAGGGAATGCGCAGGCTTTAGCCGAGCACAATCCCTGAAAGGGAATGCACAGGCTTTAGCCGAGCACAATCCCCTGCCACATATACCCGTGCAACGGAAACCGCTGATAATCAATTATTTAACGATTTGCCTGGTAGCGTTTTTGCGGAGAGGCAATTGCATAAAATGCACATTACCAGCTATATACGTTGCACGACATTTCTGGTGGGCTGCTATAACTCAGCACACAGAGAAAGCTCAGAATAGCGGGTTATCTCCCGGCAGGCATGCGGGGAGCTATAGAGGGGCTCTCCTCTGCCTGCCGAGGATAACCCACTCTGCTTCCTATTTTAATATCTCAAGAACGTTTTATAAGATGCTGACAAAACGGCTATCTATATCTCAAAATCCTCTAAGTGTTTCTTTCCGTAGAGTTTCATGTGGATGCATACCGCCGTGGTAATGAGCATGGTAAGGGCTGCTGCACAGATTGCTCCGGTTGTGTAGTCAAAGCCTATCATCTGCTTTGAGAAGAACAAAAAGTCTGAGCAGATGAAGGTCATAAAGATTGCAGGAATCAGAGAAACAAAGTAGTATGGAACTCCGCTCTTCTGAACTTTGCAGTGTCTTAAATAGAGGAATACGGTTATTGTCCAGAGTGTAAATACTGCAAGAGTTTGGTTTGCCCAGGCAAAGTATCTCCAGAGTATGTCATACTTCATAAGCGTTATGGCATAGCCAATTATGAACATCGGTATGCAGATGTAAAGACGCTTGAGTATGCTCTTCTGTTCCAAATGCAGGAAGTCTGCAATGATAAGTCTTGAACTTCTGAAGGCTGTATCTCCGGATGTTATAGGTGCTGCAACAACTCCCAGGAGTGCCAGTATTGCACCAAACTTTCCGAGTGTTGTGTTGGTGATTTCATTCACTACCCATGATGCATCCTGACCGTGATCAGCCAATGCTGCATTCAGTCCTGAAAGGCTGTTTTCCAGACCGTTATAGCCTTTAAAGAATGCCATTGCAGCGGCTGCCCAGATGAGAGCAATTATACTCTCTGAGATCATTGCTCCGTAGAAAACAGGGCGGCTCTCCTTTTTGTTTCTAAGACAGCGGGCCATCATAGGAGATTGCGTTGCGTGGAATCCTGAGATTGCTCCGCAGGCAATGGTTATGAACATTGTTGGAATGATTGGGAAATCTTTTGCGTTGGTTTTAAAGTTTGCAAAGGAGTCCCAACCGTTGATTTCCGGTATCTGAAGATTGCCGGTAAAGAGAACTACCAGTATTCCCAATGCCATGAAAATGAGAGCAATTCCAAAGATAGGATAGACATTGCCAATGATTTTATCTATCGGGAGTAAAGTAGCAATAATATAGTATGCAAAGACAATGTAGAGCCAGATGCTCTTGTCCCATCCGGTCATAGTTGAAAGTATGCCGGCAGGGCCCAGCATAAAGACGGCACCAACCATCATCATCATTACAACGGTAAAGAGTCTCATCACCTGTTTTGTGGTAAGACCCAGATACTTACCTATGATCTCCGGCAGGCTCATTCCGTTGTGGTTAAGTGAGATTACGCCTGCAACAAAGTCATGCATTGCACCCATAAAAATGCCTCCGAGTGTAATCCACAGAAAGGCAGCAGGTCCGTAGGTTGCACCCAGCACTGCACCAAAGATAGGGCCAAGGCCTGCAATGTTAAGTAGCTGAATCAGAAAGGTTTTCCAGCGCGGCATTGGAATGTAGTCCACGCCGTCATAAAGATTTTTAGACGGAACTTGAATGTCATTTTTAATACCGCATACCTTCTCCAGAAATCTTCCGTAGGTAAAGTATGCAATCACCAGTGCCGCAAGGCATATAACAAAAGTTATCATAAATTGTTTGCAATCTGTTCAAAATCTGCTAATACAAATTTACGATTTTTTGTTTCAACTTATCAAGAATAAATGGGGAGAGTTTGAAATGCCATTTTTGCATTTCAAACACAAATTGGAAATCATAGATTGTGATTTCCAATTTTGAAGGTATATACAGTTGGGTGGCGGGAAGGGAGGTTGGTTCTGTTGAGGCCGCCGTCATTTAGAAAGCCGGTGGAGAGCATCTTGCGGGCAAAGTTGCGGCGGTCATACTTCTTGCAATAAATGGCTTCATAAAGGGTCTGGAGTTGTGACATGGTAAACTCTTCCGGCAGAAGGAAACGCCACAACGGATTAAAGACTAAAGATTTACGCAGAGCCGTTATTGCCTTTTCAAATATCTCCTTGTGGTCAAAGGCCAGTGAAGGAAGGTCATCTACGGAGAACCATTTTGCATCTGCGGCATCATCTGCAGCAACAACATTCACATCTCTTGTAAGAACAATGAATGGAACAGTTACAACCCTCTGACGGGGATCTCTGTTTGGAGTAGAGAAGACGTCAATCTGCTCAAGATAAGGGGCTTGCAGGCCGGTCTCCTCCTGCAGTTCTCTTACGGCTCCCTGCTCTGCGGTCTCATTCGGATTTACAAAACCGCCCGGGAAAGCCCAGTAATCTTTATAAGGGTCTGCTCCCCTCTTTATAAGCAACACCTTCAACGGACTCTCTTTTCCGCCCGGTGAAAAAGAGAAAACAATGCAGTCTGCAGTCAGAGCCGTCTGCGGATATTTATAAACCCAGGGGTAAGCCTCTCCTTTCCTGTATTTGAATACTGCATGAGCCATACTTAAAGAATTAGTGCTTCATAAACAGCAATCAGTTAAATCATTGCACGCTGCCGGCAACAATATCCAGAAGTTCTGCGGTAATGGCCTGCTGGCGGGATTTGTTGTAAAGAACTGTGAGTTCCTGAATCAAATCTTCAGCGTTATCAGTTGCAACCTGCATAGCCACTGTTCTTGCGGCATGTTCGCTTGCGTAAGAATCTGCCAGACAGGTGTAGAGTTTTTGCTTAAGCACCTGCGGAATCAGAGAGGTAATCACTTCAGAAACGGAAGGCTCAACAATGTAGTTGTGGAAGAACCCTTCAGGAGAGAGAGACTCCTCCGCCTTGTATGAAGAGAGATCCACAGGCAGATAGCCAATCCTCTCAACCTTCTGAACAGCAGGAGATTTGAAATGCTGGTAAACAACGTATACCTTATCATACTCTCCCGCTTTGTACTTATCCATCAACTCTGAAGCGAGTGCAAAAATCTTTTTGTAATCGGGCTTTGCCGCCAGAGACTGAAGCGTAAACTCCTCCTCATCTCTTTTAACTGAAGTAATGCAGTTAAACGCCATCTTCTTTGCCGCTTCCTCTATCTTCTTCCCGATAGGATAGACGGTTATAAACTTATCATCTATATGAAGATCAAGAATAAGAGAGGTGAACTCTCTAATGACGTTGTAGTTGAATGCACCGCACAAAGAGGAGTTGGAAGAGAAGGCCACAACTGCAACCCTGTTTACAGACTTCTTTGCATCTTCCTCTTCTTTAAGAACATACGGAGATGAGAATACTGTCTTTCCGGCCAAAAAGTTGGAGACAATCTTATCCAGATTCTGCTGGTAAGGAACCATAGCGGTAATGATGGACTGCGCCTTATGAAGCTTGGCAGAAGAGACCATCTTCATTGCGGAGGTCACCTTACGTGTTCCCTGAACAGAACCAATTCTTGTCTTTATCTCCTTGAGTGAAGCCATACTCTGTTACTGAACAAACTGATTTACCGTCATTTGTGCAACCTTCTCAATCTTCTGGGTAATATCGTCATTAATGACTCCCTTGCGGAGTTCATCCAAAACATCCTTCTGGTTGTTAAGGCGAAGATGTTCAATGAAGGTCTTTTCAAACTTCTGTATATCGTTTATATCTATATCCTTAAATAGTCCGTGAGTTCCGCAGTAAAGAATAGCAACCTGCTCCTCTACAGGCATAGGCGAGTACTGAGGCTGAATAAGCAGACGGGTGTTCTTTCTTCCCTTGTCTATTGCCTGAGCAGTAACCTTATCCATCTCACCGCCAAACTTTGTAAAGGCCTCAAGTTCCTGATACTGCGCCTGGTCTATCTTAAGCGTACCGGCAACCTTCTTCATAGATTTTATCTGAGCGTTACCACCTACACGGGAAACGGAGATACCTACGTTGATTGCAGGACGGTTACCCTGGTTGAAGAGATCAGTATCAAGGAAGATCTGTCCGTCTGTAATGGATATTACGTTGGTTGGAATATAAGCGGAAACGTCACCCTCCTGAGTCTCAATAATAGGAAGCGCAGTAAGCGAACCGCCTCCTTTAACTTTACCCTTAAGAGAATCCGGCAGGTCATTCATCTGCTCTGCAACCTCCTGTTGGTCAATTATTTTTGCAGCTCTTTCCAAAAGTCTTGAGTGGAGGTAGAAGATATCTCCCGGGTATGCCTCACGTCCTGAAGGACGGCGCAGAATAAGTGAAACCTCACGGTAAGAAACCGCCTGTTTTGAAAGGTCATCATAAACAACCAGCGCATCTCTTCCGGTATCTCTGAAGTATTCGCCTATGGCAGCTCCGGCGAACGGTGCAAAGTACTGAAGTGCGGCAGGATCTGCAGCGGTAGCGCAGACAACTATGGTGTAGTCCATAGCACCCTTCTCTCTAAGTGTCTCTACCAGAGAGGCTACCGTAGAACCCTTCTGACCTATTGCAACATAGATGCAATAGACCGGCTTGCCCTCTTTGTGAGCATTCTGCTGGTTAATGATGGTATCAATTGCAATTGCAGTCTTTCCGGTCTGACGGTCTCCAATTATAAGCTCTCTCTGTCCTCTTCCAATAGGAATCATAGAGTCTATAGCCTTTATACCGGTCTGAAGCGGCTGGTTTACCGGCTGACGGAAAACAACTCCCGGAGCCTTTCTCTCCAGAGGCATCTCAAAGAGTTCACCCTCTATACTTCCCTTACCGTCAAGAGGTTGGCCAAGCGGATTGATAACTCTGCCCAGCATACTCTCACCTACTCTTATAGATGCAATTCTCTTGGTTCTCTTAACGGAGAAGCCCTCCTTGATGTTATCTGTAGGACCAAGGAGCACCGCTCCCACATTGTCCTCCTCAAGGTTCATCACAACGGCCATCTCTCCGTTTTCAAACTCCAGAAGTTCACTCGCTTCCGCATTGCGCAAGCCGTAAATACGAACCACTCCGTCACTTACCTGAAGAACGGTTCCAACCTCGTCCAGTTGAACCTTTCCTTCAATCCCCTCCAACTGTTTACGCAGAACATCGGAAACTTCACTTGCTTTAATATTAACTGCCATAATTAAACTATTCTTCTGTTTTTATCCAGTAGCTGCTGACGTATCTGACGCAGTTTGCTTGCAATGCTCGCATCCATTCTGAAGTCATCTACATCAATTATGAAACCTCCTTCTATAGAAGGGTTTACACACTTGTACAGCTCTATTTTCTTACCCAGCACGGAAGATGTTTTGGAGATAATTTTCTCCTCCATCTCCTTGCTTAAAGGTATAGCCGTAGTAATCCTTACCACAGCAATGTTCTTCTTCTCCCTGTAGAGAGTCTGATAGTTGAGCGCGGAAGCTCTCAAATAATTTTCTCTGCGATTTTCAATAATGATGCTGTAAAATCTTTGCACCGCATCATTTGCCTCACTGCCACCCGTAAGTGTAGATGAGAGCAGAGACAATTTATCCTGCCTGGAGAGAAGAGGGTCTTCCAATGTACGCGTAAGTGCCGGATTCTGCTTAAGACACTCCAAAAGAAGGCCCATCTCTGAGTAAACCTCCTCCTCTACGCCTTTCTCTAAAGCGTAGTCTAACAATGCCTTAGCATACCTTACCGCCAATACTCCTACGTCCATATAGAATCTTTATGCCGTTTTTTCCGCCTTTGTAAGAGTAGATACTTCATCCAGCATCTTTTCAATCATATCCATCTGAGCCTCTTCACTTGAAAGTTTCTGACGGATAATCTTTTCTGCAATATCACAGGAGAGAGCGGCAACCTCTCTTCTAATTGAGAGCATTGCCTCCTCCTTCTCTTTCTGAATCTGTGCCTTTGCAGTATCCAGCTCTTTTTGAGATATTTTTGAGGCCTCCTCCTTGGCGTTTGCAAGAATCTTGTCTCTCTGCTCAACCGCCTCGTTCAGAACACGCCCCTGCTCTTTATTGGCCTCAGCCACAATGGCTTTGGAATCCTCCTCAACCTTTGCAAGCTGAATCTTGGCCTTGCGGGCATCTTCCAGTGAGTCCTCTATATATCCTCTTCTCTTCTCGACAGATTTAGTTATAATAGGAAAGCCGAACTTGGCCAGTAAGAAGAATACCACGCCAAAGGAAATCAGCATCCAGAACAACAATCCGCTGTCGGGAATAAGTAATGACATAACTTATTAACTTTTAATACTTTTTAGCCCTGCTGAACAAAGTAAGAAAGCATACATACAATTACCGCAATAAGAGCAACTCCCTCAATGAGTGCTGCGGAAAGAATCATAGAGCTTCTTACATCACCTGCTGCCTGAGGCTGACGTGCAATGGCGTCCATTGCGTTGGAACCAATCTTACCAATTCCCATAGCGGCACCCAAAACAACAATACCCGCTCCAATTGCAGCGGCGGCTTTGCTTACTGCCAACGCCATTGTGTACTCTAAAATAACTGAAAGAACTGTTAACATAATCTATTAAATTTTAATTGTTTATATTATTCTTTATCTATTTTCAACTCCTTTTTGTGATGCTCCACCTGAGCAGATCCTATAAATACCGAACTCAGCAAAGTGAATACGTAAGCCTGGATAAATGCAACCAGAACCTCCAACGCATTCATAAAAATATTGAAGAGTACGGAGAGGAAAGTCATTGAACCTCCCAACACCTTACCCGCACTGAATCCTATGAAAATCAAAACCGTAAGTACAAGCATAGCCATGTGCCCGCCCAGCATATTTGCAAAGAGCCTTATCATCAGAGCAATAGGTTTTGTGAATATACCTATGAACTCTATAAACGGCATAATTGGAATAGGAACCTTGAGCCAGGTAGGAACATCGGGCCAAACTATCTCTTTCCAGTACTCCCTTGAACCAAAGACGTTTACTGCAATAAATGTGCAGGCTGCAAGGAAGAGCGTTATACTCATATTGGCCGTAACTCCCACTCCGCCCGGGAAGAAAGGAATAAGGCTCATAAGGTTGCAGGTGAAGATGAAGAAGAAGGCGGTAAGAAGGTAAGGAGAGAACTTCCTGTAGTTCTTTCCAACACAAGGTTTTACAATGCTGTCTTCTACCAGAGTTACAATCATCTCCACAAAACTTACATACTTGCCCGGAACAGCCTCACGGTCATCCTCATGCTTTCTATACCACCTTGCGGCAGGAAGGAAGAGAAGCAGAACCAGCGCTCCGTTTATAAGAAGAGCCAGCGCCATCTTTGTAAGTGAAAGATCTATAGGGCGCACCATTGTTCCGTCTGCCATCTTCTCCATAAGTTTTCCGGCGTGTGCGCTCTCCTGGTCTGCAGGGTAGAAGCCTTCATAACTTCCTCCGTTCTCATGCAGACGGCGGCTTGAGAAAACGTGCCAACCGCTTGTCTTACTGTAAAGAATAACAGGCAGATATATTACAATATCCTTCTCTCCAATCTTTGTTACGTGCCAGGAGTAAGAGTCCAGCATGTGTTCAAATATAATCTCCTGCACGTTGAGTTCCTCATGCTTCTCCTCTTCCGCAAATATCAGTTGCGGAGAAAGCATCAAAGCCAAAAGCAGAAGTATGTATCTGAAACGTCTCATTTAGTTCTCTTCTCCCTGTTGTAAAAGAATGTTGTATCAAACACTAAAAGAACCAGATAGAAGAGTCCGAAGAAGATCAGAAACCATTTTGGCTCCTCCAACTTGCAGGCGCATACTATGATTGCAAAGACAATCAAAAGCAAAAGGCGCACACTCTTTACCAGCATATAACCGGATATGTACTTTCTCTGACTCCCCTTTGCAAATCTCTGAAGCCATAAAAAAGTAAGCACTGAGATTACAAAAAAGAGAACGGCAGTAACAATTCTCAAATTGCTCCAAGCCGGCTTAAACCAATAAGATAGCACAAGGCAGAGGAGCAATGTAATTGCCATTGCAATAAAGTTTCCGGTTATATATTTTCTAACTGAATTCATCTAGCAGATACAAACAGTTACATTATCATCACTCATCTCAACAAAGCCTCCTCCAATCTCCACATTTTGAGTTTCACCCTTCTCCGTCTCAAACGCTATCACTCCCTTTTCCAAAGAGGAGATAATTGGTGCGTGAGTTGGCAGAATGGTAAAAGGTCCAAGTGTTCCCGGGAGGGTAACCTCCTTTACATCTCCCTTAAAAAGAGAGCTTTCCGGAGATATTATATTAAGATGAAGCAGTTTCATAATATTAAGCGTTAGCGGCAGCCAAAAGTTTCTTACCCTTCTCAATAGCCTCCTCAATTGTTCCCACACTCATAAAGGCCTGCTCCGGAAGGTAATCACACTCTCCGTCCAAAATCATCTTGAATCCCTTAATAGTATCTTTCAGATCTACCATCACGCCCGGCATTCCGGTAAACTGCTCTGCAACCGTAAACGGCTGAGACATAAATCTCTGCACTCTACGCGCACGGTTAACAACAAGTTTATCCTCCTCTGAAAGTTCCTCCATTCCGAGGATTGAGATGATATCCTGGAGTTCCTTATTTCTCTGAAGAATCTGTTTAACTCTCTGAGCAACATCATAATGCTCCTGTCCCACAATTCTAGGATCCAGAATTCTGGAGGTAGAAGTAAGAGGGTCTACAGCAGGGTAGATACCCAGTGAGGCAATCTTACGGCTCAACTCCGTGGTAGCATCAAGGTGTGAGAAGGTGGTTGCAGGTGCAGGGTCCGTGAAGTCGTCCGCGGGTACGTAAACCGCTTGTACGGAGGTAATTGAACCATACTTGGTGGAGGTGATTCTCTCCTGCATGGTTCCCATTTCAGAAGCCAGCGTTGGCTGATATCCTACAGCAGAAGGCATACGTCCCAGGAGGGCGCTCACCTCACTTCCGGCCTGAGTAAAACGGAAGATGTTGTCTACAAAGAGAAGGATATCGTTCTTCTGTCCGCTCTCTTTGCCGGCGTCTCTGAAGGACTCAGCAACTGTAAGACCGGAGAGAGCAACAGAGCTTCTTGCTCCCGGCGGCTCATTCATCTGTCCGAATATAAGCGTTGCCTGACTCTTTTTAACCTCCTCGTAATCAACCTTTGAGAGGTCCCACTTCCCCTCCTCCATTCCCTTTTTGAACTCCTCTCCGTATTTGATAACTCCGCTCTCTATCATCTCACGCAGAAGATCGTTACCCTCACGGGTACGCTCACCCACTCCGGTAAAGACGGAGAAGCCGTTATGTTTCTTTGCAATGTTGTTAATCAACTCCATAATGAGCACGGTCTTTCCAACTCCCGCACCTCCAAAGAGACCAATCTTACCTCCTTTACTGTAAGGTTCAATAAGGTCTATGACTTTAATTCCCGTAGGAAGAATCTCCTGAACCGTTGTAAGATCCTCAAATTTAGGCGGCTGACGGTGTATAGGATAAGACTCCTTAACCTTAAGAGGAGCCATTCCGTCTATAGTTTCTCCCACCACGTTCATAAGACGCCCCTTAATCTGCTCTCCTATAGGCATAGATATAGGTGCTCCCGTTGCAATTGCATCCAGCCCTCTTCTGAGACCGTCTGTAGAGTCCATAGCCACACATCTTACCGTATCCTCCCCAATATGCTGCTGCACCTCAAGTGTAAGTTCCCTGCCGTTAGGGCGCATTACCTTAAGCGCATCGTGAATAGAAGGGAGAGTTTCATTCTCAGCAAGCTGAAAAGAGACGTCCACCACCGGTCCCACTATCTGGGCAATTCTGCCTTTTGTCTGTTGCATAAAATAAATATTTGAGGTACGAATTTAACAAAATTAAGCGAGAATTGTAAGGAATTTGACTAAATTCGGTCTCGGTTTCTTAAGAATAATTCTAAACACTGATAATATGATTGTAAAAGTCAACAACCAAGAGGTAAGGATATTCAAGGGTGCCAGCGTAAAGCACGCTCTTTTAAGATATATCCTAAGAGTTAAGGCAGATGTCTCAAATATTGAGAAACTGCAGGTTAAAGACCGAAAAGGACACCAGTTAGACCAGGATGCCCCGCTTAAGGAGGGAGATTCAATAACCGTAAATCTTTAAACAATGAAAAAGATACTCTTCTTTTTTGCAATCCTCTCTTTTCTCACGATAGGTTGCAGTCAGAAAAAGGGAAACAACTACGTAAGACCGTCATATAAGACAGATATCCACATTGTTTCCGCCAACGATATGCACGGGGCAATTGAGAATATGCCAATGCTCGCTGCCGCTGTAGACTCTCTCAGGGCTATTGATAAGTCCCTTCTGGTACTCTCTGCAGGAGACAACCGAACCGGCAACCCTCTCAATGACCTCTATACTATTCCTGCTTTCCCTATGGTTGCACTTATGAACTACATAGGCTTTGACGCCTCAACCTTTGGAAACCACGAATTTGACTCAGACCAGCCTCTGCTTGAAAAACTTATAAACCTCTCCAACTTCCCTTACATCTGTGCAAATACCTTTGCAGACACAGAACTTGGAATTCAGAACATCCCTTACAAATTCTTTGATGTAAAGGGAGTGAAGGTTTGTGTTCTTGGCGTGGTACAGCTTGGTATTCAGGGAACTCCAGACAGCAACCCGGATCATCTTAAAGGCATCCGCTTTGAGAGCGTTGAGGAGACCATAAATAAATATCTCTACCTCAGAGATCAGTGTGACGTCTTCATCCTTCTCTCTCACATAGGTTATGAAGATGACTGCGCTATGGCAGAGAAATTCCCTCAGTTTGACCTCATTGTGGGAGGTCACACCCATACTCAGATTGAGGGCGGAGAACTCCACAACGGAGTGCTCATTACCCAGAACGTAAACAAACTTCAAAGAGTAACCCACACCATATTAACAGTAGAAAACGGAAAGGTTACCGGAAAAAGAGCGGAGAATATTGAGATTGCCACCTCAAAGAATAAGAATCCGTTTGTAGCACAGATAGTTGAAAAGTTCAGTGATAACCCGGAACTTCAAAGAGTTCTGGCCGTTGCCACCGCACCCTTCTCCACATACGAAGAGCTTGGACTCCTTATGTGTGATGCTCTTAAGGAGATGACTCACAGTGAAATTGGCTTTACCAATATGGGAGGCGTAAGATATGACACCCACCCTAAAGGAGACTTTACCGTAGATGACGTTCTGCGTTTAGATCCGTTTGGAAACGGCGTGGTAATAATGGAACTTACTCCAAAAGAGATTGAGGATATGTTAATTGCCTGCTTCTATGCAGACCGCAACCGCTTCCCTTACACCTCCGGAATAAAGTGTGACATTGAGTACACAGCCAACAAGAATAACGAGCCGGAAAAGGTTGTAAAACTTACACTTACAACAGATGACGGCCAGCCTCTGGATCCAAACAAAAAGTACAAGGTTGCAGGAAACGCCTACGCCGTAACCGTCTCTGACTCACCAAGAGAGGACGAGGGACGCGAGTTCGGTTCAATAAGTTCAGATCTGCTCATAAAATTCCTCACGGAAAAGAAACAGATTAACTACAGCGGCCGCCGCTGCTTAACTGAACACATTGTTAAATAACAACAACATCACATAAAAAAGGCACCGGTTAGTTTACGCTAATCGGTGCTCTTTTTTGTTAAGTATAAGCCTGTTAGAACTTTATTCTTAAATCAATACCTGCCTGTATACCTCTGCCCTTCTGCATAAAGCCGGAGGAGGTGGTATCAAAGTAGAATAGAGCGTAATCTTTGTTCAGAATATTCCTGCACCAGAGGGCTACCTCAAGCGCTGAGTATCCGCTCTTTAGAGAGTTGCTCCTGCCAAAAGAGTATGCTATTCTGCCGTCCAGAAGGCCGTAGAAATTCTGATAAACATCATTGACCTCAGTAAAGTAGATTCTGCCCATTCCGGTGTAATCTGCATAGAAGGTAAGTGCGTGACCTCCAAAAAGTTCTGCCTTGTAGCAGGCTGCCAGATGGAGAGTATGTTTTGGAGCAAACGGAACCCTCTTGTCTTTGAAGTCTCTCTCTTCCAGCGTTCTCTTGCCACCGTTGTTAACCACAACCTGGGTGAGGTTCTTAACAAACTTAGCATCTGTAAAGCCGTAATCTGCAGAGAGCGTAAGGTTGTAAAGAGGGTTTGCTATGAAGGAGATTTCCACTCCGCGGCTGCGGCTCTCTCCCGCATTGGAAGTGTATCTTCCCATTCCGCTCTCTACAAAACGAGAAACCTGCTGGTCTTTTATGTTCATCCAGAAGAGACTCATATCCAAACTGATGCGGCCGTTGCTCATTGTAAGGTGAGAGCCCAGTTCATAGTTCCAGGAGTATTCCGGACGGTAACGGAGTGCCGCATTAATTGTCTCATCATTCTCCAGCGTTCCCACATTTTTTGTAAGGTCTGTCTGCATATAATCTGAGAGCATCTGAATATTGAATCCTCCTCCGCGATAGCCTTTGCTTGCAAGAATATAGATGTTGTTTCTTGGATTGAAGTCATACTTGAGTGCAAGACGAGGAAGCAGCGGCATAGATTCGTCATACTCCTTGCCAATGTAGTTCACTTTGTATGTTCCCTCACCTGTAACCTTTCCCCTCATAGACATCTGGTAGTTCATCTCAGTACCGGTATTGTACTTAATCTTAACCTTCTCGTAATCAAACCTTAAGGCCAGTGTTGCAGAGAGACCTTTTGCACCGAATATATCTTTGAATACGCTCTGATGGAAGAGAGCCGCGCCCGATGTTGGAAGGTGGAAAAGACCCGGCACCGCCATATACTCATCCAGCAGTTTAACCTTTATTGGAGAGCGGCTCATTGCGGCATCCATAGTTGCCTGCAAATCTGAAATAAAATCATGACCGAATGTAAGCGGAGTCTGGTTGCGGTTCCAGTTGTAGAAGCCGGAAACGCCTGTAGAAAAGTCCATTCCGCCCCATATCTCATCCCAGCATCCCTTAACTATAACCTCCTGGCTGATGGTGTTCTGCTTCTGCATCTGCACCATTGTATATCTGTCTTCAGGTGTGTAATCCTGATCCATACTCATACGGTCTCTGAGGTATTGCCATCCGCTTACGGAGGTAATTGTTATACCCTTATTCTCCGGAGTATACTTTGTTACCAGGCCGGTATTCAGAAGGTTACGGTAGTATGAACTTTTAAAGTTATAATTTGGGTTTGTATACTCTCCGGTTGACTTGTTATACTCTCCGTAAGGATAGCCTCCATCATCACAATACTCGTAACTTACGTTGAGATCAAAACTAAGGTTTTTATTCGGACGCAGAATACCGTGCATTCTTCCGCCGCCGCTCATTCCCTTGTCTATCTTCTTTCCGTCAAAAGCGTTTCTGTAAAAGCCGCCGCTGTAGGTTCCAAAGCCCGATGCAGAGAAGGCAAACTTGTTGCTGATTCTATGATAATGAGCCAGAGAAAAACGGTAGCCGTTTTTGGTAGCTGCACTCATCATAAAATCTGTTCCGCTGTAATCAAATGGAGATTTGGTACTTACGTTAATAAGACCGCCCATTGTGTTTCTTCCGTAGAGAGTTCCCTGTGGACCTCTTAAAACCTCAACACGCTCAATATCTGCATAGTCAAAGTCAAAGGCAGATTTGTCCCAGTAAGGAATACCGTCTACGTACATACCTACTGCAGAGTTGTTTATGCGGGAACCCACACCTCTTACATAGATAGATGAGGTGAGTTTTGTTCCGTAGTTTGGTATATAGAGATTGGGCACAACTCCGGTAAGACTCTTCATAGAGATTATACCCTCTCTTACCATTCTGTCATTGGTAATAATTGAGGAGGAGAGAGGCTGATCCTTCAGAGTTCTGCTCTCTTTGGTATCTCCCACAACCCACAAACTCTCAATAGAATACTCCTTTATAGTATCTTTCTGATATCCGTCATAACTGAAACCGCTGTTTGAAAAGAGAACTACAGCGGCAAAACAAATAGCAAATGAACTCCTAAACTTCATATCTCATCAAATTGGAGGGCAAATGTAACCAATTATTTCAGCAGATTATAATCTTTTACTCCCAGAACTTCTGTGGAGAGTTCCCCTATCCATCCGGCCTTGGAACATACGCCGGTCTGAACCTTCACAAAATCTACGTATTGCAGGTTTGCGGCACTTCCGTCCCAACGCACAGCATCTGAAATTTTAAAGTGGTTGTCATTTGCTCCGCCGGAGGAGTTACTGTCTGATGAGAGGCGGTCTGTGCTGCTGAAGTTATCTGCATAACCCCAATCAAAATCTCTGTTGTACCAGACATCTTTAGATACCTCCACCGTCTTGGAAATAAGTGAGGAACCGTAGAGTGTATATGTTGCAGAAACCCAGGCTGGGAAGTAACTGTTCTGAGTATGATATGCGGAGAGATAATCTATGCTGCCGCTCTTTCCGTCAGATGAGGTCCATAGAACAGGGCTCTTGGAAGAGGTTGGCTTGTAATAAGTTATAGAGTAATCTCTGGTTTCCGCAGAGTAATCACTGCCCTTTAGTTCATACCAGGTATCGTCCGGCAGTCCGTTGCCGTTCTCATCCTGCATTACCCAAACTATTCCCGGCTCTGAGGAGTTGGTAAAGGAGTTTCCGGTAACGGCTATATTGTAACCGCCGTCATTTACAATGCTGTGGTCAAAACCTACAACTATGTAACCTCCCCAGGCTCCGAGAGATACAATGCCCGCCGTCTTGAATTTATCCTCAGCAAACTTGCAGGCCTCTGCCTGAGTTGTAGCGGTGTAACCCTCGTTAATAAACTGGCCCGGAGCGGGAGTAAATTCATACACTTTGTTGCAAGGAGCAGTACCTCCCTCTCTCTTGTATGTTCCCTCTTTAGGACATACGTTTACGGTAAGGGTTTTGGAGAGGCTTCCGTATTTGTTTGTCATTGTAACCACAAGAGTATGAGCACCTACGGCAGACTCACTACAGAGGAAGTAGTTTTGATTTGAGTTCTGTTTTTCCACTCCGTCCAGCACCCATTTATAGGTGGCGTCAAAGGCGTTTTCAACCTTGCGGATTAAAATTCTTATTGTACGTCCGGTGGAGTAGTTATAGGTATCACTCTCAAAGTTCCAACTGAAAGGCATATCACTCTCATCACACACCTTAACGTTAAAGGAGAAGGAATCTGTTCCGTCTTCATTTGTCATTACAACTTTAAGAGTGTGAGTTCCCTTTGCAGATGACTTGTACGTATAATCTTTTGTGGCTGCAACCTGAGTGTTATCTACATACCAGAGGTATGAGGCACCGCTCTCGTTTTCTACGGTAGGAGTGAGTTTTAACTCACTCTCTTTTAAAATAGTAAAGCCGCCGTCCGGAACTGCAACAAGCACCTTTGGAAGCAGTTGGGCCGCCACGGTAATTTTAATCTCCTTGCTGGCGGAACCAAACTTTGTTGTAACGGTGAGGGTTATGTAGTTTTCACTTATCTCCTTTCCCTGAAAGGTAAGATTCTGAGCGGTAGAAATAACGCTTCCGTTCATTACCCAGGAGTAGGTTGCACCATCAACATTTCTGTATGTAGGAGTTATGGTTATGCTCTTTCCCAACTTAACCGTATAGGAAACCTTGTCAAAAGAGACTGTTGGCGGATCTGTCTTCTCCGGTACCACCTGGTTGGAAGAGCCTGAACAAGAGGCAATAACCAGTGCCGCAAACAGAGGCAATATTCTAAAAAGATGTTTCATCTCTACTTAAGTTCTTTAGTTGTAAATGCTATATGGGCAGGTATGTCTCCGGTTGAAACCTGCCACTTCTTTTTGCCCTCTTTGGTAAAACAGTATAACATTCCGGGTGTTACATAATCTTTTGCGTCTGCAATGAAAATCTCTTTAGTTTCAGGGTTAACCGCAATGCCGGAAGGAACCGTTATCTCCTTCTCTGTTCCGTCCGTTATGAAGTTACGTGAAACCACCATCTTCTGCTTAACGTCATAGATGGCGTAAGAGACTGTGTTAGACTGAGTAAAGTTGTTCCAGGATGTGCTGTAAACATAGAGGGAATCTCCGCAGATTGTCATATCTGTACAAGGGAGAAGTTCCAGGAAATCCACCACCTCATCCGTTGCGGAATTAATAACGGAAACGGTAGAAGGAATATCATAGTAATCTCCTCTGGATGATACATAAATGTTGCCGTATTTATCTATCTCCATTCTGTGAAGGTTTATTGCAACATCTATGTTCTTAATAACCTGGAATGAGGAGAGGTCTATAACGCTTACCGTATGGTCATAGTTTGGAACACGGTAGCCGCCTGAGTTTGCAACATAGAGTTTACCCTTGTTTACCACCATCTCCTCCGGCTGATAACCAACCACGCAAGTTGCAACTTCAGAGAGAGTTAGAGTGTCTATCTTTGCAACGTATCCTTTGCGGGAGGTAGGATCCAATTCCACCGGTCCGGCGTATGAGGAGACGTATGCGTAGCCACCGTCAAATGTGATGTAACGGCAGTTTGGAATGGGAATCTGGGCAATGTGTTTGCCGCTCTTAAGATCCATTACCTCAACAAGATTGGAGCAGTTGATTACTGCATAGAGTTTGCCACCGTAAATCTTAATATCGTTTCCCACATCTCCCAGTTCACGTGTAACTCCCGGGTTCAGAGTGGCAAAGATATTTCTCATATAGACTCCGCTGCCGTAGTCAAAGTAATCCAGGGTTGCCTTGTTGCTTCCCATATTTCCCTCATTCAGAAGGAAGAAGCCCTTAATCTCTCCCGCCTCTCCGCCGGTAACAGGAATATCCGTTGCCTTTTGAATATCGGGCAGATGACGGCAGGAGAAAAGAAGCAATGCAACTGCCGTCACAAGGATAAATTTTACCGTTTTGCAACCTGTTATCATAAAATGAAATTCAATTTTATCTTAAAGTTTGTTCCCGGCATAGGATAACATTGAACAACCTCATACTGCTGGTTGAAAATGTTGTTAACCTCCAATGTAACCCTCAGCACTTTACTCTCTACACCTTTTGTACCAAAGTAGAAACTCTTGCTTACTCCTATATCTGAGGTATACCACGGAAGTTGGTAGTTTTCAGGGATATTGGCTACGGAATCATACCTCTCTCCGGTGTAGATAAAACTGTAGTTAAAGTTCCAACCTCTGTAATCTGCAGATACAACGGCTGTTCCGCTGTGACGCGGTATGTAAGGTATCTGTCCCTTGTACCATTGGCTTGTTTTATCTGTCACATCCTCAGCTCTCTGGAAGGTGTAGGAGGCTCTCAGAGTCCAATCCACCTCTCCTGTTTTAACCATAGTCTGAAGCAGTGCATCCAACCCCTTTATCTTCACTTTTCCAAAGTTGAGCATTGTCCAACGGAACTGGTTGGAGGTTGGCAGCGCTACAATTTTATCCTCAATAATGTTGTAGTAGCCGTCCAGTTGAGCCTCCAGACCGCGCAGCCATCCCTCCTTAAAGGATTTACGGTAAATGACTCCTATATCATACTGAGTTGCCTTCTCCGGTTTAAGACTCTTGTTTCCTATGGTTGTGTAGTACAAATCATTGAAGGTTGGCATACGGAAAACCTTCTTATAAAAGCTTCTAAACTCCAGATCTACACCATTTAACGGCCTGTAGGAGAGAACTGCGGAAGGAGTAAATTTACTTCTGTTGGAAGATTCCAGATTGGTTTTGTCCTTTATAAAGGTGTGAAGCAGACTCGCCTGAAGTTTTAACCTGTTTAAAGATAAAGATGTGGAGACGGCAGAGTAGAGAGAGTATCTGTTTGGATAGACAAAATCTGCAAGGTCTGCATTGAGTTTGTTCCACTGGAAATCGTTGGAAAGTGAGGCGCTCCACCACTTGGTAAAATTGAAGAGATTGGCCAGAGAGAAGTACCCCTCCTGCTGGCGGTAGTGGTTGTTTACGTACATTGTGGAGACATCTTCACGAGGGTCTGAGAGGTAATGGAGGTAATCGTAGGCATACTTTCCGTTCAGCATAAGAGAGTAGAAATCAGAGATTTTCTCCCTCCAGGAGGCCTGCAGGAAGAAGTTATCGTCCCACTGGCGGTCCTGATGGCGGAACTTGCCCGGCTCCTCTCTTACAGATGCTCCCGGATAACCCCTCTCAGAGTCATAAAAGTAGCCCTTTACCCTCCATTCTCCGTCATTGGTTACTCCAAAGAGAGCCACCTCCGCCCTCTCCATCCTAACATCTCCGTTATGACGCCTCTGAGTTGTATCATATCCTCCCTTGGTCTGGTAGGTAAATTTGAAGCGGCCGTTGGTGTACATATACTCCGTGCTGGCAGAAAGTGAAACCCTTTCACTGAGTTTCTGCTCCCAGAGAGCTGATGGGTTGATTGCTCCAAAGGAGCCGCCCTTAACTCCAAAGTTAAAGTTGCTCCGTTTGCCCGGGGCAAAAAGCGGAACCTTTGTCTGCATATAGACGGCGTTGGCACTGGCAAAGTCCTTGGCCGGCTGGAAGATAGCGCTCTTCTGTCCGTTGTAGAGGGAGATTGCCTCCATATTGTCCAAAGAGAACCTGCCCAAATCCACCACTCCGTTCTGGGCGTTACCCAGTTCTATACCGTCATAAAAGACTCCTACGTGCTGGCTTCCCAGACTTCTGATATTCACCGTCTTAAGGCCGCCTATTCCGCCGTAGTCCTTAATCTGCACTCCCGCAAAATACCTTACGGCGTCCGCTACGGAGTAGGCGCTCAGTTTCTGAAGCTGCGCTCCGCTTAAAACCTGTACGGGCATAACCTCCTTTACCATCCTCTCTGCCACCACTTTTACGGTAGAGAGGGTGTTATAACGGTTGGTATCCAGGGTATAAAGAGAGTCCCGGCTCTGCGCAGAAACTATCGCGGAGCTAAAAAGTGAACAAAAACACCCTAAAACTATGAATCTCTTTAAATATCTCATTTACCCATTACCCGCAGGTGGGGAGCAAATTTAGAAAATTTAGCATAATTGTTGCTAACTGATTAACTTTGTAAAGACTCAAACAATTTGGTATGAAAAGACTTTTTACTCTCTTTGCTTTTATCACATTAGCTATTTTACTGAACTGCAATGCTTTTGCTCAGTCATACAACAGCCTTTGGCATGAAATAAAGAAGGCTCAGGAAAAGGATTTGCCCAAAACGGTTATTCAACTCTGTGATCAGATTATCTTCTTTGCCAAACAGGAGAATAACTCCGGCCAAATGCTAAAGGCGTATGTTACTAAAAGTGAATACAGAAGAGCCATATCATCTGATTCACTATACAGAGACATTCAGGAGCTTGAAGTGATGGCGGAAGAGAGTACCTCTCCGGCAGAGAAAATGGTGATTCACTCACTTTTAGGCAGCATCTATGCAAATTATGCCAGAAACAACTCCTGGGCGCTGAGCAAAAGAACCGTGCTGGAGGGAAATGATAGCAAAGATATTAAAGAGTGGGATAAAGAGAAGTTCAAAAAGGTGATATTTAGCCATATAGATGAGTCTTTAAAGGATTATTTCCTGCTTCACAACACCTCTTCAAAAGATTTCATACCGTTTACCATTACAAATGATAACAGCCGCTATTTAAATCACGATCTGCTCCATGTTGTTGTAAACAACGCCGTTAAGAGCTTAAAGATAATTGAGTTCATTGGGGAGGAAGAGATCAGAGCAAAGAAGATGGGGATTATAGAGTCTGAAATTCAGTTCTATAAAGAGGCTCAGATGGAGGATGCGGTAATACTTGCTTCTCTCTCTAAGATAGAAGAGCTTGAAAAAGAGGAGTATTCCAAGGATCTGAACAGCCTTAAAAACAAGGAGGAGAGACTGCGCGCCCTTCTCTCCGAGTCTAATCCGGCCAACGAACTCTGCGGTGAGATTCTTGCCCGTCTGGCTCAGACCGGCTACAGCAGAGGAGACAGAGTTGAGACTCTTGCTCTGTGCAGAAAGGGATTGGAAGAGTATCCAAATTATAAACGTGGCAAAAAGTACTTTGAAGATCAGATAGAGTATATTCTTGCTCCTTCCGTAAATATCTCCTGTCCGGGTTACGTTTATCCGGGTGTAGAGACGGAAATCTCTGTAAATCATGTTAATGTAGATGAGTATGAACTTCTTCTGTACCGTATTAAAGATAGCAAAAAAAAGGAGTATGAGGTTGCCAAGCGCTATCAGATGAAATTGAATAAACCAAAGAACTATCAGAGAGATTACATAAAAGAGAAGATAGAGTTTCCAACCTGCGGGCAGTACCTTATTGCAATCAACTATAACAACAGAACAGATACCTGTAAGAATGTTATAACCGCAGGAAAGATGGCGGTGCTTGTAAACCGTTATAAGGAGACGCTGGAAGCCATTGTAGTAGATAGACTTAGCGGTAACCCTATAAGCGGAGCCAGGGTTACCATAAATGGTTTACACAGTACGGAGAGCGAAGAGGCAAGCGGATTGACAGACAAAAACGGAAAGGTCTTTCTAAGTTATAACGAGAATTACTACTATTATCTGACTGCAACCAAGGGAGATGACTCCAATTACGGAGAACACTCTATATACCTGAAGGACAGTTACCATCCGGATTCCTGGAGCAATAACATCTGGCTCTTTACAGACCGTTCCATCTACCGTCCGGGACAGACCGTCCATCTGAAAGGTATTTTTTATTACCAGCATAAAGATGAGCCTCAGACCAAAGAGGACAAAGAGTTTGAAATTACTGTAAGAGGCAACAACAAAACCGTTTACACCTGTAAGTTAAAGACAAATAAATTTGGTTCAGTTACTACATCTTTCACTCTTCCAACCTCCACCCTTAACGGCAGATATTACATTACTGCCAAATGTATGGGTACAAGTTCCTCCACGGAAATCAGAGTTGAAGAGTATAAGAGACCTTCATTTGAGGTTGAACTTAAGGAACCTACACAGACCTTCTCTTTGAATGACACTGTAGATATTAAGGGATTTGCAAAGGCCTTCTCCGGAGCGGCAACTGCAGATGCCAAGGTACAGTACAAGGTAATCTCCTCCGTATCAAGATTCTGGGGAGTAAACGCTTCAACAGACGATGTTTCTTCCGGTGAGACTGTAACGGATGAAAAGGGAGAATTTACCATTCCGGTTATACTTAAAAAGCCGGAGGACGGACCAAGTTATTACGGAGACTATCCATACTGCTTTGTTGTAGAGGCCTCCGTTACAAGCATTTCCGGAGAGACCCAGAGTTCAAGCACTGCTATCTACGCCTCAAACAAAGGGGTTGTGCTCTCATTTTCCGGAAACAAACTCTTAGATAAGAACGGAGACCTCTCCGTAACATTCGAGGCCTATAACCTTAAAGCGGTTCCGGTAAACAAAGAGATTTCATATAAGCTCTTCACAAAGAAGGACGGCAAAAAGGTTGCAGTAGACAGCGGAACAGTTACCTCCAACACCAAGACATTTATGGAGAGTTGGAAGAGTATTCCTTCCGGCTATTATACTCTGGAAATGAGCACCTTGGATGATAAGGGCAGAGAGTGCACTGCAAAGAGTGAATTTACATTGTTCTCCACGCTTGACAAGACTCCTTTACCGGGTACCAAGCTCTGGTTCTACAAAGATAAAGAGTATATCTACTACGGAACATCATATAATAATGCAACCATATACTTAGATATTTTTGCAGGAGAAAAGAAGATCTCCTCAAAGGTTGTACCTGTTTCAAATTCAATAAACAAGATAAAGTTTGAGTATCTTCCTGCATACGAAGACGGAGCCCATCTCTCCATCTTTATGGTAAGAGATGACGAATTCTACATTGAGACGGCAAAAGTTGTAAAACCTCTGCCTAACAAGAAATTAAACCTCAAATGGAGCGTCTTCAGAAACAAACTCTATCCTGGCCAGAAGGAGGAGTGGAAACTCTCAATTTTAGATAAGGACGGCAAGCCGGCTGCTTCAGAACTTCTGGCCTATATGTATGACGCCTCTTTGGATATGATTGTTCCTCACAGAATTAAAGGAAGAGTATACTTTAGAAGATGGATATTTGATCCTTGCTGGAATATGATTGACGTTCAGTCATATAGACGGTTAGGCATACCTATCAGAACCAGCCAGGGTTACTTATCCGTACCGTTGGAGTATGACAGCTTCTTCTATGATATGGCATACGGCGGAATGCTAGTAAAAAGTAGTGTAGCTTTTAGAGACGCCTTATTGGGTAGGGTCGCCGGAATGGTGGTAACGGATGAAGAAAATATGGTAGCAGATAAAAAAGTTTTTGATGAGGATGAGGAAGATGAGGAAGATGAGGAAGATGATAACGCAGGGAGGGAGACTCCTGCAACCAATATTAGAACCAACTTTGATGAGACTGCGTTCTTCTATCCTCAACTCAGAACAGATAAGGATGGAATGGTAACGCTCAGTTTCACTCTGCCTGAGAGTCTTACAAGGTGGAAGTTCCAGGCGTTGGCTCATACAAAGAGTATGGATGTTGGAATCCTGGAAGATGAGATT
>JAFZIN010000022.1 GCA_017554305.1 Bacteroidales bacterium | reverse complement strand
GTTCCTGGAGGAGCTGGGACTTAAGGAGAGCGGTATTGTGCGTCTGGTTCAGGGAGCCTACCGCCTGCTGGGACTCCAGACCTACTTCACCCAGGGAGAGCCGGAGGTACGCGCCTGGACCTTCAAAAAGGGAGATAAGGCACCTCAGGCAGCAGGTGTAATCCACTCAGACTTTGAAAAAGGGTTCATCCGCGCAGAGGTTATAAAGTTTGATGACTTTGTTCGCTACGGCAGTGAAAGCGCCTGCCGTGCCGCCGGAAAACTGGCCACGGAGGGCAAGGATTACGTAGTCCAGGACGGTGACATCATGCACTTCCTCTTTAACGTATAACCCAAATTTTTCAATAAAAGAGTGTTTTAGGGCAATTTTTATTACTTTTGTAGCCCTTTTAGGGAGACCTAAGAAATTTGAAAAACTTTTAAAGATTAAAACTATATGGCAGTTCTTGAGAAAATGCGCAAAAGAATGGGTGTGTTTATCTCCATTATTATTGCGCTTGCGTTGCTGGCCTTTATTGTGGACCCGGACACTTTGCAGTCCACTATTTCCATGTTCTCATCCAAGTATGACGTAGGAAAGATTGGCAAGAAGGGAATATCTTATCAGGAGTTCAGCAAGAGAGTAGATTACTACAACAGCATTTACAACCTTACCGGTTCTGCAGATGCATCCAACGAGGAGACAAGTCAGATGATTAACGCATCTGCATGGCAGTCTCTCCTTACAGAAGAGGTTATTATGCCGGCTTGTGAGAGAGCAGGTATAAGAGTTGGAGAGAAGGAGTTTGTAGATATGACCAAGGGAAGTGATATCTCCCCTGTTCTGCGCCAGGAGGGTATGATGCTCAACGCTAACGGTGAGTTTGACCCTGAGCGTCTCAGCCAGTTCCTTCAGAATGTGGAGATGGATAACAGCGGCAACCTTGCAAAATACTGGAACTTCTTGGAAAACAACATTATCCAGGACAGAAAGTTCCTCAAGTATTCAGCAATGCTTGCAAAGAGTTCATTTGCTAACAACCTCCAGGTTAAGAGAGATGTTGCAGATAACAACAACGCTTACGATATTGATTTTGTTGTTCAGCCAATTGGTTATGCAACAGACAGTTCTATTAACGTTACAAGCGCAGATATCAAGAACTTCTATGAGAGAATCAAACCGTCTCTGAAGCAGGATGAAACCCGCGATGCAGAGATGATTGCATTTGAAATTCTCCCGTCTGAAAGAGACATTGAAGTTGCAAAGGCAGATATGGAAAAACTCTTCCCTGAGTTTGTAAAGACTGCAGATGCAGACATGAAGAACTTTATTGCTAAGAACTCAGACGTTCCTTTTGTAGATATCTACTTTAAGAAGGGTGATATCTCTGAGGGTTCTTCTATTGTTGATGAGTTTGCAGCAACCAACGGTGCAGGCGCAATACTTGAGCCTCAGCCGTTTGACAAAGAGTTTGTTGCAGCAAAGATTCTTGATGTTGCTCAGAGACCGGATTCCGTATTTGTAAAATTCCTTCCTGCAAAGGATCAGAAGATGGCAGATTCACTTGTTCGCATTATGAAGGGCGGTGAAGATTTTGCAACTCTGGCAGCCAAGTATTTCCCTCCTCAGCAGGGTGTTGAGCCGGGTGTAATTGGTTGGATTACAGAGAGCGTTGCTGCCAACCAGCTTCCTGCAGATTTCCTTAAGGCATTCTCTGCAAAGAAGGGTGATTACCTTACATTCCCACTCAATGACAACTTTGTAGTTGTTAAGGTTGAGGATATGACAAAACCTCTCCGCAAGGCAAAGGTTGCAGTTCTGGCAAGAGAGGCAACCCCTAGCCGCGAGACCTTCTCAAAGGTTTATGCTGAGGCCAACAAAGTTGTAGACAACAGCCTGAATGACATTAAGAAATTTGAGAAGTATGCAGATGAGAACCATCTTTCCGTTATTCCTGTAAACCGTCTCCTGGGAGGCGCTTCAGAGATTGCAGGATATGACAACATGAAAGAGGTAAGCCGCTGGATTTATGACAACAAGGAAGGTGCTGTTTCACAGGTTATTTCAGTAAACAACAAGTACTTTGTTGTTGCTGCTGTTAAGAAGATTCACCCTATGGGCTATGCAGAGCTGAGTGAAGTTTCCGCTCAGATTAAAGATCTGCTCACAGTTCAGAAGAAGGTGGATAAAGCTGCTAAAGAGTGCTCAGAAAAGATTATCAATCCTACAGATATGGAGAGTCTTGCAGAGGCACTCGGAACTACAGTAAGTTCTCAGGCAGATGTAACCTTTGCATCTATGAACGGCGGTCAGAGTCTTGATCCTAAGTTCATTGGAGCAGTTGCTGCCGCAGGAGAAAAGAACGAGAGCGGCATTGTAGGTCCTGTTAAGGGTTCTATTGGAGTTTATTACTTCCAGATTAAAGACCGCAAGGCAGGCGCTTACTACACAGAGGATGACGCTCAGAGAAAGAGTGACAACGCAGTTTACACAGTTCTGCAGGTACTTCCTCAGATTATGAGCTTAGATGCAGGAGTTGTAGACAGACGTTATAAGTTCTACTAATCCAGTAACTTAACAGAAACAGTCTCTATTCTCTTTTTAGAGGTTTTGAGAATTGTGAAGGAGATGTCCCCAATGCGGAACGTCTCCTTCTCTTTTGGGAAGGATTGAGCGGTGTAAAGAATAAGTCCGGCAAGTGTTTCATACGAATCATCTTCCGGAAGATTCAGCTCATATTTTCT
>JAFZIN010000021.1 GCA_017554305.1 Bacteroidales bacterium | reverse complement strand
GCCAAAGCGGGTTGTGTTCTTGCGGGCTGCATACTCCTCATCTGAGAATGGGAACGGAGAGTAACCGCAGTTACCGCCAATATCTGTTGTAATTCCCTGATGTATCTTACTGTCTCCAAGAGGCGCCTCAAAGAGGTTGGTATCTGTATGTCCGTGAATATCAATGAATCCAGGGCTTACTACCCTATCCGTTGCATCTACATATTCACGACAGTTTTTACCCAGATTGCCAATTGCACGGATTCTTCCTCCTCTTATTCCCACATCTGCCTTAACGGGTGCCTTTATCTCTCCGTTGTAAACCAGACCGTTGGCAATGATTGTATCAAACTGGTCTGTTGTGCTCCATCCCTTTTTGAGAGCGTTCTTTGCAAAAACCCCGGGTGCAGCGGCTGCCAGAGAGGCAGATGCTCCAACAAAAACTGAGGCCTTTAGAAAACTTCTTCTGGAGATAGTCTTAGAATTCTTTTTCTCTTTCATATCTATGGATTATTTTTCTCAAAATTAGTGATTATTCGGTAAAGGTGTTCATTCCTTTGCTGGACCACACTTTGAGGGTATCGTTGCTGTTATAGATTAGCAGCGCCTCCACTCCCTCCTCCGCTTCAACAGCCTTGATTGCCTCATCCAAACCTATTACCATAAGGTAGGTGGCAAAGGCGTCCGCAAAGGTGGCGTTCTCTGCCACCACAGTGGCACTCAGCAGGTTATGCTCTATCGGGAACCCGGTTTTAGGATTAATTGAGTGGGAGATTTTCTTTCCCTCCTTCATATAGAACTTGCGGTAGTCTCCACTGGTTACAAGCCCCTTGGAGGAGATTCTCACAATGGCCTGAATGGAGGCTCCCGGAACGTTGTTGCCATCTATTGGTTTGTCTATTCCCACGTTCCAGAGTTTGCCCTTTGGGTTACACCCTTTGGCATAAATCTCTCCGCCCACCTCAATAAGAAAGTTCTCCATACCCATTTCTGAGAATCTGGCGGCAATGTAGTCTGCGGTGTAGCCCTGCGCTATTGCGTTGAAATTCAGCTTACAGCGGGGGTCATCCTTAACTATCGCGGAGCTGTCCAAATGAAAGCGGTGCATCCCAATAAATTCCTTCACAGAGTCTATCTGAGCGGGCGTTACATCCACTCCGTTTTTAAAGCCAAAGCCCCAGAGGTCAAAAAGAGGTGCGGCAGAGGGGTCAAAGATTCCGCCGGTCTTTTGGTTCATCTGCTGGGATGCCTTAAAGTTGTCAATGAAGATCTGGTCCAGTTTTACGGGGCGGTTCTCATTGAAGGCGGTGAGAATGGAGTTGGGGTTGTAGCCGCTAAGGGAGTGGTCTATCCGCTCCAAATAGAGGGCAACCGAGTCACGCACCGCGGTAAAGGAGGAGTCTGAAGAGACTTTTAGCTGAAATACAATGTGATAGGTGGAGCCCTGGGTTACGCCGTCAAGAGTGTAGTACTCTCCACTCTTCCTACACCCCGTAAGGGTTAGAATAAGCAGCGTCAACCCTATTGCAAAATTTTTTGTCATAGCTGGTTAAAGAGGCTCCGGTGGCACGATTTTAGTTGATTTTGCCCCTCGGACAACAAATATAACAATTGTTGAACCAAAAATTGTAAATTTGCACGATAGATAATTAATAAAGGATGAAGAAATTTTTCAGAATTGCCTGCGGAGTTGCTATGGCCGCACTCATAATTTCCGGATGTCACAAGAAGGATGAGTTAAAGGAGTATATGGACGGAAATCTCAATCCGGAGATGAAGCCTTACGCAGTTTGCGGTACAGCAGTGGGAGGCAAAACGGGCGGAATTACCACACCATCTTCCGGTGTAAAATACTATTGGTTAGACAATGTGAGAAAAGATACCACCTGGATTGGCGAGGGTAGAATTTTCTGGTGGGTTGTTCCGGACTCTCTGGGACAGTTTGCAGTTACGGAGTATGCAGTTGCAGACGGCTATTACCAGGACTCTTACACCTCTTACGTAACCTCTATTGCTCCTTGGCTTGGAGGTTCCCTGCAGGGCATTCCTGAGCCAAAGGACTCTATACAGGACCCCAGAGACGAGCAGTGGTACTATATTTCAGAGATTGGAAACCTTATCTGGTTTTCAGAGAACCTCAACTGGTACGGAAGCGGCAGCGGTTACTGCAAGGCAGATGACATAGGCTACGTTATGGGACGTCTGTATACCTGGAAAGAGGCAACCGGCGGAGAGAGCGGAAGCGGACTTGGCAACGGACCCCAGGGTGCCTGCCCTCCTGGATGGAGCGTACCTACCAACGAGGATTGGGAAGATCTGGCAAAAACCGTTACCGGAGAGGAGCATCCGTTCCTTGGAATTTGGAACAACGTTGGTGAATACCTTACGGTAGATGCTACCTTTAACGGAGATAAAATCTGGCCTTACAGCATTAAGACCTTCCATAAGAATACCGTTGAGTTCAACGCTCTGGCCGGAGGTATGAGCCTTGGCAAACACAGTAATTTTGAGGGAATTATGTCTCACGGATATTTCTGGAGCGCAACAGAGAAAGATTCCGGCAGAGCATACTACAGATATCTCTACTATGACCTCCCGGACTTCCCGTTCGGAGATGTAGACAAGGAGAACGTAGGATTCTCTGTAAGATGTGTGAAGAAAAAATAATAACCTAAAAAATATAAAGTCATGAAAAAGTTATCAGGAGGAGTAATTATTTTAATCGTACTGGCCATCATTGTAATGTGGGGAATTGGCAAGTACAACGGAATGGTAAAAGAGTCACAAAAAGTTGAGAAGGCTTGGGGAGATGTTGAGGCTCAGTATCAGAGAAGAGCAGACCTTATTCCTAATCTTGTTGAGACGGTTAAGGGATATGCATCTCATGAAAACCAGACACTTCAGGATGTTGTAAACGCAAGAGCAAAGGCAACTTCCATTACTGTAGATATCAATGATGAGGCTTCATTGAAGAAGTTCCAGGATGCTCAGGGAGAACTCTCCCAGGCATTGGGACGTTTGATTGCAGTTAGCGAGAGCTATCCTGATCTGAAAGCAAACCAGAACTTCCTGGAACTGCAGAGCCAGCTTGAGGGTACTGAGAACCGTATCACTACTGCCCGCAACGCATTCAACGAGGCTGCAAGAAGCTATAACACAGGCATTATGACCTTCCCTTCAAATATCATTGCAAATATGTTCGGCTTCAAGAGCAAGGCATACTTTGCATCTAAAGAGGGCGCAGACGTAGCACCTGAGGTGAAGTTCTAATATGCTCTTCAAACGTAAGATTCTAAATAGAAGCGAAGAACGGAAGATTGTCTCCGCCATCAAAAAGGCGGAGAAGAATACTTCCGGTGAGATTCGCGTACACGTAGAGACCGAGTGTGAGGGCGGAGATCCAATTGCACGCGCCATATTCATATTCAATGCAATAGGAATGTTCAACACCGCCCAGCGGAACGGAGTCTTAATCTATGTCTCTCTCAAATCCAGAATGTTTGCAATTATTGGAGACGTTGGAATCAACAACGTTATTCCGGAAAACTTCTGGGATTCAATTAAGGAGAAAATGAAGAAGAACTTCATCTCCGGAGAGATTGTAGGAGGTATTGAGACTGCGGTATTGGAAACGGGTGAACTTTTAAAGGAGAAGTTCCCTTATCAGACAGATGACGTTAACGAACAGCCGGATGAGATTTCTTATGGGAAATAGAGTTAGACATATTCTGCTTTGCCTTGTTATCTTCTGCATATCTGCAGGTTATGCGGCTGCTCAGAATACCGTTATTCCGGGAGGAAAGATTCTTCAGGAGTTCAACCCTATGAACCAGAAGAGGTTGGATTCTTTGAATCAGATTTCACGTCTGGCTGCAGAGCGCACTCTGCAGGATGCGGTTAAGAGAAGCGAGAGCGGACAGGTAACCGAGACCTCATGGGGAAGTGCTTTGCCTACAGAGAATTACGTTCCGGTTTCTGACGAGTGTCTTAAGAATGCGGAGCAGGCTTTAAATAATGCCCGTGAGATTGGCGGTACTATTCCTTCACAGCCAAATCCGCCTCATCTTGTAAACGATTTTACCGGTATTCTTACACAGGAGCAGCAGGATCTTCTGACCATACGCTGCAACGAGTTTGCAAACAAGACCTCCAACCAGGTGGCAATTGTCATACTTCCAACCCTTTACGGACTCACAAGAAGCGAGGCCGCTCTTAAGATTGGAAGAGAGTGGGGAGTTGGACAGAAGAGTCTGGACAACGGAGTTGTGCTACTTGTAAAACCTAAGGTTGCAGATGAGGGGGGAGAGGTATTCATTGCAGTGGGTACAGGCCTGCAATCTGTTCTTACAGATGCTTTTACAAAGAGGATCGTTGAACTGAGAATCATTCCCGCATTCAAGAACAATGACTACTACAACGGAATTAATGATGCACTCAACATCATATTCCCGGTAGCCAGCGGAGAGATCTCTTCAGATGAGTTTGCAAACAAGGAGGAGGGTGACGGATTGTTCATCTTCAAGTTCCTTCTTATGCTCTTTATCATCTGGCTCGTTATCCGCAAACATAAGAAAAACAACAATATGGGAAGCGGTAACCATAGGGTTAGCGACTTCACAACCGGCTATGTAGCAGGCAATATGGCAAGTTCCCTCTCAAGAGGAGGATTTGGCAGAAGCGGCGGCAGTTCCTGGGGCGGCGGCGGATTAGGAGGAGGATTCGGCGGCTTTGGAGGAGGCGGCTTCTCCGGAGGCGGTGCCGGCGGCAGTTGGTAACAAATAATTTGAGTTAGATCTATATGGAGAACTTTAAGGAACGCCTGGCTGCGTTAAGGAGGTCTCTTTGACTATGACGGGAAAGTCCGTCAAATAGCTGAACAGGAGAAAGTTGCAGCCTCCCCGGGGTTTTGGGATAACGCAAGG
>JAFZIN010000020.1 GCA_017554305.1 Bacteroidales bacterium | reverse complement strand
TGCGGAGTGCTAATAATGAGGATATCACGTATGCCGGCCAGCATAAGAACGCTCACCGGATAGTAAATCATAGGCTTGTCATAAATTGGAAGGAGCTGTTTGCTTACGCCTTTTGTAATTGGGTAAAGTCTTGTGCCTGAGCCTCCTGCAAGAACTATGCCTTTCATCTTTATCTGTTTTTGTACATTTCTTCATAGTACTTCTGGTAATCACCGGAAGTTACGTTGTCCATCCAGGCCTGATTCTCCAGATACCATTTCACTGTCTTTTCAATTCCCTCTTCAAACTGCAAAGATGGTTCCCAACCAAGCTCTTTCTGCAATTTGCTGCTGTCTATTGCATAACGCAAATCATGTCCGGCACGGTCTGTAACGTATGTAATAAGGTCCATATCAGCACCTTCAGGTCTGCCAAGCAGACGGTCTACGGTATTAATTACAACCTTAATGATATCTATGTTCTTCCATTCGTTGAATCCTCCAATGTTGTAGTTCTCTGCAATCTTGCCCTTATGGAAAATCAAATCTATTGCACGTGCGTGATCCTCAACATAGAGCCAGTCTCTCACGTTCTCTCCCTTGCCGTATACAGGCAGCGGTTTGCGGTGACGTATATTGTTAATAAAGAGAGGTATCAGCTTCTCCGGGAACTGGTAAGGTCCGTAGTTGTTAGAGCAGTTTGTTACAATTGTAGGCATTCCAAAGGTATCATGGAAGGCACGAACAAAGTGGTCACTGCTAGCCTTTGCAGCACTGTAAGGAGAGTGAGGCTGGTACTTCAAATCTTCCGTAAAGAACTTCTCTCCGTATGCAAGATGGTGTTTGCCGCTGCTTGCCTTGGTTGTGAACGGAGGTTTAATTCCCTCTGGATTAGTCATTTCAAGTGCTCCGTAAACCTCATCCGTAGAGATATGGTAGAACCGGCAGCCCTCATAGTTTTTTGGCTCCCAGCAAGCCTTAGCCGCCTGAAGCATAGAGAGGGTTCCCATAACGTTTGTCTGAGCAAAAGTGAACGGGTCTTTAATACTTCTGTCTACGTGGCTCTCTGCTGCAAGATGAATTACACCGTCTACGTTCTCCTCCTTCATCAGATTCAGAACGCCCTCAAAGTCACAGATATCCATCTTCACAAACCTGTAGTTAGGCTTGTTCTCAATGTCCTTAAGGTTTGCAAGATTACCTGCATACGTAAGTTTATCCAGGTTAATAATCCTATACTCAGGATACTTGTTTACGAACAGACGTACCACATGGCTTCCAATAAAGCCCGCACCGCCCGTAATAATAATAGCTCTCTTATAACTCATAATCACTTTGATTCTTTCATATCTGTGCAAAGATAACTAAAATAATAAAGGGGAATATTTGGATTTTAAGATTCTTGTTGCGAAATTTGTGTTGCGAAAATTTCGCAATATAAAATCGCAATCACTATGGCAACTGTAATTGAAAACCCTTTCATCATCTCCGGATATGAGTCTCCTAAGTACTTCTGTGACAGAGAAGCTGAGACTTCTGAACTCTTAACCACCTTACGTAACGGCAGTAATGTGACCCTCACATCACCAAGGAGAATGGGAAAAACAGGGCTGATTCTTCATCTTTTCCACCATTTACAGAAGACCTCTCCCAAGATTACAACCATTTACATAGACCTTTTCTCCACTTCAGATATTACGGATTTCACTAAAGCCTTCGCTTCTGCCGTTCTAGGAAAGTTGGACTCCAACCCGGTTAAGGTAATGAAGAAATTGGGTTCCCTTCTCAAGGGAGTCCGTCCTAATATGACTATAGATGAAAGGACCGGAACTCCAAAAATAGGTTTGGATTTTGTACCAGGAACAGAAAACAACAACATTGAACAGGTCTTCAACTATCTTAAAAATAGCGGGAAAGAGTGTTACATAGCCTTTGATGAATTCCAACAGATTGCCAACTACCCGGAAAAGAATCTGGAAGCATTGCTCAGGACTTACATTCAGAACATTCACAACGTCCACTTTATCTTTTCCGGCAGCCAGGCTCACATGCTCAATGAGATGTTCCTTTCTCCAAAACGTCCGTTCTATCTCAGTTCCTCTCAAAAAACAATAGGCACCATAAAGGAAGATAAGTACTACGCCTTTGCCTCCGCCTTCTTCAACAAACAACGCCGCACCCTTTCCAAAGAAATCTTTGACCTTATCTACCAAAAATATGAAGGACACACCTGGTACATCCAAAAGATTATGCATCAGCTGTATCTGAGAAAAAAGAGTGAGATAAATGAAGATTTGGTACGAGAAGTTATATCAGACATCCTAAATGACAATGAATATTATTATCACTCAATTCTTCACGCCTATACCAAAGGAAGAATAAATCTTCTAAAGGCCATTGCTAAAGAAAAGAGAGTTAAAGAAATCACTTCTGGAGCTTTTCTCAACAAATACAACCTCTCAGCAACAAGCAGTGTAAAAAGTGCTATTAAAACACTGATGGATAATGAGTTAGTCTACCGCTCAGATGACGGCTACATGATCTATGACCGCTTCTTTGGTGATTGGCTCCGCCTACTATAGCCTTTGCTTTAACTCTAAGTGCCTGAGGGTTAGCGGAGGTAGACAAAGATGTAGTAGAGCATGAAGCCGCTGGCTATGAGCTTGAGGCCGGTGCCGCACATAACGCCAAGGAAGGCGCCAAGTGCGGGTTTGATGGACTGGTTGAGGTTCTTGCCGGCAAGGGCGAGTTCTGCAAGGAGAGCGCCTATTACCGGGCCAATGAGGATGCCTACAGGGGGAACAAAAAGGCCTAGCAGAAGGCCGGCCAGTGCTCCTCTGGAGGCATAGACGCTGCCGCCGGTTTTCCTTGTTACCCAGGAGGGAACAATGTAGTCCATTATAGTGACAACCACAGTGAGGATAAGCCAAATTATCAAAAGGCGGGTAGACATTGGCTCACCGTCTGAATTGGTGCCGTTGCTAAAGATGTAGATAAGGAGCATACCTATCCAACTGATTGGAGGACCGGGGAGTACGGGAAGCACGCAGCCTATGAGTCCTACAAATCCCAGAATAACAGCCAGTATGATTACGAGTGTTGTCATTTGCCGAGTACGTATTTAGGCATTTGGAGATTGCACCAGGCATCTATTAGTTCATTGTCTTTGGACTTGTAGGCCTTCTTGTATAACTCTCTGATTACAGGGAGGAAAGAGAGGCTGCACATATCAAGGTACTCACTGGATCCAACTTCTGTAGTTCCGCCCCAGGCGTAATACATCTCTCTTGTGGTGGAGCAGATTCTGGCATATCTGCCTGTATAGGATTTGATATCCTTGTCTGTAAGGTGGAGGTAAAACTCCAACTGTTCATCTGTACATTCGGCCAGCTGCTCATCTGTTGCAACCATCTTAGAATCTGCCACATAGACGGTTATGCCGTCTTTAAAGATATACGGTTTGTAATAATCTTTTTCATACATGGCTTCATAAACAACACCTCTTACGGCAAACTGTGCACCGCTCTGATATTTGATGTGCTTTAAGAGGAGGTTGGTATGATAGAAACTCAGCGAGTGAACAGATTTCCAGCAGGCAGAGATTACCCAGTATGCAAGTTGCTTTGCTGTAGGCATTAAGAGATATACCCTGCCCTTCTTTGGTCTGCCGGTTTTGGCATCTTTGCCTGTGTAGTAGGTATACTCTTTAACTGGGAAGCCTTCCCAACCCGGTACATCATAATGAGTTGCAACATACTCCTGAGCCATATAGGCGGCCTTGAGAACATTCTCACATCTTGCAACCAGCACATCCAGACTGTCTCTTACATAGCGCTTTACAGCCTTCTCTTTAAAAGGGTTGGAGCGTTTGATCTGCTCAATCTTTTTCTTGTCTGAGTGGTTCTGGCTCTGTGCCACTTGAGGAACGAATGCAAGAAGAAGCGCAAGGAGTATGGCTGTTGCAATGTGTTTCATTTTTGAAATCTCCCGGTTTTGTTATGTTATCTAGTTTGCCTGTGGGGTTGGCTGGCCGGCGGGTTCCATCTCCTCTGTTTTCATCTGGTCTTTACCCTCCTGGCTCAGGGCCTTGCGGTGCTGCTCTATACGCTTCTCTTCCTGCTCTTTACGGGCCTGCTCCTCTTTCCTCTGGTCCTCCTCCTGAATCTTCTGATTTATCTCTTTTGCAAGGTTGGTTATGGTCTCGTAGGAGTCCGGGAAGAAGGTTTTGGTGAGAGGATACTTAGGGAATATGAAGCCGTTGAAGAAACCTCTCCTGGAAGCAAGAACCTCTCTGTCTGTAACAACGCTTCGGCTCTTTGGAAGTTCGTCTGCCCTCCACTTGAAATCTCTCAGACGCATCTTCTCTATTGGGAGCTGATATGTAGGATGAATATCACTCTTAACATTCTCTATGTAACGCACCCTCTCAATGGAACTATTTGCCATTCTGGAAGTTAGAAGGCGGCACTCCTTGTGGTTCATAAGGGTTACGCTGCTGTCTTTCTCCCTTAGGAAGATCATTGCCTGCACACCTCCCAGAGCATCAAATCTGTAAACATCATTATCCTTAAAGTAGGCAACCATTTCCGTACTCTTAATCTGGTTGTAATGGATGGAGTCTTCCTCCGATATGATGAAGGCGTTCTCAATTAAGTTGGCCTTATAGATGGCGTTGTTTCTGACGGAGAGTTGGATGCTGTCTGCGGTAAACTGTGTCTTCTCCTCATTCCAAAGAGCCGGGTTCTTGTAGAAACGGGCAATGCTGTCTATTGAGGTGTAAATGAGGGAGTCACAGACGCCTCTAAGATCACTTCTGAAGAGTTTTACATTGTGGAAAACGCTTATGAATGTAATCTTTGTAGTATCTTTCTGCACCTCTGCTGAGTCTGTCTGAACTGCAAGAGAATCCTTTAAAAGAGAGTCTCTTCCAAGCATTGTGCTGTCCCTTAAGAAAGCTGTCTTTAAAGAATCTTTACCAACAATCGCATTCTCTTTTCCTGAAGAGATGCCCTTGTCCTTTCCTAAGAATGTTGGTTTCTGCGGGCCGTCAGAAAGTTGCATACCCTCTGCAGGCTCCTGGTTCTTAGGCTGTTGCTGAGGAGGCGGAGGTACAACCTTTCCAATCAAAGCTTTGTTCTTCTTATATGCTGCAAGATATGCCTGGTTGGCCTTATCTATTTCCACGATAGGATCCGTATCTGCTAACTTGCGCCTTTGAAGAGCGTTGGAAACCTCATTGGAATCTACCTGATACATTGGAACCATCCACATCTTTAACGTATCCCCTCCCAGGAAGAGTGTATCTCTCTTGTAGATAGGTTCTTGCGTTAGTGAATCTACTCCTGTCTTCTCTTCTGAATACATAGCGGCCGCAGCCTTATCTGTAAGGTAGGCAAGGAACGGATTCTGAACCATGACTCCCTTGTCTCCCATAAGTATGGAAGACTGCTCATTGTCTCTTATCTGAACATTGTTATAGAGTTCTGCATTGCCGGTATTGCGGTGATAATCAATAATTCCGGCCCACAACTCCTGATTTTGTGAAGCCAAATAGTTCTCCTCTGTAAGAGAGAGGGTCTCACGCCTTACGTCATACCTGGCGCTGTTGGAATAGAGAGTATCTCTTCCCTTCCAGGCAACGGTTCTGAAACCAAAGTCTGCAAATTCCTGATCTGAATGATAATCTGCAAATGAAGATCTTACAAAGATGGAATCTGAGTACATAAGCACATTGTCTGTAAAGGAGAATGTGCGTGTTTCTGATACGTAACGGCCCTCATCACCCTCAACAATATCTCCCTTTGAAGAGCGCATGGCACCTCCGTTAAAGAAGGTGGCAATACTGTCTTTTGTGTTGTAATCCAGGAACTTGGTCTTGAGCTGGTCTCCCTTTTTGTTGTAGAGTTTTACAGTGGTTCCCCTGAACTGTGCAATGCCCTCGTCTGCAAGATAGGTAACAATATCACTCTCCAGGTAGGTATCCTGCTGAATAATCTGAATGTGACCTATTGCCTCAATTACGTTGGCGTTTACATCCCAGGAAGCAGAGTCACAAAGTAGGTAAGTGTTGTTGTGAAGAAAACGGGCAGGACCCTTAACTTCTCTAAAAGGAGCCCCACCTCTGTCTACCAGTCTGACAGCCTTTGCCTCAACCAGACGAACCAGAGAATCTTTATCATTTTCAAAGGCTTGCGAATAGCCCTTTATGACAAAGACAAGACAAAGCAGTAATGTCAGAATGGAAACTCTGCGCATAATTATTTAACCCATCCCTTACTTTGGAACGGACAATCTCTGAACATCTCATCTATTCTGATGAAGGTGCTCTTCTGTTTCTCCTCTATAAATCTCTTAATGGCCTTCTCCTGTTCAACGGAGTGTGCAAAGTTCTGAACTGCAACAAAGTCCTTATCTACATCTGCACGGTGAGAAGGAACAATCTCCTCCAGACGGATAATCTTGTAGATGGTGTTGCCTCTGCCCTCGTTGTCCTGAGACTCAAACGGTACGCTTATCTCACCAATCTTGAGATCTTTAATCATGTTATAATCAGCAGGATTGAGCTGGTCTTTCTCAAAGTAGATAGCACCTGTATTCTCATCTACCATCTGGCCTCCGTTAAGGAAGGTCTTTGGATCTTTGGAATACATAAGGGCTGCCTTCTCAAAGGTGATACTGTCTATGAGTATTGCCTGCTTGAGTGAATCCAATCTCTTAAAACACTGCTCTTTATTCTCTGTTGAGTATTTTGGTTTGAGAAGAAGATGGCGTGCGTTGAACATATCTCCGTTCTTCTCAATCATCTGAATGAGGTGGAATCCGTCCGGCGTCTCAACAATCTGAGATATCTGCCCCTCTTTCAGACTCATAGCGGCGTCTGAGAATGCAGGCCAGAACATATTTCTTGGAGCCATTCCAAGTTCTCCGCCTCTGAGTGCAGACTCTTTGTCATCTGAATAGAGGGCGGCAAGTGAGGAGAATCTCTCTCCGCTTACAACTCTCTGACGGAACTCCAGAAGCCTCTCCTTAACGTTCATAACTGCGTCTTCCTTAGCAGGATAGAGAACTATATGACGCAGACGGTACTGTGTAGAAATCTCCGGTAGAGAATCTTTGTCTACTCTCTTGTAGAATCTGCGCACCTCACTTGGTGTAGGATTAGGAACTGCGGAAACTATCTGACGCTGCTCCTGTCCAATAAGGTTCTGCTCTCCCAAAACGTTTCTCCAATCCTCCTTAAGACGGAAGAGAGGTTTGTGGAAGTATTCCTCCACTTCTTTCTGACCTCCAAGACGATACATCACCTGATCCACTCTCTGTGCCAGCTCGCTCTCTACCATATCTGAAGAGATGGAAAGAGAGTCCATCTTTGCCTGATTAAGGAAGAGTTTCTGCTGAAGAGTGTTCTCCAGAATCTGACATCTCATAAGTTTCTCATCCTGGGTTGCAGTTCCGTTTGCCATCATAAGCTGAACCTGCTCCTCCAACTGAGAGAGGTATATAGACTCGTTTCCTATGAGTGCTATTGTCTTGTCTATGAGCCCGTTCTTATAAATCTGAGCATTGGCCTGTGATGCGCTCAGCATCAAAACCAATGAAGCGGCAACAATGGTAATCTTTCTTAAAGACATCTTTATCTGTTTTACTTTTTATCAATTAAAGCCCGCGGCTGTAGTTAGGAGCCTCACGTGTGATTGTTACATCATGAGGGTGGTTCTCTCTTACACCCGCAGCTGTTATCCTTACAAACTTAGCCTTTCTAAGAGTCTCAATATCAGGAGCGCCGCAGTATCCCATTCCGGCTCTGAGTCCACCTGCCATCTGGTAGATAACCTCGTTCAGACTTCCCTTGTAAGGAACCTGTGCTACAATTCCCTCCGGTACAAGTTTCTTTACATCGTCTTCCATATCCTGGAAGTATCTGTCTTTTGAGCCCTGCTGCATTGCCTCCAAAGAACCCATTCCTCTGTAAGATTTGAACTTTCTTCCGTTGAGGATGATGGTCTCTCCCGGAGACTCCTCCACACCTGCAAACAAAGACCCTGCCATAATGGTACTTGCACCTGCGGCCAAAGCCTTTACTATATCTCCTGAGTAACGGATTCCGCCGTCTCCTATGATTGGAATGCCGGTTCCCTTAAGTGCCTTGCTTGCAAGCATAATTGCAGAGAGTTGAGGAACGCCCACTCCTGCAACAACTCTGGTTGTGCAGATGGAGCCAGGTCCTATTCCCACCTTCACTCCGTCTACTCCGCACTCCGCCAGTGCTTTAGCGCCCTCTGCTGTAGCAATGTTTCCTGCAACAATCTGAAGGTTCTTAAACTGCTTTCTTACCTTCTTGATAGTTTCCATAACGCCCATTGAGTGACCGTGAGCGGTATCTATAACTATTGCATCAACTCCCGCCTCTGAGAGCATCTCAACTCTGTTTATAACATCTGCGGTAACGCCAACAGCAGCAGCCGTCATCAAACGGCCCATAGCATCCTTGCTTGCGTTAGGATTATCCTTAATCTTTGTAATGTCCTTATAGGTAATGAGTCCCACCAGTTCACCCTGCTTGTTTACTACAGGCAGTTTCTCAATTCTGTATTTCTGAAGCAGGCGGGTAGCCTCCTTAAGATCTGTCTTTGTGGTGGTTACCAGGTTCTCACTGGTCATTATTGTGGAAATAGGAGTCCTCTTGTTGGAAACAAAGCGGAGGTCTCTGTTAGTAACTATTCCAATGAGTTTATTGTTCTTGTCCACAACCGGAATTCCGCCAATGTGGTTCTCTGCCATCATTCTAAGTGCATCTGCCACAACGGCATCGGGAGAAATTGTGATTGGGTCAAAGATCATTCCGTTCTCTGCCCTCTTAACCTTTCTTACCTGGTCTGCCTGCATCTCAATAGGCATATTCTTGTGAATGACACCTATACCTCCCTCTCTTGCAATGGCTATTGCCATATTGAAGTCTGTTACGGTATCCATTGCAGCAGATACTATTGGAACCTGCAAGGTTATATCTCTGGTAAATTTTGAGGAGATGTTTACCTCTCTTGGAAGCACTCCGGATTTAGCCGGAACAAGAAGAACGTCATCGAATGTGAGACCCTCCAGAACTATCTGGTCAAAGTCCGTTTTGTTAGTTTTCTGCTGCATGGCGGATGTATTTGAGTTGCGTTACAATAATTTGGCGAATATACTCAATTCCGCCCAAAGCAGCAAAACCTATTTTGCCCTCTCCATCCTCTCTCTGAGCATTGAGAGCAGTTCCTGATAACGTATAAGCCCCCAACTCTTCTGAAGCGGAGAGAGATAACGGGGCGGCACCTCAGATGCAAAGCGGTCTATATAAAGGGTAGAAGGCAGCCGGCGGATGAATGAAGAGATAAAGTCCAAATACTCACTGAGGGTGAAGTAATGGAATTCATCGGGATGAAGAAGATACTCCTTCTCCATGCGGGTACCTTTAATTATCTGAAGTTGGTGGAATTTAACGGCGGTAAGCGGAAGAGAGGAGATAATTTCTGCCTCATCTTCCATCATCTTGAGGCTCTCCCCGGGCAGGCCGAATATGAAGTGGCCGCACTGCGTAAGCCCCCTTTCTGCCGTCTGCTCCACCGCCCTTTTTGCGCACTCAAAGTTGTGGCCGCGCCCTATCCTTTCCAGCGTCTTGTCATAGCAACTCTCTATGCCATACTCTATTATCACGATAGATTTTTGGGAAAGCTCCGCCAGGTAATCCAACTTCTGCTCATCTATGCAGTCCGGCCGTGTGCCCACCACAATACCCTCAATAAGGGGGTGCGAAAGGGCTGTCTCATAGAGCTCTTTAAGCCTCTCCAATGGAGCGTAGGTATTGCTGTAGGGCTGGAAATAGGCTATGTATCTCTGAGCGTGGCGGTAGCGCACCTTATGGAACTCTATGCCCCCTTCAATCTGCTGAAACAGAGGTTTATCCGGGGTACAGTAGTTGGGGTGAAAGGCGTTGTTGTCACAGAAAGAACAGCCGCCCAGACCCTTGCTTCCATCGCGGTTGGGACAGGTAAAGCCCGCATCTACAACCACTTTCTGAAGCCTGGCTCCGTACTTTTGTCTGAAGTAATCTACAAAGGAGTTTAATTCCATAAAATGTCTGACTCTTTAATACAAATATAGTCGTTTAATTTTTGTACATTTGTCTTGTTAAGAATTATGACGATGAAAAAATTTCTCTTGCTACTCTCCGTAGCACTTCTTTGGAGCATTACCCTCTCCGCTCAGGGTGCGGGTATGCTCTTTAACAAAATCAACACAGAGGTTAAAGCTAAATATGCTCCCGATTCCAGAGACAAAACCTACAATGTTTCTCTCATTGAGAAAGAGGGCAAACTTCTTCTAATTGGCTCTACCACAGAGAAAGAGGCTGTTGAGGAACTGGTTGCAAGGCTTGCAGATGCGGGCATAAACCCATTAAACAGAATAGATCTTCTTCCTTCCAAACATCTGAAGGGCAAGACTTACGGAGTTGTCTGCATGTCTACCGCTAGTTTCAACAGTGACCCGGGTTTCAGCGCAGAAAGTGGTACTCAGGCACTTATGGGAATGCCTGTAAGAATACTTGAGGAGAATGATGACTGGTACCGCTGCGTAAATATGGAGGGTTACACCGCCTGGGTTATTACCCGCAGCATTGCAGAGATGACAGAGGAGGAGTATGACGCATACCTTGCAAAACCAAAAGTTTTTGTAACAAAGAAATACTCTACACTGTACTCTGAGAAGAATGTTAACTCACTGCCTGTTAGTGATTTGGTATGGGGTTGCATACTTATAGACGAGGGTAAGAGCGGCTCCTGGAGAAAGGTATCCGTTACAGACGGAAGAACCGGTTACGTTCCGGCAGGTGACGTTATTGACCTCAATGTTTGGATGAAGAACGCACAGCCAACGGAGAAGAACATTATTGAGACTGCAAAGCAGTTCTGCGGATTCCCTTACGTATGGGGCGGAACCTCCGTAAAGGGCGTAGACTGCAGCGGTTTAAGCAAGACGGCTTACTTCCTTAACGGATATGTTTTAAGAAGAGACGCATCCCAGCAGGTTAAGACCGGAGACAGCGTAGACGTTCACAAATTTGTGGAGGGAGATTTCACAAAAGAGGCTCTGGGCAACCTCCGTCCGGGAGACCTTCTCTTCTTTGGACGCAAGGCAGAGAACGGCAGAAGGGAGAGAGTTACCCACGTTGCAATCTATATGGGTGACGGTATGATCATTCACTCTTCCAACGTTGTGAGAATCAACTCATTGATTCCTGGAGAAAAGGATTACTATGCAGGAGCAAAGAGACTGCTCAAAGCCCGCCGCATAATTGGAACTGCAGACCAGGGCAAGGGTGTGATGAGCGTATCTAAAGCAGGATTAACAAAGTAATAATCAAATAAAACCAGTTAAAGATGACCAGTAGACGAACATTCCTAAAGAGCGCAGGACTTATTGGAGCGGCAGCAGCCCTTCTGAGTCCTTCACAGATTTTCGCTCGCACTAAGGGTATCTCCAAACCTAAGGGAACCAAGGAGTTGGAACTTGAGTGGTGCCCGTTCACTGCAAAGATGAAACACGTTTTCACCATCTCCAACTCATCCAGAAGTACAACCCCTATTGTACTTACCAGAATTTCTTATGACGGATACATTGGATACGGTGAGGCTGCTATGCCGCCTTATCTTGGAGAGACTACCAACTCTGCAATTGATTACCTCAAGAAGGCAAGACCGGTTCTTAAGAAATTTAAGGATCCGTTTATGATTGGAGAGATTATGGCGGAGATGGATGCCATTACCACATATAACTGTGCAGCAAAGGCTTCCATAGATATTGCTCTTCATGACCTTGTAGGAAATATGATTGGTCAGCCTTGGTGGAAGATTTGGGGATTCAACCCAAAGAACTGCCCATACAACTCATTTACAGTTGGTTTGGCTTCTCATGATGAGGTTCTTCAGAAGGCAAAGGAGGCCGCAAGCGAGGGTCACCTAATTAAGGTGAAACTGGGCCGCACAGAGGAGCAGGACAAGATGATGATTAACACCATCCGTGAGGTAACAGATACAACCATCTGTATTGATGCAAACCAGGGATGGAAAGACAAGCACTATGCTCTTGATATGATTAACTGGCTGGCTACCAAGAATGTAAATATGATTGAGCAGCCTATGCCAAAACTTATGATTGAGGAAACAGGCTGGCTTACAGAGCGTTCACCTCTTCCAATTATGGCAGATGAGGCTTGCCAGAGACTTACAGACGTAAAGAAACTTCACGGTTACTACTCAGGAATCAACATCAAACTTATGAAGTGTACCGGATTGCATGAGGCAAGAGAGATGGTATCTCTGGCTCAGGCTTTGGGTATGAAGCTTATGATTGGCTGTATGACTGAGACTTCTGTTGCAATTGCAGCAGGCGCACAGATTGCCCCTGTATGCGAGTGGACGGATTTGGACGGTAACTGGCTCATTGCCAATGACTGCTTCCACTCCTCAACCGTTGAGGACGGCCGCATTGTTCCGTCATCCAAACCTGGATTGGGCCTCAGCATCAACAAGGGCGTAGACCTCAAGTTTGCCGCTCAGGAAGACTAAACAGAAATTTAAATTGAATCAAATATGAGAAACTTAAGAACAATAAAGAAGGATGTAGAATTCCTTATTGGAGAGGTTGTTGATGATTGCTTTATCTACCTGGAACTCAACGCAGAGGCAGATGTAGACAAAGTTGGTGAGATTATTGGCGACGCTCTAGACCTTCAGGATGATTTGTTTGACAAGATTAACCATCGCCCGGAGGAGATTAAGGCGGACAAATACTACAGGGGAGTTTCCAAGGAACTCGTTGAGGGCATAGATGCTCTCTATGAGCGTCTTAGCGCACTCAGCAAAAAGTAGGATTACAACCTGTAACGGTTTAGACGGGCGGCAAGAAATCTCTCTCTGCCGTCCGTCACTGCGTTAAGCAGTGCGTGAAAGCGGTCAGAGTGGTTAGGATAAACAAGGTGGCAAAGCTCATGGGCTATTACGTAGTCCATCAGTTCCGTAGGGAGCAGTACCAGATACATATTCAGATTTATGTTACGCAGAGTTGAACAGCTGCCCCAGTTGGTGCGGTTGTTTTTTATTGCCACCCTCTTGTAACGGAACGGGTCCTCAACTATCTCACCCTTGGCGTTTTTGATCTTCACCTTGGCGGAGAGCAGCAGGTACATCTGCCTGGTCCTCTCCGGAAGTACCTGGTGGGCCAGTTTGTTTACCCTGTAGGGAGTCATCTCCTGCTCCGTATCGGCAATCACATCATAGTATTTTGGACACTTTATTGTCATTGATTTTGCAAAAGAGGAAAAAAGTCATACATTTGCACCCCCGAACCAAATCGGGCAACAAAATTAATAATAACAATTAAAATCTTAAGCAGATGGCTGAGTATTTAAATTCAGACAAAAAGCAAGAGATCTTTGGTAAGTACGGAAAGTCTAATAAAGACACTGGTTCTGCTGAAAGTCAGATTGCTTTATTTTCCTACCGTATCGCTCACCTTACTGAGCACATGAAGCGCAACAAGAAGGATCACTCCACACAGCGCGCACTTCTGATGCTTGTTGGTAAGAGACGCCGTTTCCTTGACTATCTCAAGGAGGTAGACATTGAGAGATACAGAAATATCGTTAAGGAGCTTAACCTCCGTAAATAACGGTAACCTAATAGGAAACAGAAAGGGGAATGACCAATTGGCCGTTCCCCTTTTCTTTTGTTCCTTTTTAGGCGCCTCTTATTGTGCAGGTTCCGGGGTGTTGGTTGAACGGGAGAGGCGGAGCCAGATGCGAAGACCGTTGAGGCTGTTGAGCAGATAGAATGAGTACTTGATTACCATCACAATGGTGTAACTGTCACTCTGAGCGCTCATAAGACGGTTGGTCCAAAGCATTATGGAGAAGACGTTTACAAGGTTCCACAGATACCACTGATCCATATATGCCCAGGACATAAGTATCTGACCCATAAAGTTGAGCATAAGGATAAAGGCATCCAGAAAGAGTTTTGATTTGTCTATCTCCTGAATCTTACCTGCGTTAAGTTGCTGAAGATCTACCCAATAGAGAATGCCGTAGGCAATTGCGGTTCCTGCAATCAGTATTAAAGTTACATAAATCCACTGCCTTCCGGTTAGGCGGCGGGCCTTCACCTTGGAGATTTCTCCGCTCTCCTCTCTCTTTCCGGCACCTCTCTTTCTCCACTGGTAGAATCCAATGAACTGCATTGGGAGAAAATAGAAGGCGTGCTGGGCAAACTGTCCCATGTTGCCGCTGTCATAGTTGGCGTATGCCCCTATTCCCACATCCAAAAGGCCAAAGAGGAATGTCCAGATGTTGCCGTTAGCGCTTAATACAGTGTTGATTACGCCCATCAGTGCGCCCACAACCACAACTATATGCTTAACGGTTAATGCTCCGGAAGAGCTGATCTTTAGGAAGTTGACAACAACAATGGCGGTTATCATCCCCACAAGGATGAACATATTGAACCAGAAGTTGAACTTCTTCTCACTGATTTTCATCTCAGTAATCTCTATTTGTTTGACCTATTGATAGCTTTTTTATGTAAAAGTTGGATGCCTACTCCTCAGAGCCTGTGGCCGCCCGTGGCCTCATGAACGGGTGTCCGGCTTGCCGGACGGGATGAAGCGACGCGTTAGCGGAGCGGAAGGCGAAAGGAGTTAGGCATCCAATCTTTTCTATTATATAAACTACAGGTTTTTACTCTTCTGAAGGGTTCTCAGCAGGACGCTCACCGTTCTCCCTTCTTGGAGCACGGCTGTGGTTGTTTCCTCTCTGAGGACCTCTTGAGTTACCTGTACGTGAAGAACGGTTTCCCTCCGGACGAGGTCTTCTCTGAGGCTCAACGTAACCCTCCGGTTTTGGAAGAAGAGCCTTTACAGAAAGACGCATCTTTCCTGTCTTCTCATCAATCTCCAGAAGCTTTACATCTACCTCATCACCAACCTTGTATACATCCTCAACCTTCTCTGTCTTCTTCCAGGCAATCTCAGAGATGTGAAGGAGTCCCTCTTTGCCGGGGAGTATCTCTACGAATGCTCCAAAGTCCAGAATTGAGGTAATCTTTCCGTGGTAAACCTGACCAACCTCCGGAACTGTGGTAATACCCTTAATCCAGTTAAGAGCCTTATCCATACTCTCCTTGTTGGTTCCAAAGATATCAACTGCTCCGATGCTGGTTCCGTCATCCTGTTTCTCCTCAGTAATAGTAACCGTTGTACCGGTCTCTTTCTGAATCTTCTGAATGACCTCACCGCCCTTGCCTATAACGGCGCCAATGAACTCACCAGGAATTCTGATCTGAACAATTCTAGGAGCGTAAGGCTTAAGCTCAGGACGTGGCTCGCTAATGGTCTTCATCATCTCACCCATAATGTGCTGGCGTGCCTGATTTGCCTGTGCAAGTGCCTTAGCCATAATCTCTTCTGAAAGACCGTCACACTTAATATCCATCTGGGTTGCAGTAATACCGTCTTTGGTTCCGGCCACTTTGAAGTCCATATCACCAAGGTGATCCTCGTCTCCCAGAATATCTGAAAGGATAGCAAACTTACCGTCCTGCTCAATGAGTCCCATTGCAACACCGGCTACCGGTTTCTTAATCTGAATACCTGCATCCATAAGAGCAAGGCAGCCTGCGCAAACGCTTGCCATTGAAGAAGATCCGTTACTCTCAAGAATATCTGAAACAACTCTTATTGCGTAAGGATTCTCCTCTCCTGTTGGAATCATAGGCTTAAGAGCGCGCATTGCAAGGTTACCGTGACCAATCTCTCTGCGTGAAGTTCCTCTTGAGGCTCTTGCCTCTCCCGTTGCAAATGAAGGGAAGTTGTAATGGAGAACGAAAGGCTCTGTAGACTGAATGAGCACCTCGTCCATCTCCTTCATATCCAACTTGGTACCAAGGGTAACAGTAGCAAGTGACTGAGTCTCTCCTCTTGTGAATATTGCACTTCCGTGAGCGCAAGGCAGATAATCTACCTCACACCAGATTGGGCGGACCTCAGTGGTCTTTCTGCCATCCAAACGGCGGCCCTCATTGATGATAAGATCTCTCATTGCCTTCTTCTCAACTGCAGAGTAATATCTGTTAACCATTGCAGTCTTCTCTTCTCTCTCTTCCTCCGCGATAGTTTGCATAAACTCCTCTTTCAGAGCCTCAAAGGCATCTGTGCGCTCCTGCTTTGGCATAGCACTCTTTGCTATCTCATAGCAGCGGTCATAACAGAACTTTGAGCAGGCCTCTCTAATTGCCTCATCATTAACCTCGTGGCAATAAGTTCTCTTCTCTCTCTTTCCAACAGCGTCTGTAAGTTCCTCAAGAACAGCACAGTGCTTCTTAATCTCCTGATGGGCAAACATAATGGCGCCAAGCATAACCTCCTCACTAACCTCCTTCATCTCACCCTCAACCATCATAATGTTCTTAGCAGTAGCACCTACCATCAGTTCAAGGTCTGCATTCTCCAAAGCCTTAAAGCCAGGGTTAATGCAATACTCACCGTTGATTCTTGCAACTCTGACCTCGGAAATTGGTCCGTTGAAAGGAATATCTGAAACTGCAAGTGCAGCAGCTGCTGCCAATCCTGCAAGTGCATCGGGCTGAGTATCAGCCTCTGCAGATATAAGATTAACCGTTACAAATACGGCTGCGTGGAAATCTTCCGGAAAGAGAGGTCTCAGAGCACGGTCTATAAGACGTGCAATAAGAATCTCATAATCACTGGCCTTTCCCTCTCTCTTCATAAATCCGCCAGGGAAACGGCCTGCTGAATAAAATTTCTCTTTGTAATCTACCTGAAGAGGGAGAAAATCAACATCCTCTTCCGCTTCCTTAGCACAAGTAACCGTGGCAAGAAGCATAGTGCCACCCATCTTTACAACGGCCGAGCCATCTGCCTGCTTGGCCAGTTTTCCAGTCTCAATTTCAATTGTTCTACCGTCTGCGAGCTGGATTGTTTTCTTAATAATATTCATAATCTCGTCTAAATGTTCTCTTTACCAGATGTTCAACGGTCTGCCGCTCATGAGCTGCTCTACCTGATGACGAACCTCACCAAGTGTCTTCTCATCTGAGATATTGTTGAGCACCTTGTCTATCAAATTGACAACCAATTTGATATCGTTCTCCTTAAGACCTCTTGTAGTAACTGCAGGAGTACCTACTCTTATACCTGAAGTCTGGAACGGTGAGCGGGTATCAAACGGAACCATGTTCTTGTTGACGGTTATATCTGCCTGAACCAGAGTGTTCTCCACTACCTTACCGGTAAGATCCGGGAACTTGGTTCTGAGGTCTATCAACATCATGTGGTTGTCTGTTCCGCCGCTTACAACCTTGTAACCTCTTGCCATAAACTCCTCTGCCATAACTACTGCGTTGCGGTGTACCTGCTCAACGTAAGTCTTGAACTCAGGCTGCAGCGCCTCAAAGAATGCAACTGCCTTTGCAGCAATACAGTGCTCAAGCGGACCGCCCTGAATACCAGGGAATACGGATGAGTTCAGAATGGCGCTCATCATCTTAACCTCTCCCTTAGGAGTCTTAATTCCCCAAGGATTTTCAAAGTCCTTACCAACGAGGATGATACCTCCACGCGGACCTCTGAGTGTCTTATGAGTTGTGGAAGTTACTATGTGTGCGTATTTTACAGGGTTCTTCAAAAGACCCTTTGCAATAAGTCCTGCAGGGTGAGCCATATCTACCCAGAGAATTGCTCCAACCTTATCTGCAATGGCTCTCATTCTCTCCCAGTCCCACTCTCTGGAATATGCAGATGCTCCGCCAATTATAAGCTTTGGCTTATTCTCCAGAGCCTTCTTCTCCATATCATCGTAGTCAATGAGGCCGGTCTCCTTATCCAAACCGTAAGCTACGGCGTTGTACATTTTGCCCGATACGTTTACAGGGGAACCGTGAGTGAGGTGTCCTCCCATATCAAGGTTAAGACCCATGAAGGTATCTCCAGGGTTGATGCAGGCCATCATAACGGCCATGTTTGCCTGTGCGCCTGAGTGAGGCTGTACATTTGCATATTCTGCGTCAAAAAGCTGGCAGATACGGTCTATAGCAACCTGCTCAATCTTGTCAACTTCCTGGCAGCCACCGTAATATCTGTGGCCGGGATAACCCTCTGCATACTTGTTTGTGCAGACGCTTCCCAGTGCGGCCAGAACCTGGTTGCTTACAAAGTTCTCAGAAGCAATAAGTTCCACGCCTCTGCTCTGACGGTTTTCTTCTCTTTTTATAAGTTCGGATATCTCAAGGTCTTGTTTCATATATTTAAATTTTTATCATTTTTAATTTTTAAACTAAACAAAGTGAGCAAATATAGTAATTTAATTACCTTTACGGAAAATAAATTGTTATGAACAGAAAACTTCTGAACAGCGAACTGGGGAGATTGACCGTTGAGGAATTCTCCAAAAGCCGTAAGATTCCGGTTACGGTTGTCCTGGACAACGTTCGCAGCCAGTTTAACATAGGCTCCGTCTTCCGCAGCAGTGACGCTTTTGCGGTAGAGAGGGTCATTCTTTGCGGTATCTCCGCCACCCCGCCCAGTGCGGAGATTCACAAATCTGCCCTGGGAGCGGAACTCTCTATGCAGTGGAAGCACTATGATGAGAGTAAAGAAGCTATCGCGGAGCTAAAGAAAGAGGGTTACACCATTGTAAGTGTTGAGCAGACGGAGAATTCTGTGACACTTTCGGAGTTTACGCCAAAAGAGGGAGAGAGGTATGCCTTTGTTTTTGGAAATGAGGTTCACGGGGTGCAGCAGGAGGTGGTGGATATGAGTGACCTCTCAGTGGAGGTTCCGCAGTTTGGAACAAAGCACTCTCTGAACGTTTCCGTATGTGTGGGAGTTGTGCTTTGGGAGGTTGTTCGCAAACTCAAAATTGTTTAAATTTGTACTAGACAAATCTTTAAAAAATATAACTATGAGACTAGAAGGAAGAAGAACCAGTTCCAACGTAGATGACCGCAGAGGTATGTCTGCCGGACAGAAGGCCGGAATGGGAATTGGAGGACTTATAATCATTGGTCTGATTACCTGGATTTTAGGCGGCAACCCACTTAGCGTTCTGCAGGAAGCAGGAGGGGAGGGAGGACTTCTCAGCGGCGGAACACAGACTTCACAGAACTACACGCCAACTGCAGAAGAAGAGGAACTTGCAGAGTTCTCAAAGAAGATTCTTGCAAGTACAGAGGATGTATGGACAAAGATTTTCAGAGAGCAGGTTGGAGCAGAGTACGAGCCTCCTAAGATGGTTCTCTTCACCAACTCCGTTCAGACAGGATGCGGCGGTGCTACAAGTTCCGTGGGACCGTTCTATTGCTCTGCAGATAAGGCACTTTACATAGACCTCTCCTTCTTCAGTTCAATGAAGCAGCAACTGGGTGCAGACGGTGAATTTGCTTACGCTTACGTTATTGCTCACGAGGTTGGACACCACGTAGAAAACCTTCTGGGTGTGCTTGGCCAGGTTCATCAGAAGATGCAGCAGGCAGACAAAACTACCGCCAACAAGTGGAGCGTAAGGCTTGAGCTTCAGGCAGATTTCCTTGCCGGAGTTTGGGGACACCATGAGAACAAAATGTTCAACTCCATAGACGAGCAGGATATTCAGAACGCCATCAACTGTTCAAAGGTGATTGGAGATGACTACCTGCAGAAGAAGGCTCAGGGCTACACAGTTCCGGATGCCTTCACTCACGGAACTTCCGCTCAGAGAGAGAGATGGCTCAAGAAGGGACTCAGCACCGGAGACCTCCGCCAGGGAGACACCTACTCTGTAAGTGAGAGCCAGTTGTAATCTTTTAACCTTACATCAATGAAAAGATTTTCTATTTCTTTCTCAGCGATAGCTATAGCCTTTCTGCTGGTATTCAGCACTTTTCAGGCGCCGGCACAGAGCCTGGGCAACACCATTTCCGGCATTGCCAACTTTGTTGCGGGCAAGATAAAGGTAACTCAGGCTCAGATTATTGGAACCTGGAAATACTCCTCTCCGGGCTGCGCCTTTACAAGTGAGAGCTTCTTTGCAGAGGCCGGAGGAAGCGTTGCTGCCGCAGAGGTAAAAGACAGACTTAAAGAGTATTACGCAATGGTGGGAGTCAGCTCTTCCAACACCACCTTCACCTTTACCGCAGACAATAAATTCAAGGCCAACATAGACGGTTTCCCCTGGAGCGGTACATATAAATATGATCCTAAAACTGGTGCCATCAAGCTAAAAAGTCTTCTTATGACAAGCACCGCTTACATAACACGCACCACAAAAGGCATCAGTTTAAACTTTGAATCCCAGAAACTTCTGACAATCCTTCAGTCTGCGGCAGCACTCTCCGGAGATTCCAAGATTCAGACTTTAGGTAAACTCAGCAAAAACTACAAAGGCCTCCGCATAGGTTTTGAATTGACAAAATAATGGCCAAAAAATTTTTGGCCATTATTTTATTAAAACTATTTCTTTTTTTTGATTATTCAAAGAGATTGCAGCAACCAAAGATTTCTTCTGCCTCATCTATGAAAGGCATAGGATTGTTGTTAGATGGAGTTGAACTCTTCTGTCTCTGGTCTGTTATTGCACGTCTTACTCTCTCATAGAGGAACTTGTTATGTGCTCCGTTTAAGGTAGTTGCAGAGGTTGCAGCAGCCTTGAACTTGTTCTGCAGCATCTCCAACTGACCAAGCAGCATAGAGGAAACATCACTGTTACCGCTCTCTTCCGGAGTGTAAATAACCATCATTCCGCCGGTAGAATTTCCGTTGCCGCTGCCGGTGTACATGTTGCAAAGTGTCTGAACATAAATCTTTTGCAGCAGTCTCTTGTAAGCAGCCTCCTGAGGGTCTGCAGGAATTGGAGAGAAGATGATAGCGTTCATATCATTGAAGTAGTTCTCAATGGTGTAAGCGCTCTTGCCGTTTGCAACCTCTGCCTTGCACATATTGTCAAGAACTCTGTTGTCCATCAGTTTCCCGATAGTTCCCTTGTAGATGCCGCTCATTACATCCAGTTTGTTCTTCTTGGTCTTCTTAAAGATCTCATCTTTAAGCAACCACTTAGGAGTTGTAAAGAAGTGTTTCTTAAGGAAATTGAGAGCCTCCTGCTGTTTTGCCTTAGGCACGAACGTACGAATATCTCCTGGCTCGTCTGAGAGTTTCTCCTCAGAGTAGATACCGCCAATATATTTTGCAACGTGGTTCACATATCTCTTGTACTGGCTTACAACCTGGTCATAAATGTCTGACAGGTTGGTGTATGGCTCGTTAGGAGTTGCAGTCCAGGTCTCTATGTTGTTCATTATAACCTTAAGGTTGTTCATACCAACCTCATTGCTCTCCATCTGGTTAACTCCCAGATCTTCACTCTGATAGCGAGGGTCACTAGGATCACTCTCCGTTCCGAACTTGTAGATTCCGGTAGGATCTTTCAGCTTCTCTGTAACCATCTTCTTCAAGAACTCGCTCTCGCTCTTAGGATCATTGAACTGAGGATAGTATCTGTAACCCCACTCAATTGCCCACATATCGTAAGGACCAATGCAAGGGAAAAGAAGGTTCTGAGGAATGTTGTCCTTCTCCTCCGCAAGATAGAGGAAGCGTGCGTAATCCATTATGGATGAAGCATGTCCGTACTTCTTTAAGAACTCAACATCCTTAAGGTTCTGAACTGTATAGATAGGACAGTTGCTGCCGGTAAAATTGTGACGCAAGCCAAGAGTGTGACCAACCTCGTGAGAAGAAACAAAGCGGATAAGCTCTCCCATAAGTTCTGTAGGGAGTTTCATATTTCTTGCCATAGGGTCTGAAGGTGAGCACTGTACAAAGTACCAGTTTCTCAAAAGGTTCATCACGTTGTGATACCAGTTGATGTGAGTTTCAATAACCTCACCGCTTCTTGGGTCAGATACGTGAGGACCGCTTGCGTTTGCAACGTCAGATGGCTTATAGACTATAGCTGAGTGAGTTGCATCCTCCAAAGACCAGGTAGGATCCTCTTTTGGAGTAGGAGCAACCTTTGCCATAATTGCATTTTTGAAGCCGGCCTTTTCAAATGCAGGCTGCCAATCGTTAACACCCTGAATCAGATAAGGCACCCACTCCTTTGGAGTAGAAGGGTCTATATATATCACGATAGGTTTCTGAGGCTCAACCAGTTCTCCGTTCAGATACTTCTGCAGATCTTCCGGTTTTGGCTCCAGACGCCAGCGTGCTACAATGGAAACTCTCTCCACTCCCTGAGGGTTCATATCAAAGTCTGTATATCTAACGGTAAAGTAACCAACTCTTGGATCTACAATACGAGCCTTCATAGGTTCCTTTGGAAGGAGAACCATAGAGGCGTTGTACTCGTAGGTTGCAGACTGGCCGTTCTCTTTGCCGTAAGTTATAACGCTCTTAAACTCAGTGTTTATAGGGAATGTCTTAATACCTGCAACGTATGAACGGTCTTTCATAATTCCCTGCAGAGAGAAGGTACGTTTAATGTACTTGTTGTAGTGCAGAAGTGAGTTCTCCGTAAGCAGGAAGTTGGTTACGTCAATAACGTTCTCCGTCTTATTCTCATTCTGTGCAACAATATCAAATGAAGCAACAATAGCCGCTGTATTTGAGTTCTTTACGTTCTGAGCCATTTCACCTGTAGCCCTCTCTCTAAGGAGAACCTGATGCAGGAAAATCTTGTTGCCCGGGCCTTTGGAGAATCTTACCATGCTCTCTGCAACAGCGTCTCCGGCATAACCGTTGAAACTTCTGCGTGCACCCTCGGCACTCTTTGCTATTCTGGAAACCAGCTCAATATCTCTTCCAATAATGGAGTCATTGATTGTGATGTAGAACTTATCATCCTGATTATAAACGGTTGTTAAACCTTTCATAACCTTTGCATCTTTCTTAACGAATTTCTCCAGTGATTCAGGAGCCTTCTTCTTAGCCTGACCACCAGGTTGAGGAGTTCCGCCCGGACCTTGCATTCCCTGAGGCGGTGTAGGAAATTCTCTGTTCTGTGCAGAGGCCTGCTCTGTGCTCAAAAACAGAACTGAGGCAATGCAAACAGCTGACAATAAGGTTGTCAGTCTCATTTTTTTGGTAGAAAACATAATAGAACGGTTATTTATAAAATTACTTTGAGACAAAGTTAAGGAAACTTTTGGGGCAAAGTGCTATTTATGTTGCTATTTTGGGAGGAAAAATGTAACTTGCATTTAATAAAAGCGTTAACAGTGAGATTCTTCACGTCAGATAGATTTATTTCTGTTGCTCTTTCTAAGTTCATGGGGGGGGGCATTTAACAAGCTTTTAATCAACGAGTTACATAGCTACACAACACGCGGGCTTCATAAGAAGTTTGCGTTTCCCTGCATACCAATTATCAACAAATACAAACTATATGAACATGAAGAAAAAAGACCTTTATGATGCTCCCACAATTCTGATTGTGGAGGTCAAAACTGAGGGCATCATCTGCGTAAGTGGCGATGTGGATGCCACAATGGATGGAACTTGGACTGAAGAAACTATCTAATGTACCCACAACAATCTGAGTATTAACAACAAGAACTGAAGAAGAATGAAAACAATTAATATCTTCATGGCACTGGCATTAGCCATGCTTCTGACCGCCGCTTGCAGTAAAAACGACGATGTCATTATTAAAAACGAGAAAGGCTATGCCCTTCCCGTAACCGTCAACGCAACCCGTGGGGGTGACGATGCCACCAAGGCCACGTATAACGAATCTACCAGGAAACTGGAATTCAGCGTAGGCGACAAGCTGTTTGTGAGTGGTTCGGCTACCGGAGTAGGCAAGTTTGCCGGTGCGCTAGATTATGTTCCTGCTACCGGAAAATTCAGCGGCACCATTTATACCCAGAATGACTATGATGGAACTGCCGATGCCCTTTTCTCGGCTGCCTGGAGTGTTAGAGCCAACCTGCTGCCTGCCGGCTACGATAGCTATAACTTTTTATCTATTAGAAATAATAATACTCCAGATGTTGCATATGACGATGTAGTATCAGGTTCTATTGCGAATGCTTTTGTTGCCTCAGAGACTGCAAAGAAAACAGGCGTAGAGCAGTTAAGTTGGGAGCAAGCATATACTTACAGCAGCGGTTTTGCTCTGGCGCCCGCGAATGCCGTTCTCAACTTCACCATCTCCGGTTTGGAGGCTGGCGAAAAGGCCGTGACATTAATTACAAAGTATTCTGGGATGGATTATGATCAGACTATATCAGGAAGCGTGACTCCCAATGCTTCGGGCGTTGCCACATTTGCCATAGGCGTATCCAATAATTTAGTAATTAAAAATGTGGCTAATAACCTGACCGTGGGTAGTAGTAAATTCACCCTTCCCGGCGGCACAGCGCTCGCAACAGGCAAGATTTACAACATCACCAGGAGTGCTCCGTAAGCCCCGCTGTGGGACAGGTCATCGGTGACGACGGCAAGAACTACGCTACTGCTGCCGCTGCCACCTCTGCCGGCCATCCAGCCGTGGCCAAGATTGTCTATGTGGGTACCACGGGCCATGCCACCTACAGCCACGGCTTGGCACTGGCGCTGACCGATGAAGCCAACACGATGAATTGGGAATCTGCAATAGACGCTTGCTCAGCAAAGAACACGTCCAATCCTGTAACGGGTGCAACATGGCTGCTGGCCAGCAAGGATCAGTGGGAGAAGATGATTAACGCAGCAGGCGGCTACGCTACCCTGCGTGATGGTTTCTCCAGTGTCGGCGGTACGAACATGCAACAGACCCGCTATTGGACGTCTACTGAATCCACTGCCAGCTTAGCGTATTATGTAATCTTCACCAACGGCGATATTACCACCAGCTATAAGACCATGAATACCCGCAGTGTCCGTGCCTGCCTCGCTTTTTGACCTGGCATCCAGATAATTCTAACGCAAAGCGGTCCTTCCCGGGCCGCTTTTGCTGTTATCTAACGAAGGTTTAGTTCGGATAATTTGCTGTGATTGATGGCCAAACTATATGGGGTAGACCCCCGAACAGTTAATGATCATAATGATTATCGCTGTAGGCTTTAAAGTTAACAATGAACGGGCTGTCCAGTTCGGAAGTCTCTGGCAATATCAGCAATGAATGGTGCTACAATTTCTACCATAGTAGTTTCTGGAGTTGCCTACTAATGAAATACAGGACATATAAACGCAAATTTAATTCGTAGAATATGCGAATTAATTTTGATATTTATTCGCAAGTATCTATATTTGCTGCGAATTATAAACCGCACAAACTATGTGGATATACGAAAGATATGACTGGATGCACTTTAACTGGGACAAAGACAAGATTGCAGCGCTTGCAGAAAAGGTCAGCGCCAGTATCGGTTTTCTTCATGGTCGAATTGCCTCTCTTGCTGATGATGACAGGTCTGGAGCGTCCGTGGAGATTCTCACCCAGGACATAGTGTCCTCCTTCCGCATTGAAGGCATCAGTCTCAATACAGACGATGTGCGTTCTTCTATCGTTCGGCGCCTGGGTGTCACCCATATTGAAACCACAGGCACTTTTACCCATTTTATGGAAGGTGTCGTAGATATGATGCTGGATGCAACGCGCAACTGCAACGCACCTCTGGACAGAGAACGCATCTTTGGGTGGCATAGCGCTCTATTCCCCACAGGGAAGAGTGGATCATATCCAATTACCGTAGGAAACTACAGAAATGGAGACGTTCAGGTAATATCCGGTTCCATGGGGCGTGAAATAGTCCATTACATGGCACCGCCGGCCTCCGACGTGAACGACTACATGGAAGAATTCATGTACTGGTTTAACAGTGAAAATGGAATCTCCCACATTATCAGGTCTGCCATAGCACATCTTATTTTTGTAAGCATACATCCATTTGATGATGGCAACGGCCGTATTGGGCGAGCCATTGCAGATATGGCTTTAGCGGCAATAGACGGAGGGAAAGGACGTTTCTTCAGCATGTCCCGGGAAATTGAGAAAGAGAAGAAAGAGTATTATTCTATTCTGGAGAAAACGCAGCGTTTCTGCTATAATGGGGATATAACACCTTGGCTGGAATGGTATATCGCCTGCCTTGGCAGAGCCGTGGACAGCTCTCTGGAAACGTTGAGCGGGATTCTGAATAAGTCTGTATTTTGGCGCGAGTTCTCCGAGGTGGATCTATCCAAAAGGCAGAAAAAGGTATTGAACATCTTTCTGGATGGAAAGGAGGCAAAACTCACTGCACAAAACTGGTCCCGCTTAGGGAGCGTCTCCCTTGATACCGCTTTAAGGGACATCGACGACCTTGTAAAAAAGGGCATCTTGTCAGCCTATCCCGGCAAGAGGCGAAAGGTAGAATATGCCATCAATTATGTGAAGGCCGATGAATTCCTGGAGCATTTTCTGGACGTTCACGTTGAACCGGGAGAAAGAGGCCATTATCTCGCCGCCACATACGATGGCACCGAGGTTCGGGAACGGATATCCGATCTTGACTTTGAGCAGTATGAATCAGGTAGTATATCTTCCTTAGACCTGATTCATAAATATATGGCATACCTATCTGCCATATCAGGATAATTTTTAGAAACGGTAACGGAGGCCGAGGAGGATGAGGCCCTGTTCGCCTACGCCAATCTCTGCAAAACCTCTGAGGGTGGTTCCTACCTCTACGCCAATCATGGAGGCCTGGAAGTTGAACATCAGATCTTTATCCTTGTCTGAAGAGACGGTCTTGTCTGCATCTTTGATGTTGTTGGAGGTAAAGGTCACACCTGCAGCAAGTTTGGAGTAGAGGCCTACCTTCTCCTTTCTCAGCCAGTTGAACTTAACTGCCGGCATAAGAGTGTAGTATGAGCTTGTATAGTCTGCATACTTTTCATCTTTGTAGAGGAGGTCTCTCTTTTCTGAAGTAATAACACCGACTGCACCAACTGCAATTACCGGAGAGAGTCTGCGGAAATATTCAGCAGAGATAGGACCAAAACTGAACTTGTCTTTGGTAGTAACTCCCAAGGCGGTACTTATTACATCTGAATAGAAATCTATCCATTGGGAGTTGGATGCAGCTCCGTAAGAAACGGAAAACTCATTCTTTGGGAAAGTGTTGTCAGACTGAGCATTAGCACTGTTTGCCACCATTAAGGCAACAGCGCAAAGTGAGATAAGTAAAAGCTTTTTCATCTTTAGATATTTTCCGGGGTGAGTTGTTCAACCACCCAGTCTACTGCTGCAGCGGCAGGGCCATCGGGAGCCAAAAGTTTGGCTTTGTTGTAGGACTCCAGCGCCTCTCTGTAGAGCTGCCCGCGGCAATAGAGGTTGCCCAGCAGAAACCAGGCATAATCGTTATTAGGCTCCTTATTGAGGAGGGCCATAAGGCTCTCTCTGGCCTCTTCATTGCGGCCCTCCCTCATAAGAGCTTCTATCTCAACTGCGGTTATTAACCTGGAGAGTATTTTCTTCTTCTCTTCCAATCTATCGCGATGATTATACAATACCCTGGAATCCCATAAAGGCAAGAGCCAACAGACCTGCTGTGATGAGGGCTATTGGGGTGCCTTTGAGTGACTTAGGAACGTTGCTGAGCTCCATCTGCTCTCTCATTCCGGCAAAGAGAATGATTGCAACGCCAAAACCTACAGCAAGAGACATTGAGTAAACAACGCTCTCTGCAAGGTTAAGCATGTGAGGCTCAGCGCCAAATGAGAACTGCTTGGTTACCACAATGAGAGCGGCACCCAAAACGGCGCAGTTGGTGGTAATAAGAGGAAGGAAGATTCCGAGTGCCTGATAGAGTGTTGGGTTTATCTTCTTGAGGATAATCTCAACCATCTGAACCAGAGCGGCAATCACAAGTATGAAGACAATGGTCTGCATAAAGGTGATATCCATCTTCTCTCCAAACCAGGTATTGATAAGTACATAGTTCTGAATGAGATATGTAACCAGGGTTGCAAGTCCCATAACCAGAACCAGCGCAAGTGACATTCCGAATGCGGTGGAAATCTTCTTGGATACGCCCAAAAACGGACAGATTCCAAGGAACTGGCTGAGTACTACGTTATTTACGAATACGGCCGTTATTATGATAATGATATATTCCATACTCTTTCCGTTTTATGCGTTCTTTTTACCTTTAATTTTATTGAAGATAACCATCAGATAACCAAGTACCAGGAAGGCTCCCGGAGCAAGGACGAATACAAGCATTCCGTCAGATGAGGCAAACTTGTGATCGAATACTGAGAGGTTACCCAGAACTTCTCTGACGAGTCCGATGCAGGTAAGTGCAATGGTGAATCCTATTCCGATTCCTATTCCGTCCAAAGCACTCTCCAATACGGAGTGTTTGTTGGCAAAGGCCTCGGCTCTTCCAAGCACAATACAGTTAACCACAATCAGAGGGATGAAGATTCCCAGCGTCTCATAGAGAGCCGGAGTGAAGGCCTGCATAACAAACTGAACCACAGTTACAAATGCGGCAATCACAACAATATAGCAAGGGATTCTGACCTTGTCCGGAATAATAGGAGCAAGGAGAGAAATCACCATGTTTGAGCAGATCAAAACCGCCATAGTTGCAGCACCCATACCCATACCGTTCATTGCGGAGGTGGTTGTTGCAAGTGTAGGACACATACCCAAAACCAATACAAAGGTTGGGTTGTTCTTTACTATACCTTCAATTAGATATTTAAACTTACTCATAACCTTTAGTTTATTGGTTGTTAATATTGTTGAATACGTTGGCGGCAATCTCCATAGCATCACAGTAAGCTCTTGAGGTGATGGTAGATGCAGTAATTGCATCTATATCTCCGCCGTCTTTTGTTACTGCAATTTTAACGGAACCGTCTACAAGATTTTTACCGTTCCACTGAGTGATGAAGTGACTTTGTCCGTCTGTAATTTTTGCACCCAGACCAGGAGTCTCTGAGTGAGAAATAACGGAAGTGTTGTAAACCTCACCGTTCGGAGTAAAGCCCACCATAATAGTGAAGGCGCCTCCAAATCCCTTACCTGTAGTACTTTCCACAGCGTAACCTACAACCTCATCTCCCTTCTTTGCAACGTAAACCTTGTTGGTTTCGTTAGGTTTTGAAAGGTCTGCAGGAACGTTGAGAATCTCCTCTGAAGGGTTATTGTCAAAAGTAGGAACCACCTGCTTGATAGCCTTGTTGGTTTTGTCTGCCTTTGCAACAGCAATAGGATCTTTAGTAACAGCGTAAATGACTGCTACAGCGGCGGATGCACCTAAGCACACCAGCGTAAGCACAAGCGCCATGTTTCTGAGTGAAGATTTGATAGCCATTACTTTTTCTGCGCCTCCTTCGCAAATCTCTTAGGTTGAATCTTGTTCAGAAGAGGAACCGTAGAGTTCATAATAAGTATTGCAAATGAAACTCCCTCAGGGTATGCGCCAAAGGTTCTTATGAGTACGGTAATTACACCAATGCCCACACCAAAGATAATCTGTCCCTTGGTTGTCATTGGGCTGGTTACGTAATCCGTAGCCATAAAGAAGGCTCCAAGCAGCAAACCTCCTGTAAGCAAGTTAAATACAGGGTCTACAAACTTTGCCGGATTGCCCAGATAGAGCAGGCCGGAGAAGACAAAGACCGTAATAAGAATTGAGAGTGAGATGTAAGGTTTGATAACCCTTCTTACAAGCAGATAGATAAAGCCCAAAAGAAGAGCAATTGCAGAGAGCTCACCGGCACTACCGCCCATTCTCGCAAACAGCATCTGAGAGTAAGAAAGGTTAGGATCCTTCATAATCTCATCCATTGCAACACCCTTTGCAAGCTGCTCTTTTACAAGAGCCAGCGGAGTTGCACCGGAAGTTGCGTCCACAACCTCGGGAGCGTTGCCAAAGAGGTAACCGCTTTCAGGAGCGTGGAATGCAGAACCTGTCATAAGAATTGGGAAAGAAACCAGCAGAACTACGCGGGCTACCAAAGCCGGGTTAAAGAGGTTCTGTCCCAATCCTCCAAAGGTCATCTTTGCAATTCCGATAGCAACAACGGCACCTATAAGAATAAGCCACCACGGTGAACATACCGGAAGGTTCAGAGCCAGCAGAACTCCCGTAACTATTGCGGAGAGATCACCTATTGTGCTCTTGCCTTTGAAGAACAGCTTCTGGATAAGGTACTCTATTGCAACACAGGCAACTACACTGACAGCTACCAGGTGAATTGCAGAGAGCCCGAAGAAATAGATTGATACCAGAACGGCAGGCAGAAGTGCAATTATTACATCGCCCATCAGCCTCCTGGTATTATCCTTCCCGTGAACGTGAGGAGAAGGAGATACAATCAGTTTATTCATTGTTCTTAAACTTTTAAATTTCACTAATTACCCGCCCCTATTTCTTCGGACGGCTCTTCATAATCTTCATAACTGCTGCCTTGCTCTGACGGATGGTATCCAGCAGAGGAATGTATGCCGGACAACTGAATGAACAGCAGCCGCACTCAATACAGTCATAAACTTTATGTGCTTCCAACTCGTCAAACATATTGTTGCGTCCGAGTTTGTTGAGCAGATAAGGTTCAAGTCCCATAGGGCAGGCACCTACGCATTTTCCGCAACGGATACAGTTGCTCTCCGGCTTTCTCTTTGTCTGAGCCTCAGTAAGATAGAGGATAGAAGAAGTACCCTTGAGAGTTGGAGCGTCTATATTCACAATGGCTTTACCCATCATAGGACCGCCGCTTATTATCTTGGCTGCATCCTCAGGAACGCCGCCGCAATGCTCCATAATGAAACTCAGCGGAGTACCAACTCTGTGAACAAAGTTGCGCTGCTCTTTTGAGCAATCTCCGGTAACCGTCATAATGCCCTCAAAGAGAGGTTTGTTCTTCTGAACGGCCTCGTAAACTGCAAATGCGGTTCCCACATTCTGAACAACAGCGCCGGTATCTACAGGAAGTCCCATAGATGGAACCTTCTTTCCAATAACAGCGTCAATAAGCTGTTTCTCACCGCCTTGCGGATATTTCTTTTTAAGTTTTACAACCTCAACTCCTGGGTATTCCTTTGCCTTTTCCGTAAGAAGTTTTATTGCCTCAGGCTTATTCTCCTCAATACCAATATAGCACTTGTCTACACCCAGAGCCTTCATAAGAATTGTACCTCCAATGAGCAGCTGATCCGGCTTCTCTATCATAACGCGGTAGTCTGAAGTCAGATACGGCTCACACTCTGCGCCGTTGATAATCACGCAGGTAGGAGTTGCCGTTGGAGGAGGAGAGAGTTTAACGTTGGTTGGGAAAGTAGCACCTCCCAAACCTACAACTCCGCACTCCTTAATTCTTTCAACTATCTGTTTTTTATCAAGAGTAATCTCTTTAACAACAGTCTCAGATCTGTCTATTGTATCTACCCACTCATCTCCCTCAACATCAATAACAACAGCCTTACCAGGTTTGCCGGCAAGATCTTTAACCATCTCTATAGATTTAACGGTACCACTTACAGAAGAGTGTACCGGAGCAGAAACAAAGCCCGTTGCATTTGCAATCAACTGGCCCACCTTTACCTTGTCTCCGGGAGCCACGCAAGGCTCTGCTGGAGCGCCAAGGTGCTGACCCATTGAGATATACACTGTCTTAGGAATAGGCAGTTTCTCTATGGCTGCATCCTTTGAGATCTTTTTGTCTGCAGGATGAACTCCTCCCATTTTGAATGTTCTCATAGTCACTCTTTATTTATTAAGTGGAACTTCTTGTTTAGGCGCTGCAGGTTGTGCAGGTGCTGCAGGTTTTACAGCTGCAGGGCGCGGAGGGAAATTAACCTCATGAATTGCTCCGGTAGGACACTCGGCAGCACACTTACGGCACATACGGCACTTGGTGTAATCTATGTAAGCCAGATTGTTCTCAACCGTAATAGCCTCAAACGCACATACTTTCTGGCACTTACCGCAACCTATGCAGGCAGCAAGACAAGCCTTTCTTGCAACGGCACCCTTATCCTGATTACGGCAGGCAACATAGAGACGGCGGCTCTTAGGACCCTTGTTGCGGAGCTCAATAATGCCTTTAGGACAAGCCTTTACGCAGGAGCCGCAAGCGGTGCACTTCTCCTCGTCAACCTCCGGAAGTCCGGTCTCTGGGTTAACCTTAATTGCATCAAATTTACAAGCAGCCTCGCAGTCTCCTCTTCCAAGACATCCAAACTTACAGTCTGTATCTCCAGAGTAGAGAGAGGCAATAGTTGAACAGGTAGCAAGGCCGTCATAAACAGTGGTCTTCTTTCTCTTATCACAAGAGCCAGAACACCTTACAACGGCAACCTGAGGTTCCTTAGCCTCTACCGTAAGACCCAGAGCCTCGGCAATTTTCTGCATGGTAGGATTACCGCCCACCGGGCAGAAGCATTTGTCAAGCCCCTCCTTAACGGCTGCCTCAGCAAAAGCTCTACAACCTGCTTTACCGCATCCGCCGCAATTAGCTCCCGGGAGTTTGGACTCAACAATATCTATCCTTGGGTCCTCCTCTACCTTGAACTTCTGGGCTACAATGTAGAGCACAATCGCCAACAACAGTCCTAGAACTGCCAGCGTGGCGATGGTAAAAATAATGGTATTAGTCATTTATTTATTTGTTAGTTGTTTCTTCCAAACCGCTGATAGAAAAGTGGAAACTGCGTCCAATGCGGCCTCGCAACAGATAGAGCACAATGAAGTATATTGCAACAGCCCCCAAAACGCTAAGTCCCACCACCAATTCACTCAGAGTCAGGCGCTGCAAATATAACAAAAAGGTTACTAAAATGATGGCCGGAAGAGCATAAACAATCCATACCGCCTTCATACCCATAGACTCTTCCAGATTCACATTTACCCTGTCTCCCACCTTGTAGAGGCCATCGGCGCGACTTTTCTCCACGTCAATAACTTTATTTGCCATCTCAGAGGCGCTGCAGAGCCCCTTAGCGTGGCAGGCGGCACAGGCGGAGCGGGATGTGATTGAGACCTTGTAATGGCTCTCGGTCTCAGATGAAATAACTCCCTCGTGTGCAATTATTCCCTTTTTCATTTGATTTTTGAGGTAAGAGGATATTTTGTCCCCGATAGTTTTGTGGCATGACCCTGTACCTTTCCAAACCTTAACTGAGCCTCAAAATAGAGCGGCACTTTATTATTATCATCAGATACCCAAAGTGTCATATCCTCCTTACCGTCAAAGACATTGCCCAGTACAACCTTTACCATAAACTTCATTGTATTGAAGGTGCCTACACCCGGAATATGCTTTTTCTCTCTCCCCTTAAAGATAAAGTAGAGTGAGTAAATTTCCTTATCTACAACAAATTCCATAGGAACCTTCTCACCAACGGGAGCATTTGTGAAATCCACCGTGCGGTAGTAGTAAAAGAGCGTAAGCAGATCTTTGGTTTTCTCCGTTCCTCTTAACAGAGTATCATACGGAACTCTGTCATACTTTTGGGTGCGGCTCTTTATGGTAAAATCTGAAGGGTTGAAAGTGAGCGTGTTCTTCATTCTATACTTTCCCTCCAGAGCCTCTCTGTGGAAGAATGAAGGACGCAAAGTCTCTTCAGAAAATTTGGTCTCCAAAGACTCTCTTACCTTAAAGAAGAGATCAAAGAAACGGTAGGTGCCGGCCGTCATAGTTACCTTGTACACACCGTTTTCATAGAGCGTCTTAAGATTCATACTTGCCACGTCTGTAATCACTCCGCCCCAGGCGTAACTGATTACAAAATCTACGCGTTCTCCGTTTTGAAACGGATAACTGTTTTTCTCCTGAGCCTTAACGGCACCAAGAGAAACAAGCATAAGAAGTGAAAGAGTAAGAATCCTTTTCATTTATCTAAAGTCCTAAATGTCACTGTCGTACTCATCTTCCTGAGTAGTCTGGTAAATTTGCGGGCCGTTAATTTTGGATTCAAAAGTTATTGCACCAAAGTCTCCGCCTCTGCTTCTGCCGTAAGAATCATTGCGGTCTACAAACTTCATCTGAGACTTGATGAACTTAAGTTCCACCTCACCCGTTGGGCCGTTACGGTGCTTTGCAATAATAACCTCCGTAATACCCTCTTCCATCATCTTTACATCTTCTATGCCGTAATACTCCGGGCGGTGGATAAATAGTACTATATCTGCATCCTGCTCAATTGCTCCGGACTCTCTAAGGTGCGTAAGCTGAGGCTTTTTCAAGCCTCCGGTAGAAGCCTCGGCGGCACGTGAAAGCTGAGCCAGCGCAATAACCGGAACATCCAGTTCCTTTGCTATTGCCTTAAGCGAACGTGAAATCTCTGCAACCTCCTGCTCTCTGTTTCCCTTCAGTTCCTTGGAACCGGTCATAAGCTGGAGGTAGTCTATTATTATGATTTTCACTCCGTTGGTCTTAACCAGACGGCGGGCCTTTGCCCTAAGGTCTATGATGGAGAGTGAAGGAGTATCATCTATGTAAATTGGAGCCTCAACCAAACGGCGTACGCTGTCATCCAGCTGAACCCAGTCTGCCTGCGCCATCTTTACGCTTCCCTTGATCTTCTCTGAAGGAAGTCCGGTTTCTGCAACCAGCAATCTCTCAATCAACTGAGTAGGAGCCTGCTCCAAAGAGAAGAATGCCACAGGAATGTTGAACTCCACCGCCATATTTCTTGCCATTGTGAGCACAAATGCGGTCTTTCCCATTCCCGGACGTCCTGCAATAATTACCAGATCTGAAGGGTGCCAGCCAAAGGTAACTTTATCCAGAGCAACATATCCGCTCTGAAGTCCGGTCTGTCCACCCTCCTTACTCTGAAGCTCTTCCAGGCTTTTGAGTTTGTTTGAAATAATCTCACTGATGCTCTGCTCCTTGCGGCTCATGTTCTTCTCTGAGAGGTCAAACAGTTTCTGCTGCAGGGTGTTGAGAAGGTCATCCACAGGTTCGCTCTCATCGTATGACTTACGCAGAGAGTCTGTGGTGATGGAGATCATCTGCCTCTGTATATATTTATCTACAAGGATTTTAGCGTAGTAGTTAACGTGAACCGCAGCACCAATGTCTGATGTGAGTTCCGTAAGATACTGCAGTCCGCCAACCGCATCAAAGTCTCCGTTAAACTTAAGACGGTCTGCAACGGTCATCATATCTATTGGAGAGTTGGCGTTGGAAAGCTGATATATGGCTTTGAAAATTAAACGGTTCTCCTGCTTGTAAAAACACTCCTCACTAAGCGAGGTCATAAGTTCCTCCACAATATCCTGGTCCAACATCATTGCACCAAGAACGGATGCCTCAACCTCAATTGCCTGCGGAACCTTAACTCCGTGTTCCAAAGCGGATACCTCTAAGTCTATCTCGCCACTGTTTCTTCTGTCTCTCTTTGCCATAATCTAAAGTGTTAACTTGTCCAGTGCACGGACAACCGCCTCAATTCCAATCATTATCTCCTCATCTGTTATACAGAGCGGAGGAGCAATCCTAAAGGAAGTTGGTTGGAAGAGGAACCAGTCCGTAATCACACCCTCATTCAGGAGTAAATATAGCACTTTTTCTGCAAGTTTTTCATCCTTCAAATCTACGGCAATGAGCAGTCCGGCGGCTCTTATCTCTTTTACAAGAGGATGGGATGAGAGAAGATTTTTTATCAACAATGATTTTCTCTCCACCTCTCCAATCCATGGCTCGCTCAGCAGAAGTTTCAAAGAGGCCAGTGCTGCGGCGCAGCAAACCGGGTGACCTCCGAACGTTGTAATGTGTCCCAGCGGCGGATCTGTCTGCCAGGCCTTCATAAGTTCATTGGAGGTAACCATTGCTCCAAGCGGAAGGCCTCCGCCCAGCGCCTTTGCAAGTGTAAGAATATCAGGCACTACGCCATACTTTTCAAAGGCAAACATCCTGCCCGTACGGCCAAAGCCGGTCTGTATCTCATCAAAAATCAGCAGCGCACCGGTTTGATTACAGCGCTCCCTTAAAGCCTCCAGGAAACCATCGTGAGGAATCTGAACTCCACCCTCACCCTGCACAGGCTCAATTATAACAGCGGCAGTCTCCTCCGTTATAACATTCAGAGAATCAATATCGTTGAAAGTAATGTGATCTACCAGAGGAAGCAGCGGACGGAAGGCGTTTTTAAAATTCTCACTGCTCATCAGACTCATAGCACCCTGGGTGCTGCCGTGGTAGCAGTTACGGCAGGAGACAATTTTTCTTCTGCCTGTTACTCTCTTTGCCAGCTTAATAGCAGCCTCGTTGGCCTCGCTTCCGCTGTTAACGTAATAAACGCTCTGGAGATTGTTTGGAAGTATAGATGCAAGAAGCTGTGCGTGAAGAACTTGCGGAGACTCAATCATCTCTCCGTAAACCATCAGGTGAGCATAATTTTCCATCTGCTCCTTAACGGCCTCTATCACCTCCCTCCTTCCGTGACCTACGTTACTTACAGATACTCCGGAAATAAAATCCAAATATCTCTTTGTATCTGAGTACAAAAAAACACCCTCCGCCTTCACTATGCTTAAACCTAGTGGGTTAGAGGATGTCTGTCCTACGTGTTTGAAGAAGAGATCCCTCAGAATATAGGGTTCTTGCTTCATAACAACTACTTCTTCTTTGCAGCTTTCTTAACTGTCTTTGTCTCTTCAACAGGCTGAGACTCTTCATCCTGGAATCTTGAACTAACCAGGATTCTGCCGCAGTATTCGCAAACTACAATCTTTCTGCTCTCATCAATATCCAACTGTCTCTGAGGAGGTATCTTGTTGAAGCAACCGCCGCAAGCACCTCTGACTACGGTAACTACGGCCATTTTGTTGCGAACGTTTCCGCGCACTTTCTGGTAAGCGGCCAACATTCTTGGATCTATCTGCTCCTGATATGTCTTGCTCTCTGCCTCCAGAGACTCAACCTCTTTCTGTGTCTCTTTATCTATATTCTCAAGCTCTTCCTGTCTTGCCTCAAGATCTGCCTGACGTCCCTTAAGTTCCTCACCTACAAGGGCCAGCTCCTCTTTCTTTGTAACCAGGTTTTTGGTTCCCTCGTTTGCTCTCTTCTCTGCAAGCTGACTCTCAAGCTCCTGGAACTCTATCTCTTTGGAAATAGACTCAAACTCACGGTTGTTTCTTACGTTATTACGCTGCTGCTCGTACTTTTTAATTGTAGCACGGCACTCTTCCATCTCATGTTTCTTGTCTGAAATGAACTGCTCTATCTCCTTAATTTCTTTCTGAATAGAAGCCTGCTTAGTCTTAAGGCCGGCTACCTCATCCTCCAGATCCTGAACCTCCAAAGGAAGCTCTCCTCTCAACATGTGAATGCTGTCTATCTTGGAATCTGTCTGCTGAAGCTTGTAAAGGAGATTCAGCTTTCTCTCCATCTCCATTGCGTCTGCATTCTTTGTGGAGATCTGTAAAGAGGTAAAGGTCTCACCGCCAACTGCAGGTGTTGCTTTTGTTTTCTTTGTTGCCATAGTTAATAATAAAATATCGGGCTTAAATCTGCCTCGCTCAAATGGAGTGCAAATGTAGGAAAATTTTTCTTAACAAGCTCTTCAAGAACTTTGATTGCAGCAAGTTCGCTAAAGTGGTGCCCCACGTCCACAACCATAAAACCCTCCGGACAGTAGAAGTGATGGTGCGTAACATCACCAGTAACAAGCACTTGCGCCCCCTTCTGAAGTGCGTCACCTATTGAGCCCTGTCCGCCTCCGCTGCTTACCGCCACTCTGCTTATTTTACTCCCGATAGGTTTTGAGCACCTGACCACCGGTGCTTTAAACGCCCTTTTAACCTTTAAAAGGAAACTCTTTGCCTCCAGCGGCTTTTTTAGGTTTCCTACGCAGCCGAACCCACCTTCTGCCAGCGGCTCAATATCTGAAAGTGAGAGTTTTAAAGCCATCTGACAGTTGAGTCCTCCCTTTGCCTTATCAAGCGGAGTGTGTGAAGAGTAAACCGTAATTCCCTTCTGAATTGCCAGCATAATGGCATCACTGCGGGGATCTCCCTTAAGAATGTTCAGGCAAGGATCATGAACAATAAGCGGATGGTGCGTTATTATCATATCACACCCCTTGCTAACAGCCTCACGCACAACATCTAAAGTGCAGTTAAGAGCAATAAGGGCACTGCTCACTTTTGCATTGGGGTTGCCAACGGTAAAGCCGCTGTTATCCCACTCTTCCTGAGTGGAGAGCGGTGCAAATTTCTCTATCGCTGAGGAAATGTCCTTTGCCAGAATGCTAGTTCTCTTCCGCTCCATCTTCCAAATCTGTTAGAATTTCAAATTCGTCATCGGGGTTCTCATCAGCCTCGTCAGTTACAGCCAACAGCTTGGCTCTTATCTGTTTAAGACGGCTGATAACTTCCAGACGCTTGTCTTCTCCGGTGGCGTTCTGCTTCATTCTCAGTTTTGCCCCGTCCAGAGTCATTCCCAAATCCTTCACAAAGTGGTGAATGAGTTTGAAGTTCTCCACGTCCTTTGCCGTAAAGAGCCTGTTACCCTTTTTGTTACGCACCGGTTTAATGAAGGCGGAAAAGGTGTCTGACCAGAACCTGACCAGAGAGGTGTTCTCAGAGAGAAGCGTAGAAACCTCTCCAATTGTATAGTATAATTTCTGACCTTCTTCCATACCCTGCAAAAATAGTCAAGAGAGAAGACTAATCCAAAGACTGACCGGAATTTTCGCTAATGTGAATTGCGCGGCTGTAATCCGCCGGTGAGAGTGAGCCAAAGAAGTATCCCGATGGATTGAGGTGCCTCTCACCCAGTATGACCTCATAGTGCAGGTGCGGAGTGAGTGACCTTCCGGTGCTTCCTACCGTTGCAACCCTCTGGGAAACCTTTACGGTATCATTTACCTTAACAAGTATCTCATCCAGGTGGGCATACTTTGTCCGGTAACCATTCAGGTGATTGATAATCAGAACCCTACCCTCATTTTTGTCCTCATACGTTGAGGCCTTCTCAACCACGCCGTCTCCCGCCGCCAATACCATATCTCCTATCTCTCCGTAAATATCAAGCCCCGGATGCCAGATAACGCTCTTAAGGAACGGATTCACCTTTTTGCCCATTGAGGCGCCCAGTTTTTTCAGATGGAAATTCTCCAGCGGAACAATGGAAGGAATGTTACGGGCACTGGAGCCCAGGTATGCAAGGTTCCCCTTTATGGAATCTATGCAGAACTGAACATCTGCGGCCAGGGCGGTTGCCCTCTCAATGGAAATCTCCTCTCCGCTCTCCTCATCATAAAGGGTCTCCAGAGGCTCCGCTCCAAATATCATTCTGTAAATTTCTCCGTCACGCCCCTGCAACGCTTTTATTGAACTGTCTATGGAGGTGTAGTTTAACTCTATGGAATCCAGAATTTTGGCACGCATACGGTTGGCCTTCAGAAGCTGTGCATCCTTTCCAAAATAGAGTATGTTGGCAAGCAGTATGTAATAGATGACAGCAAGCGGAATGCTGGCCAGAATATATTTCAATATCTTCTTATTCTTCTCTTTCATACTACTTTCCGCTTATAAGTCTGTCATACTCCTCCGGAGTCATATTGCTGTCAAAGTAAATGAGCGGGTTAACCTTATAACCCATATACTCAACCTCATAGTGGAGGTGAGGTCCGGTACTCTTTCCGGTAGAGCCCATAAGAGCAATTTTATCTCCGCGCTTAACAAAGTCTCCTACGTGAACAAATGTCTCCTTAAGGTGGGCGTAACGGGTCTTGTATCCGAACCCGTGGTTTATGACAACCTCTACTCCGTAACCTGTAAACTTTACATCTACCTTCTCAACCTTTCCGTCTCCGGTGGCGTAAATAGGCTCTCCGGGTCTTCCGGCCAAATCCACTCCCGTATGCCCCTTAATGTATCCGCTCATAGGATCTGCACGGTAGCCAAAGCGGCTGGTAAGGGTTATGTGATTAAGATAGAGAGGCGGAATGGAAGGCACGCAGAGAGCAATCTTTCCAAAGCTCTCCGCCACGGGGTCCAACTCGTTGTAGCTCTTCTGCTGCCTGTTTATGAGGTTGTTGAGATTCTCTATAGTGAGATAGTCATAAGCGGGAAAAGCAACGGTATCCATTCCAAAGGAGGGGCGGTAGATGTTGTTGTCTCTCTGGCTGAGTTCCTGCAGGGCAGAGTAGGCGCGCTCCATTTTGTCTCCGGCAAGGGCCTGGCGGGCATCAAGCAAAGCGCTGCGCTGCTCCAGCTGAATACGGCGGGGAGTCTTAAAGCCAAAGACCTCCGTATATAGAAGGTAATAGAGCACAAAGGCGGCAAGGCTCAATAAAAAGAGCCTGAAACCCTTGCCTAACATCTTCTGCAACGAGAGTTTATACCTTAACCTCTCCCAACTTAACATTTCTTTTACTATTTTTGTACGTTTGCAGTCATCTGCAAAAACCGTACAAATGTAATAAGTTGATATGAATTCAAAAGAGGTTAGAGAAGCGTTCCTGAATTTTTTCAGGGAAAAAGAGCATACAATAGTGCCGTCTGCGCCTATGGTTGTAAAGAATGACCCTACGCTGATGTTCACCAACGCGGGTATGAATCAGTTCAAAGATATTTTCCTGGGGAACAAGGCGGCATTTGCCAAGAGAGCTGCAGACACACAGAAGTGCCTCAGAGTGAGCGGAAAGCATAACGATCTGGAGGAGGTTGGACATGACACCTACCACCACACTATGTTTGAGATGCTGGGAAACTGGAGTTTTGGAGATTACTTTAAGAAAGAGGCCATTGAGTGGAGTTGGGAACTTCTCACCAAGGTTTACAAGATAGATCCTAACCGCCTGTACGCCACAGTATTTGAGGGCTATGCACCGGACAACCTGCCGCTGGATGAGGAGGCAAGGGAGAACTGGCTCCGCTTCCTTCCGGAGGACAGGGTGCTTAACGGAAGCCGCAAAGACAACTTCTGGGAGATGGGAGAGATGGGACCTTGCGGACCTTGCAGTGAGATTCACATAGATTTAAGAGATGACGCCGAGCGTGCAAAGGTTCCCGGAAGGGAGCTGGTGAACAAATCAGACCCTCTGGTTATTGAGATTTGGAACCTTGTCTTTATGCAGTTCAACCGCAGGGCAGACGGCACACTGGAGAAACTCCCTCACAATAATGTAGATACGGGAATGGGCTTTGAGAGGCTCTGCATGGCGCTGCAGGGAGTAAAGAGCAACTATGATACAGATGTCTTCACTCCGCTTATTTCCAGAGTTTCTGAACTTACGGGCAAAGATTACGCAAAGGAGGATGAGAACACCCGTGTTGCAATCCGCGTAATTTCAGACCACATAAGAGCCATCACCTTCTCAATTGCAGACGGTCAGCTTCCGTCCAACGTTAAGGCGGGCTACGTTATAAGAAGAATTTTAAGGCGTGCCGTACGTTACGCCTACACCTTCCTTCAGACCAAGGAACCGCTTCTTTATAAGTTGGTTGCAACGCTGGTGGAGCAGATGGGAGATTCTTATCCGGAGATCCGCAGCCAGCAGCAGCTTATTGAGAAAGTGATAAAGGAAGAGGAGGAGACCTTCCTCCGCACACTGGAAAGAGGCATACGCCTTATGGATGAGCTGGTTGCCAAGTGCAAACAGGAGGGCGGAAAGGCTATTGAGGGAAAAGATGCCTTCCTTCTCTATGATACATTCGGCTTCCCTATAGATCTTACTGAACTGATTGCCAAAGAGAACGGCCTTACAGTAGACATTCCTGCATTTGAGGTGGAACTGGGCAAGCAGAAGGAGAGAAGCCGCAACGCAGATGCAAAGAAAGAGGGAGACTGGATTGTACTCTCAGAGGGTGAAACTCTTTTTACCGGGTATGACAACTACACGGAGAAAGATGTTAAGATACTTCGCTATCGTGAAGTAAAAACAAAAGGCAAAACGCTCTATCACATTGTGTTGGACAGAACTCCGTTCTATGCGGAAAGCGGCGGACAGGTTGGAGATACCGGAACTCTGGAGTGCGGTGCAGAGAAGATAACTGTGATTAACACCGTTAAGGAGAACGGCCTTCCTATTCACATTACGGAGAAGATGCCGGCAGAGCCAACCGCTCTCTTTACCGCAGCCATCAATGTAAAGAAGAGACTCAGTGCCGCTGCCAACCACAGCGCAACTCACCTTCTGGATTATGCCTTAAGAAAGATTCTGGGAACTCACATAGAGCAGAAAGGTTCCTTTGTAAGCCCTCAGGTTCTTAGGTTTGACTTCTCTCATTTTGAGAAGGTTGCACCGGAAAAACTCAGAGAGGTTGAGAGGCTGGTTAACTCCCTCATAAGAGAAGATTTTAAGAGAGAGGAGATGAGAGATGTTCCTATTGATGAGGCAAGAAAGAGCGGAGCAATTGCACTCTTTGGAGAGAAGTACGGAGACAAAGTGCGCGTTATCCGTTTTGGTGAGAGCGTAGAACTCTGCGGCGGAACACATATTGAATCTACCGGAAGAATCGGTATCTTTAAGATACTCTCAGAGAGCGCAATAGCAGCGGGTATCAGAAGAATTGAGGCAACAACCGGAGAGAATGTGGAGAACCTCATCTACACAATGGAAGATACCATGATTACAATGAAGGAACTCTTTAAGAACGCACCTAACGTTGTTGAGAGTGCCAAGAAACTTCTGCAGGAGAATGACGGCTTCAGGAAACAGGCAGAGCAGGCACTTAAAGAGAGAGCCGCACAGCTTAAGGAGAAGGCAAAGGAGAGCGCAGAAAACATTAACGGTGTGGACTTTATGCTCCTAAGGGGTCCGTTCATTGCAGAAGTGTTCAAGACTGTTGCATTTATGCTCAAGGCGGAGTGCAGCAGCACGGTCTTTGTTGGTGCTTGTACAGATGAGAGCAAACCTTCTCTCACTCTGATGTACACGGAGGATCTGGTAGCCAAGGGAATGAATGCCGGAAAGGATATACGTGAGGCGGCCAAATTCATACAGGGAGGCGGAGGAGGACAGCCGTTCTTTGCAAGTGCCGGAGGAAAGAAGGCAGACGGACTTACTGAGGCAGTAGAATTTATTAAGAACAAAATCAGCAACTAATATAAATGGCTGAAAAACAGGAGTCAAAACAACCGCTTCTAAGAAGGGTTTCTGAAGCAGTGGAGGGGTTTCTGAAGAAACTCGGGGTTAAGACTTTGGACCTTTATATGTTCAAGTCTTTCCTGGGTCCTTTCATTATGACCTTTGCCATTGTAACCTTCATTCTTATGATGCAGTTCTTGTGGCTCTACATAGACGAGCTTGTAAATAAGGGACTTACCTTTAGCATCATTGCTCAGTTTATGGCCTGGGGCTCCTGCACTCTTATACCTTACGCCCTTCCGCTTGCTACCCTTCTGGCCTCCATTATGACAATGGGAACGTTGGGAGAAAACAGTGAACTTCTCTCAATGAAAGCGGCGGGAATCTCACTTCAGAGAATTATTCGTCCGCTCAGCTATATTGCTGTGGTTATTGTAGTTGCAGCCTTCTTTGCCTCCAACAACCTTATCCCTATTGCATACAACAACATCTACACTTTAAGGGAGGATATCACCAACACCAAAGAGGAGATAAAGATTCCGGTGGGTATTTTCTATGACGGCATTGACGGTTATACTCTGCGCATTGGAAGCAGAGATGACAGCAAGCTCATGCACAACATTATGATTTACAACCATACCAAAGAGGGCGGAAACAATGATCTCACCCTTGCAGATTCCGGCAGAATCTCCATTACTCCGGATAAGCAGGGACTTCTCATAACTCTCTATAACGGTGTAAATTATAAGGAGGACAACAAGAGGACTTACCAGGATACCGCCCTCTCTATGCAGCAGATAAAATTTGCATACCAGCAGATAACCGTACCGCTTCAGAACTACGCCTTCAGCAAGTCTGACAAGGGCAAGTACGGCAACGAGGTTATGGCAAAAAACATTGTTCAGCTGCGTAAGGACAGAGACTCCCTCACCCACGCAAATGACTCATCAATAGCCTTCCACACCCATCACGCACTGCACGGAGACTGGCTGGGCCACCAGGATCAGTTGGACACCGCCCGCAACAAGGGATTCCGCAAGGCCTTTAAGGCTAAGGAACTCTACAAATGGAAGAACCATGAAGATAAGGTTCAGGCCTGGTCTTCTGCATACGGTGCACTCAACACAGAACTTGTAAACTACAGTTTTTACAACGCCCAGATTTACCAGACCGCATACCCTCTAAGAAGAACAATAATAGAGACTTACAGAAAATTCACGCTCTCTCTGGCCTGCCTTATTTTCTTCTTTATTGGCGCCCCAATCGGAGCCATTGTGAGGAAGGGAGGATTGGGAACTCCTGCCATTATATCCATACTCTTCTTTGTTCTCTACTGGGTTGTGGATATTAGCGGAAAGAAGCTTGCAAATGACGGTGCAATTTCTCCATTTATTGGAGCATTTATTTCAACGATAGTTCTGGCACCGCTTGCAGCCTTCCTAACCTGGAAATCTACTCAGGACTCCACAATGTTCAACCCTGAGGTCTTTGTAAAGAACATTAAGAGTTTCTTCCAAAGACTCTTCAGCAAGGCCAAGAGAATCCAGCACCGCATAAAGAAGGAGGAGGAACTTAAGGCCGCACAGGAAGAAGAATCACAACGCCAAAGCATTCAGCAGTAATGCTTTAGCTCACAATATCAGACTTATGACTCACAAGAGCAGAATCATATATATGGGAACTCCGGAGTTTGCTGTTGCACCTTTAAAGGCGCTGCTGAATGCCGGATATGAGATTCCCGCAGTTGTTACCGTTCCGGATAAACCCAAAGGAAGAGGATTGCAGATTGCACAGAGTGATGTAAAGAAATTTGTGCTGGAATATAATGCTGCGGCAGAGAAAAAAATAGATATTCTCCAACCGGTTAAACTGCGTGACGAGGAGTTTTTAAATGCTCTTAAGAGTTACAGTGCAGACCTTTTCATTGTGGTGGCTTTCAGAATGTTGCCTGAGTGCGTATGGAAGATGCCTAAGGAAGGAACTTTCAATCTGCACGCCTCTCTGCTTCCTAAATTCAGAGGCGCCGCCCCTATCAACTGGGCAATAATTCAGCAGGAGAAAGAGAGCGGAGTTACCACGTTTTTTATAGACGAGAAGATAGATACCGGAAGAATTATCTTTCAGGAAAGGTGCCCTGTTGGAGAGAGAGAAACTGTAGAATCTCTTTATGACAGACTTATGGAGATGGGCGCCGGTCTTGTAGTTAAAACCGTGCAAGCGGTTGATAACGGAGATGTTACAACAATTCCTCAAAATGAGGAGGGACTTACTGAGTTGAATGCGGCTGCACCAAAACTCAACAAGGAGAACTGCAGAATCTCCTGGAAGAAGAGAGCAGATGAAGTGGATGCTCTGGTAAGAGGACTCTCTCCTTACCCTGCTGCAATTACTACTCTTGTAAGCGGAAAGGGTGAGAGGCTGGATATGAAAATCTTTATGACCGCACCTTCAGATCTTAAAGGAAAAGAGTGCGGAAAGGTTATGATAAAGGGTGGCGGCATATATGTTATGTGCTCAGATAAGTGTTTGGAGATTACCTCTTTGCAGCCATCGGGAAGCAAAAGGATGGGAGCAAAGGATTTCATTAACGGACATAAAAATCTAGTAGAAGATGAAGAACTCCGCTTTGAGTAGAGAGAGTTTTGTAATTCTCTGTGACGGCAATTTTCCAACCAGAAAGGATGCGTTAAAACTCCTTTCCCGCTCCACCGTTATTGCCTGTGACGGAGCATATCTGAACCTTAAGAGAAACGGGTTGGATGCAGAGTACATTGTGGGAGATATGGATACTCTCTCTCCATCTATGCAGAAAAAACTTAGGAGCAAAATCCACAAAGAGAGTGAGCAGGACTACAATGACCAGACCAAGGCTTTCCGCCTTACTCTCAAGCTTATAGAGAAGGCTGTCTCTGAGGGCAAAAAGGAGTTTGAGATTACCATTTTGGGAGCTACCGGAAAGAGAGAAGACCACACACTGGGAAATATCTCCTACCTTCCGCAGTATGCAGAAGTGCTAAGAGAAAAATTCCCTGATGAAAAAATTTCTCTCTGCATGGTTTCAGATTACGGAGTATTCATTCCTGTTCTTAACACCGTTTATCTTAAGGGAGAAAAGGGAGACCGCATCTCCATTTTCTCCTTTGACAACACGCTCAAAATCAAATCTGAAGGGCTTAAGTACAAGACAGATGATGTAACCTTTGACCTCTGGTGGAAGGCAACTTTAAATACCTTCTCATCTGCTACGGTCAAACTTATTTTCAACCACCCTGCTAAGGCACTTCTCTATTTTCCTTTTTAAAGATACAGTATGAATCCCATAGATATTGAAATAACCAAACTGATTCCTCAGCGTCCGCCTATTGTTATGGTAGACAAGGTTTTAAGCAGTGACCGTACAGACACTTACACGGAACTTACAATACGTGAGGATAATATTTTTTTAGATGACAACACCCTCTCCACTGCAGGAATTATGGAGAATATGATGCAGTCCTGTGCGGCCAGAATGGGTTGCATAAACAGAGGGAGAAACGAGTCTATAAAGATTGGATACATTGGTGCGGTTAAGGAGTGCGAGTTTTTCTACAGCCCTAAGTGCAATGATGTTCTTACAACTCACGTTCACATTCTGGAGGAGGTCTTTCATCTGACCCTTGCAGATATTACGGTTAAGGTGGGAGATACGCTTGTTGCTCAGGCAAATGTAAAGATTGTGCTTACAGATAAAGAAGCAGGAGAGAATAAGGCTTAAGATGAGAAAACCGGTTTACATATCGGGAGCCGGAGTTATCTCCGCCATTGGTGTTGGAAAGGATGAGACCCTCTCCGCCCTACTTGAAAAAAGGAGCGGCGTGGGGAGTATGAAATACCTTACCAGCAAACACGTGGAGATTCCTGTGGGGGAGGTTAAAAGGAGCAATGCGGAGCTAATGCAAATGGTTGGCATTAAGGAGAATCCGCTAACATCCCGCACCGTTCTTATGGGAATTGTTGCTTTAAGGGAGGCCCTCTCTGAGGCAAATCTTAAAAGTGAAAATATTGGTAGCGTTCACCTTGTTTCATCTACCATAGTTGGCGGAATGGACCGTAGGGAACTCTTCTTTGAAAATGAGAGCAACTGTGACAGAGAGCACGCCGCGGCAGCCATTCACAACTGCGGAACCTCTACTGAGGAGATTGCGGGTTACTTTGGCTCATTTGCCTCTTTATCAACAGTTTCTACGGCCTGCAGTTCTGCAACCAACGCTATTATTTCCGCAGCCTTTATGATTGAGAGCAATATGGCAGATATTGTTGTTGCGGGAGGTGCGGAGTGCCTTTCACTCTTTCATCTTAACGGATTCAACTCCCTTATGATTTTGGATTCCCACCCTTGCCGTCCGTTTGACAAAGAGAGGGCAGGCCTTAACCTGGGAGAGGGCGCCGCATACCTTGTGCTGGAGAGTGAATCCTCCATTAAAAGGCGCGGGGTGAGGCCGTTATGCCGCCTTGCGGGGTACGGAAACGCCTGTGACGCGTTCCATCAAACCGCCTCCTCTCCTACAGGAGAGGGTGCCTTTCAGGCAATGCAAAAGGCTCTTGAGAAAGCGGAGCTTTCTCCGGTGGAGATAGACTACATAAACGCACACGGAACGGCCACCTTGAACAATGACGAGAGCGAGAGCTGTGCCATAAAACGCCTCTTTGGAGAGAGGATTCCGGAGGTCTCCTCCACAAAGTCCTACACCGGGCACACAACGGGAGCTTCCGGGGCAGTTGAGGCGGTCATCTCCCTGCTTGTCCTTGAAAAACAGTTCCTTCCTGCAAGCCTCAACTTTAGGACCCCAATGGAGAACGGCATTGTTCCGGTAACAGATATTCACCCAAAAGGTGAGATTAAAAACATAATGAGCAACGCCTTTGGCTTTGGCGGAAACGACTCTTCAATTATTCTCTCAAAGGTATGACAGCAGGAAGAGTTTACATAGAGGCCGCATCACAGATCTCCATTCAGGAACCTCTCTCAGAGAACTGGATGAAGGCTCCCGTTGTGTGCCAGGAGCCTTTTGCCAAGGCGGTTGATCCCCCTTGGGGCCAGTACTTTGCGCCAAACCAGATGCGCCGCTCCTCTGCCTATCTGAAGCGTGCGCTGGCCGTCTCATTAGAAGTATTAAAGAGGTGCAACGTTGAACATCCGGATGCAATTATCTCCGGCACCTGCTTTGGAAGTTTGGAGAGAACCAACGGATTCCTCAAAGAACTTTGCGGCAACAAAGAGGAGGCACTCAGCCCAATGTTCTTTATGCAGGCCATCCACAACGCCGTAAGCACAACCATTGCAATAGCAACAGAAACAAAGGGTTACAACACCACATACTCTCACGCAAATATGAGTTTTGACGCCGCTCTTTCAGACGGCTTTATGCAGATGCAGCTTGGAAATATCTCCAACGCTCTTGTTGGAGGGCATGAGGAAACAAGCGCCATCCACTTTGAACTTTTAAAAAAGGTAGGATATGTTGGAGTTGAAGGTATGGTTCCTTACTCAGATATCTCCGTTGCAATGATGCTTAACACCAAAGAGTCTGATGAAAATCTATGTGAACTTGCAGGAGTACGCCTTCTGAACAACCCTTCTTTAGAGAGAGTTAAAGAGGTGGCAGACAAGATGTTGCAGGATGCACAAGTAAAGAACATAGATGCCGTTATGACGGGAGCAAACGGCAACCCGTCTAATGACACTCCTTACTTTGAGATGGCAAAGAGGCTCTTTAAAAACAAACCTCTGCTTACCTACAAAAATTTGTTCGGGGAGAATTTTGCAGCATCGGCGGCAGGTGTTTATGCTGCAGCACATATAGTGAAAAGAGAAACTATCGGGAGTATAATAGTTATAAACAGAACGGAAAAGAATGAAGTTTCACTTACCATACTGAAAAGATTATGAGATTATTAGCCATTATATTACTGCTCATTCCTCTTACCCTCTCCGGTCAGAACAAACTTACGGCGGAGAAGCAGAAGGAGATACTGGAAAAGATAGATGCAGAGGGAGCAAAGATGAGCTCCATGCAGTGTGAATTTACCCAGACAAAGAGCATGAAAATGCTTAGCCGTCAGATGGTTTCACAGGGTAAGATGTACTTTAAAAAGCCCAACAGACTACTCTGGCAGTACAGTTCTCCATACGATTATACCTTTCTTCTCAACGGAGACAATGTGCAGATAAAGACCTCAAAATCAACCCAGAACATTAACGTTCAGGAGAACAAGATTTTCCGCCGCATAACAGGAATAATTGTAGACTGCATTACGGGTGCCGGGCTTAAAAACTCTCCCGATTTCAGTGCAGAGATTTGGGAGAAAGATGGGGCCTACTTTGCCCGCCTCTACCCTAAAAAGAAGGAACTCAAACAGATATATGAGGTGGTGGAAATATTCTTCAACCCCTCTTTCACTATGGTAAGCAGCGTACGTATGGTGGAAAAAAGCGGAGATGAGACCCTTGTAAAACTCAATAAGACAAAGATTAACGCCCCACTTAAGGATGAGATTTTTGCTGTTGATTAACATATTGCTTCTCTCACTTTCTCCGCTCAGCGGGGAGTCCTTGCAAAGTGATTCGCTCTGCAAAGAGTATAATTTGCGTATCTTTGTAAGAGGGCAGCAAATTACAGGAATATGCGTTATGGAGAGCCGGGAGCAGGGTTCTGTTGTGGGAACGGTAATAAACGAGATGGGAGTTAAGGTGTTTGATTTTACCTTTGAGAACGGCAAGGCCCGGATTCTCAACGTGATTGGCCCTGCAAACAGGTGGTTTATAAGAAGGGCTCTAAGAAAGGATTTCAACTTTATCCTTGCCCATCTGTTTGAGAAAGATGAGATTAAAACTGGGAGGCGGAAAATGTGGTTTGAGGAGGATGATATCTGTTTTTCCGGCCGCCATAAAATAGAATACAGATTTTCACCGCTAAAAGGGCAGTATGAAACTGATTGATGATTTTTTTCACATAGTTTCCGAGGTTCAGTTGGAAAGTGAATACAGATGCGTGATTAGGCTAAACCCAAATCACAATCTCTACAGCGTTCATTTTCCGGGGAATCCGGTTACGCCGGGCGTTTGTCTGGTGCAGATTGCTCAGGAGATTTTGCAGAGACATCTGGGCAGAAAGCTGGAGCTTTACAAGGCCCGCAACATGAAGTTCAAACTCCCCGTTGTTCCAACCGGAGAGCACTCCGTTGTATTCAACAAAACGGTGGAGGAAGAGGACTGTCTTACAACAAATGTAAGCATTGAGGATGCAGAGAACCTGTTTGTTGTAATGACTCTAAAATTCAGATTCTCTGAGTAATATGAAAGCGGTTCTCTTCTACTATTCACAGAGCGGCCAGGCTTTAAGGGCAGCGGAAAACATCTGCAAAGGATTTGAAAAGACAGATGTTATCTGCAAGGAGATTGTACCCCTGGAGCACTACCCTTTTCCGTGGAGCAGAAGAGAGTTCTTTGAGGTCTTTCCGGAGACCCGTCTGGGAATCTGTACTTCCGGCATTGCTCCCTTGAACCTTACAGATGCTCAGGATGCTGATATTGTGATTATTGCAGCCCAATCCTGGTTCCTTTCCCCGTCACTTCCGCTCCTCTCTTTCCTCTGCAATGAAAATGTTAAGAATTTCCTCAAAGGCAGAGATGTTGTTTTTGTGAACGTCTGCCGCAATATGTGGCTTAAGACATCGGAGGCTTTAAAGCTGAAATTCAAAGAGATAGGAGCCAACTTCAGAGGTCAGATCATTCTGCAGGACTCTGCGTCCAACTACGTAAGTGCCATAACCATAGTGCGTTGGCTTCTTCACGGCAAGAAACAGGCAACCAAAATTCTGCCGGAGGCGGGAGTTTCTGAAGGTGAACTTGCTGCCGCCGCCAAGTTTGGAAAGGTTATAGAGAACTCATTATTAAGCGGTAATACCGCCACGCTCCAGAATGAACTCTTAAAGGAGGGGGCCATAAAATACCGCCCATCCGTACTCTCTTTAGAGAAAACCGCCTACCCTATTTTTGGCAGATGGGCAAAGTTCATACGGAAAAAAGGGGGATACAGGGAGCCTAAACGACAATTTAGAGTAAATCTTTTCTATTTTTACCTTCTGTTTGTGCTGTTTGTGCTCTCCCCGTTTGCGCAACTGGTCTTCCATTTGACCCGCCCGCTGCGCAACATAAAGAGTAATAAACTAAGAGACTGTAAATTATAAAACAAGATACCTTTAATGGAAGTATATATAAACAAAGCGGCCAAGTTCTTCCCTAACAGCCCCGTATCTAATGATGATATGGAGAGTTATCTGGGTATGGTTAACGGTAAGCCGTCCAAGGCGCGCAGGATTGTCTTAATGCGTAACGGCATTAAGCAGAGATACTATGCCCTGGATAAGAACGGCAACGTTACCCACACCAACGCCCAGATGGCGGCCAATGCGGTTAAGGGTCTGTTAGACAAGAATTTCACCATAGATGACATAGACCTTCTCTCCTGCGGAACCTCCTCACCGGAGCAACTGGTTCCATCCCACGGAATTATGGTTCACGGTCTTCTTGGCGGCAGCCGCAATACAGAAGTTGTCTCCTTCTCCGGCTCCTGCTGCACCGGTGCAGACGCTCTTAAATACGCCTACATGGCCGTTAAGACCGGAGAGGCAAAAAAGGCTGTGGCCTCTGCCTCCGAGAGACTCTCATCCTGGATGAAAGCCTCCTATTTTCAGAAGGAATCTGAGCACCTCTCCTCTTTGGAAAACCAGCCTATTCTGGCCTTTGAAAAGGAGTTTCTACGATGGATGCTCTCAGACGGAGCCTTTGCGCTTCTACTTGAACCTCAGCCAAATAAAGAGCAACTCTCACTTAAGATAGATTGGATTGAGATTACCTCCTTTGCCAACACCAAGCCTACCTGCATGTATGCCGGAGCAGACAAAACTGAGGAGGGAGAACTCAAAGGATGGGCGGAATACCCTGAGCAGGAGTGGCTTACAAAATCTCTCTTTGCAGTTAAGCAGGATACCCGCATGCTCTCTGAGCACATTGTGAGCTTAGGAATAGACTTCCTCCTTCAGCTTGCCAAAAAGCATAATTTTACTCCCGACAGTGTAAACTGGTTCCTCCCTCACCTCTCATCTATGTTCTTTAAAGAGAAGATTTTAAGCGAGACCAAAAAGCGCGGATTCTACATTGATGAAGAGAAGTGGTTTGTTAATCTTCCAAAGGTTGGCAACATTGCATCCGCCTCCGCATACGCAATGATAGAGGAACTGCTCTACTCCGGAAAACTTAAGAAGGGAGAGAAGATTCTTGTTATGATACCGGAGAGCGCCCGCTTCTCCTACTGCTATTGCATGCTCACAGTCTGCTGAATATAAGGCGCTATGAAGGTTAAGGACGTTCCACAGGATTTAAAGTACTACAAAGATACCATCGTAAGAGATGTAAACTATGCGGTGGATGAAAACGGTGAGTACAAGGCTGTTCTCAGCGGCGGGTGGGACCCTAAAACAGAGGCGCTTGATATGGCTTGGGATGAGATAAAAGAAAAGTGCCGTGAGATTGCAGAGAGAGTAAAAAGGGGAGAGAGTTCACCTCTGGAGTATCATCTTGCAAGGCACATTATGAGCGTAAAACTCATGGCAAAATATACAGGACTGAGAAGGCACACCATTCGCAAACACCTTAAGCCCAAGTATTTCAACCAGCTGGATGATGCAACTCTGGAGACCTACGCCAAAGCTCTTAGAATCTCAGTTGAGGAGTTAAAAAGCCTTCCCCAGATAGACACCAAAACAGAGTCCTAAATAGAAAAGATGGAACTGAAACTGGAACATAAACAGGCCGCCCACTGTGAGAACGGAACGGTATCTGCCCTGCTCAGATACTACGGCATAAACCTCTCTGAGCCAATGGTGTTTGGCCTTTCAAGCGGATTGTTCTTTACCCATCTTCCATTTGTAAAACTTAGCGGAATGCCGGTAACATCATTCCGCACCTTCCCGGGCGTCTTCTTCAGCCGCATTACCAAACTGCTGGGAATCAGAAGAAAAACCAAGCGCTTCTTCAATCAGGAGAAGGCAATGAGTAAGCTTGATGAACTCTTAAAGAGAGGCATCCCCGTAGGCTGCGTAGTTGGAATGTACTACCTGCCTTACGTTCCAATAGAGTACCGATTCCACTTTAACGGCCACAATATCTGCGTAATAGGAAAGGATGAAAAGAGCGGAGACTATACAGTTTTAGATTCCAACATTACACAGAAAGTTACCATCTCCGCAAAAGATCTTCAGACCGTGAGGTTTGCAAAGGGAGGCACCTACCCGCTTATGGGTCAGATGTATTGGATTGAGGAGGTACCTAAGGAACTTCCTAATATGAAGCTCCTCATTCTCAAATCTATACGCAAGACCTCCAAACTTATGGCCTATACCCCGGTTCACATTGTGGGAGCCAAAGGCATTATCTATCTCTCCAAGAGAATCCGCAAATGGGAAAAGAAGATGGGGCGCCGCCGTGCACTGCTGAACCTTGCGCAGATTGTTCGTATGCTTGAGGAGATTGGAACAGGCGGCGCAGGGTTCCGATTCATTTACGGTGCCTTCCTGCAGGAGGCCGCGCAAAAGACAGGCATTGAGGAGTTTAACGCTTACTCTCAAAGGATAACTGAGATTGGAGATATGTGGAGAGATTTTGCCTACAAAATCTCCAGAATGTTTAAAAAGAGAAGCACGGAGGAGAACTACACCTTTGACCAGTTGGGAGATATGCTGCAGGCCATTGGAGAGAAAGAGCTCTCTTTCTTTAAGGAACTTTACGCCGTTTCAAAACAATACCTGAGATAAGAAGATGGTGCAATTCTTCTTGAATATCTACGATTACCTTAAGAGAAAACGGAGCCTCTGCTTTGGTCTTCTGGCCGGCATAACCATACTTCTCATTGTTATGACCGCCGCACTCAAGTACAATGAGAACATCTACGATTTCCTCCCCATAAGCGGCAAACAGCAGAGGGCAATGGCTCTCTACCAGGATATTACAGGCGGCCAGCGGGTTATAGCTCTCTTCTCCGCAAACCCATCCGCCACCGCCGCGCCTGCAAACGCAGAAGAGCAAATCACCCAGGCCGTAGAGACCTTTGCCAACATAATCACCTCCTCCCACACAAAACATATAAGTGAGGTGATGTCCCAGATAGATTTTGAAGAACTCTCCGGCATAACAGACTTCATCTACGGCAACATTCCTCTTATGCTCTCAGATTCAGACTACACTCACATTGAGCAGATAATCTCAACCCCTCAGGGCGTGGAAGAGCAACTCTCCCAGGATGTTACAATGATGATGCTCCCCTCCACCGGTTTCATCTCCTCCAACATTGGCAAAGACCCGCTCAACATTTTCTCCTCCGT
>JAFZIN010000019.1 GCA_017554305.1 Bacteroidales bacterium | reverse complement strand
TTTTTTCATATCTACTTATTCCCCACAGATCAGTTCCATTGAAGTGTATTGAGGGGTGAGACCCACCGCCTCATAAAAGGCTCTTGCACCGGGGTTGCATTCCCATACGTGAAGCGTTATGTTGTAGCATCCGCTCTTCTTTGCAAACTCTTTTGCATACTCAAAGAGAGCCTTTCCAACATTCTGTTTGCGTGCCTTCTCATCCACGCAAAGGTCATCTATGTATAACGTAGTGAGCGTTTTAAGACTGCCGCTGGATTGACGTTTCAGTTCACAGAAAACATATCCAAGAACCTCACCCTCCTTTTCATACACAAAGACAGGCGTTTGCGGATTCTTAAAGATCTTAAGCAACCCCTCATCCGTGTACTTCTTTCCCACCTCATTAAAGAGATCCGGCCTCCCAACATAATGCACATAAAGCACCTGCCTCAGCAGCCTGTTCACCGCTTCCAGATCCCCAGTTTTGGCAGGACGAATCTGATACTCAGTCTTTTCTGTGCATTCGGAGGGTTCCATATCTTTTTTAAACCGTATTATCAGTTATTTCTTTGCGGCGTACTCTGAGGCAAGTTTTACCAGGTGCTGGAAAATTGGGAGGAAGGTTTTGTTGCCTGCGCTAACAAAGCCCTCCGGATGGAACTGAGTACCAAAGGAGAGGCCGTCTTTGCTCTCAATTGCCTCAACCACACCGTCTTTTGAAGCAGCGGTAACGCTGTAGCCCGGAGCAACATCTTTAACTGCCTGATGGTGGAAAGAGTTCACCGCCATTGGCTGATCTCCTAACAGCTTGGCCATCAGAGATCCGGACTCAATTATAATCATGTGGCTGCCAAAAGAACTAGGCGCTTTCTGTTTGTGCTGAATGAACCCTTCTACCTGAGACGGAATGTCCTGAATAAGTGTTCCGCCCATTGCAACATTCAAAAGTTGTTCTCCGCGACAGATTCCCAGCAGAGGGATTTTCTTTGCTACTGCCCTTTGAATGAGCATAATATCAAACGCATCTCTATCGGGAACTACCTCACCAAGAAATGGGCTGGGGTCTTCATTGTAGTAGAGAGGTGAGATGTCCTCTCCTCCGGTCATAATGATGCCGTCTACAAGTTCAAGGTATTCGTCTATCTCTTTTTCATTTGTTGTAAGAGGAATGCAGATAGGAATGCCGCCGGCGTTACGCACTGATTTTATGTATGTTGAGTTGACTCTGGCAGAGCCGCCTTCTACGTATGTTGAAATTCCAATCACAGGTTTTTTCTGTGCGTAGGATGAGATGAAGAAAGCTAAAACTACTGCCAGCAGAAGTGATATTTTAAATGTCTTTTTCATAATAATCTATTATTTGGTTTGTCCTACCAGCTTGCCTGTAAGGGTTTTACGGGTCCAGCCGCCGAATGCTTTTTCTTCTCTCTCACCAAACTCCTGGTTGAGTCCAACAACCTTTCCGTTCTCCATAACAAACGTTACTTCAAATCCATGGCCGTCACTGCGGAAGGTGTAGGTTGTTCCGCTCTTGTGTTTGAGAGGTTTCTTCCACTCTTTAACGTCCTTGTACTTAGCTGGTTGGTGGAAGAGCTTGCCTTTCTCCCAGGTGATGATAATATCTCCGAACGGAGCCTCTTTTGTGTAGATGCCTGCAAAGATCTTGTTGTCTGCAACTTCCGGCTCTACCTTAGGTTTTGGTTTTGCGTTTCTCTCTTTGATAACCTTCTCCCTGTACTCCGTGTACTCTTTCCAATAGTCCATGCTCCAGTCTTTTAGAGGCTCCTCCGCACCTCTTACAAGGTCTATAACTCTTCTCATAATGGAGTATCTTGGATATGCGGTAACCTCTGAGTTCACAAGCACAACTCCTGCAATTTTATACTCCGGAACATAGTAGCAGATGGCTGTCATTCCCCAGGCGGTACCGGTGTGGAAGAGCAGGCGGTAGTTGTGGTTCTGCTCTATAAACCAGCACATTCCGTAAAGGCGCACCATTGATGAATCCTGGCTTGTAATGGTGTATCCTCTGTGAAGCGGGAGCATTGCCTTGCGAGGCATAACAAAGGTGGTATCTTTTACCTCACCGTTTTCATCGCGGTTAACAATATACCCGTCATTGCAGTGGAACTGAGCATATTTGATGAGGTCTTCCGCAGTGGAGCAGAGGCTTCCTGCGGGGCCAATGACAGTGAGCCAGTTAAGAGCCTGCTCGTCTCCGTAGAGAGGAGGGGTGATGCTCTTGCCGCCTCCAACGTACTCGTAATCGTGAGGAGTGGCAACGTCCTTGCTGTTGGCGTAACCATCTGCGTTCATGGAAGATGAGTTCATTCCCAGTGGTTTGAAAACTCTTTCACGTACGTTATCCTCCCAACTCTTTCCGGTGAACTTCTCTATGATTTTGCTGCAGATTACAAAGGTTATGTTGTTGTAGTCGTATGCGCTTCTGAAACTGAATCCAGGCTCCAGAAGACCCAACATTGTGTAGGTCTCATCTCTGTCATAACCCAGGTTGCCAAAGTATGTACCGGCCTCATCTACAAGGCCTGTGGCGTGGAGCATAGCATCTCTTACCAGCATATTGTTGGTTACGTAATCATTGTTCTTGAACATCTGAAAATCCGGCAGGATGTTCTTTACGGTATCTGTCCATTTGAACTTGCCCTCATTCACCAGCTGAGCCATTACGGTAGCCGTGAAAGACTTTGAGATTGAGGCAATTTGGAAGACCGTGGTTGTGTTGATAGGGTCTCCCGGATTGTTAACAACGGGCTTTACTCCGGCCTGGGTCATCTTGCACTCATCAAACCTTACTCCCTGGAAACCAACGCCGTTGGCAGGGCGCAACTCCTTCACTCCGTAACCCTTTTTGAAGATAACTTTGTTGTCTACGGAGACTGCCATTGCAAAACCGGGCAGCTGCCAGGTCTTCATTACCTGCTGAGCATACTCATCAATTTTGTTTGCAAGTTCACTCTCGTTCTGTTGAGCAAATAGTGACACATTAAAGCATAGAACAAAGGAGATAACTCCCAAAATCAAAAGAATCCTTTTCATAACGCACATTTGTTTACACAAATATACTATTTTATCAGCTCTTAAGACAAACTCCAACAGTATTATTCGTTATATTTGCATAACGCTCAAAATAATTAAGAGATATGGCAAAGATAATTGTTCAAGATACAGAGATAGCAGTCACAAATATAAATGGTGAAGATTATATCTGCATTACAGATATGCTGAAAGCCAAAGATGGCGATTTCTTTGTGACCGATTGGCTTCGCAATCGTAACACGATGGAATTCCTTGGCGTGTGGGAACGTATTTATAATCCCAATTTTAATTATGGCGAATTCGCCACAATTAGAAACCAATCCGGATTGAACAACTTCAAAATCAACTATCGTATCCATACCGATGCTATCAAGAGCAACCTCATTCCTGCAGAAGTCACTCGCGAGCAAGCAGCCATGAAGTATGCAGAAGAGGCGGACGTTCTCAATGTAGCAATGTTTGGCATGACTGCTAAGCAATGGCGCGAGGCTAATCCTGACCTCAAAGGTAATATTCGCGACTACGCCACTATCAACGAACTCATCTGCCTCTCGAATATGGAGAACATTAATGCCGTGCTCATCAACGATGGTATGCCTCAGGGCGAGCGGCTTGTTAAGTTGAACCAGATTGCTATCCAGCAGATGCAGGTGCTGGAGGACAATGAAAGCAGGAGACTGTTGAAGTAAAACAAATAAAAGAATTATGGCAAAGGTTAAGAAGGCGTTTTTCTGCAACAACTGCGGATATGAGAGTGCTAAGTGGCTGGGACAGTGTCCCTCCTGCGGGCAATGGAATACAATGGTAGAGGAGGTTGTTCAAAAGGGTGACGGCCTAACCTCCAAGAGTGCAACCTTCTCCCCACAGAGCGCACATCCCGTTAAACTGTCGGAGATTAAGGGAGATATGGCGGAGGAGAGACTGCTGCTTTCTGCCGGGGAGTTTGACAGGGTGCTGGGAGGCGGCATTGTGAAGGGCTCGCTGGTTCTTATTGGAGGCGAGCCGGGCATAGGAAAATCTACCCTCTCTCTGCAGATATCTCTCTTCTGCGATGGTCTCCGCACCCTATATGTATCTGGCGAGGAGAGCACAAGGCAGATTAAGATGCGTGCAGACCGCCTGGGCGGAGAGCAGGAGAATGTTACCGTACTCTCTGAGACCTCTCTGGAAAACATTCTGGATCAGGCCAAAGCGCTTGCTCCTCAGCTGCTTATAATTGACTCCATTCAGACCATCTTCTCTCAGCTTGTAGACTCCTCTGCAGGAAGCGTCTCTCAGGTGAGGGAGTGTGCCGCATCACTTTTAAGGTTTGCAAAGGAGACCTCAACGCCGGTCATAATCATAGGTCACATTACAAAGGATGGCACTATTGCCGGGCCTAAAGTTCTGGAACATATAGTGGACGTAGTGCTTCAGTTTGAGGGAGATACACGTCATTCCTTCAGAATATTGAGGAGCATAAAGAACCGTTTTGGCGCATCTGCGGAACTTGCGGTTTATGAGATGACCTCCTCCGGTCTTAAAGAGGTGCTCAACCCGTCGGAGATGTTCATCTCCACTCACGGAGAGGAACTCAGCGGCTGCGCTGTATCTGCAACGCTGGATGGCACACGCCCGTTCCTCATTGAGGTTCAGGCGCTTGTGAGCACGGCGGCATACGGTACGCCTCAGCGTTCAGCCACCGGTTTTGATGTAAGAAGGATGAATATGCTGCTGGCTGTTCTGGAAAAGAGAGTGGGTTTCAAATTGAGCGCAAAGGATGTCTTTTTGAATATGGCAGGCGGCATAAGAGTAACGGATCCGTCATGTGACCTGGCTATCGTGATTAGTATACTTTCATCCAACTTTGATGTGCCTGTAAGCCAGAAGATTGCATTTGCGGCAGAGATTGGCCTCTCCGGAGAAGTGCGTCCGGTTTCACAGATTGAGAGAAGGATTGCAGAAGCGGAAAAGCTTGGTTTTGAGAAGATTTACATCTCCTCCTACAATCAGAAAGAGGAGAAGCCTCATAAGAAAATTAAGGTTATCCGCTGCTCCACCATCCCGCAGATTGTACGCGATATCTTCCAACAGCAGTCCTAACTATTTAGGTGCGATGCGGTAGAGGTAGTAGGCTATGAAGGCGTAGATGACGTTAGGGAGCCAGAGGGCTATGAACGGCGGGAGGGTGCCGGAGTAAACAAACATCTGGGAGAAACGGAGGAAGAGGATGTAGGAGAAGCTGAGGGCTATTCCAATTCCTATGTTCATACCAATTCCGCCGCGTCTCTTCTTGGAGGAGAGTGACACTCCAATGAGCGTTAGGATGAAGGCGGCAAACGGCATTGCCCAGCGGGTATTCTTCTCAATGAGAGAGAACTGAATGGTATCGTCTCCGCGGAGTTTCTGATCTTTGATAAGTTTTCTCAGCTGACGGGCAGGGAGGGCCTGAACGGTATTCTTCTTCCTGTAGAAATCCTCTATGGTTAAGGCAATTACGGTATCTTTCCTGCTTCCGGCAGAGACGTTCTCCATTCCCTCATCATACTGACGTAGAACGTAATCCTTAAGAATCCATCCCTGCATTGTGGAATCCCACTGTGCCTCGTTGGCAGAGAGTTTAGACTTAATATCATGCCCCTCAATGCTTTCCAGCGTAAAGCCGTAAGCGGTATTGTTGAACGGGGAAAAGCTCTGCACGTAAACAAAAGTTCCCGGAGCAATCTGGTAGTGAACGTTACGGCTGCCCGCCTCATATTTAGCCTTAACGTATTTGTTCTCAAACGCCAATCTGCCTCTGTTACAAGGAGGTACAATGTAAAGGTTGAGAATGAGCGTAAAGAGGGCAATGGCTGCAGAAGAGAGGAAGTACGGCCACATAAACCTCTTAAAACTGATTCCGCCCGCCAGAATTGCAATAATCTCCGTGTTTGCCGCCATCTTTGAGGTAAAGAAAATTACCGTAATGAAGACAAACATTGGAGAGAACATATTTACAAAGTAAGGGATGAAGTTTGCATAGTACTGGAAGATAATCAGTTGGATAGGGGCCTGATGATCTACAAACTTATCTATCTTTTCACTGAGGTCAAAGATTATGACAATGCCAATAATAAGCAGCAGCGCAATAGCATAGGTACCAATAAACTTCTTTATGATGTACCTGTCTATGGTTGTAATCTGAGGCTTGAAGTCTCTGATTTTCTGCTTAATATTCTCTAAACTGAAGGTCATTCTCTCTTTATCTTGTTATCCTCCGCGATAGTTTACTTACTACACCCTCCTTCCACTGCTTGAAGTCTCCCTGCAAAATATGCTCCCTTGCCTTTGTAACCAGGTCCAGATAGAAGGCCAGGTTGTGGCTGCTGGCTATCTGGGCGCCCAGCATCTCACCTGCAATGAACATGTGTCTGAGGTAGGCCTTGCTGTAGGCAGTATCTACAAACGAGGTGCCGGTAGGGTCTATTGGAGAGAAATCGTCCTCCCAGCACTTGTTCTTTATGTTAATGGTGCCTTCCCAGGTGAAAATCTGACCGTTACGGCCATTACGGGTAGGCATCACGCAGTCAAACATATCTACTCCGCGGTCTATGCCCTCAAGTATGTTGGCCGGGGTTCCAACGCCCATAAGGTAGCGTGGCTTGTCTGCAGGAAGCTCTGTCTTAAGCACATCCAGCATCTCATACATCTTCTCCGTTGGCTCTCCTACAGAAAGACCTCCAATGGCGCAGCCGTCCATATCTGCCTCAGCCACAACTCTGGCCGCCTCCCTCCTGAGTTCCGGATATACGCAGCCCTGCACAATTGGGAAGAATAGCTGGCGGTAACCGTAGAGCGGCTCGGTCTCCTTAAAGTGCTTTATGCAGCGCTTGAGCCACCTGTGGGTGAGCTCCATGGACTTCTTTGCATAGTTGAAGTCTGCCGTTCCCGGAGTGCACTCATCCAGCGCCATCATTATGTCCGCCCCAATCATTCTTTGAATGTCTACATTGTTCTCCGGAGTGAATATATGTTTGGAACCGTCTATGTGTGAGCGGAATGTGCAGCCCTCCTCTGTAATCTTGCGGCGGGCGGCCAGTGAAAAGACCTGGAATCCGCCGCTGTCTGTAAGAATAGGGCGGTCCCAGCCCACAAACTTATGCAACCCTCCCGCCTTGTTAATGAGCTCCGTACCAGGCCTTAGCAGCAGGTGGTAGGTGTTGCCCAGGATAATCTTTGCCCCAATGTCCTCCTTTAAATCCCTGTGATAAACGCCCTTTACGCTCCCTACCGTACCCACCGGCATAAAGATAGGGGTGGGTATGTCTCCGTGGCCGGTGTGTAAAACGGCCGCACGGGCATAACTATCGGGATTAGTATGAATATTTTCAAACAGCATAACGGACAAAAGTACATAAAATTGTATATTTGTAGGAGTAACCTAAGAAGAAAATATCAAACCTATATGAAAAACAAATCTAAAAAGAGTGCGCCTGTGCTTGGGTTTCTGGGACCTAAGTTTATGAAGGTTGCGCTGGTTATCATTGTTGTTGGATTCATCTGCGGCATTGCAAACGGCAAGGTCTTTAAGAAAGATGCTCCTCAGACAGAGACAGTTGAGCAGGCTGTAACTGCTGCCGGCCAGGCTGTTGAGGCTGTGGATGCTGCTGTTAAAGATGCAGTAAAGGATGCTGTTGCACAGGAGGTAGAGGGCGAGGCTCAGAATCCTGTTTTGGAAGAGGCTCCGGAAACAACTCAGGAAGAACTGAGTAAAGAGGAGGCTCTTGCAAAGAGGAAGGAGATGTTCAGCAGAATCCTGGAAGAGAAGAAACTCTCCTTTAAGTTCAGTTCTATTGCAAGAGGTCTTTTGGGAATTTTAGCAATTGTATTCATTGCATGGTTATTCTCTTCAGACCGTAAGAAGATTAACTGGAGAACGGTTGGAACCGCTCTGCTTCTGCAGTTTATTATTGCCTTCTCCGTTCTGATGTTCCCTGCGGTGCAGAAGTTCTTTGAGGTATTCGGCAAATGCTTTGTGGCCGTTCTGGGATGGACAAAGGCGGGTGCAGACTTCCTGTTCGGCCCTCTGATGGACACAACCAGCATTGGATACATCTTTGTGTTCCAGATTCTTCCAACCATTGTCTTCTTCTCTGCCCTTACATCATTGTTCTTCTATCTGGGTATCCTTCAGAAGATTGTGTGGTTCATGGGCTGGATTATGACAAAGCTTATGAGAATTTCCGGAGCGGAGTCTCTCTCCTGCGCCGGTAACGTATTCCTGGGGCAGACAGAGGCACCTCTTATGGTTAAAGAGTATATACCTAAGATGACCCGCAGTGAGTTGATGCTCATCATGGTATCCGGTATGGCCACAATGAGCGGAGGCGTGCTGGCGGCATATATTGGAATGCTGGGGTGCGGAGATCCGGTAATGACGGTTGAGTTTGCCAAGCACCTTCTGAGTGCCTCCGTAATGGCGGCGCCTGGTGCAATTGCAATGGCAAAGATTCTCAAACCGCAGACAGAAGAGATAGACACCACAGTAGAAGTTTCCAAAGAGAAACTTGGAGACAACGTGCTGGATGCCATCTCAATAGGAACAACTCAGGGACTCAAGCTTGCTGCAAACGTTGCCGCAATGCTGCTTGTATTCTACGCTCTTATTGCCGGAGTAAACTACATTCTCAATATCATAAGTTTCCCTGCAATGGACCGTTGGATTGCAGATGTCTCAGGCGGAAGATATACAGACCTCTCATTGGAGTGTATACTCTCATACGTCTTCTCACCGCTTATCTGGCTGATTGGCGTTCCCGGCGGAGATATTCCATTTGTTGCCAGACTGTTGGGAGAGAAACTCATCCTTACCGAGTTCATTGGTTACGGCTCACTCACAGAGATGCTGCAGAACTCAGTATTCTCTTCTCCTAAGTCTATAGTTATGGCAACATACGTACTCTGCGGATTTGCAAACTTTGCATCCATAGGTATCATCATAGGAGGCGTTGGAGGAATGGCACCGAACAAACAATCCATACTTGGAGAGTA
>JAFZIN010000018.1 GCA_017554305.1 Bacteroidales bacterium | reverse complement strand
TGAGATGCAACAGCTCTCTTCCAGATGAGTTCGTAAAGTTTCTTCTCCGGTGCGGTTCCCTCTATAGTCTTGTTTGCGGCGTAAGTAGGGCGGATGGCCTCGTGAGCCTCCTGAGCACCCTTTGCGTGTGTATGATACTGACGTACCTTAGAGTAGTTCTCCCCGTAATTTTCAACTACGGCCTGCTTTATTGTATTGATAGCCAGAGATGAGAGGTTGGTAGAGTCTGTTCTCATATAGGTGATGAGTCCGCTCTCATAGAGTTTCTGGGCTATTCTCATTGTTTGAGAAACGGAGAAACCCAGTTTGCGGCTCGCCTCCTGCTGGAGTGCAGAGGTGGTAAATGGAGGTGCAGGGCAGCGCAATGCCTCTTTCTTCTCTACAGATGAGACGTTAAAGCGGCAGCCGCTGTTACAGAGCTCCAAAAAGCGAACGGCCTCCTCCTTTGTATTGAATTTGGCATCGAGAGTGGCATTCAGTTTTGTTTTACTGTTTAGAGTAAAAATAGCAGTAACCTTATAGAACTGAGCAGCCTCAAAGCGCTGAATCTCACGCTCTCTGTCTACAATAAGCCTTACTGCAACGCTCTGAACACGGCCGGCTGAGAGGCCCTTTCCCACCTTTCTCCAAAGAACCGGTGAGAGTTCAAATCCCACAATTCTGTCCAGAACGCGGCGGGCCTGCTGGGCCTCAACCAGGTTCTCGTCTACAGTTCTTGGATTCTCTACTGCGTTCAGAATTGCATCCTTTGTAATCTCATGGAATACAATTCTTTTTGTGTTCTCGCTCTTGAGTTTGAGCTGGTTCTGAAGGTGCCATGCAATAGCCTCTCCCTCACGGTCTTCATCAGATGCCAGGTAAACGGTTTCCGCCTTGGCTGCCAGAGCTTTAAGCTCGCTTACAACCTTCTTTTTGTCTGCCGGAACTATATACTCGGGCTTGAATCCCTTTGCAATGTCAATGCCTAAAGAACTCTTTGGCAAATCACAAATATGTCCGAAACTAGATCTTACGGTGTATCCCTTTCCCAGGAATTTTTCAATGGTCTTGGCCTTTGCCGGAGACTCTACAATTACTAATTTCTCTCCCATAATTTCCCCACGTTTGTTTTAAAAAGCGGTGCAAAGTAAAATATAAACTCCCATTCATTCCAAATTTTTATTTGTATTTTTGTTCCATAATGCGGCTTAAAAGTTGCAGAAACGAGATTATATGGAGATAAAAAACAGGAATAAAGTTAGAAAATGGATCTGGCTGGGAGCCTTCAGCCCCGTCATTCTTATACTTCTGGCCCTTCTTTTTGTATGGATGTTTGCAGACATTCCCTCTTTTGAGGAGTTGGAGGATCCGCAGAGCAACCTGGCAACACAGATTATTGCCGATGACGGTACCATATTAAATACATACCACGTAGAGAACCGCTCCTACAGCAGTTATGATGAACTGTCGCAGAGTCTTAAAGATGCGCTGGTTGCAACTGAAGATGTGAGATTCTACTCCCACAGCGGAATAGACGGAAGGTCTCTCATAAGGGTTGCCGTTAAGTCTCTGGCTATGGGAAACAGGGCCGGCGGCGGTGGCGGAAGTACTCTGAGTCAGCAGCTTGCAAAGTCTCTCTTCCCAAGAGATACGGTTAAAAGCAAGTTCCCTGGTGCAAAGAAATTTGTTCTGGCAAAGAACAAGTTTAAGGAGTGGATTACCGCAATAAAGCTGGAGAGGAGTTATACCAAGGAGGAGATAATGAGTATGTATTTAGATGCCGTTTTCTTTGGCCGTCACGCATACGGAATAAAGAGCGCATCTTCTACTTTCTTTGGCAAACTTCCTAAGGATCTGAATGTTGAAGAGGCTGCACTGCTAGTTGGAATGGTTAACAAACCTTCATTCTTTGATCCTATAAGAAATCCGGAACGCTCTCTTAAGAGGCGCAACCACGTTCTTAAACAGATGCACAAGTACGGCTATCTTACTAAGACTCAGTATGATTCCATAGTTCAACTTCCAATTACTCTGGCTTCACGCAAAGATGTGGATGTAAGTAACGGACAGGCTCCTTACTTTAGAGATATGCTCAAAAAACTTATGGAGGCTCCGGAACCTAAGCGTTCCAACTACTCCAACTACAACGCATATCAGCAGGACTCTATCTCCTGGAAAGATAATCCGTTATACGGCTGGCTCAACAAAAACCTAAAGCCGGACGGAACAAAATATGACCTTAAGAAAGACGGTCTTAAGATTATAACTCCAATCAACTCCAAAATGCAGCGTTATGCGGAACAGGCAGTCGTTGAGCATCTTAAGTATCTGCAGCCTCTCTTTAAGGATGATCTTAAGTACCGCCGCCGCTTTCCGTTTGCAGATGATACTCCTCAGAATGTAATTGAGAGTATTATGAAACGTTCACGCCGCTGGAGTGACCGTTACAAACATCTTAAGGAGCAGGGAATGAGTGAAGAGGAGATAGAAAAGAGCTTTGACGTTAAGACGCAGATGCGTGTATTTGCTTGGAATGACAAGGGTTACATAGATACGGTCATGACCCCTAATGATTCCATCAAATACTTTAAATCTTTCCTTCGTTGCGGACTTATGGCAATGGAGCCGGAGACGGGCCGTGTTAGAGCGTATGTTGGAGGAGCCAACTACGGTTACTTCCAGTATGACCAGGTTATGCAGGGTCAGCGTCAGGTGGGATCCACCTTTAAGCCATTCCTCTATACCCTTGCAATGCAGGAGGGTTACACCCCTTGTGATCTTGCTGTTAACCTTCCGCAGTCATTTGTTGTGGGCAATACGGTATGGACTCCTAAGGGCGGCGGCAACGGTGCAACCGTTACTCTGCAGTGGGGACTCTCCACTTCCAACAACAACATCTCCGCCTTTCTGATGAAGCAGTTTGGCCCGGAGGCTTTGGTTCAGATGGCTCACAATATGGGTATCAAAACCTATCTGGAACCGGTTTACTCTCTCTGCGTTGGCAGTGCAGATGTTCCTGTATATCAGATGGTAAGTGCATACAATACCTTCCCAAGCAAAGGCGTATTTATTGAGCCGCTGTTTGTTGAGAGGATAGAGGACAAAAACGGCAGAGTGCTCTCCAACTTCTCCGCAAGGAAGAAGGAAGCAATTGGTGAAAATACGGCTTATACTATGGTTCAGATGATGAGAGGAGTTGTAGACGGCGGTACTGCCGGCCGCCTGCGTCGTTACGTTCAGGGCGGTGAGATTGCGGGTAAGACCGGTACAACTAACGATAACTCAGATGGTTGGTTCATTGGATATATGCCTCGCCTTACGGTTGGTGTATGGGTTGGTGCAGAAGACCGTCAGGTTCACTTCCGCTTTACCGGAATGGGTCAGGGTGCAAGTGTGGCTCTTCCTATCTGGGGCCTCTTTATGAAGAAAGTTACGGCAGATCCGTCATTGGGAGTCTCTCTTAATGACCACTTTGCAAAGCCTCAGAACTACAGTCTGGATTGCAACCCTAAAAAGACAGCAGAGCAGATGGATGTATCTGATCCGGACAACTTTATAGAAATAAATTAGAAGGCTGCACAGAAAGCAGAAAAATAGAAAATCACAGTAAATGAAGAATATAGCAATAATGTGCGGAGGAGACTCATCTGAAAGAGAGATAAGTACCAAGTCCGCGCTGAACGTATTGGGGTTTGTAGACAGGGAAAAGTATAACCCCTACATTGTTTTCATAGAAAAAACCGAATGGTATGTGCTGCCTTCACAATCCACTTCTGTTGAGGAGGTTATGACCCATCGTGATGCTCCTGTTACAGATAAAAACGATTTCTCAGTTACCATGGAAGGCAAGAAGATAAAGTTTGACATTGCCTTCATTATGATTCACGGAACTCCCGGAGAAAACGGACTGCTGCAGGGTTATCTGGAGATGATGAAGATACCGTTCAATACCTGTTCTTCATTTGTTTCTGCCATCACTTTTGACAAACACTCCTGCAAAAGATTCCTGGATTTTGCAGGCGTTAAGATGGCAGAAGATGTCTTTATACGCAAAGATTCTCCTTACTCCGTAAGAGAGATTATAAGGAGGATTGGACTCCCTATGTTTGTTAAGCCAACGGTGGGAGGTTCCAGCTTTGGTGTTACCAAAGTGAAGTGTGAAGAGGAGTTGGAACCGGCTCTGCAAAAGGCATTTACAGAGTGTGATACCATTCTTGCAGAGGCGGCCGTAAAGGGCCGTGAGATGACCAACGGCATTTACAAACTCCATGGTATGATTCATCATCTTCCTGTTACAGAGATTATTACAAAGAGAGAATACTTTGATTACGAGGCCAAGTATCTTGGAGAGAGTGAGGAGGTTTGCCCTGCAAACATCTCACCTGCATTGCGTTCCAAGATTCAGAACCTGAGCCAGAGAATCTACTCCTATATGGGTTGCAACGGTATTGTGAGAATGGATTACATTGTAGATGATAAGGAAGATATCTACTTCCTTGAGGTTAACACCGTTCCTGGAATGACCCGGATGTCTCTGGTTCCAAAGATGCTGGAGGCAGAGGGCATAGCAATGAAAGATTTTGTCTCCTCGCTTTTGGAGGAGGCTGCCTGCTAAAGAGCCACGCACGCCGCAACACGCAACGCAGTAACAGTATAACAAGCAACAAATACAGACAAATAAAGAACATACATAAATTCAACAGACAGCACACATTATGGAAATACCTTTTGCAGAATCGTGGAAAATAAAGATGGTTGAACCCATCAAACCCTCAACCAGAAAAGAGAGAGAGCAGTGGCTTAAAGAGGCTCATTACAACGTGTTTCAACTCAAAGCGGAACAGGTTTATATAGATCTTCTTACAGACAGCGGAACAGGTGCAATGAGTGACCGTCAGTGGTCCGCTCTTATGCTGGGAGATGAAAGTTACGCCGGTGCAACATCTTTTTATAAGTTTGAGGCTGTTGTTCAGAAACTCTTTGGTATGCAGTATGTTATACCAACACATCAGGGTAGGGCTGCAGAGAATGTGCTCTTCTCATACCTTGTAAAAGAGGGAGATGTGGTTCCTGGCAACGCTCATTTTGACACCACAAAAGGTCACATTGAGAGCCGCAAGGCAAAGGCTATTGACGTTACCTGTGATGATGCAAAAGATACTCAGAAAGAGGTTCCTTTTAAGGGCAACGTTTCACTGGAAAAGCTTGAAAAGGTTCTTACAGAGAACAAAGGAAAGGTTCCGTTTATGGTTCTAACCGTTACCAACAACACCGTTGGCGGCCAGCCTGTCTCTATGGAGAACATAAAGGCAACCGTTAAGCTCTGCCATAGTTACAACGTTCCGGTTGTTATGGATTCTGCCCGCTTTGCAGAGAACGCTTACTTTATCAAGACTCGTGAGGCCGAGTATAAAGACAAGAGCATCAAAGAGATAGCAAAGGAGATGTATGAGGGTGTAGATGCAATGCTAATGAGCGCAAAGAAAGACGGCGTTGTAAATATGGGCGGCTTCATTGCAACCAACAACAAGGAGTGGTATGAGGGTGCAAAACTCTTCTGCATTCCGTTTGAGGGTTACGTTACCTACGGCGGAATGAACGGCAGAGACCTCAACGCTCTTGCCGTGGGTCTTATGGAAAATACTGAGTATGAGATGCTTCATACAAGAATCCATCAGGTTCAATACCTTGCATCTCTGCTTGATGAATACGGCATTCCTTATCAGCGTCCTGCGGGCGGCCACGCCATTTTTGTAGATGCAGACAAGGTTCTTACACAGATTCCTAAGGAGGAGTTCCCGGCTCAGACCCTTACCTGCGAACTCTATCTTGAGGCCGGCATCCGTGCCTGCGAGATTGGTTATATGCTGGCAGACAGAGATCCCGTTACCCGTGAGAACCGCTTTGGAGGTCTTGATCTTCTGCGTCTTGCAATCCCTCGCAGAGTCTACACAGACAACCACATGAAGGTAATTGCCGCCGCACTTAAGAACGTCTATGACCGCAGAGACTCCATCACCCGCGGCGTGGCCATAGAGTGGGAGGCGCCCCTCATGCGCCACTTTACCGTCCGCCTCAAACGGCTATAATCCCCACGGACATCCCGGCCCGCACTTTCCCCATAAAACGTGCAAGGTGTCCCACTTTTGGCACCACCTTGCACACCTACCCCCATAAAACGTGCAAGGTGTCCCACTTTTGGCACC
>JAFZIN010000017.1 GCA_017554305.1 Bacteroidales bacterium | reverse complement strand
TTTAGAAAATAGATAAAAAACAGATACCATGAAAAAGTTAGAGCAATCAACAGTAAGTTTGCTTATAGGATTGGCAGCACTTCTTCTGCTGATAATTGTATTGGTTGTAATTGGAATCCTTACCTCAAAGAAACCCGGAACTATTTCTCTCCAGGGAACAGTTGAGGCCAGAGAGTACAGAGTCTCCGGCAAGGTTCCCGGAAGAGTTTCCCAACTCCTTTACAGCGAGGGAGATTCAGTTAAGAAAGGAGAGGTTGTAGTAATGCTTGACAGCCCGGAAATTCAGGCAAAAATGATTCAGGCCAGAGCTCAGAGCAGAGCTGCGGAAGCACAACGTGCAAAGGCATCTGGTTCTGCAAGAGAGGAACTTGTACAAGGTGCATACGAGCAGTGGCAGAAGGCACAGGTTGGAGTTGAGATTGCGCGTAAGTCTTATCAGAGAGTGGAGAACCTCTTTAAGCAGGAGGTGGTTTCCGCTCAGAAGAGAGATGAGGCAAAGGCCCAATATGACGCTGCCGTTGCAACAGAAAAAGCTGCAAAGAGCCAGTATGATATGGCTTGCCACGGCGCTCAGAAAGAGGACCGTATGGCGGCTCAGGCAATGGTGGATGCAGCTCATGCAGGAGTAAATCAGGTTAACTCCTACATAGATGAAATCAACCTTGTTTCTCCTGTAACCGGCCTTGTAACAGAGGTCTTCCCTAAGGTGGGAGAACTTGTAGGACAGGGCGCTCCTATTATGACGGTTACAGATATGAGTGACGTATGGTTCTCATTCAACGTAAGAGAAGATATGCTGGATGGTATTACCATTGGAAGTGAGATAAACGTATGGATTCCGGCACTTGGAAATCAGACCTATAAGGCCAAAGTTTACTTCATCAACGTAATGGGTTCATACGCAACCTGGAAGCCAACCAAAGTCTCAGGAGAGTTTGACGCAAAGACCTTTGAGGTTAGAGCCAGACCGGTGCAGCCTATTGCAAATCTGAGAGTTGGAATGAGTGCTTTAATAAAGTAAGAAGAAATCTATGAGCAACAGAACCAATATGTTTAACTGCATCCTCAAAGTGTTCCGCAGAGAGGAGAAGATTATGCGCAGCAGGCCTATCTACCTGTACGGCACCATATTGGTTTTAGCCTTCAGTGCCGTTTTCCTTCTGACACTGATGTACCAGGGACTGCCTCAAAAGGTTCCGGTTGGCGTGGTGGATATGGACAACTCCTACCTCTCACGCTCCGCCATTAAACAGATTAACGCTCTGCAGGGAATTGAGATAGTCAACCGCTACTCCTCTTTCAGGGAAGCAAAGGAGGCCATGCAAAAGGGTGAAATCTACGGCTTTATAGAGTTTCCAGAGGGCCTTTACAAAGATGCAGTAAACGGACTCCGCCCGGAACTTCAGTGCTACTACACAGAAGCCTATATGGTGCCAGGCACTCTGGCTTACAGGAACTTCTTCACGATGGCTAACGTACTCAACGCCGGAGTGAGAAGAGAGACCCTCCGTGCAAAAGGAACAGACGAAGCTCTGATAATGGCTCAGCTGCAGCCTATTACAATAGACACTCACAGCATCTGCAACCCTTACTCAAGCTATGCCATCTACCTTATTTCTATCCTCTGGCCAGGCATTCTTTCACTCTGCATTATTGTGATGACTGTCTTTACCATAGGATATGAACTCAAGATGAAAACCACTCCGGAACTTTTGGAGACCGCCGGAGGAAGCATAATCAATGCTCTGGTTGGCAAGCTGTTACCGTACTGTCTTATCTATCTGGTGTTGGGCTTCTCTTTTGAAGTTCTGGCATACAAGATAATAGGATACCCAATTATGGGACCGTTCTGGACAATGCTCATAACGGTAACTCTTTTGGTATTAAGCTCTCACGCAGTTGGAATCTTCTTCATAGGACTCTTCCCGGTATTAAGAGACGCCCTCAGCGCAGCGTCACTCTACTCTGTACTAGGAATCTCTATGAGCGGAATGACCTTCCCTGTTGAGATGATGATTCCTCCTATGCAGGGCTTTGCTCAGATATTCCCAATAAGGCAGTACTACCTTGTTTACGTAAAGTGGGCAATGCTGGATTCCGGTGTTGGAGAGTGCTGGGTTAACCTGCTGGGAATGTGTATCTTCCTCTTGCTCCCGTTCCTTGTTCTGAACCGCCTTCAGAATGCAATGATAAAACTGAACTACCCTACAAAATAGATTGAAGATGAGAGATTTTAAGTTCAGAAATATAAAGACAGCCCTCTCCCAGATGTTGATGATCACCTGGAATGAGATTCGCTGCATCTTCAAAGACAGCGGCGTTCTGCTTATCTTAATCATTGCAGGTATTGGATATCCGCTGCTTTACAGCGTTGTATATCTTGGAGAGAGCGTAGATCAGATTCCGGTTGGAATAGTAGATGAATGCGGAGATTCACAGAGCCGTTCCTTTACCCGTAAGTTGGATGCTACCAGGGAGATAGAGCTGGTAGACTGCGTCAATATGGATGAGGCAATTCAGATGATGAAGGGGCGCAGAATTCACGGCATTGTAGTCATTCCTAAAGATTTCACTCAAAGGATAGGAAGCGGAAGGCAGACAACCGTATCCCTTTACATTAACATGGCCACCTTCTTCATCTACAAGAACATAGCTCTGGCCTGCAACTATGTAATGCTGGATGAAGGTAAGAATATAGCCATACAACGCTGTTCTGCTCAGGGACTTACGGAGCATGAATCTCTTGTTGCGGTAGAACCGGTACCTAACAGGATGACCATACTCTTCAATCCGGGAAACGGTTTTGCAAGTTTCTTTGTTCCGGGAGTGATAGTCCTTATAATCCACCAGCTCATCTTCCTGGCAATAGGAATGATGACCGGAACCAGAAGAGAGGAGAATGAAAACAGGAAACTCAGTACAGAGGAGGATCCATCTAAAAAGAAGGTTTACAGATACATAATAGGACAGGGAGCCGCATATTTCTTTATCTATGCAATCATAGGAACATACATACTTATGTTTGTGCCAAGAATATTCGGTCTGCCGCATTATGCCTCAGCCTGGGATGTTTACAGATTTTTGCTGCCGTTCCTTCTTGCGGTAATCTTCTTCTCACAAACCTGGGCCATCTTTATCCGCAACCGTGAGACCGGTATGGTTATGTTCCTCTTCTTCAGTATCATACTGCTCTTCCTAAGCGGACTTACCTGGCCTGTAAGCAGTTTCCCTGCCTTCTGGAAGTACTTCTCATACATATTCCCGGCAACATTCGGTGTTCAGGGATTTGTAAAACTGAACTGCTGCGGTGCAGACTTTGCACTCATAAGCAAGGAGTTTATAGCGCTCTGGATACAGGTAATTGTTTACTTTGTAACGGCCTGCCTATCTTACAGATATATAAATAAATAGGATAATCAATGATTATCCTATTTATTTAATCTTTTCTTTTAAACCCCGCCTTCGGCACCCCTAAAGGGGTATTACTGTGCTTCCAGCACAGGGCACTGACGTGCCTTTTTAAACAGGGGTTTTGCCCTCTTCTTTTAAGGCTTTATTGAAGCAGTGACGGCAGAGCGGCTCGTACTTATCCATCTCACCCAGCAGAACCTGCTCATCCTTTCCTGCTCCCGATACTGTTGGCAGACGGTGAGAGTGCTGAGCCGGCTGGCCGCACCTTACGCAGATTGCATGAACCTTTGTAACGTGCTCTGCTCTTGCCAGAAGCGCCGGCATAGGACCGAACGGCTTTGCCAGATAATCCATATCCAGTCCTGCGCAGATAACTCTTACTCCCCTATCTGCCAAGATATTGCAGACCTCTACAATTCCATCGTCAAAGAACTGCACCTCATCAATTCCAACAACATCTACATCAGTTGCATAGAGCAAAATGTTCTGAGAAGAGTCTACCGCAATAGATTGGATTGAGTTACTGTCGTGAGATACAACATCGGTTTCAGAATAGCGCACATCCAGGGCAGGCTTAAAAATCTGCACCCTCTGATGGGCAAAATTTGCCCTTTTCAGACGCCTGATGAGTTCTTCCGTCTTACCGGAGAACATAGAACCGCAGATAACTTCTAGCCAACCAGACTGTTTTGCACTTTCCAGAAACATTTTTGCTATTTTTGTACAGTAGACAAATTTAATAAAAATATGGAAGAGAAGCTAAACGAGATTGCAAATAAGCTCACAGAACTCTCTGAGAAGGTAGATTTAATCCTGAGCCGCCTGGATGCCCTTGAGGAAAAGAGCTTCCCTGCCGCCCCTCACCTTGCACAGCTTGAGGATGACAGCGCAGAGCAAGACCTTGTTGAGTTCCCGATAGATGAAGAGGAGTTTGAGAAGGAAGAAGCTGCTGCGGAGGAACTGCAGTATGAGGAGGAAGAGGCTGCTGCGGAGCCTGAAGAGGAGGAGCCTGAGGAGGAAGATGAAGGACCGGAGGAGGATGAGGTTGAGGATGAGCCGGAAGAAGAAGTTGAAGAGGATGCTGACGGAGAGGAGCCTGCTATTGAAGAGACTGGAGATGAGGAGGTTGGAGAACCCGTTGAGGAGAAGAAGAGAGATTGGTATGACTGGGAGTATGACTACCCGGCTGAGTATGTAGAGGATCTGGTTGGGAGCATGGGCATCAATGACCGCCTGGAGTTTATAAGAGAGCTTTTCAATTCCAATTCCGTTGAATTTGAGAGAGATATGCAGCATATAGACCAGCTTCCAAACTTTAAGACCATTGTAAGTTATATGAGGCAGACTCACCCTAATTGGGATGAAGAGAGTGATACCGTTTACAGGTTCTATATGCACGTCCGCCGTAAATTCCGTAAATAGAAGACTTTATGGCTGCAGGCAAATTATATCTGATACCAACTCCCGTAGGAAATCTTGGAGATATTACGCTGAGAGCAATTGAGATGCTCAAGAGCGTAGATATCATCTATGCAGAGGACACACGCACAAGCAGCTTACTGCTAAAGCGTTATGAGATATCCACTCACATGGAGAGCTACCACAAGTTCAACGAACACAAAAAGGCAGACTCCATCTGTGATAGAATTCTTAAGGGAGAAAATGCGGCTCTCATTACAGATGCCGGCTCTCCGGGAATATCTGACCCGGGGTTCCTGCTCACCAGAGAGTGCATAGAGAAAGGTATTGAGGTTGAGGCACTTCCTGGCGCCACGGCCTTTGTTCCTGCACTTACCGTTTCAGGCCTGCCGTCAGACAGATTCTGCTTTGAGGGCTTCCTTCCGCAAAAGAAAGGAAGGCAGACAAGACTTAAAGCAGTTGCAGAAAATCCCGTAACCACAATCATTTACGAGTCTCCTTACAGACTTGTAAAGATGCTTGCCGCGCTTGCTGAGTTTGCGGGGCAGGATAGGGAAGCTGCTGTCTGCAGGGAAATTAGCAAAATTCATTACGAGTGCAAAAGAGGCACTCTAAAAGAGCTCATTGAGTGGTATTCGGAGAATGAGCCAAAAGGAGAAATTGTTGTCATCATAGGGGGGAGAGAGAAAGATTATGAGAAAGATTTGGAAAACGAAAGAGGAGAAAGAGAAGATAACAAGGCTTCCTTCAGAAAAAAGTTCAAAGAGTAAAGAATCTGAAATCAATCCAACACTGGCAAGAGGCATCATAGGGATGATGTTTCTTCTGCTTGCATTTCAGGCAGTTACCTTCACCATCCACAAGTGCTCCCGTGGGCAGGACGCTCCAGCCGCCAGCGCCAACAACACCTCGTCGGCTTCTGGCAATAACCCCTACCCTAACAACTATAACACCCGTGGTTATGGCAATAATCGTTATGGTAATGGTTACAGCAGTAACTCAAGCAATTACAGCAGGTACAACAACAACGGCAAGTACAACCGCAATGGGAAGTACAATAGCAATGGAAAGTACGGCAGCGGGCGGGGAAAAGAAAGCGCTCAGCTGTTTCCGTTTAATCCTAACACGGTATCATTAGATTCCCTTACACTGCTGGGATTCAGTGTAAAGCAGGCGCAGACAATACTCCGTTACAGAGAGAAGGGCGGCCGCTTCCGCCGCAAGGAAGACCTTGCCAAAATCTACACCGTCAGCCCAGAGATGTACGAGCGCCTCTACCCCTACATCACCCTCCCCACTACTGCCCACGCCACCACCACCAACAACAACACCAATATCAACATCCCACCCCCACAATCCAAACAATTTTCAACAGGGCAGGACAAGCAATACAATAATTCCAATGGCCTGAATTCCAATAGATTTACTAATGCTAACTCTATCGGAAAAGAAAATACAAAAAACATCTTTAACTCCGATTCATCCAATGAAAATCAGATGGCAGGAGGAAAAAATTATCAAACCGCACTAACAAGGCAAACCGGCCAGGCGCAAGATGGGCTGGCAAGGCAGGCTAGGCAAAGAAGGCCAGCTGGGCAAAAGAGTGGGTATCAGGAGAGTTGGGGCGTGCAGGTAGATCTGAATGAGGCAGACAGTGCGGCGCTTATTGAGGTAAAGGGAATTGGGCCCTACTTCTGTAAGAAGATTTTGGAGTTAAGGGAGCGGCTTGGAAGTTTTGCAAGCACCCATCAACTGCTGGAAATCAAAGGAATGGATGAAGAGAAGTTTGAAAGGATAAAGGGGCAGGTATTTGTTCATCCATCGGGAATAAAAAGATTCAAACTAACTGAGGCAGATAAAAGGTTCCTTGCCCGGCACCCCTACATAGGGGCTTACAATGCACGGGGGATAGCGCTCTTTGCTGAGGCAATGGGCAAAGACAGCTGCACCCTATCCAACCTCGTGAAGAACAACATCCTCTCCCCGGAGGCCGCCGAGAAGCTCAAACCATACGTAATAGAACCATAAAATTATTACCTTTGGGACCGGAAAAAAAATTGAAGAAATATGGGACTTATCACTTGCACTAATGTGGTTAAGAAGTTCGGCAATTTTACCGCTCTTGACAACATCAACCTTGATATCCCTGAGGGCAAGATCTTTGGCTTTTTGGGTCCTAACGGAGCGGGCAAAACCACTCTGATTAGGATTATCAACCGCATTACCCTCCCTACTGAGGGGCAGGTGCTGTTCAATGGCAAAGAGCTGAGACTCAGTGATATTGAGAAGATTGGTTACCTCCCGGAAGAGAGAGGTCTGTACAAAAAGATGAAGGTGGGCGAGCAGGCCGTATACCTTGCTATGCTTAAGGGACTCTCAAAAGGCGAGGCTACCCGTGAACTGATGAAATGGTTTCAGAAGTTTGGAATACAACCGTGGTGGAACCGCAAGGTTGAAGAGCTCTCCAAAGGTATGGCTCAGAAGATTCAGTTCATCACAACCGTACTCCACAATCCAAAACTTCTCATACTGGACGAGCCGTTCTCCGGCTTTGACCCAATAAACGTGAATCTCATTAAGGACGAGATACTTAGAATGAAAGATGAGGGCTGCTCCATCATCCTCTCAACTCACAATATGGAGTCTGTTGAGGAACTCTGTGATGAGATTGCACTCATTAACAAGGCCAAGCTGGTTATCTCCGGAAGCGTAGACAAGATTCGCAGCGAGTACGGCCACAACCGCGTGGAGATTCTCTTCTCCGGTGCTGTAGGTGAAGCTGTCGCAGAGGCTGAAAACCAGGCACCTAAAGACGTAGAAGGTCTCTTCACCGTCCTCTCAACAGAGAAAGTTAAGGATGAGTTCCGCTCCGTTTTGGAACTTGCTCCCGGTGTAACTCATAATGATGTTATGAGCGCTCTCATTAAGCAGGTAAACCTGGATTCATACCAGAAACTGATGCCTAAGATGAGTGAGATATTTATTAAGCTGGTGGGAGAGAGCGGAGGCGCAACTTCCCAGAGCATAGATGATTACAGAAAAGCACATGGAGGAAAGTAAGATGAGCAAGATTGGAATTATCATATCTAGAGAATACTCAACAAGAGTAAAGAAAAAGTCCTTCATCATAAGTACTTTTTTGGTGCCGTTCCTGTTGGCAATGATGATTGTAGTGCCTATGCTTATTGCAATGTTCTCATCAGACAACAAGACCTACAACATTGCAGTATCTGATGAGAGCGGAGTTGTTGCAGAGAAGTTGGAAAACAGCAAAACGGTTAACTACACAGTTATAGATCCCGCTACTGCTGAGGATGTTAGAAAAGATCTGGCAAAGAGTGACGCCTATTACGGACTGCTTAAAATTTCTCCGCTTGATTCATTGAACAACGCAGAAATTTCCATCTATGCTAACGAGCAGGTTAACCTCTCCCTTAAGAATCAGATTCAGGGTGAGGTAAACGATATTCTCTCTGCAAACAAACTTACATCGTATGACATTCCTAACCTGGACGATGTGCTCAAAAATATGGAGAACAAATCCAGCGTTAAGACATTCCAGGTAAAAGAGAACGAGGAGGAAGAGAAGCAGACCGAGGTAGGAGCCTATATGGTAATAGGTTACATCTCCAGCTTCCTAATCTATATGTTCATCTTTATGTTTGGCGGAATGGTTATGCAGGGTGTAATTGAGGAGAAGAACAACAGAATTATTGAGGTGATTGTATCATCCGTTAAGCCTATGCAGCTGATGATTGGCAAGATTGTGGGAATTGCCCTTGTTGCCCTCACCCAGTTTGCAGCGTGGATTGTTCTTACCTTCCTCATTGTAACCGGAGTAACTCTGGCCACCGGAGGCAGCAAGGTAATGGATAACGCCGCTCAGGTTCAGAACGTTACAATGGGAATGGGCGGTGATGCCGCAGCCGTAGCAATGGATGAGATTGCGCCGGATAACGGTGAAGACTCCTCTCCTATGAGCGTAATAGGACCGGTACTCAACACCCTCAAGAGTATGAACATTATAGGAATAGTTGTAACCTTCCTGCTCTACTTCATACTGGGTTATCTGCTCTATGCCAGCATGTTTGCGGCGGTTGGAGCCTGTGTAGACAACCAGGCAGATACTCAGTCACTTATGCTGCCAATAACAATTCCTCTGATCATAGGCCTCTTCATTATGCTGAGCGCCTTCCAGAATCCGCACTCTACCATAGCAGTCTGGGGTTCAATAATACCTTTTACTTCACCGATGGTTATGGTGGCCCGATTCGCCTACGGAGTCCCAATGTGGCAGTACTTCCTCTCACTGGCTCTGTTATTTGGAACCTTCCTCTTTATGGGATGGGTAAGCAGTAAGATTTACAGAATAGGAATACTCTCATACGGAAAGAAGGCCGGCTGGAAAGACATCTTTAAGTGGCTGAAATTCAAAGACTAAGTATGAGAAGAGTTTTAACGGTATTGCTTCTTGCCCTGCCGCTCTCCTTTACGGAGTTGAGTGCGCAGAGAGTAGAGAAGTCTGCCTATACCTCCTCTGAACTATCCAACCACTCCATAAGTTTAATCACCTGGACAACGGTGCGTATGGATTCCACATACAACCCCGCTCCGGGTGAGAAACTCAAAACCCTGGAGGTGCTGGCAAAGTACAAACCGGAGGTAGATAAATTCAATGAGCCTATTGGCTTCTGTCCCACCGGATTGGAGAGAAAATCCCCTTGCGGCCCAATGTCCTGCTGGGCAACCGATGCCTTTTTGGAGTATGCCCGCAACTTTGCAGATACCAGCAGGATTATTAAGTTCCCCGATAGTTTAAAGGTAGATTTCTCCCTTATGAACTTTGGCGGAATGCGAACAGAGATGCCAAAAGGCAACGTCTCCAAGTATGACATACTCTCCATCTTTCCCTTTGACAACTACCTCACCTACGTACAGTTAAACGGCCGTAAACTCAAGGAACTCATAGAGTTCTTCTGCAGAACCTATCCGCAGGCAATGAGCGCCGGAGTGAGATTGGTTGTAGATGGTTACAGAGTTAAGGAGTGCACCGTAAACGGAAAACCTATAGAGGATGACAAGAACTATGTAATTGCAACCATAGATTTTCTGGTAGACGGAGGAGACAACCTTTACGTAATGAAGGAGGCAGACTGGGTAATAAGAACAGAGGTTAAACTGATGGATCTCTTCATCTCTTATATTGAAGGACTTACAGCAAGAGGCGCCAACATAGAAGCCTTTGTTGACGAGCGTTGCAAAGTAGTAAACAGGAGGAAGTAGTATGAAAAAAGTTTTACTTACAGCGGCAATGGCGCTCTTCTGCTTAGCCTCTTACGCTCAGGATCTTGTGATACTTCACACCAATGATACCCACAGCCAGATAGAACCTATCTCCTCCGGAGAATGGAAAGGTCTGGGCGGAATTGTAAGAAGAGAAAAGTATATAAATCAGATAAGAGAGGAGAACCCTTACGTCATACTTCTTGATGCCGGAGACTTCTTCCAGGGAACTCCGTATTTCTCTCTCTTTAAGGGAGATGTGGAGATAGAACTAATGAACGCACTGGGAGTAGATGCAGCCTGCTTTGGCAACCACGAATTTGACAACGGAGTGGATGCTCTTGCCCAGAAACTCTCCAAGGCGGAATTCCCCGTAGTCAATGCAAACTATGACGTCTCAAAAAACCCTCTGAAAGAGATAATTAAACCATACACCGTAATTGAAAGAGGAGAAAAGAGAATTGGCGTAATAGGACTCTGCATAAATCTTCAGGGGCTTGTAAATCCCAAGAGAACAGGAGATATCAAGTACAGCCACCCTTACAAAATTGTAAACAAACTGGCCCGCAAACTGCGCAAGGATGAGAAGTGTGACCTTGTTATCCTCCTCACCCACTGCGGTTTTAAGGGAGGGCGTGAACAGAAGCCGGATGACCAACTCATTGCAGCCAACACTGAGGGAGTAGACATCATTATTGGAGGACACAGCCACACCTTCATAACAGAGCCTGCAATAGTGAGCAGCAAAACCGGAAAGAAGGTTGTAGTTGTTCAGGACGGAGCCAAGGGAGAAGAGGTTGGCAGAATAGATATCTGGTTCTAACTCTCTTTAGGCAAGGAAGATAGAGAGAACTTAAAGATAATTCCTCCGCCCGGACGCAGAGAGGCTTTGATAGTACCTTTATGGAATGCAACCGCATTCTTCACAATAGCAAGACCAAGACCGGAACCACCGGTCTTTCTTGTTCTCCCCTCTTCCACTCTGTAGAATCTCTCAAAGATTCTCTCCAGAGCCTCAGGCGGAACGCCCTGTCCGGTATCTGTATAGGTGAAGTTTATCTTGTATCCGCCCTCTCCGGAAACCTGGTCAATTCCCGCAACAAGGGTAATTTCAATATCTTTTCCGCCGTGCTCTATTGAATTGTCTATCAGGTTCTTGAACAGGGAGTAAATAAGCGTATAACTTCCGTTTATCTTAAGCTGGCTGCTAATTCTTGGAGAGAATTTAACGTTGTTCTTCTCCAACTTGTAACCAATCTCCCCAATGATTTCCTGCAGAAGTTTCTTAATGTTCACCTCCTCAATCTGATAAACGCTCTCATCTCCCTTCTTAAGTTCAGAAGATTCGTCAAGCTTGTTCAGAGTGGAAACCTCGCTCACCAAATCTGTAAGACGGAGCGTCTGGGTATAGGCCTTCCCAACAAACTTACGTATCTGATCTTCAGGCATATCCTCAGACTGCATAATAGTCTCCAGATAGGCCTTGATTCCCGTAAGCGGAGTCTTGAGTTCGTGAGCAATGTTGTGGCTCATCTGCTGCTTGTACTTCTTTGCCCTCTCCAGTTGCTGGAAAGTATCTGCAATCTCTCTTCCCACATTGCCGAATTCGTCATGTCCAAACTCTATATTGCTAAGTTTACTCTCATCATCTCTAATGGCGCTCACCAGTTGGCTGTAGGTCTTAACAGGTTTAGATAGCCTTCCGGAAATATATATAAATGAGCCAATTAGCGCCACCAGCAGAATGGATATCATAAACAGATAAACATTATCTTTCTCCAACTGGGCCGGCTTTGCCGTACGGAACTTTACGTATGTTCTTATAAAACCGTTATCTGTCTTCTTTGCATAATAAAGATTTTCTTCATCTTCCTCCCCGATAGATGATCTCATAGCACTCCCCTCTCCTGCCTGTGAGGCATTTACAACCTCTGCAAAAATCAGAATGTTGTCCGGCACGGATATCTCTTTCTGCTTGGAGTCATAATAGACATTACCCAAAGTATCTGCCAGTGTGAAGTTTATCTTGTCCGGTAGAACAATATTCTCAAGATTACTCTGATTATCAGCCATTTTCAACTGCTCCTCCACCGTTCCAATTGCAGCCTTCAATTCACTCTGAAGTGAAGAGACGCTGTAACCCTTGCTCTGACGCGTTAAAAAAAGTACAAAGAAGAGCGCGGCAAGTGCCAGCAGAACAAACAGATAGATCTGCAGACGGTATCTGTATTTGAGAGCGAGTTGTTTCATCAAATCTCTATTTGGTTACAAGAGAGTAGCCGTAACCGGAGCGGTTGAGAATGAGATCTCCAGCCTTGCCAAGTTTCTTACGGAGTCTTGCAATATGAACATCTACAGTTCTTTGCAGAACGTAGCCGTCATCTTTCCAAACCAGGCGCAGTATCTCTTCTCTGGAGAAAACATGACCTGCACTGCGGGCCAGAAGCAAAAGAATCTCCATCTCCTTCTTGGTGAGGAATACCTCCTCTCCTTCCACCATAACACGCTTATCTGCAGGGTTTATGTAGAGAACTCCAAAGTCATACTCGTTAGGCTCCTCTTTCTTGTTATCCTTAACCGGAGCGGCAGTAACCGCACCGCTCTCTGCAGAACGGTTCCAGGAGGTAGAAGATGTAGGCATCTCTTTGCGGATTCCGCACCTTGCAAGTACGGCACCCACTCTGGCAACCACCTCGTTAACGGAGAAAGGCTTGGAGATATAATCATCTCCGCCTGTCTTAAAGCCCTTAAGGATATCAGTTTCCGTATCCAGAGCGGTAACAAAGATAATTGGAATGGTACTCTTGTAATCCTCTCTAAGAAGCTGAGCCAACCTTAATCCGCTAATTCCTCCCAACATAATGTCCAGCATCAGAAGATCAAATTTTTCATCTGATATAACGGAGAGTGCATCCTCCGCACTCATCACACTTTTAACCAGATAGCCGGCTTTCTCCAAATTATACTGGAGGATTTCACAGATATCCTCCTCATCATCTACAACAAGAATCTTGGCTTTGCCCTTTACATCTTCCATAGTAATAAAATCTGATTGGGACAAATATACTAAAATTCTTAACTTAGTGCCCGATTTGAACAACAGAGAGATTGATATGTCTTACAAGAAAGAGGAAATATTTACTCCAAAAACCACAAAGGAGTTATCTGACCACTATAGAAGAATTTTGGAACTTCTGGGAGAGGATTCAAAGAGAGAGGGGCTTAGAAAAACCCCAATGAGAGTTGCCAAGAGCATGCAGTTTCTTACTCAGGGCTATGAGATAGATCCGGTAAAGATTCTCAAATCTGCAATGTTTAAGGAAGAGTATCAGCAAATTGTGCTGGTTAAGGATATAGAACTCTACTCAATGTGTGAGCACCACCTGCTTCCGTTTTACGGAAAGGCACACGTGGCCTACATTCCAAACGGCTATATCACAGGCCTTAGCAAGATTCCAAGAGTGGTAGACGCCTTTGCAAGACGCCTTCAGGTTCAGGAGCGCTTAACGGTTCAGATAAGAGACTGCATACAGAACACGCTCCATCCGCTGGGTGTTGCAGTAGTTATTGAGGCCGCTCACATGTGTATGCAAATCAGAGGAGTACAGAAGCAGAACTCCGTTACTACAACCTCCGCATTCACAGGTGCTTTCCTCAACAACCGTAAGACCAGAGAGGAGTTTATGAGACTTATAGGTTCAGACCTACACTAATACAAGAGATTATGAGATTACTATTTTGTGCTGCAGAACAAGAGGAGCTGGATTGCGCCCTTCAGGCACTGAGACTTCATGAGAGTCAGATTGCCGGCAAGGCCCAGGTAGATTTTATGTTAACCGGAATAGGCACCACCTCAACCTGTTACCGTCTCACCAAAAAATTGGTTGAAGCGGAGGCAGAAGGCAACCCATACGCACTGGCTGTAAATATAGGCATAGCAGGAAGTTATGACCTCAATGCGTTCCCTATTGGAACAACCGCTCTTATAGAGAAAGAGTACTTTGGAGACCTGGGATTCAGAACCCCATCGGGATTCCAAACTCTCTTTGATTCTTACGCACTGGATGCCAACCTCTTCCCTTTCAAAGACGGCACTTTGCAGATGACTCAGCTGCCTGATTTCTTCAATGACATTGCCAACACATACAAAAAAGCTGTAGGTGTTACGGTTCAGACCATAACCGCAGAAAAGGCTATGATTGAAGAGATTAAGAAGAAGTACAACCCTCAGATAGAGAGTATGGAGGGGGCAGCTTTCTTCTACACCTGCCTTAACGAGTATGTAAAGTTTATGGAACTGCGTACTGTTTCAAACGCTGTGGGTGAGGAGGATCCTTCAAAATGGAACACACCTCTTGCATTGGAATCCCTAAAGGAGGCCTGCAAGGAGTTCTTCAGACAATTTATTGAGAATCAGCACAAAGGATAACCCTCAATCTTAACTGAAGGAGAAAAGAGATGGAAGGAAACAGTAATAAAGAAGTAATAAGGATTGAGAATCTATACAAGATTTACCAGCTTGGCTCTCAGCAGGTAAATGCGCTGGACGGAGTTTCTCTCTCCATAAACAAGAACGATTATCTTGCCATAATGGGTCCATCGGGAAGCGGCAAGAGTACAATGATGAACATCCTGGGATGTTTAGACACCCCAACTTCCGGCAGATATATTCTGGGCGGAACAGATGTGAGCCAGATGGAAGACGGTGAGTTGGCAGATGTAAGAAACAAGCAGATAGGCTTTGTGTTTCAGTCATTTAACCTGCTCCCGCGTTACAGCGCATTGGAGAATGTAGCTCTGCCGCTTATCTACTCCGGTCTTCCTGCAAATGAGAGGAGAGAGATGGCGGTTAAAGCGTTGGAGACGGTTGGTCTTGCAGACAGAATGGATCACAAACCAAATGAACTCTCCGGAGGTCAGAGGCAGAGAGTTGCCATTGCAAGAGCCATCATAAACAACCCAACCATCATACTTGCAGACGAGCCAACCGGAAACCTTGATACCAAGACCTCCGTGGAGATTATGAATATCTTTGAAAAGATTTACTCTCAGGGTAATACAATAATTCTGGTAACCCATGAGGAAGATATCTCACGCTTTGCAAGAAGGATTGTACGCTTAAGAGACGGTCAGATTGAGAGTGACAACCTCAACCCAAACCCAACACTTGAGAAGAAGTAGAACCCACTCAAAAACATAGAATATGAAGATTTACACAAAGAAAGGAGACCAGGGAACAACATCCCTTGTAGGGGGTAAAAGAGTCTTTAAAAATGATCCCAGAGTGGAGGCTTACGGAGATGCAGATGAACTCATCTCCAACATAGGTCTCATTATTGCAGAGAGTGAAAACCCTGCAAATACCACAAAGACAGCAACTCAGATACGTAAAGATTTGCTCCGCATTCAGCAGCAGCTTATGTGCCTCTCCGCCTTCTTTGCAATGCCGGAGGAGGGAACAGGCAAAAAGCTCAAAGATTTTGATGATAATGAAATCACCTTCCTGGAGGAGGAGATAGATAAGATGACGGGCCAGATGCCGCCTCAAAAGGCCTTTGTAATTCCGGGTGCCCCAATTCAGGCAGCCATCTGCCACGTGGCAAGAACGGTGTGCCGCCGCTGCGAACGTCACAGCATAAATATCCACTCCACAGAGCCTCAACTTGAGAAAAACCTGGCAAGTTGTAAGAGCTATCTGAACCGCCTTTCAGACTATTTATTCACACTTGCACGCTATTTTTGCACAATTACAAATACTCCTGAAGAATTTTGGTTGCCATAAAGAAAATAGTATTATATTTGCCCCCCCAAAAAAGGAAAGGATATGTATTGGACCCTAGAATTAGCATCAAAACTTGAGGACGCACCATGGCCTGCTACCAAAAGTGAATTACTTGATTACGCCGTACGTTCCGGAGCTCCGGATGAGGTTATTGAGAACCTCAACGATATTGAAGATGAAGAGGAGGTTTATGACAGCATAGAAGAGCTGTGGCCAGACTACCCTAGCAAAGAAGACTTCTTTTTCAACGAGGACGAGTATTAGGCAAAAAGAGAACCTTTTTCTTTAAGTAAAAGACTGAAAATTAAAAGAGTGGGACAATGGAGAATTTCCTTGTTCCACTCTTTTTTGCTTAAAAAAGTGGCATATAACCTTGTCTATTTCCGATACCCCTGTGGCACATTTTGCTTTTTGAGGAGCGATTTCCTTGTCTATTTTTGTACCTTTGTGGAAATCCTCGTACATATTAAAACACACAAACAATGGGTAGGCACAGGCGGGAATATCCCAATGGAAAACTAAGGTTAAAGTATCCCAAAAACGGCTACGATAAGACAAAGACATACACGCTTTACTTTGAATACACTTGGCTTGATGCCGCCCCTATCCGAAAAGATACGGGGATAAGGGTAAGGGTAGACGATTGGAACGAGAAGGGTTCCTCGGGAAAGGGAGAACTCCGTGCCTCCTATGGAAGAGACTATCAACGGCAGAATAACCTCCTGCACGGAAAACTTAGCCATTACGATACCTGCCTCCAAGAATATAGTCAGAAGCACCCCCACCAAATGACATTGAGCGTAATCAGGGGTATCCTCAACGATGCCCCACTTACAAGGAAGGATGGGGGTAAGGATTTTATCCAATATGTTCTTGACAATCTCAAATCCAAATACACCCGAGGCAAAATCGGTAAGAGCCGCTATGAGAACGGGATTAGTTGTATGAACGGATTTGCCAAGTTCCTAAAAGCAAAGAAGAAAGGAACTTACAACGATAAGTCCGCATTGTATCTCGGGGATATTTCATTGGCTCTCATAGATGAGTATATCCAATACCGACGGGATGAAAAGAATTCCGATGCCACAATCAACCATGCCCTAACACCAATCATAAACGCTTGCGAAAGGGCAAAAGATGAGGGACTTATAGAAGGCAGCGTGTATGCTCAAATTAAGGATTGCAGGGTGGAGGAAACCCCGAACCTTGATAGTGAAACTTACGACGGAAAGGACTTAACCAAAGAGCAGTTAAACAAGTTAGTAGAGTTTTACAACAACGACACCGAGCCACGCAGAAAAGAGTATATTGAAATGTTCTTATTTGCATTTCACGCTGGCGGGCTGAGGCTTGTGGATACCCTTACCCTGATGTGGAGCAATATCAATTTTGAGAAGAAAGAATTGAAGAAAATCCTAATCAAAACCGCCAAGGGGCATAAGCCGCGCCACACCATACCCCTCAGCGATGCCGCTATTAAAATTCTTGAAAGATGGAAGGCAAAGAACCGCAGGAAGAAATTTGTCTTTGACCTAGTCAGCGATGATTTTGACATTAACAACCAGGAACTCTTATACTCAACCCGCAACTCTTGCAACAAGAAGATTAACCAAGCATTAGATGTTGTCGGGGAGAAGATGGGACTACCTTTCAAACTCCATTTCCACCTTGCCAGGCATTCATTTGCCTGTCGTGCCCTCAACGATGGCATGAGCCTTTCTGTCGTTAGCCGTATGCTTGGGCATAGTTCTACCGATATTACCGAGCAAGTTTATTCGGAATACACACAAACCTCTCTTGAAAAAGAACTATCCAAACTCAACTACTCATTTTTGCCTGATTTCTAGCAATTTTTACCAAGTCTAATTTCGAGAGTTAATTCCCAAAAATAAAACGCCTAAAACGCTCTGTTCTCTATAAGACGTTTTCGTTTTAGACAAGAAATCACTTTCTGAACAGCACAGCAAGCCGTTTTTCTTATCCCCACCCCACACTCCCCAATTTATCTGTTTTTTAAGACGTTATCCCCCTCTCAAATGGTGTCGAATAGTATCAAAGGTAGGCATCAATTAGTTTGGTAAACGTAGTCTATCTGCCAATCTCTAAAAAAAAATTCTACTACTCTTTCAACTTTTTCTAAACCTACTACTATTTATTAGAAAAAGATAAGACTATGACAGAATACAAGAGACAATATCGGGAGATACCCGATGAGACAAAACAGAAAATCAGCCAAACAAGTAAAGGCAAAAAGAAAAGCGAATGGCATAAAGAGCACATCCGCCAAGCGATGTTGGACTATTGGCAGACAGTACCTCATCGTCCAGATAGTAATGACGAGAAGAACAATAATTCCAATAACAATGAAAAACCATGAAAGTCAGTGAACATAGATTTGTAATAGATGAACTACGAATTTGTTATCTTGCAAACAACGCTGATATACAACGATTTGAGAATGTTGAAGTAGGAGAACATATTGAAATAGGCGACTTTTCCTTTTATAGAATACTCAACGATAGGTTTCGCTATTGTTTTGATATACTTATGTTTAACGAGCAAGTAGCACAACTAAAATTTGGGCATTACACGGATAACGACGATGAAATCATACATACGTATTTTAAGGTTATGAACCCTGTATTCTATAACCCTAAACTACTCCACACCGTCTTAAAACTACCTGACACTCTTGGATTTATCATCAACAACATAACATCAATAGATATTGCCTTTGATGCCAGTTTTAACATTCCGTCCTTGGTAAAGAAGATGATGCGTGATGCCGAGGTTACTACAATAATAAACGGCAAAGCAGTTCAAGATAGAAAGAAAATTCTCAGCGAAATATATTTTGAGTATTCTACTAACCTGGAGCGGTTAAAGCACCCTACCATAACGATAAAACAACGCAAAGCACAACGTTACAAGAACGCTGGCATTGTTGTTCAAGCATACGATAAATTGGCTGAAATAGAGAACTCCTCAGACAAGCAGTATATCCTTGATTACTATCAGAAACCCAAGAGGTTATATCGTATGGAAGTACGCCTACCATATCAAGAATTAAAGGATTATTTCGGCAATAGGAATATCGTTCCAACAGCAGACATGCTCTTTGATAACGATACTCTTAAGGAGATTTTTATTTACCACCTCTCGTCAGTTATCCGCTTTAAACGAAACCGAGAAAGAATTCAGTGGATAGACTTATTGAGAATGTCGTGACAGGGGGTAGAATAACAATATCCCCCACCATAACAGTAGTTCTTGAGTTAATACTAACAATCTCAAGGACTTTACAAGAAAAAACTTGACTTTACTTTTAGACACTCCTATCTTTTGTAAATAACTTACCTTGCCTAATTATAACTTTTGAATTTTCATAAAATTTATTTTCAGATAGCCCGTAATTTCTTAGTGAGCCGTAAGTTATGCCAATATCCTCGGCGTCATAATAGTCGTAGATACAAGCAACGCTCCCGTAGTAGGAATGAATGTCCTCTTCACGGGTTTCGCCCTTGATAGTAAGGTGAATAACCTTCTTTTCAAACTTAGTTTTCTTCATAACAAGAGACAAAATTAGAGAAAATTTAAAATAATATGACAAAAAAGACTAAAAAGTCATAAAAAGTTTGCATATAAGGCTTATTTGTCATATCTTTGTACCGTTGAAAGAGAGAGACAAATTAGATAATATAAACAACCAATAAGTATCAGGATATGAAAACACAGATTATGACAGTTAGTAATCAGGAACTTACAATAGCAAAGTATTCCGCTATGAGAAGCATTGATACATTTGTTGCTGCTTTGCAAATGTCAAAGTGCAATGAACTTGTCTTTCGTCTAAGAAGCGGTATCGTACATGGCTACTTTCAGAAGGTTGATGGCTCTATTCGTGAGTTTTGGGGAACAACAAAACCCTCTCTCGCTGAGGCAAAAACAGCGTCTCGGATTGGCACACAACCAAAACTCCGCTACGGACAAATTCCTTTCATAGATTGTGAGTGCGGAAAGTGGAAATCAATGAGGATTGGCTCGTTTATCGGATATGGGGCTTAATGTTCCATATCCCACCTATACGAGAAGTAGCATATTGCCTTAAAATCAAGCAAATATATTGACAAATACAAATAAACATATCAGTTTTATTCCTTATTAAAAGATTTGAAATATGAGTGCTAAACATAGTTATACAACTGCCGATTACTTGCCTTGGGAAACCGCAATGAGCCTTGTCCGCAAACTCTACAAGGATGGCAAATATCGTCTTTCCTTACTTGTAGGATGCGGGTGTTTCTTTGGCTTACGAATTTCCGATTTATTGGCTCTATCTTGGCGTCAAATTCTCAATGCCGAGGAATTTGTCATTACCGAACAGAAAACCCAAAAAAGGAGGGTTGTACGAATAAATAGAGGCTATCAGGGACACATTAAGGATTGTGCTGAGGCTCTTGGTATCGGGGCGGATGATATGGATGAACCTTGTTTCCTTAATCGTTTCGGCTCTACAACCACTATTCAAATGATAAATAGGCATTTCAAGTGGATGAGAGTGCAGTATTGTCTTAAAATCGCTAATTTTAGCACCCACACACTCCGAAAGACTTGGGCAAGGCAGATATGGGAGCGGGAAAACAATGTAGGACGAGGAGAATTAGCCCTATTGAAATTGAGTGAGATAATGAACCATACCTCCCCGTCAATTACCCGCAGATATATCGGCTTACGCCAGCAGGAACTCGGGGAAGTATATGATGATTTACAATTTTAAGGATATGAGCGATATACAAGATGAACCAATCCTTACAGGGATGTATGTTAAGTTTCGGGAAGTAATTGACCCAGGCGATGAAAGTGTCCGAATGCTTGTCATTGATGACTATGGAGAGGACAGCGACAGGTGTCTTGTCAAAGACTTAAATTGGCGTTGGGCTCTCGGCTCAACAAGGGTGGTTTTGAAAGGAGATTTAATTGCAATATAAACCTTATTCCCAGTCATATTGTTCCGCTATATCTTGCCAGAGCGGAATATGAAATTGAGTGCCCTTGTGAGCAGAGAGAGCCGCTTCCAATCTATTCCTAAATGTCAGCCCTATGTGTGATGTCGGTGGATATGTCTTTACAACATAGTCAAGGGCAGATAAAAAATGTTCAAGTGTTCTGAAAGGACAATAATCACTTCTATCTGAATACCACGATGCAGGACGAAGGTTATAGATTACACCCTTTTTATCTTGAACCTTCAACGCCCATTTTCTGCTTGGACAAGAAATCTCCCAAACATTTTTAAGCCATACATTATCAATGGAGACAATACCAGATGCCTCTTCCATTGAATATTCAATGCAAAGATATTTCGCGTCAAGTTTCCAAGGCTTATCTACGATTTCATTGATGAACGACATAAAGTTCGCTATGTCAAAATTAGCAGAGCCTGTAAAAGACTTGACTTCAAGCCAATCTTTATTCAAATTGTTTATGTCAAACCAAAAGTCAGGAGAGCATTGCCCGTGATTATAGATGTGTTCGTAATCGTGCTTTGTAATCCAACTATCCAACCATTCTTCAATGATATTTCCAACAACATTATTCTGCTTCACAACAATTTCAACTTCTGCTAGCGAGAATGTGATTTTACCTGTATTGTCATTTTCAAGTTCGTCTTTCAAGACTTGAAACATTCTGTCTATGCTAATCTTCATATTACAAGGATGATATTAATCTTTTAGCAACCGCTTTAATTACAGGGACAACTACCGTATTACCTAACAAGTCATAACCTTCCTTCTCTGTAATGCTGAACTTATAATTGTCGGGATAACCAAACAGCCTTAATCCTTCTCTCAAAGACAACTTTCTTACGCCAGTGCCATCCACTACGTGTATTCTGTGCATATCCATTGCCACCAATGTAGGAGCAATAGATTTACGTGAAAGAATTTCAGATACCTCAAAAGACAATTTTCCTGCAACGATATTATAACCTTTCGGTTTTGTCTCGTCGGGAACACGTCTGCTTATTTTAACTTCTCTTCCAGAAACGACTGATGATGAAACCACTTTCTTTTTAGGGTATTCATAAACCAAATAACCTTTCTTTGTCAAGTCCTCCAACATACTCCCAAGTCGCGGATGGGAGTAAAATGTACTAATTTGAGTCTCGGTTAATGGCATTCCGTCCATCCAATCAATTCCCCATTCCTCTGCCCACTTATGTTGTCTGCGGGCTTTCAACATTTCGTTTAACAATTCCTTTTGTTCTTTTGAAACACGCCCTTTTAACTCCATATCCCAACTATGGATATTGTCCGAACCGCCTCTCTTATCTTTAATTTTCTTCCCCTCTAATTCCTCAACGGAATAATGAGATAGTAGTTTTTTCATAAAAGGAGTTTTGCTGATAGGAAGTCCTTTTTCAAGGATGTCTCCGATTTTTGCGCCGGAGGCGGAAAAATTTTCAAGGCTGACTTTTCTCTTATTCTTTTTAACTCCGACAATGTATATTCGCTTCCTATCTTGCGGAACACCGAAACTCTTTGCATTAAGGATGCTATAAGAAACTTTGTATTGTTCCTCTAAACTTGAAATGATTGTTTTGAATGTACGTCCTCCGTCGTGTGAAACCAAGCCCTCAACATTTTCAAGAATAAAACCCATAGGTTTCTTTTCTCGTAAAATTCTCAAAACGTCAAAGAATAAAGTTCCCCTTGTAGCATCAGCAAAACCATCCCTATTGCCCGCATAAGAAAACGCTTGGCACGGGAAACCCGCAAGGAGAATATCAAAATCAGGAATATCGTCTGATGAAATCTTTGTTATATCTCCTGAAATAACGTCCGATGGGAAATTTTGCTTATAAACACTTATCGCCGCTGACTTAATCTCACTTGTAAAGACACAATGAGAATGAATGCCCAAATCTATGCAGGCTTGTTGTAATCCAAGCCGAATTCCCCCCATTCCTGCGAACAAGTCAATAAAACGGATACTTTCCATTGATGTAAATTTGAATACTTGCACTCAAAGGTAGTGTTTTTTTTTGGTGTATCACCTCTCGCAGAAGTGAAATATACAAATCACACTAATTCAGTACGATAGATTTTTAGCCCGTTGCTGAGGTTTCACTTTCCACTTTAGACTTATGTAAGTAGCACACCAACTGCCTTTTGCAAGCAGGGCGGACAAATTTCAAGATTATCCAAAAGTGCCTGCTAATTCTACAATTTTTCGTACGATTTCAGAATTATCACAAAATAGAGAGGGCGGACAAGTTTCATAGGTTGCTCAATCGCACTGGTGCTGATGACTTTGGCTTTCTCAGATTTTTTTTGTATATTTACAAAAATGGGGTTCGAAGTTTTCCCTGGCTACTCCAAACTTTGTTAGGAACAACAAGGGGCTGAAAAGCGAATAAGAGAATAAATCATTTAGTATGGTTGCAGATGGAAGCGAGAGCAATTTATGGAAACCTGTTTATACTGCGAATGACGTTAAAAAACTACTCGATATTGGAGACAATACATTTAGAAGGTGGATTAGAAATGGATTGATTAGTTATTCGCAAGTTCCAGGCAGCAGCAAAATCTACATTCAACACCAACACCTGTTGGACTTTTTGAATGACAAAACAAACTTTTATCCGAAAGTTGAGAACGTTGCGTAAGTGCTTGAAAAAGAAAGGGAATTAGAGATAGATATTCTCAAATTCCCTTAATTTTTACACAAATATCCTTGTCTATTATGCTATGTTAAAAAATTATTACACTGATTATAAATAGTTTATAAGTACCAAAAATCTCTTCAACGAGGATGAGTATTGATCATTCAATTACGCATTGATTTAGCGTAACGGATTGAAAATAGGCAGCATGGACAAATCGCTAAGATTTTCCATGTTGCTTTTTCAGTTATTTAAGTTCAAATATACAAAAAATACAAAAAAGTTTGGATGGAAACAAAATATGTTGTATATTTGACAACATCGATGTCATAAAATGACATTTAGCGTCAGAGAAAAGAATAAGAACTTATATTATTAGGCTTATGAAAAAGAAAAGTATTCTTATCTTGTGTTCGGTTGCAGCTATATTCGCCATAGGGTTAATCACCTCTTATTTTGTTGATTGGCCAGTGGGTCTCAATGAGGCAGATGGCGATATCGCCAAGGCTGCTAAATTCTCTCGTGAGAAAGTTTCCGAGAAGCTTACTAATATGGAAGAACTCCTTCAGACCGACTCAGCCTTCAGGGATGATATCGTGGTAGCCCAGGTGGTGATGCAGACACGCGCCGCCCAGTTTGGCACGTTGGTTGACATGTCAAATGAGGTAGCCGGCAACATCCCCGCATTTGCCGAGGTGCTTAAGGAGATGAACGCCAGCCGTGAGATGGTGGACAACGTTGCCAGCTCGCTGGCAGAGTCAGCCGAAAAACTGAATGCCGCCCTTGGAGGTGAGGAGTGTCCCGACTTGGCCCAGTCTACCATCAACGCCTCACTGGCTTACACCACGCTGCAGAAGCAGAACAATTTGGCCAACCGTTTCATTGAGACCACCGACAAGTATCTGGAGACAGCCCAGGGTGATGACAAATTGAAACTGGTCCGCGACCAGTGGTTGGATTACCAGCAGATGACTGCTGCCCTTGAGGGTGACAAGGCAAGTGCTGAGGCTTTGGCAAAGAAGGGTAACCTGCTTAGTGGCGAAAAGGCTCTTGCTGCCGTAGCTAATTTCGATATTGCTGAGCGTATAGTTGTGCTGCAAAGCTGCGAGTTGGCCCAGAGCATGAAGCTTCCCAACACGATTGGAGGCAAAATTCGGCCAAAGGTTCTCGAAAGTGAAATCAGTTCGGTTCTCCTTGCTCAGAAGGAAATTCTTGCTGGCCGTAAGATCAATCCCCACAATGCTCAGAAGGAGGTTCTTGCTGGCCGTAAGATCAATCCCCACAATGCCCAGCAGGAAGTTCTTGCTCACCGTAAGATCGATTCCTATAATGCATTGATGATTGGCAACGTAATCCGTCAGACTGCAGCAGCAAACAATAGTGTAAAGCTGAACAAAGGCCCCAAAATTGTGCCATAATCACGGCGTTGTATATGCGTAACTGGATTGCTGTTCTTCTGCTGTCGATGATTCCCTGTATATCCAGGGGGCAGAACCAGACCTATTACCAGTATAAGACGGACGAGGCCACGCTGGTGTTCTTTGACAAGAACCTCTCGCGCTACATCCCTCACATGATACGCATGTACCAGAACGGCAAAGCGCTTCATCAGCAGATATGGACCAGTGATTCCATCTATCAGCCAGAAGCACCCTTGCTGTTATTGACAGACTGGGAGGACGACGGTAATGGCGGAGCATCGCCATTACCGCGTTCTTTTATACAGATCGGCATGGCTCCGCTGAACATGTCGTATTACATCAACCCCGCAGGCGAACGATACAGTCAGTTGTTCAAGCATGAATTTACGCACATCGTCATGACTGACAAGTACAATCGTCGCGACCTCAACTGGCGACGTTTCTTTGGTACGAAGGTGGACACCGACAATTCTCAGCCAATCTCAGCCCTATGGAGCTATCTGAGCGTGCCCCGTTGGTATTCGCCCCGTTGGTATCACGAGGGTATCGCCTGCTTCATGGAGACCTGGCTCGGCGGTGGTGTCGGACGTGCCTTAGGGGGCTACGATGAGATGTATTTCCGCAGTATCATCAACGAAGGCGACAAGCTCTACTCAGTGGTGGGCCTGGAAACGGAAGGCTCCACAAAGGACTTCCAAGTGGGCGCCAATGCCTATCTCTACGGTACGCGTTTCGTGAACTACCTCACCAAGACCTATGGCTACGAGAAGATGATTCAGTTCTATAACAGAACGGCTGACAGTCGCACCTTCTTCGGCAAACAGTTCAAGAAGGTCTATGGGCAGTCGCTCAGAAAAGTATGGAACGACTGGAAGGAGGACGAGAATAAGCATCAGGAAGAGAACCTCGCTGCCATCCGCCAATATCCCATCACAAAGACCAAGCCACTGACCAAAGAACCGCTGGGGTCTGTGTCGCCATTCGTCTATGACCCTGCTACCCAAAAGGCCTATGCTGCCATGAATGCTCCCGGTGACTTTGCACACATGACGGAAATCGACCTGCAGACGGGCGAGCAGAAGAGGCTGAACGACATCTACGGCATCCAGCTCTATGACCCTGCTTACGTAGCACTTGACCGTAAAGGCCAGCGCCTCATCTATACCTCGAACAATTCGAAGATGCGCGGTTTGGAAATCTATGACATCCGACAGAAGAAGGTGGTGAAGAAAAAGAAGTACCAGCGCATCGGCAATATCGTGTATGACAATACCCACGATTGTCTCTACGGCCTGTTCTCCAACGGCGGCACACAGTCGATTGTGCGTCTGGACCGCGATTTGGAGAATCCTGAAATGATCTATGCCTTCCCGTTTGGTGTCAGCGTGTTCGACACGGATATCAGTCACGACGGCAAATGGCTGTCGCTCACCAGCCAAGGCGACAACGGCGAGCACACACTTTTGCTATACAATACCGAGGAACTGGCTAAGGCCATCTTCAAGCCTGTGAAACTGATAACCTGGAAAGACAGCAACTTAGGACAATTCCGCTTCTCACTCGACGACAAGTACCTGATTGGCAGCTCCTACTATACTGGTGTCTCCAACCTCTGGCAGATCAACATAGAGACACGCGAGATGGAGATGCTTACCAATACCGACATCGGCCTTTTCGCACCATTGGAGATTACGCCCGGCCAGCTGCTAGCACTCCAGTTCAAGCGCGACGGACTGCAACCCGTCTTGCTCTCCCGTGAGGTAGTGAAGGATGCCAATGCAGTGAACCTTTATGGTCAGCTCGCCTATGAGAACAACAAGGAGGCGATGGAACAGGTCGGTCTGCTCAGAAATTCGCTGCCCAGGAAGAACTTTGGCGATGTATATAACAACATCACATCCTACAATGTCATTAAAGAGATGAGGTTCGCAGGAGCCTATCCTATCATCAGCGGTTTTACCGATTCCAAAGCCTGGAATCACATGACCCCCGTGTTAGGCTATCATTTCAATGTGAACGATCCCGTGGGACTGAGCAGCATGAAACTATCAGTCGGCCTCTCCCCTTGGAGTAACAACGACTGGAAGAACAAATTCCATATCGACTTCGACTGGAAATACTATTTCTGGAACCTCAAGGCCGCCTGGAACCATACAGACTTCTACGACCTCTTCGGTCCGATGCGCAGAAGCCGTAAAGGTTATGTGGTGCAGCTGGCCTACGACTATTCCAATTCATTAGTTACGCCGTACGACAAATCATGGGGCTTCTCGGTGGCTGCCTACGGCGACATGGACGCACTGCCCTTGTATCAGGAGATTGAGGTGCAAGATGTCAGGTCGATGCAGACAGCATCGGTTTACGGGAAGTGGTCAAAGATCCGCACCTCATTGGGCGGTGTGATGAAAGAGCAGGGCTACGAGTTAGGCATTGAAGGCTACGGCTATCTGGCTGGCGGACGAGTCTACCCCTCTGTAGAGGCTACAGGCAACTTCGGCACACTGGTGCCCTTTGACAGAAACACCTCGTTCTGGCTCCGTACGGCAGCAGGTCACAACTTCGGAGATGAAGAGTCTGTGTTCGGCAATACCTATTTCGGAGGTTTCCGCAATAACTATGTCGACTATAGGAACGCCTTCCAATATCGTACGACCTTGGCGATGCCCGGTGCCGCCATCGATGCCATCCCGGCGCACTCCTTTGCCAAGGCGACGGCAGAGCTCAACCTGCGTCCGCTACGGCTCAACAACTTTGGTGCGCTGTTCTGCTATCCGACGTGGATCCAGTGTTCGCTCTTCGGAACAGGGCTCTCCGCCTGGAATCCCCACGCAGCCCACAAGATGTATTACAGCACAGGTTTTCAGGTGACTATCGAACTGGTGTTCCTGAATTATCTCAAGACTACACTGTCTATTGGTTACGGTCATCTGTTTGCACCAGCAGGATTTGACGGAGGACGACGTGGAAACAATGAATTTATGATTTCACTCAAATTGTTGTAATGTTATTTGTCGCTGCCATCCTCCCTGTTGTCATCTACATCTTTGTAGTCTATAAGATTGACAATTTCTCACTCATCAGCGTGAAGAACCTCCTCTTGCAGGTGCTGTGTGGTATGGTAGCGGCATTGGTCTGCTTCGGCTTGTTCCAGTTAACTGGGTCTATCCTCTCCGAGAACCAGTCTGAATTCTTCAATCCTGTTTTGGAAGAGATCGTCAAGGCCCTCCCACTCCTTTGGTTAGCCACCCGAAAGAAGATCGTGTTCTTCATCGACAGTGTCATCTGCGGTGCTGCCGTAGGTGGTGGGTTCTCCATCCTTGAGAACATCTTCTACCTGCTGTTGGGCAATGGAATGAGCCTTGGAACCGTACTGTTCCGAGGTTTGGAGGTGGCCCTTGTCCACATGGGATGCAGTGCCATCGTCGCTGCCGGACTTATGCTGGCAGTTCGTATCATTGAACGTTCCCGTTCTCGATTAGGCCTCAAAAAGAGCGATATAGGAATGTCTATATTTCTGTTATTGGAAGCACCTGTGCTGCACGTGTTCCACAATGCCTTCCATTTCATGCCGCTGGTGCAGTTCATTTTCGTATTCGGCACTTTGGGCGGGCTTCTGATGTGGACTTATTACTACGATGTAGATATGATCCACCGTTGGATTGACAAAGGTCTCGACAAACAGCTCGCTTTGCTTGACTCCATCAAGAGCGGTCAGTTGGACAACACCCAAACAGGCATCTTCTTAGTGTCTATTAAAGAGAAATTTCCTCCTGAGGACTTTTTCGACATTATCTGTTATGTGCAATTGCATGTGGAGTTGTCGGTAGCTGCTAAGAGCAGGGTAATGATTAGGGAATCAGGTCTGGTGAAAGATCTTCCTTTGACGAAGGAAAATAAGGCATTAATTCTCTCTCAATACGAAGAATATAAAATTCTTGAGAAGAAATTAGGGAAGCTGGCAAGAATGACCATCGCCCCTATCGTGAAATATTATCCTGCTGATTTTAAAGCCCTCGAAGACCTTCGGACTGAATGCAAAATGTCATCAGATTCACCATGATGTCTTGACAGATGACAGCTTTTTATGCGACTTTCTTATCCCGAACTGGGGTAACCTCTCAACGAGTGCTCTCTGATATCTTTAGAAAGAGTGGCTTGTTTTTTTTCCCAAATCACCCATTCCGAATGATAACAGTGGCATCTGACGTTCAAAGAGTTGATAAAAAACTTGCATGGAATCAAAATAATGTATCTTTACCTATGCGGTCGAACCATGCCGGTGCCTTTCTGTGTACCTTCAGCGGCAAATTAATCTGAATATCTCGAAACAGACTTTCCGAATACTCCAGAGCAGTATCCAGAAAATTCATATAACCCTTATTATAAAGAATTTCAGCCAGTTCTATAAACTGTTGACTAACCTCTGGAAGAAACATCACCCTCATCCCGTCTACCTCTTAAAGTTTCTTTTTTTTCAAACATTTCAGTAAGCCCTTGGCGTACCTTTTCTATAACCTTATCTACTGTTATTGACCTTGAAAGATCATATTCAATAGAATTTTGTTGCAAGGAAAGAACGAATGTTTCGTTTTTTCCGCGCTGAATTAGTACCTGTTCTCGTTTGGCAATATCCAGGTACTTCTTCATATTGCTTCTTAACTCTGCAGAACTTATGACAACCATATTTAAGTACATTATAATGTACAAAATTAAGGATTGAATTGGAATAATGCAAATGAAGGTAATCAGTTTTTTCTTATTTTCGCCTCCCAATAATCAGGGTAATGACTTCAGCAAAAAGCAACGGTATATTTGTGGGGAATATGGCCTGCCTTGCGGCCTATATGATCTTTGGCTTTAACATAGTCAGTTGCAAGTATATAGCGCTGGACGGTAATCTGACTCCAATGGCCCTGTTCTGCCTCCGTGCTTTTGGTGCAACCGCTCTCTTTTGGATATGGTCTCTCTTTACCGCACCAAAGGAGAAGATAGAACTCAGAGATATGGGGAAGGTGTTTATTGCCTCATTCCTTGGGCTTTTTATGACTCAGGTCTCCTTCCTTTATGCCATAACCAAGACCACCGCCATAGATGCTTCCATAATGAGTACGCTGAGTCCCATTATGACACTCATAATCTCTGTAATTGTTATAAATGAGAAGATTACCTGGAGCGGAGTTGCGGGCATAGGCCTCAGCCTTGTAGGAGTTCTGATACTGATTTTCAACTGTGTTTCACTTAGCACCGGAGCAGACTCTTCTTCTCTTACCGGTATCCTGGCAATGCTTGTAAACACCTTAAGCTTTGCCTCTTACGTAGGAATCTTCAAACCTCTGATTCAAAAATACTCGGTGGTAACCTTTATGAAATGGATGTTCCTCTTCTCATCTCTTATGGCTATCCCCCTCTCTTTCAGATCGTTTGCAGCCTCCAACCTCACAGCACTTCCTGCCAATATAATCTGGCATGTGCTCTATGTTGTTGTAGGTTCCACATTTATAGCATATTTTCTTATCCCGATAGGGCAAAAAAGACTCCGCCCGGTAGTGGTCTGTATGTACAGTTATGTGCAACCGGTCATCGCGATGGTAATAGCCCTTATCCTGGGCCTGGATACTTTAAATGCTCTGAAGGTCTTTGCTACAATACTGGTTTTCACCGGTGTAGGGCTGGTAAATAGTGAAAAAACAAAGAGGATGGCTCAATGAAAGCCATCCTCTTCTCTTTCTCCTCTATCAGAAATTACTGTGCAGGATTCTGAGGAGCAGCAGGTCCGTCAACATACTTTGGAGATGGGCCCCACTCGTTGCTCTGAGGAACTCCGTCCTGAGCGCAGAAAACAATCAGGATAATAGCAATTACTCCCAATGCAATCCAAACAAGCACTGTCAAAACTCCTGTAATGAGAGTAGATACCCATCCTAAATGGAAGAATAACCAGGTTAGGAAGGCAACAAGGAGGTAAACGGCATAAATAATTGCATAAGCCTTTACCAGTCCGTCTCCTTTGCCTATGTCATGCATACGGCGCATCATAAGAGGCAGAGAGATAATCAGGGTAGCAACTGTAATAATAAGATAGAGCCAGAATCCTACATAAGGGATTCCCTTGAGGATAGCTGCAATAATACCACCGCCAACACAGAGAACCAGCATTGCCCACCAGAACTCTGATCTGCGTGAACGGCCCTTAGTGTCCGTTAAACGGCTGTAAGCAAGCTTAATTGCCTGCATAAAATCCAATTGAGGAAGTGCGTTTGCCATAAGGTTGATTTTTAGGTTGTTAATATTAATCCTTACAAAGTTATATTAAACTGCTCAAAAATCCAATAGGAAGAGATTAAGTGAGAGTTCTTTTGTGTACCTTTGAAATAGCAATTTGGATTACAGAATAAATATAGAATGAGTGATATAGTCTTACTTGGATTAAATCTTGGAGCATGGATAACAATAGTTACAGTGCTCGCAATGTTTTTGTGTTTGCTGCTGACAAAATTGAGGGAGGATGTTGCCTTTTTGGGAGTTATTGCCATTCTTCTGCTTACCGGCGTACTTGACACCAAGGAGGCTCTTGGAGGCTTCTCCTCATCTTCCGTAGTTGTTATTGGCGTTTTGTTTGCCGTCCTTGCCGGGCTTATCCACACAGGAGTGCTGCAATGGATTGTGCGTCACCTGCTTGGAACACCTAAACGCTATTCTTCCGCAGTTGTAAGACTTATGCTTCCGGTTGCCGGACTCAGCTCCGTTTTGAGCAACACTACGGTTGTAGCGCTCTTTGTAAATATAGTAAAGATATGGGCAAGGAAGTTACACATTTCTCCCTCCAAACTGCTCATTCCTCTTAGTTACGCCTCCGGTCTTGGCGGAGTCTGCACCCTTATAGGAACTCCTCCAAACCTCATCATATCTGGTCTTTACGCAGAAGATACAGGCATAAGCCTAAACATATTTTCCACCACAATTCCGGGTTTGGCCTGTCTGGGAGTAGGCGTGCTATCCATCATTGCATTAAGAAAACTTTTGCCGGACAGGCGCAGTGCTGAGGAGTCTTTTGAAAAGACAAATGAGTACACAGAAGAACTTCTGATTCCTGCAGACTGCCCCCATATTGGTAAGACCGTTCAGGAGGCGGGCCTTACAAAAGTAGAAGGAGGTCAGCTGATTGAGATTGTTCGCTTTGACCGTGAGGTGATTAGCCCCGTTCCGCAGGATGAGTTTCTGATGGGCGGAGACCGCCTGGTATTCTCCGGCAACCTGGAGGACATACTGGAACTGCGCAAGACTCACCACCTTGTGAGCGCAGACCATCCGGTTTTTACCGTAAGCGAGTTGGATACCAGAAGGCAGCTTGTTACAGCTTACATAATGCCGGAATGCAATCTGGTTGGAAAGAGACTTTCAGAGACAACAATAGAGAATGACAATCAGTTCACACTGGTTGCAGTAGCCCGCCGTGGAGAGCGCATAAGCCAGGCTCCCAGAGATATAGAACTGAAGGTTGGAGATTCACTTCTTTTGGAGTGTTCTCCGGTAACCCACCGTTCAAACCCCTCCAACCCTCTGTATCAGATACGCGGACTTCAGTTTGTGGAGAATGATTCCGTCATCCCTCGCATAGGCGTTAAGACGCTCATTTCCAGCCTGATTATGGTGGGGATGATTGTGCTCTCCAGCCTTAAGATTATGACATTGCTTCAGAGTGCATTCCTTGCCGCTGCGGCAATGCTGATCTTCCGCTGCTGCACCCCTTCTCAGGCAATGAAGGCAATAGACTGGAATATACTTATGGTCTTTGCCGGAAGTGTTGTAATTGGAACGGCCATACAGAAAACCGGTATAGCAGAGGCAATTGCAAACGGTATGCTCTCCCTCTGCAATGACCGTCCTCTTCTGGTAATGACTATGATGTGTTTTGCGGCAACCTTCCTAACGGAATTCATATCCAACACGGCCGCAGGTACAATCTTCTATCCTATTGTTTACCAGACGGCTGTATCATTAGGCGTAAATCCGCTGCCGTTTATCATCTCACTTATGATTGCCGTATCATGCAGTTTTGCAACACCTATAGGCTCACCAACACACATGCTGGTTTACGGTCCGGGCGGCTACAGATTCTCAGACTTCTTAAAGATAGGCGTTTGTATGAACTTCATCATACTTGCTGTAAACCTTACAGTTGTAAACCTTCTCTATCCAATGTAACGCTAACTCATTGAAATTAAATATTTATCAATATGAAAAAGATAACCTTACTTTTTACAATTTGCCTTTTCGCAACACTTGTTTTCTCCTGCAAAAACAATCAAAAAGCAGCAGAAAGTGAGCCTCAAACTAAGGACACAGTGGCAACCGCGGCACAGGAAACAACTCCTCAAACAGACACCTTAACCGCAGATGATGAGCTGATTATGAACTACATAAAGGAGATGTACGAGAAGGATCTCTATTGGGAAGTTGAATGGTTGGAAAAACACTGCACTCCAAAACTTCTAAAGCAACTCAAAGATGATTACGAGTATGACGGCGAGGGTTATGCATTTTGGGAGTTCCGTTCAGACAGCAATGACGGAGGCGGAGAGGATGACAGAGTAGTGGAGGTTGTAAAGAAGAACGGTGAGTTCTACTATGAAGGAGTAGACGGAGGCACCTGGTTCAGAAACATAGTTTCTGCATTCGTTAAAGACGGCGTAGTTATGTTTGACGCCATAAGAAGAGATACCACCTACGTACAGCCGGCTAACTAATGAGTGAATTTAAGGTAAGCAATCTTATGACAACACCACCTCCTGAGTTTGAAACAGAGCTCAGGAGGCTTGTCTATGAGACCTTTGCAAAGCTCAGTATCCCCTATCAGAGAGTAGATACGGACCCCGGCATCACAATGGAGGACTGCCAGCATATTGATGCCAAAATAGGTTGCCGCATTGTTAAGACCCTCTTCCTCTGCAACCGCCAGCAAACGGAGTTCTACCTCTATGTAACAACAGATGACAAACCCTTTGTAACCAGAGAGTTCTGCGGAGCCCTTCAGATACCGAGAGTCTCCTTTTCTTCTCCCGATAGTTTATGGAACCTCACCGGAGTAAAAGTTGGCGCAACTACCATCTTAAGCGCCGTTCTGCCCTCCTGCAAAGATGTGCATCTGATTATGGATAAGAGCATTGCAGAGAGCAGTGAGTTTGCCTGCACGGACGGCACCGCCACCTGCTTTGTAAAAATCTCCACCGCAGACCTCCTCCAAAAATACCTCCCCTCCACCAACCACACTCTCAAGATTATTTGAGAATCTCAGCTATCCCAGTCTTTCCAACCATCTGGATAAGAAAACATTATAAACACAGTAAGAACTGCCTTCCAAAGACTTGGTTTCCAGGAGTAATTCTTTTTCCGTAAGAGCAGAGAGCAATCTGGAGACCGTTGAGGGAGCTCCTAGGTTATATTTCTGCAGGAAAGCAGCTCCTGTTGGTTCGTTCACAATACCCTCCTTGGCAACTGCTATGAGGAACTTCCATTGCCTGGGCGTAAGAAGTGAACGCCGTTCAAGAAAAGTTTCATAATTCTCTGATAGTAAAGCATCTGCTGCCATAAAAACATTTACAATGCTGGCTTCTTTCCGAACGTTTGAAAAAACTCGGTTGCATAAGGATTGAGTATAGAAAGTATGACAACGTGTCCATTCCAATATATAGTCTATGGCATCTTCTGTTATATGCTTCTTCTCTTTTTCAAACTGTTCTTTGATGAAAGATGCATAGACAACTCTGTCTATTTTATCCAAATAGTATAGCGAGGCACTTTCATAAAAGGGGCTCTTCTCGTATGTAAACATTTCAGACATCATGTGCTTCCGGCTGCCGGAGAAGATAAACTGAACATTGGTAAGAGGCTGTATATAAGTCCTAAGTAGAGCCTCCATGGACATGCCATCATATTCGCGGATTTGCTGAAATTCGTCAATGGCCACAATAACTTTGGTTGGTCTGTGTTCCAGATAATCAAGCAGTGTTTTAAGTGAATAGCGGCGGTCTGCATCCGTATCCAGAGTAAAAGAAAACTTGGGTTCGCCGCTGAATGGATCTTGGCTTATTACCGGTCGGATACGGCTAAGGAATTTCAGAAACGATTTCACCAAAGATTTTTTCTTCAGCACCTTTGCAATTGATTCTGCAAAGACGGCTATAAAATCATCAACACTGCTGGTAGCATAGATATCCACATAGAATAACTCCATGCGGCCCTTTTTCTTCGCTAATTTATCAAAAACATGGTAAATAAGACCCGTTTTCCCATATCTGCGAGGGGCAATTAGGGTAACATTTTGTCCATTTTCAAGAAAGTGAACCAGATCTTCCGTCTCTTTCTTCCTATCGCAGAAATATGGCTCAGGCGTATGTGGAATCAAGTAAAAAGGATTCATATCTTTTTAATTTTCCACAAATATATATATTCTTTTTCATTTCGCAAAATGCGAAACGCAAAATGCGAAATAGATACATGCCGCTTTTGAGCAAAAAAGAGAAAAAGGCAATACTACCAATCCTCTTCAGTAAAACCCTCGTGACCTCCCGAAACTATTACCGTAATTTCACAGGTTGCTGTTTTATCGCCCGCTTTTGCTGTTATGGTTGCAGTTCCTACTTTCTTCGCTGTAACAACGCCATTGCTTACGGTTGCTACGGAACCATCTGAGGTACTCCATGTTACGGTCTTGTCTGTAGCATCGTCCGGTTTAACCGTTGCCGTAAGGGTTACAGTTTCATTGACTTTCAATGATGCAGAAGTCTGACTCAGCGTAACAGATTCTACCGGAACGGTAACATTCACCTTACAGGTGGCCGTCTTACCGCTGCAAGACGCTGTGATAGTGGAAACTCCCTTTGCAACAGCTGTAACTTTACCTGCGTTGTCAACGGTGGCAACGTCCGTCTTGGAAGACGTCCAAGTGACATTTTTGTCTGTAGCATTATCCGGTTTTACGGTTGCCTTCAGTGTTTGGGAATCGCCCTTCTTCAAAGTGATGTCTGTCTGATCCAGTTCAACGGAAGTTACAGCAACAGTTGGTTTTACCACTGTAATCTTGCAAGTTGCGATTTTCCCACCACAAGAGGCTGTGATGTTTGAAGAGCCTTCTGCTATGGCAGTTACAAGTCCAGTCGGAGATACTGAAGCCACTGTAGTACTTGAAGAACTCCATGTTACAGTTTTATCTGTGGCATTAGACGGACTTACCGTTGCTGTTAGCTGAAGAGTCTTGCCAATGGCGAGTTCTGCTGATGTCTTTGAAAGGGAGATAGAAGTAACTGATACAACAGCCGGAGTTATTGGACCGTCCGGTTTATCTGCACCACCACCTCCACCGCAAGAATATACAACAGAAGTAAGAGTAATTACAAATAATATTTTGAGTGTTTTCATATTCTATCTGTTCTATTAATTCATTATGACGGTTACCTTCTTTTTTCCGTCTGCAGTGGTGGACTCCTCCATCTTAAAGAGATGCTTCCTATTAACCCTTGCCGGATATGGGATTTTCGCAGTGCTTTGTGAAACTTGTGCTGTTTGAGCAGCTTTTTCCGCTTCAATGTTCTTTTGGTCATATTCTACGAATGTTTCGTAGTCATATTGCCAATCTTTACCTAACGCAAGCTTGTGTATTCTTTTATAAATCACCTCTCTAGACGGGGCATTAAACCCTCCGGTGTTGAATCTCATAATACTGTTTTCAGATGGATGCCATACGCCATCTGAGTATGTATAGCCTCCTGCAAATATGCCAATACCAGTCCCTGAATATCGTTCATCTTCCAGAAATCTTTTCCATTTTATCTTTTGAGGATCATTTGTGACATCAATATTACTCCACCAACCAACATGTATTGCAGCATCAACAATAGCGTTTCTCTCCCAATCAGGTATTTGACTACCGTTAAACATGACGTATTCATCTCCTAGTTTTGCGAAAACATGGCCAAATTCATGTGCAACTATTTCTGAAAAAGTTTTTGTCTGAGAACGGTCTCTCCTATTAATCATTCCAATAGATTTGGCATGAGCGGCGTAATCTAAGTAATCATCATTACTCCACCACCCTTCAGAGACGGCCACGCCGTCTGTAAACGAATCTCCATCTCCTTCTGCTTGATTGATAATGATAATCATGGCTATGTCTTCCAAGTCTTTATTTGGAAACGCAATAGATGCATATCGGTAAACCTCATACTCATCCCTACTACAAATAATTCCGGCTACGGGGTCCCACTGATTAATTGATACATCAAATGCAGTACGAGTACTAAATGGAATTTCATTCTTGGAAACTGCATATACCGTATACACATTGATGTAGTCCTTAAATGAGGCGTATGGTTCATCTTTAAGTATGGCATTCATAGCCAATTCCATATCTGCATCATAAGTACCATCTGCAATCATCCTGTCAGAATAGCCATCGCCCAAAAGAACAATATCAACGCCATTCCCTTTAGTAGCTTGATGAAGGATTCTAACAGTTTTGTCTTTACTATAGTCCGTACTGGTGTATAAAGTAGGATCTACAATTGGCTCTAAATCTGGAATATCTTCTTCTGGAAGCACCCATGTGATATAATCAGCACTTGATCCAAGTTGAGAATCAGAATCGCTTAATTTTAAACGCGTTGCCGCATTACAACGAATCGCACAATTCTTGCTGAACTTAGCAAACCATATCATCGCACCAAAATGATCGCAATTAGAAAGATCAAAGTTCCCCAAGTCCAATTTAACCAAATCATAACATTGAGCGAATAATTGTGCTGCCGGTTCAAAACCAACTAAGCTTCTTGAAGAGAAACTACGTAGATCTAAACCCTTAAGGCTTTTACAATCACTAAACATACCGGTCATTCGCTGTGCACTACTTGTATTAAAACTTGATAAATTGACACTTTCCAGTTTGACACAACTATTGAACATGTACGAGAAATCTGTAACTTGATTAGTACAAAACATAGAAAGATCAACAGAGCGAAGTTCCCTCCATCCCTGGAATGAGATACATTCCGGTCCCGTCATCAGATATCGCTCGGCCTTGGAATAGTAGTGTGCTGTTGTACCTTTCAATTCAAAATAAACAGGGATATAATCTTGCCAGATGCGACCATCAACAGATGGGATAGAACTTGGAACTACTGTTGAGGTTGTCACATCACTCGATGTGTGGAAGATAACATCTCGGATAGCGGTTTTCTCAATTCCTTCAGGAAGAATATCCGGACCTAATAATGAATAAGAATAGTTATAATCCTGCTCAAAAGTGAGGTCCTTGTCTTTTTCTTGAAGGACGGCAATTTTGGATCTTTCAATAATCCCGCCTGGAAGCGAGGTCGTTGCCACTTGTTCATCCGTATAAAACGATACAACAAGTGACGTGTAACCAGGTCTTATAGAGGCATAGTAATACTCTCCGGGAATAAAATATTTACCCTCTGCAGGATACACCGTCAACGTATTTGACACATCGGATTCCGATACACTTGGGTCATCAGAGTTAAAGACCGGGACTATATCCGGAGTATCAGGGAACTGAGTGTAGAACGGGATTCCCATTTCTCCCGTAATAATAGGATAACTATTTTGTCTGCTTTTGAAGACGACTTTTGAAATGCCTTCGTGAGCTACTGAAAACTTGATGCCAGCACACACATTGTAGAAAGTAAGGTCTTTATTATCAGACCTTGTAAAACTGACAAATTGACCAGGAGCAAAACCTCCTGCTTTTGCATATTGGACCATAGGAATGGTGAAGCGAGATAACCATTCTCCAGCATTATTGTAAGGGTAGATAGCATAATAGGTGCCACTCTCTTCACCAATTTTACCAATGAAGTTTGTAGTTTGCGCAGGCTCTTTACAATCCGCTTTTAAACAATACTTTTTTATCCCTGATCCGCCTACCATAAATAAGGCTATTGAATCTCCCGGAGTCCACCAGACACTTCCATCCTCCTTAAGAACTGTTTTTGTCTCTTGAGCCCAACCAGCGTGGAAAACTACTTCATGCAAATCTTCCTCTTCAAGAAGACCTGTTTTATCTATTGGAGTCTCATCCTCTTTTACGCACCCAATTAAGGTGATTATAACAGAGGAAATTAGACATAAAAGAAATATTTGTTTTTTCATTGTATGAGTTATTTGCTTTTAAAATTTGACAGGCTCATATAAAAAAAAGCACGATGCTTACATGCGCAACGTGCTGTTGAATATTTATGTAAGTTATTAACTATTAGTTGATTACCCCCCCCCATTAGACGGAATAAAAGATGATGCAGTTATATGACTTTGAGGTGCCATAATGCGGTGTATTACAATACGAATGTAGTTAAAATAAATTAGGATTCAAACATTATTAAGTAATTAATGGGTTCATTATTAACCTATCTTGCAAATAGATTTGAAATAGAGAACACTGGAATATTTTAGGTATCTAGTTCCTAAAAAGGTTGCTTAGTGCGTATAAAGGGTAGACGTCGATATGCCTGATGGAGCTTATATCGTCTTTTTCGGGTTGCGGATCAATATAGTCATAGGCCCCAAAGTTCTCTAGAGATGTTCTGACTGCGGCATGAAGGCGTTTTTTGTGCATGAACAGATAGAGACTTTGCATCGTGCCCTTGGTGCTTGCCTTCACCTCTATTGGAAGTACGATGCCGCCATAGACTCCCAGATAATCTACTTCAGCATTGCCATTCTTACTTTCATGCTGCCAGTAAAACATCTCAGCGCGTTGGAAGCAATCTTTGTTTTTTATCATTTCAAGTCCGGCTAAAACTTCGGCTACCAGTCCTTTGTTTACGAGGTCTATATCTGATGACAAGAGGATATCGCTGGCTGGGATACCTTGCCAAGTAAGAAGAAGGCCTGTATCCAGAAAGAGATATTTGATGCTTCGTTCATTTACCTGCGCGCCAAGAGGTATTCCGTCTGCTGTGGTATGTGTCACAGGTGTCACCAAACCGGCAAGAGAAAGTTTATGGAGGGCCTGCTTTACCTTTTCGTTGCGGCTTTCTTCATCGGCTCGATTATAGATGAATTTTGTGCCGCACTGTCGGGCAACCGAGCGTAGTACTTTGGTCAGAAGCTCTGGTGAGATGCGCTTCTTGTACTTGTAGAAGTCATCCTGGTATGTATCCATAATGTCATTGTGGACACGTGCACATGCAAGATAGTCGTGTGTTTCCACCCAAGTGGAAACTGCTTCAGGCATGCCGCCGACCAGCATAAAACTACGAACCTGATTGGTCAGTTGTTTATGGAGTGGTTCAAAAAGCGGTTGATTGGGTGATGCTCTCCGGACGGCATCCAGTTGCAAATCCAACCCCTGAGCACTCATAAACTCCTCAAACGAGAAAGGATACATATACAAGGAGCGGATTCTTCCTACGGCGAATGACGGTATTTCCTCCAAAGCGAATTCCAACAAAGATCCTGCGGCAATTACATGAAGTTCAGGATAATCTTCCTTGAAATAACGAAGTGACATAATGGCCGGTATGCAATCCTGGATTTCGTCAATAAATAGCAGCGTTTCTCCCGGTATAATAGGAATGCCCACGGTTGCACTTAGGTCACTACACGTCTTCTTGACATCAATATTCTCCGGAAACAGTGTCTTGAGGCTGGGCTGTTTCTCAAGATTAATCTCAACAAAGTACCTGAAAGTTTCACCTAACTTTCGAACGGCAGTGGACTTCCCTACCTGTCTAGCACCACGAACAAGGAGCGGTTTGTGTTTAGGATCATTTCTCCAAGTGAGGAGCCTTTCGTCTATTTTTCTAGTATAGTATGCCATATCTCGGTTGTTCTTTTAGTACAAATGTAGTGATTTTTGACAAAATCCAACCCTAAAACATGGGGATTTTTGACAAAATCCAACCCGAAAAGCAGTTATCTGATTTCAAAGAGATTCAGGAAGCCGGTCATCATAAAGACGCTGCGGATTTCATCATTGATGTTCTCAATGATTACCTTGCCTTTCTTGTCTTCTGCGGCCTTTCTGAGGGTAAGGAATATTCTAAGTCCGGAACTGGAGATGTAGGCCATCTCTTTGCAGTCTATAATGATGGTCTTATCTGCCTCTTCCATAAGCTCGTTAATTACAGGATTAACTTCCTGAGCAGCAGGGGTGTCTAAACGGCCTATAAAGGCTATGGTAATCTTCCCCTCTTCTTTTGTGACTTTTGTTTTCATTTTTTATACTGTTTTATTCTTATTATCTGTTAGTTGAGTCTCTTTGTAAGAGTGAGTATATTCTTGTCATTTAGGCGTTTGTAGGTAACGCTGTCCATAATCTTCCTGTAAAGGAATATGCCTAATCCTCCTATAGGACGCTCTGCAGCATCCTGGTTTACATCGGCTTCCGGAACGGCGGTTGGGTCAAACGGTTTGCCGCTGTCTGTTATGGTAAAGGTAATTTCATCCTTGCCTGTTTGGGCGGCAACCTCTACGGTTTTTGAACCGGAATACAAAATAGCATTGGAGACAGCCTCTTCCATTGCAAGATTCAAGCTCGTTTTTACAGACTCTGCAAGTTGCATCTGCTGAGCAACTTCACTTATAAACTTTTCAAGTTTACGAATCTCGTTTACATTGTTTTCCAATGTTATGCTTTGCTCACCTCCGCCCTTAGCAGAAGCGTTCAGAAAGTGGAAGAAGAGCATGGTAAGATCATCACTTTGCGGGGCCTCTCCCACAAATTCTGCAACCGCCTTCTTTACATTGTTCAGATGAGCCTGAGCCGCCTTCTTTCCGGAGAGCGTCTTTTTAAGCCTCTCAATTCCAAAGAGTTCATGGTTAATGTTTTCCGCCTCCGTTATACCGTCTGTATAGAGGAAGATAGCATCATCATAACGGAGAGTTACCTCCTGAACGGAGTATTCCCAGTTGCGTATTACGCCCAGCGGAAGATTTGGATTTACAGGCAGTTCGCTCATCCTGTCCGTAAACAGCAGAGGAGCGTTGTGACCTGCGTTGCTGTACTGCATCTTTCCCGTCTTAAGGTCTAACACACAGCAGATGAAGGTAACAAACATATTGCTCTCATTCATATCTGAGAGAGAGTTGTTCATAGTGGAAACAATCTCATTAGGGTTGTTGTTATGTGCACCTACACTGCGGAACAGGCTTCTTGTAACCGCCATAAGCAAAGAGGCGGGAACTCCCTTTCCGGAAACATCTCCTATGCAGAAAAAGAGTTTTTCATCTCTGATAAAAAAGTCATACAGGTCTCCGCTTACCTCCTTTGCAGGAACCAGGGCGGCGGAGAGATCTATGTCTTCCCTTTCCGGGAACGGCGGGAAAGTCTTAGGAATCATAGACATCTGTATGTCACTTGCAATCTTGAGCTCATTTTCCATCTTCTCCTTCTTATCAGATATACTCTTAAACCTGAGCTGACTTTTGGCTATGGAACGGAAGATGAGAACTATAAGAAGAAGGCCTAAGAGTTGCAGCAGCCTAATGAGATTATTCAGTTTCTTAAGGCCTGCAAACATCTCTTTTTCCGGTATTATGATGTTCATGGCCCATCCGGTCTTATCTATAGGGGTATAATAGACCATGTTCTTTTTTCCGTTCTGAGTTACCCGAATGCTGCCGCTCTTTCTGCTGAGCATTGCCCTGTTGAGAGCGTTAAATGAGGCGGTATCTTCTACCTTGGAGGCGTATTCGTCTATGGTAGTGTTCATTATAAGGCTGTCCTCCGGGCTTACCATAAGACGGCCCGTGCGGCTTACAACCGTACTGAACGCTCCCGGGTAAATCTGTATATCATTTACAAGTGCCTTAAGCCACTCAAGGTCAATGTCTGCGGTAAGCACTGCGGCAATGCGTCCCTTGTTGTCTTTAACAGGAACGGAATAGGTGGTCATCAAAATCTCTCCGCCGCCCGTATCTATGTATGGTTCAGACCAATAGCCCCTATCCAGTTCTATAGGTTTTGTAAACCACTCCTGAGACGGATAGTCATACTCCTCTGTTGCAAGGGAGGTTTCAATAATCTCTCCGTTTGTTATTGCAGTGTATGGGGAGTAAAGAGGTCTCTTCTTGTAATAGTTTGGAACCATGGCAATTGTAGAGCCGGCTACTATTGGATTGTTGTTTACAATCAGTTTAGGGATGTTTGCTAAACTATCGGGGACCATAAGAGACCATTGCGCCAGCCAGACATTGTTTCTAACCGCGCTTTCTGCCTGATTTACAACATTTAAGATTCCGCTTTTAATTGAGTTGAGCTGGCTTTCCGCCTTGGTCTGAGCCTCACTTCTAATTCCCTTTTGCGCATAAAAGGCCTGCACTACAGAGATGGCTTCCAGAAAAGCCACGGCAATAAGTATCAGAAGAAGGCCGGTCCACTTGGAACGTCTCTTCTCCTCTTTTTCCGCAAGTTTTTTTGTGTGCTCTTTCAGATTCATAATACAGATTTTAGTGCTGCTCTGAATTCAGGCATTGGGCATTGAGTGTTCTTCTCAATAAGAAGCGTCTTAAGTCCGGCGTATGGCAGAACCGTCTCTTCAATCTCCTTTAAATCAATGCCTTCTCCAAAGTACAATGGAGCAAAAGTGTCCCAGAACTTCATTGCCACAGGCTTTGGCATGTGGTAGGTTTCTTCTATGAACTCCTCACTGCTGAGGTAGCAGCAGAGGTAAACCATTCCAATATCAAAGAGGCGGTTGCCCCGGCAGAAATCTCCCAGGTCTATGAAATACCGCTCCCCTTGCGGAGTAAAAATAGCATTGCTGTACTGAAGGTCTCCGTGCAGAGCGGTGTTTTCATCGGGCACATCTGCAATGAATTTTCCCAGCTTATCCTTTTCCCCTACAGAGAAGAACGGGTTCTCTTCCAGCAGGCGGTAGTAGCGCTCTTTCACATCCTCAAACTCTTTAGGATTGAGCTCTATCTTATGGAGGTTCAGGCACATATCTGCAAACTCCCTTGCATACTGAGGTATCTTCTCCGGGTGCTCTCCAATGGCTCTGGAGTAAGAACTTTTGCCAATAATTTTCTTAAAGCGAATGCCGTAGCGTCCGTCTTCAGTTACAACATAGTCTCCCGGCTCCGGAGTTGGAATACCCAGGTTGTAAACCTTGCGGGCCATTTGCATCTCATCCAGAGGCTGTGAAATCTTTCCGGGGAAGTAGAGTTTGAGCATCACAGACGGATCTGTCTTGTGGTCATAACTCTCCCCGTTGGCGCCTCCGCCGGTGAGTACATAATCTGAAAGGGAAATCTTTATTGGTTTCATTTGAATACCTCATTTATAAGTGATTGGAACTCCTTAAAAGCAAACGTGTCCTGCAGTTCTCTGAGAGAATCTGCAAGCCCTCTGTAATGCCATTCGTGCTCCTTCTTCTCCGTAACGTGAAATATCTTCCAGAGCTCATCTCCCTTAACTTTATAGTCTCTCCAAATAGCTCTCATATTAGACAGCTTGTCTCCCAGAGCAACTATCTTGGCATCATGCGGTGCCTTTGCAAGCCTCTCAATAGCAGCTCTTTTGCGCTCGTGCCAACTCTCCTCCTCACTTTTGTTCTCTATTATTTTATCACTTTCATTTTCCACGATAGTTGCAATCCTCTCACCAAACTCCCGCTTTATCTCTTCAATTGTAACGCTCGTATCTTCCACTGTATCATGCAATACCGCCGCTGCCAGAAGTTCCTGGTCTGAAGTCATAGTGGCAACAATCTCCATAGCCTCCATAGGATGAACTATGTAAGGGAACCCCTTCCCTCTTCTCTCCGTTCCGGAGTGGGCCTTTACGGCAAACAGAATTGCCCTGTCTAAAAGTTTGGTATCTAGCGGTTTATTTGCCATTGTCTATTGGTTCATAAAAGGAAGTTCCTTTGCCTGTTCTACAATCATCTCCGCAACAGTGTCATTGCTCTCCTTCTTACCGTTAAGCAGATCAAAGAAATAGCGCACGCCTCCCTTGCCCCACCCCTTCTTTAGGATGTATGCTATACAGAGATTCTGAGGGCCGATTGAAGAGGAAACAATGTCTAAATCTGTAAGTCCCATCTGGTAGCAGGCAATCTGATAAGCAGCTTCAGAACAATCATTTATAATGTTGCGAACATCACCCAGAGTTTTGCATTCAAGTCCCTTGAATACCGTAAGGTAAGGAATGAGGGAAACCTCCTGAATCTCCGCCTGGTTAACGGAGGCAATCCTCTTGTTCAACTGCCTGAACGGCTGCAGTTCCAAAAAACTGCGGAAAGAATCTCCGTCCAGCGGAACCTCATCCAGATTTCCGGAGGCAACCAGCTTGTGGATTTTTCTTCTATAGTCTGTAATTTCTGAGCGTATCTTACTAAACTCCTCATCTATAAGTTCCAGCATTCCCGCAAGGCGGCTCATAGAGCGCATATATCTTTTAGGAATCTCCACGCCGGATTTGTAACCGGTATCATGATCCAGATTTGCCCAGGCGTGCTGAAGCACGGTACGCATCTGTATTTCAAAGCGGTACGGCAGGCCCTCCGTAGAGCAGACATAGTGCAGTGAAACATATCCAAAGCTGTCTATATCATGTATTTTGCGCTTGTCTATTGAGTTTTCCCAATCTACGGAAAACATCCTCTCCACGGCAGTGGCAACCTTGTCTACATCATCTATGTAGTAGGTAATAAGACGCACTCCCAGAATGTCTGTAATATCTGCCAGACTCTTGTATTTAAAGCCCTTACGTTCCAGTTTTCCGGCAAGAGAATCTTCCGTCTTAATCCTGGATTCTATACTTGCCAGATGTATTCCCGCCTCCTCCAATGTCTGTTTCAAAGTGGCAAGAACCTTTCCTTCATACTCTTTTATAATGGGACGGTTGTCTTTATATTCCTGCAGAATTGCCTGGCAGTGAGGATCTAAATGATAGGTATGGGACATCGTTTTCTAGTTTATACTTCAAAGTTAATCATTTTTGTATCTTTACAAACAGAAAGTAACGGCGCTAGCCACAAATAAGTACCCAATGGAACACAGTATCAGAATCAAAGAAGAGGCGGCAAGATGTCTTCTCTGCAATGACGCCCCTTGTACTAAAGCTTGTATCAAAGGATTAGACCCGGCCCGCGGATTGCGTGCAATTAAATTTGACAACACGGAATGTGCAGGATTGTACTTTTCAAATGAGGGTTGCAGCCTCTGTGAAGCACCTTGTGAAAAGAAATGTATCCACTATGATCTTCCTATCCGCATAAAGGCTGTAGCAGAGCGTGTTGCAAAGAGGGAAGAAAAACCTAAGGCAGACCTCTCAATTGATTTCTGCGGTATTCACTGTGAGAATCCTTTCTTCTTGGCCTCATCTGCCGTTTGCACTAATTATGAGATGGTTGCAAATGCCTTTGAGATGGGATGGGGAGGAGTTGTATACAAGACTATCTGCCTTGAGGAGATAAATGAGGTCTCTCCAAGATTTGATTCCGTGGAGGATGAAAAGGGAGAGTTCTGGGGCTTCCGTAATATGGAGCAGCTCTCAGAGAATCCGCCGGAGGTTGATTTTGATATACTTAAGAGACTCAAGCAAAACTATCCAACCAAAGTTGTCATTGCTTCCATTATGGGAAAGAATGAAGAGGAGTGGGTAATACTTGCACAAAAGGCAGAGGCGGCCGGAGTTGATGCGGTTGAACTTAACTACTCCTGCCCTCAGATGAAGTATGCCGGAATGGGCAGTGACGTAGGACAGAACAGTGAGCTGGTAACCATTTATACTCACTATGTTAAGCAGGCCGTAAAGATTCCGGTAATTCCAAAAATGACTCCGAATATCACCAACATAATGACCCCTGCTCAGGCGGCTTACTTCTCCGGTGCAGATGCAGTCTCTGCAATCAACACCATAAAGTCCATTACAATGAGCAACAGCTCAGCGGTTTCCGGCAAGAAGACAACTTCCGGCTACTCCGGCAAGGCCATTAAGCCAATAGCTCTAAGACACGTGTTGGATATTACCAAGCACCCTCTTCTGAAAGGATTTGAGGTGAGCGGAATAGGAGGTATTGAAACCTGGAGAGACGCTCTGGAGTTCCTACAGTTGGGCTGCACCAACACTCAGATCTGTACCGCAGTTATGCAGTACGGCTACAGAATCATAGATGATCTGAAAGATGGTATGGCCAACTACATGCAGCAAAACAACATTGCACATCTGTCAGAAATAGTTGGAAGTGAACTTCCTTCATTTGTACGTCCGGATTTCCTGGACCGTGAAACCTTTATAATGCCAACTATAGACAGAGAAAAGTGTCTTGGCTGCGGACGCTGCTACATCTCCTGCAGAGACGGCGGACACCAGGCAATTGAGTTTGACACTGAGCGCAAGCCGCATATCATTGGAAAGAAGTGCGTTGGCTGCCACCTCTGCCGTCTGGTCTGCCCAAGCGGAGCCATAGGCCTTGCCAAGCGAGTTCCCAAACGCCCCAACTAAACCAATCTAATCACACAAGTTTAGCCACGCTAGTTTTTTTATTCTGCTTTTAACCTTTTGCCATTTTGAGCATCTTATTACCGGAAACAGATGAAAATGGCAGAGACAATTCAAGACAGTGAGATAAAAGAGATGCTGCTCAATCCGCAGAAAACGGAGCAGGGATTCCGTCTGCTGATGCAGCGTTACGGCAAGGCTCTTTATTGGCATATCAGGAGAATTGTGGTGGATCATGAGGATGCGGAAGATGTTCTGCAAGAGACAAGTATAAAGATATTCCGTTCTGTTGCAAACTATCGCGGAGAAGGAAAGATAACCTCTTGGATTTACAGGATTGCAAGCAATGAGGCGCTCCAACTTCTGAGAAAAAAGGCGGGTTTCTTCCACAGCATTGAGTCTCTGAGTCCGAGTCTGAAAGCAACATTAGAGGCTCAGACTTCATTTGATGCAAACAGAGCGGAGGTTGTTTTCCAAAAGGCAGTGCTCTCTCTTCCCGCTCAGCAGCAGTTGGTGTTCAATATGCGCTACTATGATGAGCTTAGTTATGAGGAGATTGCCCAGGCAACCGGAAAAAGTGTGGGAACCCTTAAGGTGAATTATCACTACGCATACGAAAAAGTGAAAAGTTATTTACAGGAGAACTTATAATGGAAAAGTTTGAAAACATCTCAAAACAAATGCCTTACGAGGTAAGCGAGGAGTACCTGAACAATCTTGTCTCCAGAGTTACGGAGAAGGCGGTGGAGAGCGGAAAGGAGAAAAATAGGGGTTACGCTCCGTATTATTGGGCCGTTTCTTTAGCAGCGGCCGCAGCAATTCTGCTCTTTGTATTCATTGGGAATTGGGGAGGTTCAGACAGCAGGGAACTGATGGCTCAGGCGGAGAGTCCAATAGATAAGTATCTTAACGGCCTCTCAGAAGAGGAGCTTATGCAACTATCATATTATGAGGTAGATGACGAACTTATAGAATCAGAAGAAGAAACAGAATATTAATCATAAAAAAGTAGTTATGAAAAAGTATTTCATTTTTATTGCTATGCTGCTTGTTTCATTTACAATGACAGCACAGAATCAGAAGGGAGAAGATGCAAAGGAGAAATTCTTCCAGGCAAAGGTTAGAGAGATGGTTTACCGTCTTAACATTACAGATGAGCAAAAACCTGAATTTGTGAAGGTTTACCGAAGTTACACAGACGCTATGCGCAAGGCGTTCGGTGAGGGCAAGCCTGGTGCAAGACCTCAGAAGCCGCAAACAAAAGAGGAGAGCGTAAAGATGGAGAAGGAGAAGGTTGCACGCCAGCAGAGAGTTCAGGAGGTTAAGCTTGCTTACATAGATGAACTTGCCAAAGTGTTGGATGCAGATCAGTTAAGCCGTTTCTTCAATATTGAATCTCAGATTCAGAACAAACTGAGAAACAAGCAGAACAAGGGTCACCGCCCGGGGATGAAAGGCCCTCGCCCTCCAAAGGCTCCTCGCCAGGCTCAGGACTAAAAGAGATTTAAAACATTTGTATGAAGACAACTTTAAAATATTTGCTTGTGGCTCTCGCTCTTCTTGCATTTCATTCTTGCGGAAAGGGATCCATAACACCTGAAACGGAGATTCCAAAAGATGATAAGAGTGAGCCACAACCACAGCAAATAACCTTCAGTAAGGAGAGCGGCACCTTTGCCGGTGTCACTCTCCCTTACCGTAAGGCCCTGGTAAACAGTAATGTTACGGGGCAAAATATTCTTGTTCTCTATCTTCACGGTGGATCCTGCAAAGGCTCAGATAATGAGAAGCAACTCACGGAGGCCGGAGTAAATTCAATTACCAATTATCTTAAAAATGCAGGTACCAAGGCGGTTGTAATAGTTCCGCAGTGTCCGTCAACTGCTTTCTGGGATGCAGCCTCTATGCAACCTGCTCTTAACTCTCTGGTTACAACCACCGCTCAGGCACACAATGTTAACACGGCCAAGATGTATGTTTTGGGCGGCTCAATGGGTGGAACCGGTACGTGGAATCTAATATCTTCATATCCAAGTCTCTTTGCTGCGGCTATGCCTTGTGCCGGCAACCCTTCTAAGTGTGATGTTGCAAAGGTTTCCAAAACAGCGGTTTATGCGGTAATGGGAACATCAGACAACATTATGAGCGTTTCCACTGTACAAGAGTTTATCTCTCAGTTGAATGCTGCGGGAGCAAAGGTTAAACTGGATGTAGAAGCCGGCTGGACTCACGAGCAAACCTGCACCCAAAGTTACACCTCCGCCCGCCTTTTGTGGATATTTTCCAACTAACGCCATATTTTTATTTTTTGCGGTGGAGCGTAAAAAAAACAGCCACACATCAGATGATGCATGGCTGTTAGGGGAACTATCTTTATCCCGATAGTTGGTTATTTCTTGATAAATTCAACTCTACGGTTCTGAGCACGGCCCTCTGCAGTTTTGTTGTCTGCTACAGGCTCGTGTGAACCCTTACCTACTGCGCGGAGGTTAAAGCCATCTACACCAAGGCCTTCCAGAGCCTTAACAACGGCCTCTGCACGCTGCTGTGAGAGCGGATCGTTAGTCTTGTCTGAACCCTGATTATCTGTATGTCCCTGAACCTCAAAGCGTGCGGTTGGGTTAGCCTTCATATACTCTGCAACCTTCTTAATCTCTTCCATAGACTCAGGCTTCAATGTAGCCTTGCCTGTCTCAAATAAGATATTGTTAGTCACAAACTTACCAGTCTCAGCGATAGACTTCTCAATGGCTGCAACCTTTGCGTCAATGTCAGTCTCCTTGCGCTCATAGAGTTCAACGGCACCCTTGGCAATCACTACGTTCTTCACATAGGTAGGACGCTTATCCATACCACCTGACCATAATGTCAGCCAGCCTGCACCAGACTTGGCATTAGGCACGTTGATGACGCGCTTTCCATCAACATAGAACTTGATGGCTCGTTTGTTGAACGACAAAGCGAAATGATGCCAGCGGCCATCATTGATGACACAAACCTCATGGGCAGTAGCGGATCCCTCCTTGCTAGTATAGCCCTCAGCCGTCGGACGCACATAGGAACAGTCGATGTTCTGTCTGTCGTATGCCATAAAGTATTGAATCTCAATCAACTCATGATCCCGCCCCTCATTTTCGTTCATGATGTCGAGTTCGATGTGGGGCGCACCATCCTTGGGACGGTCGTCAAAGAGCATATCATACTCTACGGTGAAGACATCGCCTAAGTAGTTCTTGATGCCTCCCTTGACCAGCGGGGTAATCCAACCGTCACCATCCACAAGGGCGATACACTTCTGACCTTGAATGGTAGCAATCTCGGCATTACCGCGAACGAGGTCCCACTTGGATGGGAACTCACCCACTTGCTCGTCCTGCATATTGTCTTCGAACATCACCACGCTGCCACGCACAAAGTCGCTCTTAGCTGCACCTGCCTGAGGATCGTAGGTGTCCTCAGCCTCCTCATCATCAGCATCGTCGTTCTTAGACTTCTTGCTCTTTTTGTCTTTGTCTTTGTCTTTCTTATCCTTGTCCTTCTTGTTTTTACCAAGGTTGCCGTCTAGAGCATCGTCTACGCCCTTTTCAACTTTCCTTTCAATGTTTCTCTCCGCTGTCTCTTTTGCCTTATCTTTCAGACGGTTCAAGAAACCCTGTCCTGATGCCTGAGCGCAAATAAACGCAAAAATGGCAATGAGTAATAGAATCTTTTTCATAACTGTATATTTTTTGGATTTTCTTTCAGTATTAAGTGTCTCTATGTTTTTCTTCTCACAAATTTACAATTTTATTCTATTGTTGCTCCTATCTGGATTCAAACTCAAGAAGAGCATCTGCAAATTTTGCAACTGTCTCACGGTGGGAGATAAAGAGAATGGTCTTGTTTCCCTTGTAGGTGTTGCAGAGGTTTTCAAGCAGGCGGTTTTCTGTCTTGGAGTCCAGTGCGCTGGTGGCCTCATCCAAAAGAAGCACGCCGCCCGGGCGGAGCAAAGCTCTTGCAATGGCAATTCTCTGGCACTGTCCGTCTGAAAGGCCGTTGCCGTCTTCTCCGCACATAGTATCCAATCCCTTAGGGAGTTGCATAACAAAGGAAGCCTCAGCAATGGAGAGTACCTCTTTAAGACGCTCATCCGTTGCAGTTGGATCTGCAAGCAGAAGGTTCTCTCTGACAGTACCGGAGAGAAGGGTCTTGCCCTGCGGAACATACATAAAGTTGCAGCGGGTGGAGGCGGAGATTGGAGTCTCTGTTCCATCCTCAGTATACATAACAACCTCTCCCTTAGTTGGATGGAGCAAACCCATTATTATCTTCATCATTGTGCTCTTGCCGCTTCCGGTTGGGCCCACAATGGTTGTTATCTTGCCGGGTTTGAAATCAAATGAGAAATCTGTAAGAATCTCAGAAGAGGTTGGGTAACTGAAACTTACCTTGTTCATCTTTATACCCGGGGCACCTTTAACTTGGATTGGTTCTCCCTGCTCCTCAACGGTAAGGTCTGTAAGTTCTGCCAATCTTTCAACTGAGGTGATTGCTCTAATGAAAGCAGGGATGGTGCTGCCTATCTCACTTATAGGACGCTGCACCTGTCCAACAAGTTGGAGCATGGCGGTCATCATACCGTAAGTTACCGCACCGCTGCTTATTCCCAGAACTCCCCAGAGGAAGGCGGCGGCATAACCGCCCATAAAACCAATGCCCATAAAGGTTCTGGATATGGCATTGAAGTTGAGTCTTTTACGGGTAAGGTTCTCAATATCTGTCTGGAGGTTATCCAATTTGCCAAGAACTCTGGAAGGACCAAAGAGCATCAGAACCAGAATTCTGGAACGGAGGTTGTCCTGGAAAACCTGCTGAGCCTCACTGTCTTTGGAACGTATGGCGTTGGTGAGTTTGCGGAGTTGGGTAAAGTACATTCTGGAACCCACAATGGCTATGACCATAAGAATAACCATAATCCAAAGTAGTTGCGGAGCCAGAGTAAGAGTAAATACGGAGGCTGCAACCAACTGACAGCAAGTAACTACCAGATTAGGGAACTGCAAACACATAATGTCCGTTACAACCCTTATATCCTCCTCCAGACGGTTTACGGTATCTGCACTGTGATAGGCTTCCGTACCGTTCCAGGTGCTGTTGAGCACGTGCTCAAAGTACTTGCGTCTTAAGTAGTTCTTGGTCTTAACCTCTGTCATACTCTCCCACCAGGAGGAGAAGACTCTGGATGAAATCAGAACTACCAGAGTAACTGCCAAAAGAGTGATAGCCCTGTTAAGCGGAACGTTGCTGTGGTTTGTTACAATATCTACCAGAAGACGGCAAACCCATACAAATGAGAGAGATGCAACCACTCTCACCAAGCCTGCAAGTATGCTTATGGTAATCCGCCATCTTGAATGGCGTGACATCTCCCAGGCGGCCCTTATGGAATAAGCCAGACTCTTCATTGGTTAATTTTGGTTTTGTTTTGGTTCCTGTTTTAGGTTACTTGTCCAAAAGGCCTGCCTCTTCCCATTTGCTGAGAAGGTTCTGCACATCTTTTCTTGCAACCTCTTCCGTTACCTCATATTCATCTGTAAGAAGCTTTACAACATCATCCTCTGTAAACTCCTTGCCAACAAGGTTTTCCCAAAGGTACACAGCAGTCTCATTAAGGGTAATGATCTTGTTGAAGTTTACACGTTCAACACCTTCACCCGTAATGATGTGTTCTCCTACAATTGTTCTGAGTTTAAAACCGGTTTTAATTTTCATATTGCTAATTTCTTATTTTTCTCTTTAGTTATCTGCGTTGGGGTTAGAGAAAGAGCCTGCGGTAAAAACCTAATAAGTAGCGTCTTATGGGGAGAAGTCTTCTCCAGAACTTTCCGCCTGGCGGGGTTATCTCTTTCTTTCCGTTTTTAATAATTTTAATTACAACTCCTAAAACATCCTCTTTTTTGCAATGCTCATATCCTGCATTATTGCCGTCTCCCATAAGGGTGAGGTTAGTGCCCTGCTCCTCTATTATCCTGTGCATCACGTATCTGTCCGGAGCTATTCTGGCCAGAACAATATCCCACTTTTTAGGCTCCTGCTTTTTAAGCAGCACATTGTCTTTTCCCTGGCGGATGAAAGGGAGCATACTGTTGCCCTTTGGCTGGAGTTCAACCTCCCTCCCCTCATCAAGAAGCTTGCCAACTTCCGGTATCAATATCTCGTTAGGTACAACTCGCTTATTCATGGACGGTGTTATAACAAAGCATTGCAGCCTCTGCATTAGGCAGGCACTCAAGGTTATAGCAAGGTACAGCGGCGGCCACGGCAGAAAGGGAGTTATGGAGTCCTTCTGCTATAGGACCATCGGGACGGAAAGAGGAGACACTTGGGTAGATGCTGGCGTAGGCCGGAACAAGTTTGAGGCGGGTGATTCTGTTTTCCGGTGCCTGAATTATTCTGACAAAGGCGCCTACCGGAACCTCTTCTGCCTTGTAACAGCGGGTTTTACCGCTCCACGGGGTACCGTAAACGGTTACGCTTCCGTCTTCCTGTATTCTTACTACTGGGTTGTCATCATTTAGGAGTTCGCAGCCCGGAATGTTCTCCAGCCAGAGGCGGCTGTGAGTGCTTTTTCCCGTACCGCTCTTACCCAGAAAGAGATACCCCCTGCCGTCCTTTTTAATTACGGAAGAGTGGAAAGAGAGGGTGTTAAAGCGGGCGCAACGCATAGCGTAGGCTATCATCATTACGTTGTTTACGGTAAAAAGAGACTGGGAAGGGTCTACAACGGAGAACTCGATGTTAGAAAAATCCTCAGAACAGAGCATCCTTCCTGAGACGGGAAGTTTAGGCAGAGGCGCCATCTCCCAGAACCACTTGCCTTTTGGGGTCTTTCCTACTGTAATGTTGGGGAAGCCGGGCTCCTCTGAGACTATCATTGGTTTGTCATAACGCTCCGTTATGGCCTCTATCTGCCTTATATTCAGAATAACCGGACCGGTTTTATCTGAACGGAAAGGAGTGAGGTTGCCCATTTTATCCAAAAACGAGGCATTCTCTGTCTCCATTCGTACAAGGTGTCCGCCTATTTCATAAACTCTGTTTTCCATGCTGCTGAGATAGTCAGTAATTGCAAATTTACATCTTTTTACTCTTTTCTTATTATTTTTGCCCCGTAAAAACAAACTATATGAACATTGTAATAGCAGGTGCGGGAGAGGTTGGAAGCCATCTGGCCAAGATGCTCAGCAGAGAGGCCAATGACATAACAATCATAGACAGTGACGAGTCTCGTTTGGAGAAACTCTCTGAACTGGCGGACGTTGTAACTGTCCTGGGAGATCCTACATCCATTCCCGTTCTTAAGGAGGCAAGGGTAGAAAAGGCAGACCTCTTCATTGCGGTAGGTCCGGCTCAGACCCAAAACACCAACATCATCTCTGCAATGCTCGCCAAGAAGATGGGAGCCAAGAAGGTTACGGCCCGCATTAACAACGACGAGTATATGGAGCATGATAACAAGCTCATATTCACAGAACTGGGTATAGACTTGCTCTTTTACCCGGAGAAGATGGCGGCTTACGAAATCATAGACCTTCTTAAGGAGACCGGCACATCTGAGTTCATGGATTTTGCACGCGGAAAACTTCAGATGGTGGTATTCCGCCTGGAGGAGGGTGCTCCGCTGGTAAACAAAACCATCAATATGCTCAGAGAGGAGAGCAACCTTGACAAACCTTACAAGGCAGTTGCAATTGAGAGAGGAAACAAGACTCTGATTCCTAACGGAGATACCAAGTTTATGCAGGATGATCTTGTCTTTATGGTGAGCAAGAAGGAGGGAGTTGCAGAACTTATGAGTTTCTCCGGAAAGTATGAGATAGACGTTAAGAACCTTATGGTAATTGGAGGAGGAAGAATTGCGGAGATGCTTACACGCAAGATGGCCCATAAGGTAGACCATATAAAAATCATTGAGCAGAAGAAGGAGCGCTGTGAGTATCTGGCAGAGACCTTCCCTAACGTTGTGGTTATTAACGGAGACGGAAGAAACACAGATTTGCTGGTTGAGGAGGATGCGGCTAATTATGACGCATTTGTGGCGGTTACTTCTTCCAGTGAGGCAAACATTCTCTCCTGCGTTGCCGTTAAGAATATGGGAGTTCCAAAGGTAATTGCAGAGGTGGAGAACATAGAGTACATAAAACTTGCAGAGGATATGGGAGTAGATGCGGTCATTAACAAGAAACTTGTAACGGCCGGCAGAATATTCCGTTTTACCCTAAGCAACAAGGTGCGCTCTATCAAATGTTTGAACGGTTCAGACGCGGAGGTTCTGGAGTTTATTGCTAACCCTGAGAGTGCAATAACCAAGGCCCCTATCAAAGATCTTAAGTTCCCTAAAGAGGCAATCATAGGTGGAATAATAAGGGGAGAAGAGAGCATAATCCCTAACGATTTCACTCAGATCTCCCCTTACGACAGGGTTGTGGTATTTGCTTTGCCACAGGTACTTGCAAAGGTCAATAAGTTCTTTATGTAACCTGTTGCCTTTGTTTTTCTAATAGATATAACCCTTTATCTCCTCTGCATAATCAGACTTGGAGTGATGCAGGGCTCTGCGGAATGACCTCATATCTACAAAGCCGCAGGCAGTTACCAGTGCAGTTAAACGGGTGGGAGTAATTATCTCATCCGGCTCTGAAAGAACCATTGAGATATCTTCCTGTGCCTTTGGAGAGTTCAGTTCCTTTCTCAGACGCTGGGCCATATAGCGCAGCCGCCATTCGTTCAGATAGTTGTGAAAACCGTTCTTTGAGGCCATTATGTTGGAAATGTAGGTGCGGTTGCTGCCCACAAGGTTGGCAATTCTGTTAAGGCTGAGCCCCGGATCCAAAAAGAGTTTGTGGCGCTCCATACAGCGGTCCATCTTTGATGAAATCTCTTTGAGTATGAGTTCTTTGGACTCTTTGGGTTTTACTTCCGGGTAAAGAATTATCTCCTCATTCTGGATTACCATCTGCTCCTCATCTTCTTCCGGCTGCTCGGGCGGAGGAGTGCCAACGGATTTAAGCATAGCTCCGGCTGTTCTGGTTATGAGTTTTTCTATAATCGTTTTCATTTCTATTTGAAATTCAGTTTTTTAACATAATCATCTACGGTAACGGGTTCTTTCTTTGCAAGGCGGTCTTTTACCTCTTTCTGCCAACGGCCAGGGGTGTAGTTGGTGTGAATTCTGAAGGCTCCCAAAAATGAGGAGTGGGAGTTGAATCCGGAGAGGACCGCCAAATCTTTTATGCGAAGGCGCGGATTCTTTAAATAGAGACGGCAAGCCTCCCTCACTCTGAAGTGATTACAGATACGGTTAAAGTTGTTTTCCAGCTTCTCGTTAAATGCCTGTGAGAGATAATTTCTGTTGGTGTGGAGGGCGGCCTCCAAATCTTTAAGTTTGAGTTTGGGGTTGAGGTAGGGTTTGTGACGCTCAAAGTAGTCAATGATTTTGTCTGCAACCATATCCTTCAACCCCTCTTCACAGAGGTAGTCACCGCCTGTATGCTCCTCATCTGCAAGGCGATACGGTCTGGGGCGGGTTCTTATTGCACCCCTAATTCGGTTCCTTTTGTTCGTCTTTCTAACGGTAACAATAAGGTAGACTTGCAGTATTGTAAGCGCTGCAACCGCAATTAGAAAAAATGATTGGATCTTCATACCTTTTTTTAGTTTTGTTTGTAATGTTTGACAAACAAAAATAAATTGGCATAAAGGGCGCGTGCAAATGTTGACCGCTATAAGTCGTTAGATTTTTGACAATTACAAGATTGTCACAAAAATTTACCCATTGGTAGGATAATTCTGAAAAATTTACTCCGGTATTAGCGGGTTTCTATTGAAATCCCTTACCCCAAACTCCGGAAACAGGAGCCATTGATATGAAGGCCTCCTTGTCAAAACTGCGTATGAGGGAGTATAATTTATTGGTCTCCGTCTTGTGAATGAGAACAAGCAGCATCTTTCTGTTTTGCTTTGTGTACCAGCCCTCTCCATCCATTACCGTTACTCCTCGTCCCAGCTGGCTTGTTATGGCATCTGCAATCTGATCATAACAAGCGGAGAAGATAAAGACCTGAACAGACTGCCTTTTACCCGCCATAACCATATCTACAATCTGTGAACTTGAGGCTATAAGCATATAACCGTAAAGTACTGTGGCTATGCGCATTCCCCATGACTCCCTAACCATTGCTCCGGAGGCGTCCATAACCTCCTTTGCAGGTATGAGAAGTGAAGAGGCAATTATTACAAGATCCATATAGAGGATTACCCTGCCCGGTGAAACGTTGTGGTACTTGGTTACCATAAGTGCCACAATATCTGTTCCTCCGGTACTTCCGCCCTGGGTGAAACTGATGCCTATTCCCAGGCCGCTCATAACGCCTCCGAATATGGCGGAGAGAAGTCTTCCGTTAGAGATGGCTATCTCCTGAATAAAATCCTGAGGTATGAACTGCGGAACAAATTGAAAGAAGAGAGTGGTTACCGCAACTGCGTAAACTGTCTTTAAACCAAAGGCTTTGCCCAAAACTTTTAGTGCAATAAGAAGCAGGATGGCGTTGATTACAAAGTAGGTAACGCTGATCGGAACCCCGAATGCATAGAGTACAATTGAAGAGATACCGGTTACTCCGCCTCCCACCAAGTTGTTGGGAATAAGGAAGATAACCCAGCCAAGAACATAGCAGAGAAGACCCACCGTAATTAACAAATAACTTTTAACCTCTGAAACAATTGTACGTGCGTTCATAGTTAGTCGCTATCTATCCATTTAAGAATCCGTTTGATTTTGTTGTCTGAAGATTTGGAGCTTCTTCTCTTCATCTCAGAGAATCCCAATCCGTAAACGGCAGAGACGGAGGAGACCGTAATGAAGGCCTTTGGATCTACGTCTCTTACGGCGTGGGTAATGTCATTCACCTGCTGTTTGCGGGAGATTACAACCAGAACCTTTCCCTCTTTCTTTGAGTACCAGCCAATTGAATCCAGGGCTGTTACTCCGCGATGCTGGTCATAGATGAGGGCGTCTGCCACCTTGTCAAACTCCTGTGAGAATATGGTAATCTGAACGCTCTGCTGGTTACCGGTAAGCAGCAGATCTATCATATAGGAGAAGGCTATGGTGAATATGTAACCGAATATAACGTCACTCAGGTGTTTGTTTGGCAGAAGTATAATTGAAGCAACAATTATAAAGTCTGTGTACATAAAGACTCTGCCCGGAGAAATATCTCTGTACTTGTTAATTATGAGGGCAACTATATCTGTTCCTCCCGTGCTTCCCTTACGCTTGAAAATGAGGGCTATACCCGCAGCGCAGATGAAGGCTCCCAAAATTGGGTTTACCAGATAGCGCAACGGAGCCTCCGGAGAATCCTGAGGTATGGTGTTAAGGCCTATGTTGCTCAGCCACTCATACTTGGGAAGTACGGCAAAGAGGATTGTGCTAAGAATTATGCAATAGATTGTCTTAAAGCCAAATCCGCGCCCCAGCACAATGGTTCCCACAACCAGCAGTCCTGCGTTTATTACTCCGTAGAAGAGCGGAATTGGAATACCGGTTGCATAGTTGAGGACGGTGGAAAGACCTACAAGTCCGCCTCCGGATATTCCGGTAGGCACCACAAAGCCCTGCCAACCAAGAACATATAAGAACAATCCAAAACTCATTAAGATATAATCTACAATGAGTTTCTTTACAGATATTTTCTTCTTGTCCGGCATATAGTTTCTCTTGTTATTAGAATACAATGTTGATGATTCTGCCCGGCACAACAATTATCTTCTTTACAGGATTGCCTGCAAGATACTTGGCTGTCTGCTCCTCCTGAAGTACGGCCTTTTCTATATCACTCTTACCCATTGACTTAGGAAGAGAGAGCTTGAATCTGGTCTTACCGTTGAAGGAGACAGGATACTCTACGTTGTCTTCTCTGGTGTACTCCTCGTGGTACATTGGGAAGGAAGCAAAGGAGATGCTCTCCTTGTTTCCGGCCAGAGACCAGAGCTCTTCACAGATGTGAGGAGCAAACGGTGAAAGTAAGATAACTATCGGGAGGAGAATTTTCCTCTTATTGCTCTTAAGGGCAGAGAGTTCGTTAACGGCTACCATAAAGGCAGATACGGAGGTGTTGAATGAGAAGTTCTCAATATCTGTCTCAACCTTGTTTATGAGTTTGTGAAGTATTTTGAGCTCCTCTGCTGTTGGCTCATCTTCTGAAAGGGAGAACTCACCGGTTCCCTCTCCGCCGCCAAAGAAGAGACGCCAGAACTTTCTTAAGAAGCGGTGCACTCCGTCTATTCCCTTGGTATCCCACGGTTTACTCATCTCCACAGGGCCCAGGAACATCTCATAAAGACGGAGGGTGTCTGCGCCGTAATCGTTGCAGATATTATCAGGATTAACAACGTTGAACATAGATTTGCTCATCTTTTCAACGGCCCATCCGCAGATGTACTCGCCGTTCTCAAGAATGAACTCTGCGCTTTCATATTCCGGTCTCCACTTCTTAAAGGCCTCAATATCCAGGCGGTCATTTCTTACAAGGTTAATGTCCACGTGTATCTCTGTGGTCTCATAATTATCTTTGAGATTGAAAGATACAAAGGTGTTGGTGTTCTTTACCCTGTATACGAAGTTGGAGCGTCCCTGAATCATTCCCTGGTTAACCAGTTTTTTGAACGGCTCGTTCTCACATACGTAACCCAAATCATAGAGGAACTTGTTCCAGAATCTGGAGTAGATGAGGTGGCCTGTAGCGTGCTCTGTTCCACCAACATAGAGATCTACATCTCTCCAGTAATTATCTGCCTCTTTGCTTACCAGAGCGGAGTTGTTGTGAGGATCCATATACCTCAGATAGTAGGCGCTGCTGCCTGCAAAGCCCGGCATGGTGCTCTTCTCGTATGGATAACCCTCATAGTTCCAATCCGTTGCATGAGCCAAAGGCGGCTCTCCGTCCTGGGTTGGTTTAAAGGTTGCAATCTGAGGGAGTTCCAGAGGAAGCTTATCCTCATCAAGCGGAGTAGGAACTCCGTCTTTGTAGTAGATAGGGAACGGCTCTCCCCAGTATCTTTGACGTGAGAAGATTGCATCTCTAAGACGATAGTTTACCATACGGTGGCCAATGCCCCTCTTTTCCACCTCCTCAATTGCCATAGGGATGGCCTCCTTAACGCTGTAACCGGTTAAGAATCCGCTGTTTATCATTGTGCCCTCTTTGGCGTCAAAACTCTCTTTGGAAACATCGCACCCCTCAATCAGAGGTATAATTCTGAGGTTGAATTTTTTAGCAAAGGCGTAGTCTCTGCTGTCATGAGCAGGAACGGCCATAATTGCACCGGTTCCGTAGCCGGCCAGAACGTACTCTGAAATCCAGATAGGAACTCTCTCCTCCGTAAAAGGATTTATGGCGTATGAACCGGAGAATACTCCCGTAACTGTGTGAGTCTCAGCAATTCTCTCCCTCTCCGTCTTCTTCTTTACCTCATTTATGTACTTTTCAACCTCCTCCTTCTGAGAGAGGGTTGTAAGTTTATCTACCCAGTCACTCTCCGGAGCAATGACCATAAAGGTTACGCCGAATACGGTATCTGCTCTGGTGGTAAAGATCTCCATATCATAGTGGCGGTCAAACTTGCTGCCGTCTTTAGGGTCCGGATTAACGGTCTTGAATACCATCTGCGCTCCGTAAGAACGCCCTATCCAGTTGCGCTGCATCTCTTTAAGAGCATCACTCCACTGGAGGGAATCCAAATCATCCAAAAGGCGTCCTGCGTAGGCAGAGACTCTCAGCTGCCACTGCTTCATCTTCTTCTGCTCCACAGGGAAGCCTCCGCGAACGGAAAGCCCCTCCTTAACCTCATCATTGGCAAGCACCGTTCCCAGCTGAGGGCACCAGTTAACAGACGTTTCTCCCTGGTATGCAATACGGTAAGCCATCAGAACATCACTCTTCTTCTGCTCTGAGAAGTTTTTCCACTGCTCTGCGGTAAAGGTCTCAACATCTGAGCAGGCGGCGTTCACCTTTGCGTTACCCTCCTCCTCAAACCTTGCAACCAATTCACTTATAGGCTCTGCAGAGTTGCTGTCATTGTTGTACCAGCTCTTGAACATCTTAAGGAATGCCCACTGTGTCCACTTGTAATACTCAGGATCACAGGTTTTTACCTCTCTATCCCAATCAAATGAGAAACCAATACGGTCTAGCTGCTGACGGTAACGATTAATGTTCTCCATTGTTGTAACCCTCGGATGCTGACCCGTTTGGATGGCATACTGCTCTGCCGGAAGGCCGAATGCATCGTAGCCCATTGGGTGCAGAACGTTGAACCCCATAAGACGTTTGTAGCGAGTGTAAATATCACTTGCTATGTAGCCTAGAGGATGGCCCACATGCAATCCCGCACCTGAAGGGTAAGGGAACATATCAAGCACATAATACTTTGGCTTTGAGGGGTCTGTCTTTACAGAGAATGTCTTGTTTTCTGCCCAATACTTCTGCCACTTTTTCTCAATTTCATTGAAATTGTAATCCATCTTCTGATACTTATTTCTTAATTCCTATTGTTGATTTCTTTGTAAGAATGAACTCTATAGCAAGAGAGATTCTGACGCTCACCTTCTCTCCTCCAATCTCTGCAGGAACCCATTTCGGAGAGCCCTTGAGCACTTTAATTACCTCTTTGTCAATATCATCTGAGAGGCTCTTGGTTATCTTAATATCTTTAACCTTTCCCTTCTCATCTACCACAAACTCTGCAATCTCCGTTCCCTCAATTCCCTGAGCAATAGCACTGTCTGGATATTTTACGTAGTTGTATACGTAATCTCTGAGGAAACTTCTCTCATCACCTCTGAAGTAGGCCGCTCTCTTTTCCACCTCCTGCTGTGAGTATATTCTTTCTCCCGATGGTGTAACCTCCAAAGGTGCTTCCGCACCTATCTTATCTTTGAGGTTTGCAATCTGGTTTGCGTAGGTGTAGATATACTCGCAGATTCTTCCTAAGGTAAGGTAATCCAGCATGTTAGGAGTATCATGTATTGTTCCTCTCTGGTTGTTGTCTCCGGAAGAGAAGAGAGTAATTGGAATGCCTGCAGAGTAGAAGTTGCGGTAGTCTGATGCCACCGGCTCCAGTTCTGCAATCTCCGGAACAATGGAGAAAGGACGCTCCGATGCGGAGAGAACCTCCTGAATCACCCTCTTGTTTCCAACACCCGTAAATGCCTGGAACTTATTTATGTTATCCTCCCTTCCTATGCAGTTGATATCTATCATAAAGGTTATCTTATCCTTATCTGCAAAGGAGCGGTTTATAAAATACCAGCTGCCGGCAGAGGCCAGCCTTCCGGCACCAAAGAAGGCTACAATTACGCTGCGGCGGAACATAAACTTGTTCTCAGATACCATCTTGGCAATCTGCATTAAGGAGGCGGTGGCGGCAGCGTTGTCATACGCTCCAGGAAAGATTCTCTCCTCCCTTCTGCCGTCTACCGTTATGTTCTCGTAACCCGGTCCGTCATAGTGAGTTCCAATGAGTACGTACTCACCTTTCAGTGCTGGATCATAACCCGGAATTATTCCCACAATGTTGCGTGAGCGCAGGGTATCTCCTCCGTTAGGATCTGCCATTCCAAAGTCATCACCCTCATCTGTGGAGAGCATCATAACTCCCACACTCTGAAGGTAATCATAGATGTACTTTGAGGTTATTTTCTCCTCTTTGGTTCCAGCCATACGCCCTTTGAGTGAAGGGGAACAGAGGTAGAGCACCTTTGCCTTAACGCTGTCTGCGTATGTTGATGCAGACTGAGGTGCGGCAGTATACTTCAACTCCTGAGCGCAGAGTACACTCAGGAATCCTGCAACCATAATGCAGGAGATTGCAGATATAAATCTCTTAGTCAATGTCATTTACAAATTAGTTCTGAGGAGCCTTATAGAAAGGAGGTCTAACTACGACCGCTTTCAAAAGCTTATCTCTGACCTTAATAAATATCTCTGTATCAAGCTTGTACAGAGGTGCCTCAACATAACCCATACCTATAGGCTTGTTGGTGCAAGGGCTCATTCCGCCGCTGGTTACAAAACCAATCTGACGGCCCTCGGCATTGCAGATCTCATAGCCGTGGCGAGGTACTCCTCTCTCTATCAGTTCAAAACCGCAGAGGCGTCTCTTAAGACCTTCTGCCTTCTGCTTGAGCATATAGTCTCTGTCTACAAAGTCTCCCTTAACATCGTTGAACTTGGTAATCCAACCCAGGTTTGCCTCCAGAGGAGAGGTGGTATCATCTATATCGTTGCCGTAGAGGCAGAAGCCCATCTCCAAACGGAGAGTATCTCTGCAACCCAGTCCCGCAGGGGTTATATTCTCAGGCTTTCCGGCCTCAAAGATTGCATCCCAGAGTTTGAGTGCATCCTCGTTCTTTACGTAAATCTCACATCCGCCTGCTCCTGTATATCCTGTAGTTGAGAAGATTACATCCTTAATGCCTGCAACCTCCATAATCTTGAAGGTGTAATATTCCATACCCATAACATCCTCTTTGCAAAGGCGCTGCATAACCTTCATTGCGTTAGGACCCTGAACCGCCAACTGGCTGATCTGGTCTGAGATGTTGCAGAAATCCTTGCCCGGAGTGAGACCGAACTTAGGTGCAAACTGGCAGAGATGGTTAAAGTCCTTTTCAATGTTGGCTGCATTCGGAACCAGCATATAGTTCTCAGGATCAATGCAGTAAACCAAAAGGTCATCTACAATGCCGCCCTTTCCGTTAGGAAGGCAGGAGTACTGAACCTTACCCGGGAAGAGAACAGATGCGTCATTGCTTGTAACGTACTGGATGAACTTTAGAGCGTTAGGACCCTTAACGGTAAACTCGCCCATGTGAGAGACGTCAAATACGCCAACGCTCTCTCTTACAGCCATGTGTTCTGCCTTAATCCCTTTGTATTCCAACGGCATGTTAAAGCCTGCAAACGGAGTCATCTTTGCTCCCAGTTCAATGTGTTTTTGAGTATAAGCTGTTGTCTTCATAGTGTATCTGTTTTAATTATCTTTTCTTGTAAACCCAGGCCTCAGGGTCTGCCTTAAGTGCCTGCTGATGTGCTGCGCGTGCCTCTTCAAGTGTCTGATAGCCACCAATTGAGACCAGTTTTAATCCCGATGGAATTTTAAAGGCAAACGGCTCCTGCAGTATTCCTTTGTGCTTCTCCATACTGAGAAGAACCAACTCGTCACTATTGAAGGCGCCAACTATTACATAGTAGACCGCCTCGGTTTTAACCGGAGCAGCCAGGGTATCCGCCTTAAGGGTATCCTTTTTGACGGCAGCCTGCTGCGCGGCAATAATCTTCTCTTTCTTTTCCGCAATCTGCTTGGATGTAGGCATATCCAACTTCTCTCTAATCCAGTCACAGCCGGAGAAAAGAAGGGCTGAAAGAGCCAATACGGCAAGGAGCTTTTTGTCCATTTCTATTTGATTTATATGACCGACAAATTTAGCAAAATTATGGCCCAATCACAAAAAAAGCTATATTTGTAAATATGAAGATTATAAGAGTTTTAATAGTTCCCTGGTTGCTTCTGAGCGCCTGCAGAGGGGCAAGCGCACCGGCCCCTCAACAGCAGGAGATTAAGCCGGATACCGTAACCATCTCTTTCATCGGAGATGTGATGCAGCACGGAGGGCAGATAAGGGCGGCGCTGCAGGGAGACGGAACATACAACTACGCCAACACCTTCCGTTATATGGAGGAGGAGTTTAAGAAGGCAGACTATATGGTTGCAAATATGGAGTTTACGGTAGGATGCAAACCTTACAGCGGCTACCCCTACTTCTCCGCTCCGTATGAGATTGCAACCCAGGCAAAGGAGAGCGGGATAGACCTCTTCCTTATGGCCAACAACCATATATGTGACAGAGGAGCAACAGGACTCAAAAAGACCATAGATGCCTACGATACCCTTAAGGTTCAGAGGCTTGGAGCCTACCGCAACAAAGAGGAGGCAGACACATCTTCCCTCCTTTTGGTGGAACTCAAAGGAATAAGGTTTGCCCTTTTCAACTTTACATACGGCACAAACGGAATACCAGTACCGAGCCCCTATTACGTTAACCTGCAAGACAGTACAGAGATTAGGGAACATATTCTTGAGGCAAAGAAGAAGGGTGCAGACTTTATAATTGCACTTCCTCACTGGGGTGAAGAGTATCACACTGAGCCATCCTCGCTGCAGAAGAAGTATGCGCAGTTTATGTTCAACGAGGGAGTTGACGCCATAATTGGAGGTCACCCTCACGTTCCGGAGGAGGGCTATATCTATGCAAAGGGAGATACTGTACAAAGAGTTGTTTTCTACTCTCTGGGCAACTATGTATCCAATCAGTACTTTAGCGGATACACCCACACCGGTATTCTGGTATCTCTTCATTTTGAGAGAGATGCAATGGGAAGCCTCCGTATGCTTATGCCGGATTGGAAATACCTGTGGTGCTTTAGAAAGGGGCAGCTGCTGGAGGATTACACCGTTGTTCCAATGGAGGAGTTTATGGAGGGAGAGGAGTTTAAAGAGGGAGGAAAAACCGCCAAACAGAAAGAGTCTTTCAAAACGCTTAAAAACTTTTACCCAACACTCATTAAGAAAGATTTGATAAAGATTATAAGTGACTGATTTATGCCGGAAAAGAAAATTCAACTGCAGAATATTGATCCTATAGATATCTACGGAATCAATGACAAAATCATAAACCACCTTTGCGCCTACTTTCCATCTCTGAAGGTTACTCCAAGAGATACAACCATCAAGCTCAAAGGAACTTACAAAGACATAAACACCTTTGAAAACGCCATAAACGCACTGGCAAAAATTAAACTGAACAAACGTCATCTCAATACGGATGATGTAGATTCCATCTTCCAGCCTACTCCTGTTGCCAAGAAAAAGAGCGAGCCGGAGGTTGTTACCAACGCTACCACCAAGGATATGATTGTTGTGGGCAACAACGGTAAGATGGTGTGTGCCAGAACAAAACACCAGAAGAAATTGGTTAAGGATTTTGATACTCACGATCTGATTTTTGCTCTGGGCCCTGCAGGAACAGGCAAGACCTACACCGCCATTGCTCTGGCAGTAAGGGCGTTGCAGAACAAACAGGTGAGGCGTTTGATACTCACCCGTCCTGCAGTTGAGGCAGGAGAGAGGCTGGGATTTCTTCCTGGAGACGTAAAGGAGAAACTGGATCCATACCTGCAGCCGCTCTATGACGCACTTGGAGATATGATTGCCCCTCAGCGTCTTAAGACACTTATGGAGGAGGGCACAATTCAGATTGCTCCGCTGGCATATATGAGAGGCCGCACCCTTGAGAGCGCCTTTGTAATTTTGGATGAGGCGCAGAATACATCACTTGGTCAGTTAAAGATGTTCCTTACCAGAATGGGTAACAACTCCAAGTTCATAGTTACCGGAGATATGACCCAGATAGACCTTCCGAACAAGGAGGATTCAGGTCTTGCAAAGGGAATTAAGATGCTGGGCAAAATAAGAGGGATAGCGGTAATAAACTTTGATACTGAAGATATTGTCCGCCATCCCCTTGTAAGTAAGATTGTCTCCGCCTTTGGAAAGGAGGAGGCTGAATCTTAAATAATTACGCCGGCAAGGTCACAGCCTGTGTACTTTCCGTCTTTGAGTTCGTGAGCTCCGTTTACAAATACGTGGTCTATACCAATTGAGAATTGGTGAGGCTGTCCGTATGTTGCAACGTCTGCAATTGTCTTAGGGTCAAATACCAGTACGTCTGCACAGTAACCCTCCTTCAGAAGTCCGCGGTCTTTGAGTTTCAACTGGCTGGCAGGCAGCGCGGTACATTTGTAAATAGCTGTCTGCAAATCACAGAACTTCTCATCTCTTACATACTTGCCCATATAGTTTGTGAAGGCTCCGTATGAACGCGGATGAGGTGCCTCCTGTCCCAGTCTTCCCTCAGGAGAGTAAACGCTTCCGTCTGTAATTACCATTGCCAGAGGGTCATTGAGCAGAGTACGCAGGTTCTCCTCTTTCATTGCAAAGCCCGCCATATTAACATCTAGGTCTTCACTCTTAAGCAGATACTTAATCATTGGCCACATATCCATTCCGGAAATCTTGCAGCACTCATCCAGGAACTTGCCTGTATATTTCTCATTTCCAGGAGCAAAGCAAGCAGCAATAAGAATGCAGTGAGGACCTCCCAGACGCTTAACTCTTCCGAGTGCATACTCCTCAATTATCTTCTCCTCAGGAGGATTGTCCAGTCTTGCCAATATCTCCTTCTTTGAACCCTGTCTCTGAGCCAGAGGGATGAAGCAGTCCAAACCGGTTGAGAATGCGGTGTATGGGTAGCGGTCAAAGTGAATATCCATTCCGCTCTTTTCTGCATCGTGAATCAGCTTGAGCATGCTTGGAACCTTGTGCCAGTTGTTCTGGTTCTGAGCCTTAAGGTGAGAGATTTCCAATCTTGCACCGGACTCTCTTGCCAGTGAAATTGCCTCAGCAATAGCCTCTTCCACGCGGTCATCCTCATTTCTCATGTGGATTGCATAGAGGGCGTCATGCTTTGCAACAACCTTAAGCAGAGCAATGAACTCCTCAGTGCGGCCGTATGAACCCGGAGTATACTCCAGTCCGAATGAGAGACCTACGGCTCCCATCTCCAACTGGGTCTCCAGAATGCGGCACATCTGCTTGAGTTGATCAGGAGTTGCGGCAACATCATTGTCTCCAACAACAACGTGGCGGATATCTCCGTGGCCTACGTAACTTCCGTAGTTTATTCCTATTGTGTTCTTTCTCAGGGCGTCATAGAATCCGTCTATGTTCTGCCAGAAAGGATAGCCAAAGCGGGTTGTGTTCTTGCGGGCTGCATACTCCTCATCTGAGAATGGGAACGGAGAGTAACCGCAGTTACCGCCAATATCTGTTGTAATTCCCTGATGTATCTTACTGTCTCCAAGAGGCGCCTCAAAGAGGTTGGT